>CAZNIS010000006.1:149823-152972 GCA_964573105.1 uncultured Granulosicoccaceae bacterium
GCTGGTAATGATCGAGGTCGCGAAGAAGGCGCTGGATAAGTAGTTTTTACGTGTGTATACCAATGCGGGATGATCGGTGGCAACAATGACATCTGGTTGCCGGGGCAGGCCCGGAATGACGGGCGCATAGTCAGGGCGCGGGCCTTAAACCAGCCCTTGTGTTCTGTCGCGGGGACACCGTGATTGTGTGATAACCTTCATCGGTTTAAGTAGTGTAGTGCCCATGCTCCACGTTTATCACAGTAATCGCCTCGAAGCACTGTTTGTGCTGTTGTGTTCGCTACGCGAATCACAGCCGCCAGCCGATCCGCTCGCGCCTGAAACCATACTCGTCGCCAACCCGGGCATCGGGCGCTGGCTGAATTTTCAGATCGCCGATCGTGCCGGTATCGCCGCCAATATCGACTACGCACTGCCGGCCACGTTTGTCTGGAGCCTGTATCGCGACTGCCTGGAAAACGTGCCGGAACACTCCGCCTTCGAGCGCAACGCGCTGCGCATGCGGGTGCTCGGTGAGCTCACGGCAATCGATACCAGTACCGATAAACTCTGGGCACCATTGCAACGCTATGCCGCAGACACCGGCAGCATCGGCGATACCAAACGCGTGCAACTGGCATCGCGAATCGCCGACGTCTTCGATCAATACCTCGTCTACCGTCCGCAGATGTTGCTTGAGTGGGAGCAGGGCGTTGACACCATCCCCGGCAACGATCCGGCCCAACGCTGGCAGCCCGCGTTGTGGCGGCGTCTGATCGAATCCATCGATGAGCCGCATCGCGCGGCCTTGTGGCAGCGTTTTTGTACCGCGGCTGACAAAGGCGACATCGCGCCCGAGCGCGTACCCGCCCGGTTGCATCTGTTCAACGTTGGCCTGTTGCCGCCCAGCACGCTGGATGTGCTGGTGCGACTGGCGCGCATGGACAATAACGATGATCGCGTGTCGCTGTATTTTTTAAATCCCGCGATCGACTACTGGGCCGATCTGCTCGATATGCGCCGCGCCGCGCGTGAGCGTCTGAAACTTGCCAACGTCGCCGAGCCACTGGCCGATGACCAGATCGGCAATCCGCTGTTGAGTTCCCTCGGCGGCAGCGGCCGCACACTGATGAAACTGCTCGGCGATCGCAGCGAGTGGGTACACGACGAACAATTCTTCTTGCCAGCAGCCGAATCGAATCTGCTCGCAGCGGTGCAACGCGATCTGTTGCATCCGTTTGACAATGCGGCAGAGACTGGTGCTCCTGCGACTGCCAGTGGCGCGGCATCGAGCACGGGCGATGGCAGCATACAGATGCATCAGTGCTACAGCCCGATGCGCGAAGTACAGGCGCTGCACGATCAACTGCTCGATCGATTCAATGCCGACGAATCCTTAACCCCTGCTGATGTCATCGTCATGGTGCCGGACATCAATCGCTATGCGCCGGTGATCGAAGCGGTCTTTGGCAGCATAGGCACCGAGCCCGACAGCCCGTCTCGCACACGGTTTATTCCGTGGTCGATCGCCGATCGCGCGCTGGTACAGGTATCGCGAGTCGTCGCCGTGGTGCAGCGTTTGTTTGACTTACCCGGCTTTGAGTTTGAAGCCAGCGGCGTGCTGGGCTTTGCAACCGAGCCCGCCATCGCACGTCGCTTTGGCTTTGATGACAACGCGCTGAAAACCATCGCGCAATGGTTGTGCGATGCCGGTATTCGACGCACGCTCGCCGGTGAGCACAGCCAACTGTTGCAGCAGACGGAACCCGCGCTGCACAGTTGGGATTTTGGCCTGCGCCGCCTGCTGCTCGCGCGCGCAATGCCGGCCGATAGTGGCGCCGTCGGCGAGACACTGCCCTGCATACCGATCGATGGTCAGCAGGCAGAGCTATTGAGTCAGTTACTCAACCTGTTGCAGGCACTGGCAGACACTCAAACACGGCTCAAGCAATCGCGCACCGTATCTGACTGGGTCGATATCATCTCCGATATGATCGGGCGCTTTTTTTTGCCCGACGAGGAAGAGGCCGATGCCCTGTCGCAGTTGCGCGAACTGCTGGTCGATCTTGAAACCCAGGCCGCGCGTGCAGCGGTCAGCGATGCAATCAGTCATGCCACATTCGCAGAAATTTTTCGCGATACACTGGCTGGTGCGCAACGCAAGAACCATCGCTACCTGACCGGTCGCGTCACCTTCAGTTCAATGGTGCCATTGCGGTCGGTGCCGTTTCGTGTGGTCTGCATGCTGGGGCTGAACGATGGTGACTTTCCACGCCAGCGCCCAAGCCCGGGCTTTGATTTAATTGGCCAGCAACCACAGCTGGGTGATCGTTCCGTGCGCGATGATGATCGCTATCTGTTTCTCGAAGCGTTGCTGTCAGCGCGTGATGAGCTTTATCTGTCATGGATTTATCGCGATGTGGCAGACAACAGCGTGCGCGAACCGTCGGTGCTGGTGTCCGAATTACGTGACTACCTGGCGCTGCGTCATCCGCACACCCCGGTGCGCAGCATCGAGCACCCGCTGCAGCCGTTCTCGGTATCCTTGTTCGATTCGGATCAGCCAGCCCTGCATACCTTTGCCGGCGAGTGGGCTCCACCAGCCCAGACCCCCGATCTCGTTCAACTGGCCGAGACGCCACTGCAGGCACCTGCGGAAGGGCAGATCTCAATGGCCGACTTGCAGCGCTTTTGGCATCAGCCGGTAGACTGGTATTGTCGTCGAGTACTGCGCGTGTCGCTATGGCGTGATGAACAGGAACCGGAAGATGCAGAACCGTTTGCGCTCGACGCGCTCGCAAACTATCAGCTGCGCGGTGATCTGATCGAAACCATGCTGGCGCAATCGAACATCGATCAACAGGCAGCGCACGAATGGATGAAGAGGCGCGGCGTATTGCCACACGGTGGTCTGGGCGCGTTGTCGTTCGATGCAGTATTTGAAGAAGCGCGGGAACTTGTCGATCGTATTCACGCACACCAGCTGACTCTGGCACCCGCTATCGATATCGATCTTGCGATTCACGATCAACAACTGCAGGGTCGATTGCAGGGTGGAGTTAACTGGCCCGATGGTCAAGCAGGTCTGTTGCATTATCACGCATCGAATCTACATGGCAGCCACGTCAGCGCCTGGTGGTTGTGTTATCTGATCGGCTCTGCCGCCGGTG
>CAZNIS010000007.1:0-12911 GCA_964573105.1 uncultured Granulosicoccaceae bacterium
GGCCAAAACCAATCAATTAGTCGGGCTGAAAGCACTAGCGCACAAGATTTCAAGAGCTTGCTACCACATGATGACGAAACAGGTACCCTTCGATGAGGAAAAACTTTTCGCCTAGACGAATAACCGAATACGGGTGATCTGGAAACCTATTTAGGAGTTGGCTAGTAACCACCAGACTTGATTGGACCAGGTCACCCATTCCATTTTTCGCTGTAAGCTGTTACGACTACACAGTGAGCCTATGCGGGGTTGGTCAACAAGGCCACGAATCTTTTCAAATTGAGTGGACACTGTGTAGCGCTGATGATTTTCTGGGGCGAAAGCCAGGGCGATTAGGATACTTACAAATCTTCGCTTGATCCTGATGGGTGACTGTTGCGTGACAGTGTCACGATAACCACCGACGAGAATGCAGTACGTAGACAGCTATGCGGCGTGTAACAAATTTTCTCAAATGATTGAGAAAGATTTACTGTGGGGGCTTGACAGAGAAAGTCTAATGGGTGACCCCTAAGGTTTGTCACAATTAGCTGTCGACGATGATTATTTGCTGGGGAAATCAGTAGAATACATCCGCACGTTGGTGCCTGCGTTACGGGGTGATACCACCTATGTACGCGATTAGTGTGTAACCCTAGATTCGAGATCGAACATAAACAGGTGTGGTTAAGTCGTTTTGATAAGATAACTGATTTAGCTCAGACGCGATGGGTAGTGATTGAATATGAGTGTGTGGATTTGATGGCTGTGTATCCATATCTAGGAGTTCAGCGCAAAAAGCGACCCTTTGACGCGGGTCGAAAATCATTCCTGCAGGGTAGGGACTGATCTCGCTGTACTTAAATTCTAGGATCCAAAAATCACTGTCAGGTGCAATTTTTGAGACGATCTTCTCTAAAGGATACTCTCGAATGAATAATGGATACGAGTTGTGCCATGTCCGAGTGCCTGTTGCTGCTTGTGCGTCTGGGTTTACTCGTAGTGTAGCGTCCACTTTTCGACATGCCCAATTCCCGATTGCTGCTTGATTAACTGGTGAGTCGTGCGCAACACAGAGCCTTAATTTTGGTGTTCGGGCTTCTTTCAGCCAACTACGTGGAATCGGAAGCCTTACGCTTACAATATCTTTAGAGGTCTCGATAACGCCTTGCCAGCCAATAGTCGCGTGTAATGGATCTGGTCGGACGAGTCTGTCATGTGTTGTGTTGCCTAAACCAAGAGTGCGCTTTGCCAATTCTTGTACTTGTTTCTCATCTGTTGTTCGTTGGGCAAATAAAGCGAGATAAGCCTTTACCAATACTGCAGAAGCGCTAGATCCAGTCGGACATGATGCGTTTAGTGCGTCCATGGCTAGGGCGGCGCTTCTAGCCAAAATAGGCGCAGAATACGATGTACCTATTCGATCTTCGATATCTCCCATTCGGTTTATGCCGTAAACACCAAGGCCGAATCCGTTCGCATAGTCTTCCAGACAATTGCCTCCGGGGGCAGAGAACGTAGGCACAGGCGCTTTGTTTATTCCAAAACCGATTCGAGTAAACGGACTTGGAAATCCCACTTGCGAAGCGATACTGTCTGAGGACAACTTCGAAACGTGGGAGCCGCAAACTAGTGTGTTGTATCCGGAGGCCCAAGCGCCAAGTGCCCAGCTTGGGTCATCAATATGCTTTGGGTATGGTTGGGATGGTATTAGTCCTTTTCTGGAATTGCCCGCTGCTACAACCACGACAACATCGTTTGCAAATATAAAATTGTCAAGATCTTGTAGTTCAAGTAGCCGTTCTTTCTTTTCGACTTCTCGTAATTCCCCTAGGGCTTCATGACTTCCAAAGCTGAGGTTAAAGACCCGAACATCAGGTGCTGCGCCTACCACGCCTGAGAGAGCGTTTATGACTAATTTGTCGTTCACTCGATTCATGGATATGTCGCCAACTGGAACATCGTAAAAGCTGCATTTTCCCTTCGCAGTTGTGACAACATCATAAGACTCGTTTTCACCAAAAACAACGCGGGAAGCAACAAAAGAGCCATGGTCAGAATTTTCATGAATATTAGCTCCTTGCTCCATGAATCTTCCTCGACTGTACTCTGCTAAATACAGATGATCGCTTGGCACTCCAGTGTCCACGATGGCGACGCATGGCAGCCTCTCTGTTTGGAGGGGGGCTCTACTGCTGCTCATTGAGTTACGAATGGACTCACTTCTATCTATAGTCGTGGAAAGAAAACGAGACCGAAGTGGCCTGTGAATCGATTGAATCGAATAGTATGTTTCTGCGATATGCTTTATTAGCTCCGGTTCGACGATTCCGCGCACCCAGTATCTGCCTGAAAAGTCCATACCTAGATTGGTAAGCTTGGAAATAGTGCTTTTTCTCAAAAGCTCAGTAAGTGATTCGAGAACCTGATTCGCATCAACGCGGCCCAGTACAGGTTGAAGTTCAAAAATTACTTCTGCTGGCTTGCCCGTTTCTAAACTAAATAGCCATTCGGCGTCAACACGTGCTCCCCAAGGGATTTCTGCAAATGAATTTACCGTAGCCCATCTCGATTGCTCGCGAGTACCCGCAGATGGTAAGAATTGTGTGCGCGCTATCAGCTCATCGAATTTCAAGTTGTCTGCGTGGACAACTGCACCTCCGTCGTGTGACACCTCAATCTGCTCTAGGCCAATCCGCTCAAGAACCTTGCAGTGGTTGGTTCGGAAGTCTGTTGTTTCTTCAAATATGCCGTCAGGCGCTTTCTTTTTAGAATTCGATAACTTACTTACTGAGGCCTCTGGCAGTGCAAGAGCGAAGTACCGCTTCCCTCGAAGTGGATCTTGCGAAGTGTCTAGGTCTCGTTTCAGTTGTATCAAGCTATTGCTGATAGTTGCTGATTTCGCACTCCACTGTATTGGTGCGTATTTGGCATTTCCTCCCCCTCCAGGTTTAATGGACGGTGTTAGCTCGTGCTTCTCGTTGAGGTAGTAGTTCCTTGGTGCCGTATTATCCCGCTTTTTCATCGATTCTTAGTGCATTTAGCTAATACAGATTGCCGGAACTTGTCGAATACAAGCTTTTCGCACATTGCATAGTTTTCTGCTTTTTTAGCATGATCTATGACAGCTTTGGATGCTTGGAAATCTAGGCGGTCAGTAAGGCTCTTAGCAAATTTTCCTAACATTGCAGGTGTGGGTTGCTTGAATTCTATACTTGTGTCGAACCTTCTCCACAAAGCGTTGTCGAGTTGCTTGGGTATATTTGTTGTGGCTACTACAAGCCCTTTTGGTTGTGTGTGTTCAAGTTCTTGAAACAGAGCGATTACAATTCTGTCTAATTCTCCAACTTCACGTGAATCACCTCTTTTCTTGCCTAGTGCATCAATTTCATCTAGAAGAAGAACGCATGGGTAAGACTCGATAAAGTTGAAAATGCCCCTTAAGTTGGTTGCTGTCTGACCTAGGTACGCACCTATCACTGCGTCAAATCTAAGAAGATAAGTTGGCAAGCCTAGTCTGTTTGCTATGGCGTTTGCAGTTAATGTCTTTCCACAACCTGGAGGACCGTAGAAAATTAGCTTATTCCTTGGGCTCAATCCGTGCTTGGTAAGAAGGGTTTTCTGGGACCATTCGTGCAAAATATCGAATACCAAGTTCTGTGTTTTTTTTTCTAGCGCGATATTGCCAATTGCGACATTATTTTTTATTTCCAGAAGGCCTAGGCTGGAGGCGTTGTTGCGCTCAATGTCGCTAAAGGAGACGTTTTCAGGTTCGCGCGCACTTTTACGTTTATTGGAGTGCAGTGCGCCGGAGAGTGTTTTCGCAACATTTGTATGTCCTGCTGCCAGTTCATGCTCACTAATCTCGTTGGCAATTTCTACGGCCACTCTGAGGTCGTTGTTCGATAATGCACGAAAGAGATTGGCGAGTAGTCGGGTGGTGGTCATCTATTTATAAATTTATTGGGTCTACGCAATTGAGATTGGTTATTTACTCCGCTTGACTATCTGATAGTGACTACTCATTCGGATACAGTTTATTTCACTTTATCTCAAGGATGTTTGGGGCCTACGCTGTACAAGGAAGAAAGACATTGGGTATTGCATAGCTATGTGTTTGTTGGAATCTTGGCAGGGCCCCAGTTCATATGCTGGGGCCCTTCGAATTCCCTCGTTTGCTGCCCTTAGACAGCTGTGCTCAACCTCATCGCAACATTCTCCCAATTAACCAACTTATCCAAAAAGTTAGTCAGATAAACCGGCCGCTTATTCCGAAAATCGATGTAGTAAGAGTGCTCCCACACATCGCAACCCAGCAGAGCGGTTTGGCCAAAACAAAGCGGGTTAACACCATTCTCTGTTTTGGTCACCTTCAGTGATCCGTCGGTATCGACTACCAGCCAGCACCAGCCCGAGCCAAACTGACCAGCACCTGCGGCGGCAAACTCTTCTTTGAATTTGTCCACCGAGCCAAACGCGTCTTTGATGCGTGATTCGAGTTCGCCTGGCATGGCGCCGCTGTTGGGGCCCATCATTTCCCAGAACTGCATGTGGTTCCAGTGTTGTGAGGCGTTGTTGAAGATGCCGTTTTGGGCGACTGCGCCTGACTGGTAGGTGCCGGTGATGATGTCTTCGAGGGATTTGTTTTCCCACTCGGTGCCGGCGATCAGTTTGTTGCCGTTGTCGACGTAGGCTTTGTGGTGCAGGTCGTGGTGGAATTCGAGGGTTTCCTTGGACATGCCGCCGGCGGCGAGGGCGTCGTGGGCATAGGGGAGATCGGGCAGTTCGAAAGCCATTTGCTTTTCCTTTATTTCGGGTGTGATTGGAATTTCTCCGGCCGACGCCGGGCACTACAAGGTCCCGTCGAGTCTATCTTATTTCAATAGCTTGCGACAATTCGCCCGCCGTATCGATGCGGTGTCTGCGCTACCATGGCGATCCGTTCTGTTGTGGATTCGCTTGTATGGATGATGTCTGGTTGTTTGGCTACGGTTCGCTGATCTGGCGGCCGGATTTTGCGTTTGTCGAGAAGCGGGTGGCGTGGGTCGATGGCTGGACGCGGCGCTTTTGGCAGGGCTCGCACGATCACCGCGGGGTGCCAGAGGCACCGGGGCGGGTGGTGACGCTAGTGCGTCAATCTGGCGAACGCTGTGCGGGCATGGCCTACCGGATCGAATATCAGCAGGCGCGGGAGATTTTTAAGGCGCTGGATTATCGTGAGAAGAATGGCTACGAGCGGCACGAGACGGCGTTTCATTTTAACGATGCGCCGTCGGTCGATGGCATTTTGTACGTCGCGAGCACCGACAACTTTGCCTGGCTGGGGCCGGCCTCGGATACGGCGATTGCGGAGCAGATTAATCGCTCGGTGGGCCCGAGTGGGCCCAATCGGGAGTATTTACTGCGACTGGCGCAGGCGCTGCGCGACTTGCAGCTGGATGATCCGCATGTGTTTGCGCTGGAGCAGGTGGTGCTGGCTTTGCCGCCTGCTGGCTAAGCTTGTCCTATACCTCTGATGGTCTTAGGGGCCGTAAGCACCAGGCACACGTACAACGAAAATACTCTCACGGTAGGTGCGTTGGCACTTACCTCCCCTACTGAAGATGTTGTAAAAGCCCGGTCCGGATGGAAACCCGAAGTGTCAGCTGGTACACACTACTGTCGCCTCGCTCACGCGTCGGGTTTCCTGGTGGATCGTCTGTCTGGGCTATTGCGCGGTTACTTGGACCGCGATCGCTAGGCGCTGAGTGACTGCTCTACCAGCTGCACCCAGTAGGAGCAGCCGTAGGGTATCGCGTCGTCGTTGAAGTCGTACTCGGGGTGGTGCAGGGTGGCGGTGTCGCCGTTGCCAACGAAGATGAACGCGCCGGGGCGGGCGTTGAGCATGAAGGCGAAGTCTTCGCCGCCCATGACAGCAGGCGTGTTTGGGTTGACTTTGTCGCTGCCCGCCACCGAGCCCGCCACGTCGACGGCCAGGGTGGTCTGCTCGGCTGAGTTGATACACACCGGGTAGTTGCGCTGGAATTCGAATTCGGCTTTCACGCCCATCGCTTTGGCGGTGTTCTCGACCACTTCGCCCATGCGCTTTTCCAGCAGATCGCGCACGTCTGGATCGAGGCTGCGCACGGTGCCGCGCAGACTGGCGCGCTGCGGAATCACGTTGAATGCGTCGCCCTCGGTCTGGAATACGGTGGTGGAGATGACGGCGTTCATCATCGGGTCGACGTTGCGTGAGATGATCGATTGCAGTGCCAGTACGATCTGCGCGCCTGCCACGGTGGGATCGGCGCAGGCGTGGGGCATGGCGGCGTGACCGCCGAGGCCCTCAATCTCAACGGTGAACAGATCGGCGGCTGCCATCAGCGGGCCGGGACGGGTGGCGAACTCGCCGACTGGCAGGCCGGGCATGTTGTGCATGCCATAGACCTCCTGAATGTCGAAGCGATCCATCATGCCGTCGTTGACCATCTCGCGGCCGCCGCCACCGCCCTCTTCGGCGGGTTGAAAGATCACCGCGACGGTGCCGGCGAAGTTGCGCGTCTCGGCCAGATATTTGGCCGCCCCCATTAGCATGGCGGTGTGGCCGTCGTGCCCGCAGGCGTGCATTTTTCCGTCGGTGGTGGAGGCATGCGGCACGCCGCTGGCCTCGAGGATGGGCAGGGCGTCCATGTCGGCGCGCAGGCCGATCACGCGGTCTGAGTCGCCGCGATTGCCTTTGATGATGCCGACCACACCGGTCTTGCCAATGCCCTCGACGACCTCATCAGCGCCGAACTCGCGCAGTTTGTCGGCGACGATGCCGGCGGTGCGGTGGACGTCGAACTGCAGTTCGGGGTGGGTGTGGATGTCGCGCCGCCATTCGGTGATTTCGGGCAGCAGGTCGGCAAAGCGGTTGACGATGGGCACTGATGGGTCTCCGGATTGGGGATGGGTGGGTGGGCTGTCGGGTGCGCCACCGGACGTTTGATCGATACAGAATGCACCTGAGCGCACGGCCCCGCAAGCTGTGCTGCTGGCGATAGAATCCCGCGCGCGGCATCGATGCGCGATTTTCGACAGATTAGTATTGCGAGCGCGCGCATTTGATGGTGTAGTGACTGGCATGGGAGCGATAATAAAAACGCATGGTTAGTGCTACCGAACGGCAGACGGTGCTGGAGGTGGACGGCCTGAAGACGGTTTTCCACACCCGAGATGGCCTGGTCCACGCGGTCAATCGGGTGAGCTTTTCGCTCTCGACCGGCGAGTTACTGGGTGTGGTGGGCGAGAGTGGTTCCGGCAAGAGCGTGACGATGATGTCGCTGCTGAAGCTGTTGCCCTCTCCCCCTGCGGAGTTGCAGGAGGGATCGATCAAATTCGAGGGCCGCGACGTGCTGGCCTTCTCCGATGAAGAACTGCGCGAGTTGCGCGGTGGCGATGTCGGTTTCATCTTCCAGGACCCGATGACCTCACTGAACCCGGTATTTACCGTCGGCTTTCAGATGGTCGAGGTACTGCGCGAACACTTGAAATTGTCCAAAAAGGCGGCTCGCGCCCGCGCCGCCGAGCTGCTGGAGCTGGTGGGGATACCGTCAGCGGCAGATCGCCTGCGCGATTATCCACATCAGTTTTCCGGTGGTATGCGTCAGCGGGTGATGATTGCCATGGCGCTGGCCTGCGATCCCAAGGTGCTGATCGCGGATGAGCCAACCACTGCACTGGATGTGACGATTCAGGCGCAGATTCTTGAGCTGGTGCGCAAGCTGCGCCGCGAGCTCGGCATGGGTATCGTCTGGATCACGCACGATCTGGGTGTGATCGCCGGTATCGCCGATCGGGTACTGGTGATGTACGGCGGCCAGATCGTCGAGCACGCACCGGTACACGAGCTGTTCGAATCGCCGGCGCATCCCTACACTCAGGCGCTGTTGGCAACCATGCCAAGCGTCGATGGCACGCGGTCGGAACGCCTGATGTCGATACCGGGTCAGCCGCCGAATCTGTCCGAGCATCCGTCCAGTTGCTCGTTTGCGCCTCGCTGTGCGCACGCCTTCGATCGCTGCCACAAGGAAAACCCGCAACTGACTGCCATCACTGAAGGCCACGACGTCGCCTGCTGGCTGCGGGTGGAGTCGCACTGATGGCAGACACTGAACAGCCGATGCTCAGGGTCACTGGCCTGAGCATGCACTTTCCAATCTACAAAGGCCTGATGCGCCGACAGGTCGGCGTTGTGAAGGCGGTGGACGAGGTCAGCTTCGAGACCCGCCGCGGCGAGACGCTGGGGCTGGTAGGGGAGAGCGGCTGCGGCAAGTCGACCACCGGGCGTGCGATTCTTAAATTGTACAAACCCACGGCTGGCACGATTGAGCTGGACGGGGAAGACATCACCGATGCATCAGGTGATGAGCTGCGCGCGCTGCGCCCGGAAATGCAGATGATCTTTCAGGATCCGATGGCCTGCCTGAACCCGCGTATGACCGTCGGCTCGATCATCTCGGAGCCGCTGGACGAGCACAGCAAAATGAGCCGTGCCGAGAAGCGCGAGCGAGTGGGTGAGTTGCTGGAAGCCGTGGGTATGAACCCGGATTTTGGCAATCGCTACCCGCACGAATTCTCGGGCGGTCAGCGCCAGCGCATCGGTATCGCGCGCGCACTGGCGCTGGAGCCCAAGTTCATTGTTTGCGATGAGCCAATCGCAGCCCTTGATGTGTCGATTCAGGCGCAGGTGGTCAACCTTTTGGAAGAGCTCCAGGCGCAGCGCAATCTCACCTATTTATTCATCAGTCACGATCTGTCGATGGTCCGGCACATCGCCGATCGCATCGCGGTGATGTATCTGGGCAAGATCGTCGAGCTCGCCTCGCGCGATGATCTCTACACAGATCCGCAGCACCCCTATTCGCAGGCGTTGTTGTCAGCGGTGCCGGTGCCCAATCCGGTGGCCGAGGCAAAGCGCGAACGAATCATCCTGCAGGGCGATGTACCCAGCCCTGCCAATCCGCCCACCGGTTGCAACTTTTCCACCCGTTGTCCGCGGGCGGTGGATCGATGTCGCAGTGAAGCGCCAGCCTGGCGCGATCTGGGCGGCAGGCGCTATGTCGCCTGTCATTTGGTCGAGTGATGTTCGCGAACATCCATTTCACTCTCTTTTTCCATTCTCACGCACGAGGAAATTCCGCATGAAAAGAAATCTCATACTCGCCACGGCTGTTGCCGCAGGCCTCTGTGCCGGTGGCGCACAGGCCGAGCGCGGCAGCGATGGCCAGCTCAATATCATCTACTGGCAGGCCGCCTCTATCCTGAATCCGTATCTGTCCAGCGGTACCAAGGATATTGAATCGGCATCCATGGTGATCGAGCCGCTGGCGCGCTACAACGAAACCGGTGAAATGGTGCCACTGCTGGTAGATGAAATCCCCACCGTAGACAACGGCGGCGTATCAGAAGATCTTAAAACCATCACCTGGAAACTGTCTGACGGCATTACCTGGTCTGACGGCTCACCATTGACTGCGGCAGACGTTGCCTTCACCGCTGAGTACTGTCTGCACCCGGAAGGTGGTTGCCAGCAATCGTCCAACTTCACTGACGTTGAAAGCGTTGAAGCGGTTGACGATCAAACCGTAAAGATTACTTTCGGCGTTGCCAAACCCTTTCCGTATGGTCCGTTTGTCGGTTCGCAGGTGCCAATTCTGCAAAAGGCACAGTTTGAAAACTGCATGGGTGCCAAGGCACCGGAGTGTACCGATGCGAACTTCGGCCCGATCGGCACTGGCCCGTTTACGGTCACGGATTTCAAAGCCAATGACGTCATCAGCCTGGCTGCAAACGACAAGTATCGTGATCCGGCCAAGCCTGCATTTGCAAACGTCATCTTCAAAGGGGGTGGTGACGCTGCATCTGCCGCTCGATCGGTATTGGAAACTGGCGAATTCGACTATGCCTGGAACCTGCAAATCGAGCCCGAAGTACTCGCGCAGATGGCACAGGCTGGCAAAGGCACGGTGGTATCTGCCTTCGGTACCTCGGTAGAGCGATTGATGGTCAATATGACCAACCCCGACCCGGCGCTGGGCGATAAGCGTGCGACTGTTGAAGGTGGCGCTCACCCGTTCCTGACCGATTCTGCCGTTCGTCAGGCACTGTCACTCGCAATTGATCGCCAGACCCTGGTAGACGTGGGTTACGGTGATGCCGGTCAGGTGACTTGTAACGTACTGCCGGCACCGGCGGCCTATGCGTCAACTGCTAACGATTCGTGCAAGACTCAGGACATTGAAGCGGCAAAGAAACTGCTTGACGATGCCGGCTGGGCGCCGGGTTCTGACGGAGTGCGTGAAAAGGATGGCGTTCGTTTGTCAATCCTCTATCAAACGTCCACCAACTCGGTGCGCCAGGCAACCCAGGCGATCATCAAACAGTGGTGGGCTGAAATCGGGGTAGAAACTGAGTTGCGCAACATCGATGCAGCAGTATTCTTCGGCGGTGATCAATCCAGCCCGGATACGTTCCAGAAGTTCTTTGCCGATATCGAAATGTACACCAACAACTTCGACGGCACTGACCCTGAAAAGTATATGGCAAACTGGATCTGTGATGAAATCCCAAGTCCTGCCAACCAGTGGCTCGGCAGCAACATGCCGCGTTACTGCAACGCCGACTACGATGCACTGGTCGCCGAGATGGGCAAAACGGCCAAGCTTGAAGATCGTGCAGCGCTTGCCAAGAAGATGAATGACATGCTGATTCAGGAAGGAGCGATGATTCCGCTGATTCACCGTGGCGGTGTGGCTGCCCATGCCAATACACTGCAGGGCGTGTTGATGAACGAGTGGGATTCCGAGTTGTGGAATATCGCTGACTGGAAGCGCGCCGAGTAACAGGGCGCGATGCGCACCCCGGCTGAAGGGCCGGGGTGCGTTTGCTCTTGAATCACTATGCTTCACTACACCCTGCGCCGATTGCTGTTCGCCATACCTACGCTTCTGGTGATCAGTTTTCTGATTTTCGCCATTCTCGACCTGGCGCCCAATGATCCGACCGGCAATCTGCCGATGACCATCACGCCGGAAGTGCGAGAGAAAATTCGCATTTCGCTTGGCCTGGGTGAACCCTTCCCGATTCGTTACATGAAGTGGCTGCAACAGTTTTTTGTCAACGAGCCACTGAACATTATTGAACAGACTTTTGGCGTGACGATTGGCGATAGCGAAAATCGCCTGCGCGTGACGTCCTGGGCGACGCGCAGCCCGGTGGTGGATCTGATTGTCGAGCGTACACCGCAAACGCTGTGGGTTGTCGGTATGTCGACACTGCTTGGCATTTTGATCGCAGTGCCGATTGGCGTGATTTCCGCCTACCGCCAGTACTCAATCTTTGATCAGATTGGTACCTTTATTTCAATGATTGGTTTTTCAGTGCCTACTTTTTTTACCGGCCTGGTGCTGATTGTGATCTTCAGCGTAACACTGGGCTGGCTGCCATCGATCTACGATACGACGCACCGCGTCACCGATCTGCCGAGCTTCTGGTTTCAGGTCAAACAGATGTTGATGCCAGTGATGGTTCTGGCGTTGTTTAATGCAGCGCAGCTGTCTCGTTTCATGCGTGCAGCGATGCTGGATAATTTATCGCAGGATTATGTGCGCACGGCTCGCGCCAAGGGTATGAAAGAGAGTCGCGTCTTGTTGCACGTGCTGCGAAATTCACTGATACCTGTAGTCACTGTGATCGCACTGGGCATACCGCAAATATTTGGCGGCGCGATTATCACCGAACAGATTTTTCGTGTGAACGGACTCGGCCAGTTGTTGATCGTAGGCATTCAGGGGGCGGACATTCCGCTGGTGCAGACACTGACATTCATCTTTGCTGTGCTGATTGTGCTGTTCAATCTGATCGCCGACATCATCTACGGCATGCTCGATCCACGGATTCGTTATGAGTAGCGCGCCGGCCGATGTCGCTGTTAACGAGCAGATGCCGGTTCATCGATCGATGTGGCGAGACGTCTGGTTGCAGTTTCGCACGCACAAGGGCGCGTTGGTTGGTACCGGGGTGTTCCTGTCTATCGTGTTGCTGGTGCTGGTTGGGCCTTACTTCCACACCATCGATCCGCAGTACCTGAATATTCTGGATAAAAACCAGGGTCCATCCTGGAAACACCCAATGGGCACTGACAATCTCGGGCGCGATACCTTTGCGCAAGTTTTGGCAGGGGGCAGGGTGTCGCTTGCCGTTGGGGTGACAGCCATGTTGTTGTCACTGGTGGTGGGTACGCTGGTGGGTGTGCTGGCTGGATTTTTTAAACGCCTTGACGGGCCGCTGATGCGCTTGACTGATCTTTTTCTTGCGCTGCCGCTGTTGCCGTTGCTGCTGGTTATCATCATGTTGTTTCGCGACACGCTGCGAACCATGTTTGGCCCCGAGACCGGTATCTTTTTGCTGATTGTATTCGTGATCGGAATCACCAGCTGGATGCAGACTGCACGTATTGTGCGAGGTGATGTACTGGCATTGAAGGAGCGGGAATTTGTAATTGCTGCACAGAGTATCGGCACGCCAGCCCGTCGAATCATCACGCGCCATATTTTTCCGAACGTACTGAGCCCGATCATGGTGTCGGCAACACTGGGTATTGCCAACGCGATCATCACTGAATCGGCATTGAGTTTTCTGGGCCTGGGCTTTCCATCGGATTTTCCAACCTGGGGTCGTTTGCTCTACGACGGTGCGAACTTCATGACGTTGACACCGGCGCGAGTGATCTGGCCGGGGCTTGCGATTTCGCTAACCGTGCTGAGTGTTAACTACATGGGCGATGGCTTGCGCGATGCGCTTGACCCACGAATACGAGGACGATAAGCCCCAATGAAATTATTTGGTTTTGCTATTGTCTCGTTGTTGATCGCGGCAGCTTTGTTTTTTCTGTTTCTCGGGTACAAGTCATC
>CAZNIS010000007.1:13011-141960 GCA_964573105.1 uncultured Granulosicoccaceae bacterium
GCTGCGAGCTTCGGCGAAGCTATTGTAGCCGTGCGCCTGAGCCATTTGTTCCAACGCTTCGAATTTGTCTTTCCCGGACCATACGCCTGCGAAAATTCCCCTTTCGTGCACTTCGAATCTCTTCACTGATTTCTCCCACTACCGCTGGCTTGTCAAAAACCTATACCAAAACAAGGTTTGATGCTATCTGCCAAAATTGCCGGGTTGACTGTGTCATTAATTACAAGGGAATGCAATTCCCACTGATCATGCACTGGGTATTCGAGGATGCTAATTTGTTTTGGAGTGCACAATTGTTAAACACTGTGAAACAAATGATACGTTTAGTAGATTTAAAACAGTGTGTACTCGGTACTGTTACTTAATTCGGTTGGGTGGTTACCCGACGTGTTTTGGGGTATTCACTCATCATTAATTCAATCGATAGTACTTATCAGGAATTGACAGCTCCAGGTGATCCAGCATAGAGCACCATTGAATATTACGTATACGCCATATCGTTACTGCCAGCGAATTTCAAACTTCTGTCAGTAGCGCTCCATTTCCACTGCCGCGATATTCAATCGACCGAGTTGATCCTGTGACAGTGTCATGCCCCTGAGGACCAGGGCGGCGGCGCGGCGAGTGCGTCGTTCTTCCGAATCGTCTTCAGCGCGTTCAAGCAAGACCTCAATGGCTGCTGGCGTCGTGTAGGGGTAGTCCACAAATGCGTAGGCCGCTGAACGTCTGACCGCAGGATCACTGTCTGCAAGGCCTGTGATTAATATGTCGGTCGCGCTGTTGTCGACCGCCCATCTGCCCAGTGTCGATACGGCGCGTTGCCTGACCGTGCTTTCACTGTTCGAGGCGAGTTCTGTCGCGCGTTGCTGAACGGATTGTCGCTCGGCGCGCGTCGATGAACCGACTGTGGTCAGTGCGTTCATGGCACCGATCAGAATAGTTGGTTCGCCGTCTGTCTGCAGTTTATCAATCGCCAGTGCGCGTGCCCGTGTGCTGCGTGGTTGCAGGCGTCCGAGTACATCGAAGGCACTGGCTCTGGCGATGACATCAGCGTCGATCATTTTTTCAAGTGCCGCTATGACTGCAGGGCTATCGAAGTGGCCGAGCAGGGAGGCGAGCCTGCGCTTTCGCGCAGGGTCGTTTTCATTCTCGAATTCGGCCAGCAGGGCTTCAAGCAGTTTTGGATTGTCGCGCAGGCGTTTTAGTTCGCGGTTGAATTGCTCTTCGTTCCAGTTGTCGCCATCGATTGCAATTTCGTAGGCACGCAGGTCTTCTGTATCATTATCGTTGGTATTGTCAGTGGTTGATGGTGCGTTGCTGTTATCTGCCGTTGCAGGAACGGCAGTTGTTGCAACTGGTTCTCTGGCGACCGGCGCATCGATAACTGCAGGTGCTGGCGTCTGAGTTGGCTCGAACGGATTTAGCGCCGGCTCTTTCTGTGCGAGTGACGTTTCAGGCTGTAGAACAGGCCGCGTGTCGAACGCCGGTTGTTGCCCATTGAAGAACCAGAATATTCCGGCAAGCAATGCGGCGATACAACCGGCGATCGGCAGCGCGTTTCGCATCGGCTTAAGGCGCGAAGTCAGCAGGGTTATCGATAGAGAAGGGTGCAAGCTCTGTACTGCCTGAGGAGCGTGCCATCCTCCAGTTGCGATCGGTAGTGTCTTGATAGAATTGAACGTCGCCGAGACAATCCAGCGAGCCTGCTATGGTGAATTCTTCATAGCCGGTTACTAATGATGTTTGGCCCTCGGATAGTGCGGCTTGGAGTGCATCCCATGTCTCGGGGCCGACGATACCGTCTACACCGATATTGTTTTCTCTTTGAAAGTCTCGCACTGCATCGGAGGTCATGGGGCCAAAATTTCCGTCAGAAAATGCATCGACTTCACCGTTCCCGAATCCGCTACAGAAAACTACTCGTTGAATGCCTCGTGCATATTGTGAGATTGGAAAGTTCCCATCCGCTGCCTGGATACGGCAGTTATCGTTCCAGGCAGGGGTGGATGAGTCTTCATCGGTGTTGGGGCCGCCGATGGCGGACGGTTGTATGTCGATACCGCAGCGCGATACCGTGTTGCCCTCGCCGGTTTCACCGCCTGTCTCACCACCGGTTGCACCGTCAGTGCCGCCGTCAGTGCTGTCGTTGGGATCAGTGAAGGCGTTGATTTCATCGCCATCGTTGGTGCCGTCACTGTCCGAGTCAGAAAGGGTCGGGTCGGTGCCCCAGATATCTACTTCGGCACCGTCGTCGAGTCCGTCGCCATCAGTGTCTGTCAGTGTTGGGCTGGTGCCGAGGTCTGCCTCTTGCGCATCGGTCAGGCCGTCGCCATCGGTATCGGTGGTTTCGCCACCGAGTAGCGGTTGCGTGTCTGTGGTGCCGCTGCCGCCACCGCAGGCAACGAGTGCCGTGGACAGCACGCAGGTGGCTAGGATCTGCCGCAGTTCGCGGCTGTTGGTGGTCGTATTGCGTTTCATGGGCATTTTCTCGCTGGCCGGGAAGTTAGTGCGGTGATGGTGGTGCCTTTGCTCAGCCTGGCGTTGACTACTGTACGCGTCGAACCTGAACGTCAGCGGAAGCAGCATGGTTGGTGTCATGCCGTTTACGGTTAGGGTAGTACGCTCGGTGCTGACGATGTACAAACATTGTTAATTCGTCAGCACCGGCGCTGGTGGCAGAATCGGCCGTTCTCGATTACTGGCTCGACATCGCATCCAGCACGCGCGCCCAGCTTCTGATGCCTTTGTGGAAGGAGGTCAGGCTGTACTTTTCGTTGGGTGAGTGAATCTGGTCGTCGTCGAGTCCGAAGCCGATCATCAGGCTGTCCATGCCGAGAATGTCGCTGAAATGGCCGACTACCGGGATTGAACCGCCGCATCCTGTGTAGACCGCCGGTACGCCCCATTCCTCACCCAGTGCCTGTCGCGCCTGTTCAAATACCGGATCTTCGATCGCCATGGAGGTTGCTGGCGAACCACCGTGAGGCTCGAATGTGACGCTGCAATCGGCTGGCAGGCCTTCGCGAATGTACTGCTGCAGACTGGCGCGGATTTTTTCCGGATCCTGGGTGCCGACCAGTCTGAAGCTGACCTTTACGCTCGCTTTTGATGGCAGCACCGTCTTGAAGCCCTCGCCGGTGTAGCCACCGCTGATGCCGTTAAACTCGCAGGTGGGACGACTCCAGATCTGTTCCAGCGCGCTGTAGTTGACCTCGCCGGCCGGTTCACTGAGGCCAACGGCGCCAAGAAACTCCGTCGCGTCGAAGTTCAGCCCCTGCCACTGGGCCAAGATATCGGCCGGCAGCTCGGGTACACCGTCGTAAAAGCCGGGCAGGGTGACTCGGCCGGTGTCGTCGTGCAGGCCGGCCAGCAGTCGGGCGAGCACGCGAATCGGATTCTGTGCCGGTCCACCATACATCCCGGAGTGCAGGTCTTTGTCGGGACCGGTGATGGTGATTTCCTCGCCGACCATGCCGCGCAGCAGGGTGCCGATCGCGGGTGTGGTCGCGTTCCACATCCCGGTGTCGCACACCAGTGCGATGGCGGCGCGCAATTCATCGGTGTTGCGTTCGAGAAACGGCACCAGTGACGGCGAGCCGGATTCTTCCTCGCCCTCGAATAGAAACGTAATCTGTGCGGGCAACTCACCATGCACGGCCTGCCAGGCGCGGCAGGCCTCGACGAACGTCATCAACTGCCCTTTGTCGTCCGCCGCCCCGCGTGCGCGGATGACTTTGCCATCGGGTGTGTCTTCGATGGCGGGCTCGAACGGCGGGCGATTCCACAGATCTAGTGGGTCGACCGGTTGCACGTCGTAGTGGCCGTAGAAGAGAACCTTCGGCCCTTGCGTGCCGCCGTGGCCGACCACCATCGGCAAGCCTTCGGTCTCGCGCACGCTGGCATCGACGCCGATCTCGGTGAGGTTGTCGGTCAGCCACTGTGCGGCATCAAGGCAGGGCTGGCGGTAAGCCGGATCGGTGGAGATACTCTCGATGCGCAACAGCGCGTAAAGACGCTCAAGGGTATTGTCGAGGTCCTGATCGATCTGATTGAGCACGGCATCGAGGCGGGTCATTTGCGGGTTTCCGATTTATTGGATTGCAAATGAGTTTAGCCTGAATCCTCACCCGGTGATGGTGGCGAGGCGTGCGGGCTCACTGGTTTGAAATGTCCGGTTGAAAAGCCGGCTGGATCAGGCGGCGCGATCGAGTGATGTCTGCGCTTTCATCCACTGTTGAAATTCTTCGGCGGACAAGGGTTGCGAATACAGATAGCCCTGGCCGAAGTCGCAGTTCATCGCGGCCAGTGCGCGGGCCTGTGCCTCATCCTCTACGCCCTCGGCCACGGTGCTGACGTTGAGCTTGGTCGCCAGTTCGATGATCGATTGAACGATGTGGCGGCTCTTTTGATCGTTCTCTATTTCGCGGGTGACTTCCTTATCGATTTTCAGCGTGTCGATCTCGCAACGTGTCAACAGCGCGAGGCTTGAATGGCCAGCGCCGAAATCATCCATCGCGATCTTGATGCCCATCTCCTTCAGGGCACGAATGTTGTGCTCGACGAACTCCAGATTTTCAAATGCTGAGGTCTCGGTGATTTCTATCTCAATAAAACGCGCCAGGTGCTGACGGTCGCCGGCAATGTTGCGCACGGTATCCACCAGGTTACGTCGACTGGCCTGCGTGGAAGAGAAATTAAGCGCAATCGAGGCCGGTGCGAGCTTTTCCTTCTCCCATTCGGCCAGATGATCGAAGACGCGTCCGAGCACCCACTCATCCATCTCGCAAATCTGGCCGTTGGCCTCTGCCTGGGCGATGAAATCCTGCGGTGTAAATACGCCCAGTTCCGGGTGGTCCCAACGCAGCAGCGCCTCGGCGCCAATCGGCACCCCGTCACTTAAACGAACCTTGGGCTGAAACAAAAGATGGAGCTCGTCGTTGTCGATCGCGAGTTTTATTGCGTTATCCATCTTGACCTTTCGATCGGTCGCCGCGCGCAACTCAGGGTCGAAGAAGCGATAGGTGTTCTTGCCGTTCTTTTTCGCCTCGTACATCGCCATGTCGGCAAAGGTGATCAGTTCATCGGCCTCGGTGGTATTTTCCGGCGCCAGACAAATGCCGATACTGACACCAATGGAGAATTGCATGCCGCTGATGAAGTAGGGTTTTAACAGCGCTACGCGTATGCGCTCGGCGACGAGTTCGGCCTGTCGCGCCTCCTGCAGATCGGAAATGATCAGCATGAATTCGTCGCCTGCCAGGCGCGCGACCACAGGCTGCCCTGGCTCTGGTTCCTCTACCTTTTGCACCGAGCGCGAGACGACATCATCTTCGCGCACGGTATTGATTAGTCGATCGGCCACTTCGCGAATCAATTCGTCGCCGGCGTCGTGACCGAGTTGATCGTTGACCGGCTTGAAGTTGTCCAGATCCAGAAACATCACGGCGAGTTTGCTGTCCGGGATATCGCGCTGACGTTCAATCTCGGCCGAAAGACAGCGCAGAAACATGCGTCGATTGGGCAGGTTGGTGAGCGTGTCAGTGAACGCCAGACGTTTGATCTCGCGCGTCGACTCGGTGGTGACCTGCTGCAGTTTCTCGATGAAGGTGTTGAACCAGAAGGCGAGTTCGGTCATCTCGTCTGAGCCGGTCAGAGGCATGCGCACGTTCATGTCACCGTTGCCCACGGCGATGCTTTTCAGCGATGACACCATGTGATTGATGCGGCGCAGGATGCTGCGGGTGGTGAAGAATGCCGTCAGAAACAGCAGCACGGCGGTTAGCAGACCGGTCGTCAGACCCAGTCGCAGTGATTCGCGAGCGCGGACGGTCGCCGCCGATACGCCTGCCACCATCGACTGGTTTTCCTGGTTGGCCAGATCTTCCAGCGCGTCGGCGACCTGCTGAAATGCCTGCGCATTAGCCTGGCTTTCCTGTGCGGTCGTCGCGAGCTCCTTGTCGCCAGTGATGATGGCGAGCGACAAAGCGTGCGCATCGGCGAAATAACTATCGAAGCTGCCCAGCACGTCGTTGAGTTCCAGCGCGTGCGTCTGCTCAAGCAGCAAGGCGCTGTGCAGGTGTTTGCGGAACCGGCTTGCGATATCCATCGCATTGTCGAGCAGCGTGGTGTCTGATGAGATCACTGCGTGTTCCAGATTGCTCTGGATAAAGTCCAGTTCGTGTGAGGCGGCCAGCAGCGACTGCTGCATGGGGTATCGGACATCCTTGATGTCCTGCAGCAGGTCGGCTCGATCTTTGGATTCGCTCAGCATGACCGCCAGAAACACGAAAAAGCCCAACACGCCAATGATGGCGATGGACTGAATCTGCCAGCGCAACGTCTGCCGGTGCTTGCGTCGGTCGGCGGCAGGTCTGGGCTGTCGAAATACCGATTTAGAAAATTTCAACACGGCTGGCCTGGTAATACGTCTGAGCTCGGGACAGCACCCGAAAGGGGGTGCTAGGGTGGGTAACGGCCATTCGCTGAGTGCCTTGACTGCGGATTGGCTAACAAAAACCGGGCTTTGCACCACGTCGCGTTAATCTGGTATACAATATCCCAGTCCTTGGAACGCTGGTTTGTCGGCCGTGCAGGTTGAATCGCTGAAGATCGAGTCGGGTCTTAAAGATCGAGTCTACGACGCCCTCAAAAACGCCATCGTGCAGATGGATATCTATGCCACTGAGGAGTTGCCCAAGCTTGATGAGCGCCAGATGGCGGAGCAGCTTGGCGTCAGTCGAACACCTGTGCGCGAGGCGCTGGCGCGGCTCGAACACGAGGGGCTGGTGCGGATGGTGCCGCGCCGCGGCGCTTTTGTGGTGCGCAAATCCAAACGGGAGATCGTCGAGATCATCCACGTCTGGGCCGGGCTTGAGGGCATGGCCGCGCGGCTCGCGACGCAACTTGCGAGTAACGAGGAACTGGCAGCGCTGCGCAGTGAGTTCGTCACCTTCGACAGCACCGACAAAGCCAGCGCCAATATAGATGAGTACTCCCAACAGAATATCCGGTTTCACCAGAGCATCGTGGAACTGGGTCAGTCCGAACTGCTGAAGTCCATGATGGACCGGCTGTTCATTCAAATGCAATTCATCCGGCGGCACTCGGTCCGCGATGCCGATCGAACCGCACGATCTGTCAGCGATCACATACTGATCATCGATGCGCTCGAAGCTCGCCTGCCGGAGCGAGCACACGAACTGGTGGTTGGCCATGCACTGAGTCTGGCCGAGCACGTCAATGAGCACATCGACTACCTGAAATAGCAAGGGGGAAAATTCTTATGGCTACACCGACTGAAAAGGTTAAGGGCGATACCGCCACCGATACGCTGGTGCAGAAGAGTCGCGACAGCGATGTCATCTCCGGTGGGCATCTGGTTGCGCGCGCACTGAAAAACGAGGGCGTGGATACCATCTTCACGCTGTGCGGCGGGCACATCATCGATATCTACGATGGCTGTCTGGACGAGGGGATTCGCATTGTTGACGTGCGCCACGAGCAAACGGCAGCACACGCCGCCGACGGCTATGCGCGCCAGACTGGCAAGCTTGGCTGTGTGGTCACGACTGCCGGCCCGGGTTGCACCAACGCGGTCACGGGCGTGGCCACGGCGTTTCGATCGGAGAGCCCGATTCTGCACATCGGTGGCCAGAGTTCACTGACGCAACACAAAATGGGCTCGCTTCAGGATCTGCCACACGTAGATATGATGGCGCCGATCACCAAGTTTTCATCGGGTGTTTTCTCGACCGAACGCGTCGCCGATATGGTCAGCATGGCTGCGCGCGAGTGCTTCACCGGTGCCTATGGGCCGTCGTATCTTGAGATACCGCGCGATATTCTCGATCGCGAGATTCCAGTGGATTCTGCAGTGATTCCGGACGCCGGCTCCTACCGCGCCTCAGTGCGCTCAATCGGCGATCCCGAGAGCGTTGAGCAACTGGCCGATATTCTGGTTAAGGCAAAGCGTCCGGCAGTATTGTTCGGTCAGCAGGTGTGGGCATCGCAGTCACACAAGCACGCGATCAGTTTTGTTCGCTCGCTGGATATCCCCGCCTACATGAACGGCGCCAGCCGAGGCATGATGCGCGGTGACGATCCGCATCACTTTGACCGCACCCGCTCGGACGCCTTCAAGAACGCCGATGTCATTCTGATCGTCGGCACGCCGTTTGATTTTCGTATGGGCTATGGCAAGCGCATCTCGCGCGACGCCACTCTGGTACAAATAGATCAGAACTACGCGACAGTCGGCAAGAACCGCGATATCCACCTTGGTCTGGCGGGTGATCCGGGTGCGATTCTGGCTGCCGTGGAGCAAGCCGCGAGCGGTCGCATCGATGACGGCGCGAAAGCCGAGCGTCAGAAATGGATGCAGGAGCTGCGCGCGATCGAGGCGACCAAGCTTGAAAAGCTGATGCCGATGTTCACCACGGATCAAAACCCGATTCATCCCTATCGTCTGGCCTATGAAATCAACGAATTCCTGGGTGAAGACACCATCTACATCGGTGACGGCGGTGACATTGTCACCATTTCTGCCCAGGCCGTGCGCCCGCGCAATCCCGGACAGTGGATGGATCCAGGGGCGCTCGGCTCACTGGGTGTGGGCACCGGCTTTGCGATGGCTGCCAAGCTTGCCCATCCGGACAAAGAAGTAATGTGTCTGTACGGCGATGGCTCTTTTGGCATGACCGCCTTTGACATGGAGACCTCGCAACGCTTTGGCGCGCCGTACCTGGCTGTGGTTGGTAACAACTCGCACATGAACCAGATACGCTACGGCCAGATCGCCAAGTACGGTCAGGATCGCGGTAACGTGGGCAACAAGTTGGGTGAAGTGCCATTCAGTCAGTTTGGCGAGATGATTGGCGGCTATGGCGAGGAAGTGACTGAGGCCAGCCAGATTCAGCCTGCGCTGCAACGCGCCCGTGAAGCGATTGCCAAAACCGGCAAGTGCGCCGTGGTTAACGTGTGGGTAGATCCCAACGAGTACGCACCCGGTACCAAAGCACAAACCATGTACAAATAGCGCGTCGAACCGGCGGCTGGATAATTCGGGGTCGTGTCTGACAGGACTCGACCCCGTTTGTTTTGCCAGTATCGATGATTGATCATTTACCTATTACCGTTCAAACCACGCAAGCGAGATACTCACGTTCATGAAAGCACTTGAAGGAGTCAGGATACTGGACTTCACCCACGTTCAGTCGGGGCCTACCTGCACACAGTTACTAGGTTTTTTTGGCGCTGATGTGATCAAGGTGGAGCGACCGGGTGTCGGTGATGCGACGCGCAAGCAACTGGTTGATGTGGAGGGAGCCGATTCGCTGTATTTCACGATGCTCAACCACAACAAGCGATCACTGACGCTGAACACCAAGAACGAGACCGGCAAACAGGTACTCGAGCGCCTGATTGGCGAGTGTGACGTGATGGTAGAGAACTTCGCCCCAGGCGCGCTGGATCGCATGGGATTTACCTGGGAGCGCATTCAGGAACTCAACCCGCGCATGGTGCTGGCCTCGATCAAGGGCTTTGGCCCCGGCCCTTACGCCGAGTGCAAGGTCTATGAAAACGTGGCGCAGTGTGCCGGAGGTGCAGCGTCCACCACGGGTTTTCTCGATGGTCCGCCGGTAGTCACCGGTGCACAAATTGGTGATTCCGGCACCGGCCTGCATCTGGCGTTGGGTATTGTCACGGCGCTGTATCAGCGCGAAAAGTCAGGCCGCGGGCAAAAGGTATCGGCGGCCATGCAGGATGGGGTACTGAACCTCACCCGCGTGAAGCTTCGCGATCAACAGCGTCTGGCAGCCGGGCCGCTGACCGAGTACTCGCAATTTGGCGAGGGCATACCGTTTGGCGATGCCACACCGCGCGCCGGTAACGACTCCGGTGGTGGACAGCCTGGCCGTATTCTCAAATGCAAAGGCTGGGAGCAGGACAATAACGCTTACACCTATTTCATCACGCAAGCAGCAGTCTGGAAGAACATCTGCGATGTCATTGGCAAGCCGGAGTGGAAGGAAGACGAAGACTTCGCCACCCCCGTCGCACGGCTGCCCCGCTTGAATCAGATTTTTGAGGCGATTGAAGACTGGACCAAGACTAAAACCAAGTTTGAAGTCATGGATATCTGCAACCCGCTGAATATTCCGGTCGGCCCGATTCTCTCGATGAAGGAAATCTCTGAGGAACCCTCGCTGCGTGAGACTGGCACCATTGTCGAGGTCGATCATCCGGAGCGTGGTAAGTATCTGACCGTCGGCTGCCCGATCAAACTGTCAGATTCACCGGTCGACGTCGAGCGATCGCCGCTGCTCGGTGAGCATACCCAGGAAGTGTTGAAAGACGTGCTGGGTTATTCGTCTAGTGAGATAGAGGAGATCGTGTCCTCGGGCGCGGTGTAAATCACATCATCTGCTTAGTGCTTGGGCGGTTTGCCATTCGTGCGATTGTCGGCAAAGTTGCCAGCACGCCTATAACCAGCTGTACAAGGTGCCCCGACTCATTGCCTTGTCGGCAATGAAGTCGGGACGATTGCCGCCAGATAGGCTGCAATCGTCGTTTCAAGGGTAAGGCTCGACGGTCGCGGGAAAATGGCGGCGGTCGAGTTCATTGAATATGCGCAGGTCTGAGTTGGCAGATTTGAGCAGACAAGAATCTTTGTACCCGCCGCAAGTCAAAGTGGCAACCACTAACAGGGGCAATAAAAATGAGTGATATCGAGATTGCGCAAAAGGCGGCCATCAAACCGATCCAGGAGATTGCTGACAAAATCAGTATTCCCCAGGATGCGCTGATCCCCTATGGCAAAACCAAGGCAAAAATAGATCTCGACTACATCAGTTCTCTGAAGGACAAGCCCGACGGCAAGCTGATTCTGGTCACCGCCATCACTCCCACGCCGGCAGGCGAGGGCAAGACAACGACCTCTGTCGGTCTGACTGATGGTCTGAATCGCATCGGCAAAAAGGCGATGGTCTGCCTGCGCGAGCCGAGCCTTGGACCCTGTTTTGGTATGAAGGGCGGCGCCGCCGGTGGCGGTTATGCGCAGGTGATCCCGATGGAAGATATCAACCTGCACTTTACCGGTGACTTTCACGCGATTGGCGCGGCCAACAACCTGCTGTCAGCCCTGCTGGATAACCACATCCACTGGGGCAACAAGCACGAGATCGACGCCCGTCGCGTGTCCTGGAAGCGCGTTGTCGACATGAATGATCGCGCACTGCGTTCCATCGCCTGTGCGCTGGGTGGCCCTGGCAATGGCTTTCCGCGTGAAGACGGTTTTGATATTACTGTCGCTTCTGAAGTCATGGCGATCTTCTGCCTTGCGACTGACATGGACGATCTGCAGGCGCGCCTGAGTCGCATCGTGATCGGTTATACCCGCGATCGCAAACCGGTTCGCGCCGATGCGATTCTGGCCCCGGGGCCAATGGCGGTACTGCTGAAAGATGCGATCGCTCCCAACCTGGTACAGACACTGGAACACAACCCTGCGTTTATCCACGGTGGACCTTTTGCCAACATCGCCCACGGCTGTAACTCGGTGCTGGCAACCAAAACCGCGCTGAAGCTTGCCGACTACGTCGTCACTGAAGCGGGTTTTGGTGCCGACCTGGGTGCTGAGAAGTTCTTTGACATCAAGTGTCGCAGCGCCGGTCTCAAGCCCGATGCGGTCACTATCGTCGCAACGGTTCGCGCGTTGAAGATGCACGGTGGCGTAGGTAAAGATGATCTGGGTTCCGAAAACGTCGAGGCGGTTAAGGCCGGTTGCAGCAACCTGGCGCGGCACATTGAAAACGTCAAATCTTTCGGCGTGCCCGTGGTGGTCGCAATCAATCGGTTCTCGGCCGATACCGATGCCGAAATGGCAGCGGTACGCGGCGTATGCGCAGAAAAAGGGGTCAAGGCGATTGATGCGACGCACTGGGCAGACGGCGGCGCAGGTACCGAAGATCTGGCGCGCGAAGTGGTGGCGGTTGCCGATAGTGGCGAAGCTGACTTTTCACCGCTGTATCCTGACGATATGCCGATCTGGGACAAGATCAAAACCGTCGCGACCAAGATCTACCGCGCTGATGACATCGCCGCCGATCAAAAGACCGTCAACCAGATCAAGGATCTGCAGGATGGCGGTTTTGGCAATCTGCCCATCTGTATCGCCAAAACGCAGTACAGCTTTTCAACCAACCCGGATATGAAAGGCGCACCGACCGGGCACATTCTCAATGTGCGTGAAGTTCGACTGTCCGCCGGTGCCGGATTCATCGTCGTGGTCTGCGGCGACATCATGACCATGCCGGGACTGCCGCGCGAGCCTGCCGCCAACCGCATCAAGATCGGTGCATCCGGTCAGGTTGAAGGGTTGTTCTAGCCTCCCTGGCAAATGCGTGTCGCCCGTTCAAGCAGGTAGCACGTATGCTTTAAACAAAAGGCCTGCTATTGCAGGCCTTTTTGTTTTTTGGCGGCTGGCCACGTTGTCAGAATCTGCGAATAGCGGCTTGCCTTGCTAGTATTGAGTCAGGCAATGGATAGTTTGAGCTCAATGCAACCATTCAAAAAAGGACTGTTCAGCCTTGCGCTGTTATCGATAGCGGCGACTGCGTGGACAGGCAGTTATGCGGCTGATCAATCACTTTTGCGATTTCACGGCACTTGCGATGGGTCTGCCGCTATCGCGTTCGACGATGGACACCTGCTGGTGGGCTACGATGAGACCAATCAGTGGTATCGATTTGCGAGTGCCGGAGGGCACTACGTCGAGTCGATCGACTATGGCCGGCAGTTGGGATTGACTGACACGCAAGAGGTTGATGTCGAAGCGGTGGCCAGGTCAGGTGATCATATCTGGTGGCTGGGCTCGCACGGTCGGGCGAGTGATGGCGCCGTTGCCGCCAGCCGTCGCATCCTGTTCAAAACCACAAGGCATGCGCCGTTTGTCGTGGCAGGTGAGTCGATCGATCTGCTGCAGTCATTGCAGGGCTTATTTCCAGCCAAAGCACTATCGCGCAAACCGGACAAAGGCGGCGTGAATTTCGAAGGGCTGGCTGGTACCGATCATGGCGCATTGATGATTGGCGTGCGCGCGCCATTGTCAAAGACGGGGCAGGCAATGGTAATTGAATGGCAGCCAAAGACCCAAAGCAGTGCGGTTCACTGGCTGGACCTGGGCAACCGCGGCGTTCGCGCACTGGCCCGTTTTGAAGCGGGTTATCTGCTGATTGCCGGTGGTGCCGTATCGCGTGGCAAAACGGCACTCTATCACTGGACGCCGGGCGGGACGCTCATCGATTTGCCGATACTCGATTCACGGGTACGGGCTGAAGCCATCGTCACCACTGCAAACGGCGTATTGATTTTAAGTGACGATGGAAAAGTGAAGCGTGGCGACAAGCGCGCGAAAAAAGGTAAGCGCAACTGCGACAAGATTCGGCGCAAGCACCCGCTGGGGGAAAGGCATACCAATGTCTACTTCCGAGCCCAGTCAATCAGCCTGGTGGCGATTCACGATGCGCTGGAAAACGCATTGCAATAGCCTGACGCTACTGCCGCATCATGAAATCGTTGGCGCCACTTTGATCCTTGCCGCGCATCAGAAATAGCGTTCGATTGCTTTGATCGACCAGTCCGGCACTCTGGCTCTTTTCCTTTGCCATCTGACGATCATAGACTGAGGTGGTTGGCATGAATCGCAGTGTCATCCCGCGTCTGGACTGATCCGAGTGATTGGCCTCTGAGCCGTGCACCAGATAGACGTCGTGCAATGAAATCTGGCCGGGTTCAAGTTCAATGTAGTCGGCATCTGCGCGATCAAATTCCGACGGGTCGAGTTCCTGGTTGAGTGTCAGGTTGTCGTTCGGATTGGTGTTGTGTTTGCGCAGGCGCTGTGACTTGTGTGAGCCGGGAATTACTTGCAGGCAGCCGTTTTGGGCGGTGGCGGGATCGATGGCGATCCACACGGTGCAGGTCGCCAGTGGACGAATGGGCCAGTACTCGCCATCCTGATGCCACGGCGTTTCGTGCCCACCGCGTGCGGGTTTGGCGAAAAAGCTCGAGTTCCACAGGGCGATGTCCGGGCCGATCAACTGGCTGACCATGTCCAGAATCTCGGGGGTTCGCGCGTAGTTTAAAAAGCCCAGATCGTAGGCCAGTAACGATGGACAGTAGTTGTCGAACTTGGGGTGTTTTTTCAGCAGTCGGGCGTGCAGTTCGCCAATTTCTGCGACAGTTTCGGCCGGCAGTCGGTAGTCGGGGGTGATATAGCCGATCTCGTGGTATTGCTCTACCTGTTGTTCGCTCAGCATGGCACTCTGTCCTCGGTGGGATTCTTCAATATAACCAGATGCGATCAGACCGGCAATTGCCAGGCGCGCTAGCCAGTGCGGGTCAGCGTTCGGACTTCGCCGTTGGGTGACCCAAGCAACAGTACATCTGCCGGTCGTTTGGCAAAGATGCCGCAGGTCACAACCCCTGGAATCTGGTTGATTTCGGTTTCGAGTGCGACCGGATCGGTGATCGACAGACCGTGCACATCGAGTATTAAATTGCCGTTGTCGGTGGTGAAGCCGTCGCGCAGTTCAGGGTCACCGTTGAGCTTGACCATCTCGCGACCTACGAAACTTCTTGCCATCGGCAGTACCTCGACAGGCAGTGGAAAAGCACCGAGCACTTTTACCTCTTTTGATTCATCGGCGATACAGACGAATTTCTCGCTGGCTGCCGCGACGATTTTCTCCCGGGTCAGCGCGCCGCCGCCGCCCTTGATCAGGTGCAGATGGTGAGTGGCTTCATCGGCGCCGTCCACATAGACTGCAAGCGTACCGGTGGCGTTTAGATCGAGCACGTCGATGCCTGCTTGCTTCAGACGTTGCGCTGTCGCCTCAGAGCTTGCGACGGCACCGGTCACCCGGATGCGGCTCGCGCCCAGTGCATCGATGAAGTGATTGGCGGTGGAACCAGTGCCAACGCCGATTGGGGTATCGTCAGGCACGTATTCGAGTGCGGCGAGAGCCACCGCCTTTTTCATGTCGTCTGCAGTCATCGGGATTGAAGTCAGGGTTGGCAGGTGTCTCGAGGACGAAACTTGCGTCAAGCGCGGCGCAGTACCGCGGCGCTGGCAATTTGCGTTACAGTAGCAGGCTGAATTCGCGAAGCCCGTGCATGAACCAATATATTAAAAAAATCCTCACGGCGCGAGTGTACGACGTGTCGCAGGAGACGCCGCTCGATCACGCCGCCACGCTGTCGGCAAAAACCGGCAACCAGGTCTTCCTCAAGCGCGAGGATCTGCAGCCGGTGTTCTCATTCAAATGCCGTGGCGCCTACAACCGGATCTACCACTTAATTCAGTCTCGGCCAGAGTTGACCGGGGTGGTTTGTGCCTCTGCAGGCAATCACGCACAGGGCGTCGCACTGGCGGCGCGAGAGCTGAAACTAAAATCGATTATCGTCATGCCGCAGACCACGCCTCGTATCAAAGTGGATGCGGTGGTGGCACTCGGCGGCGAGGCGATTCTGCACGGCGACAGCTACGACGATGCCTTTGCCCACGCTTGTCAGATTGAGGCCGACACCGGCTATCCGTTTATTCATCCGTTTGATGATCCTGACACCATTGCCGGCCAGGGCACCGTTGGGGTTGAGCTGTGTCGTCAGATGCCGGCTGAACTCGATGTGGTCTTCATGCCGATCGGCGGTGGCGGGCTCGCTGCCGGCGTCTCGGTACTGATGAAATATCTGCGCCCGGAAGTGCGCATGATTGGCGTTGAGCCAGTCGATGCGGCGTGCATGCAACAATCGCTGGCGGCGGGCGAGCGGGTAACGCTGCCGCATGTCGGAATCTTCGCTGACGGCGTGGCGGTTAAATGTCCCGGCGAGGAACCGTTTCGGGTCTGTCGCGAAACACTGGACGAAGTCATCACCGTAAGCGTCGATGAAATGTGCGCGGCGATCAAAGATGTGTTTGACGACACCCGCACGCTGATGGAGCCGGCCGGTGCACTGAGCGTGGCGGGCCTGAAGAAATATGCGCAGCGAGAGGCGTTGCAGGATGCACGGCTGGTGGCCATCACCAGCGGCGCGAATATCAACTTCGATCGGCTGCGACACGTCTCGGAGCGCGCTGAGGTCGGTGAGCAGCGCGAGGCGCTGTTAGCGGTGACAATTCCCGAACGACCGGGCAGCTTTCGTCACTTTTGTGAGGCGCTGGGGCCGCGCAACGTCACCGAATTCAACTATCGCTACGCCGATGCCGGTCGCGCCAATGTGTTCGTCGGCGTGCAGCTGGCCAACGGCCAGACTGAGCGCGAGGCGCTGGTGTCGACACTGGAGCAGGCGGATTTTGTCGTCAGCGATCTGACTGACAACGAAGTCGCCAAGCTTCATGTGCGGCACATGGTGGGCGGGCGCGCGCCCGATGTGCAGAACGAAAGACTGTTTCGGTTCGAATTCCCGGAGCGGCCAGGGGCGCTGGCTGCGTTTCTGAACTGCATGGGGCGCGACTGGAACATCACGTTGTTCCACTACCGCAATCACGGTGCCGCATTCGGACGCGTACTGGTGGGGATGCAGGTGCCGGATGCGTCCGGTCTGCAGGGTTTTCTCGATGAGCTTGGTTACAGCTATTGGTCAGAGGATGACAATCTGGCCTACCAGACCTTCCTGTAATACCTGCAGGAAAGTAGGCGGACGCTCTCCACACGTGCCGTCGTGAACCTTTTACCTTGAACCAATCGGTTCAGGTGGGATCAGCTGTTGCCGAATCAGGCTTCCCGCCGTAGCGGACATGCACAACAACGACAGACAACCACATCCCGGGGTACGAAATTAGGCTCAAGGGATATTACGGGTGCACTAACGCACACAGCAGAGAACGTCCTAAACCGTTGCTGCAGTTTTTGAGCCTCGACGCGAACGAGTGGTTCGCAAAGGCATTTTGCCTACAGCTGTATAATCTTCGAGTCCGCGTCGCCGTTGTCGGCGGACTGTTGTTTTTCATCCAGCACCCGGTCGATACGTGAGCTCATATCGACAATGCTGTCTGAAAATGATTCCAGCATGCTGCTATGATCGGTCGCATCCTGCAATTCATTGGCAAGATTAAGTGCGGTCAGTACCGCGACTTTTTCAACGCTGAGGCGCGTGCTGGATTGCTTGATCGATCGCATCTGGTTGTCTACGGCAACAGCGGCTTTCATCAGGCGCTGCTTTTGTTCCGGGTCACAAGCGATCTGGTATTCCTTGTCCATGATGTGAACCTTCACAGACAATTTATCTGTAGCCATCAGGAAGTTTCCAAAGATTTCAAGCGGGTTATGATAGCCTCGACTTTAGCCTTGGCCACGTCATTTTTCTCGATCAGGCGCGAGCGCTCCTCTGCCATCCCGGCCTGCTGGGCGCGCAACGATTCGTTCTCTACCTTGAGGCGATCGGCCAGATCGATCAAATCGGCCAGTTTGTCTTCCAAACTCGCCAGTTGTTCCTTCAATATGTTCGGGTTTTCATCCATCAGCAGGTCTGTATATTGGGCTTTGGATCTCGGCCATGGTAACGCCGGGCTCAGCGATCTAACATGAACGTTAATTAACTTTACAATCTGCTATCGGTAACTTCTACAAGAATATGAAGAAATTAGGGTGTCAAAAGCCTGTCACAAGGGGCTTGCAGTGGTAGCGGCGCTTCCGGATTACGGGCTGGTGGATCGAGTGTTACGAGAGAGTGGCTGCACGGTTGACGCGGCGGAGTGCCACGGAGTGTTGTGCGGGATTCTGTGCGCATCGGGCGCCTCCGACATGCAGGGCTGGGTCAGGTATCTGTTTGAGGGGCGCGTTGGCGATGCCGAGGTCTCGGCCGAGACACTTGGCGTGCTGCACAGCGTACACGAGGCCACGCTTGCCGAAATCAATCACGAGACGCTGGAATTTACCCTGCTGCTGCCCGGCTCCAACGAGCTGGTTGAGCAGCGCGCACGCGGTCTGTCTGAGTGGTGTGCAGGTTTCAGTTTTGGCCTGACGCTGGGTGGTCTGAATGATCAGATGCTCGCTACCGGTGATTCGCGCGAGTTCGTCGAAGACCTGCAGGCGATTTCGGCGGCCGGCTTTGCCGAGGATGCCCAGGAAGACGAGCAGGACGAAGAATCGTTGATTCAGATCGAAGAATATGTGCGTATGGGGGTGCTGCTGCTGAATGAAGAATTGCAACCCGTGCGGCAATCCCCGACCATCCATTGAACAGGCTGTCTGCACGGCAGAACCTCAACTCCAACCGGTGATGTGCCATCGCCGGCCTACAATCACGGCTGAAGGACCTGATGCAGGAATCGACCACCATGCGTCGCGAGCGGGCTCGCCGACGTAAAAACCTGATGCGCCAGATCGGCCGGGATTCGATCGCCATTATTCCCTCTGCACCGCACAAGGTGCGCAGCCGCGACACCGAGTATCGCTACCGTCAGGACAGCGACTTTTTCTACCTTACGGGCTTCGATGAGCCCGAATCGGTCGCGGTGCTGATCTCGGGTCGCAAGCAGGCCGAGTACATCATCTTTTGCCGCGAGCGCGATGAGACCCAAGAGACCTGGAATGGCAGACGGCTTGGCGTGGAGCGTGCGCCCGACGCGCTGGATGCCGATGACGCCTTCCCGATCGATGATATCGATGACATCCTGCCGGGCCTGCTCGAAGGTCGTGAGAGGGTTTTCTACTCGATGGGTCGCGAGACGCAATTCGACAACCGCGTGATCGGCTGGATCAATCAACTCAAGGCCAAGATCGGCTCGGGCGGCAACATCCCCAGTGAATTCGTCTCGCTCGACTACCATCTGCACGAGATGCGGCTGTTCAAAAGCCGCTCGGAAATCAGCCAGCTTCGCAAGGCTGCACGTATCAGTGCCGAGGGCCATGTCGCGGCGATGAAACGCTGTGTGCCGGGCTGCATGGAGTATCAGCTCGAAGCCGCGTTGATCGGCGTGTATCGCGACGCGGGCGCCGAGCACTCGTTTCTGCCTATCGTTGGCGGCGGAGCCAATGGCTGCATCCTGCACTACACCGAAAACCAGTGCGAGCTGACCGACGGCCAGTTAGTGTTGATCGACTCCGGTGCCGAGTGGGGCTGCTATGCCGGCGATATCACCCGCACTTTTCCGGTCAATGGCACTTTTAGTGACGTCCAGCGCGAAGTCTATGAGATTGTCCTGGAGGCCAATCTCGCCGCTATCGACAAGGCGGTGGTGGGCAATCACTGGAACGACCCGCACGCCGCGGCGGTGCGCGTGCTCACCAAGGGGCTGGTCAGCATGGGGTTGCTCAAGGGGGATCTGAAAAAGCTCATCCGCGACGAGGCCTACCGACCCTGGTACATGCATCGCACCGGCCACTGGCTGGGTCTGGATGTGCACGATGTCGGCAGTTACAAGGTCGATGACAAATGGCGTCTGCTCGAGCCCGGCATGGTGCTGACCATCGAGCCGGGTCTTTATCTGCCAGCCGGTCCCGATGTCCCGAAAGCCTATCGAGACATCGGCATTCGGGTTGAGGACGACGTCGTCATCGCAGAAAATGGCCCCGACATCCTGACCGCAGATGTGCCGAAAACCGTCGATGAGATCGAGGCGCTGATGCGCTCGGCAAGGGCCGAGTGACCGCTGAGCGAGTCGATGTGCTGATTGTCGGTGCCGGCCTGGTCGGCACCACTGCGGCACTGTTGTATGCAAAAGCGGGATTCAGCGTGTTGCTTGCCGACAATCGGCCAGCCCTGCGATCGGTTGTCGATCAGGCCGACGGGCTGAATCTGCGCACCGTGGCTCTCGCGCATCGATCGGTGCAATTGATGCGCGAAGCTGGCATCTGGCAAACCGGCGATGCTTGCCCGATCAATGCCATTCACGTTTCAGAGCGTGGTCGCTTCGGCTCGGTGCGTCTGCGAGCCGACGAGTTTGGCGTCGGCGCACTGGGCTATGTGGTGTCCAATCAGTCGCTGGAGCAGCAGTTGCTGGCAGCGGCGATCCACCACCCCAATGTGCGGCTGGAGTACGCCTGGTCGCTCGACCACCTGGCCGAGACCGCAGATGGCATTGAGGTTGCCGCTCGCCGCGAGGGGCAGTCTGTTAACACGACGTGTCGGCTGCTGATCGCTGCCGACGGCACCGAGTCAACGGTGCGGCGACTGCTCGGGCTGGAGGTGCGGCGTCAGCCGTATGGCCAGTCGGCGATCGTTGGCAATATCGAGTGCGCGCGATCGCACCAGAACGAAGCCTTTGAGCGATTTACCGAGTTTGGGCCGCTGGCCCTGCTGCCGATTGGCGAGCGCCAGATGTCGATGGTGCTGACGCTACCCGAGCGCGACACCGACACCACGCTTGCGATGTCGGATGCCGACTTCTTAGGTTTTGTGCAGGGCCTGTTTGGCGGGCGGTTGGGGCGGCTGCAACGTGTCGGGCGGCGTCATGCCTTCGGGCTGTCGCTGGTTGAGAGTCGGCAGCAGGCGATCGGTCGTTGCGTATTATTGGGCAATGCCGCGCGCACCCTGCATCCGGTCGCAGGGCAGGGACTCAATCTCGCGCTGCGGGATGTGTTTCAGCTGGCGGGAAGCGCTGTGGGCGGCAGTGATCCAGGGGACAACGCTGTGTTGCAGCACTTCCTGACCCGTCGCCAGTCCGATCAGCGGCGCGTTGTCCGGCAGACCGATCTGCTGGCCCGGATCTTTCGCAGTCAGCCTGCGGCCGTGGCGCCGGTGCTCGGTTTGTTGAAATCATCATCCATGGTCACGCTCGATCTTATCCCCGGGCTCAGGCGCAGCTTTGGCGCGTTAAACGCCGGCATCGGCGTGCCGCTGGACCTTCCTCTGGCCAGCAAAAATGACTAGTTGGTCACATTCACCCTTCACCCCAGAGTTAACCGTGCAGCAACATGAAGTGGTTGCTTGATTAAGTCTTTTTTGACCTGACATAATACGCGGTTTTCGGCGGTTCACGTCATCCGACGGGTATGGAATGGATTGGCGTAATGGAAGGTAACAGTCGCTACCAGAGCGACTGTCAACGGGGTGAAAGTACATGACACAAAGCCTGGCAACGATTGCAACGGCGGGTGAAAGCCCGTTCCGGCCGGCCGCTGGCATCGCCGCAACGGCGCCGGATATTTCCGGCCTGTTTCCCGACGGTGTGCTGACTGCCTGCGAAGTGCGAGAGAACTGGTCGGACGTCTTATTGCCATTGGAAGCAAGGCAGCTTGGCGATGTCTGCGACAAGCGCCGCGCAGAGTATGCGGCCGGCCGCAATTGCGCACGCCGCCTGCTGGTGGCGCTGCACGGTGATTTGGTGCCGCTGCTGACGGGTGCCTATCGGCAGCCGCTGTGGCCCGAGGGCTTTGTCGGCAGTATTTCTCACGCCGATGACATCTGCGCCGTTGCGCTTGCGAAAACCGACGAGATCGAGAGCCTGGGAATCGACGTTGAACTGCTCGAGCCCCTCGACGATGCTGTGACCGACCTGGTGCTGACACCGGCAGAACAGCGCGCTATCCGCGATGAAGAGAGTTGGGTTGCTAAGCTGATCTTCTCGATCAAAGAGAGCAACTATAAATGCTGCTATCACCGGGTTCGTGCGTTTATCGACTTCCAGCAGTGCGAAGTACAGCTGAATATGCGCGACCAGTCGTTCACTTCCGTGATTGCCTGTACCAGCTATCAGGGCGAGCAATTGCAGATTCGCACCGAGGGCCGCTGGCTGATTGAGGTCGGTCATATTTTTACCTCGGCGGTCTATCGCCGAAGCACCTGACCACAAGCCAGACCGACTGATCAATTTCGTTGATACCCGCCACACTTTCGCTGGCGGCCAGGCACTGGCTGTGCGTCTGATTAAGCATGCACGCCATCGCTGGCATGTGCGGCGATGGTCACACCGATCGGTCAAGTAAATCGCGTCGCTCGCCGCTGAGTCTCTAAGGCCGGACGAAAACAAGATCCGGCCCGATTGTCAGTGTCAACGAGCGACGCGCATGGTCGACACAAGAGCGCCCTACTGTTCAGATGATATCCGCAAGCTGCTGCGGGCCTACAACCTGCTGGTTGTCACGCGTGATCACGATCGAGCGATTGTGGGGCGCGTATCGCGCGAGTGGCTGCAGAGTGAGAGTGAAGACTGGCTCAGGCTATCGTCGATACCGACAGGCACACTGTGCAGTGTGCGCGGACGCGAGGTGCTTGTCGATGCGCTGATGCCGGATCTCGATGTCGATCCGAAGGCGCTCGATCTGGAGTCGATGCTCGCGCAGATTCGCTGCAGCGACAAATACGTCAATAGCAACTGCCTGCCCAAACTCGAACCCGCCATTGCCGCTGAAGTGCTGCTCGGCAACCTGCTGTTGGGTGTGCAAAAGTATGGCAACCGGCGTCGCGGATCGCCCTCTTTATCAAACGACCTCATCATCGCTGCCATGGTTCGCGACACGGTGGGGCAACCTGACCGCTATTCCGCCGGCCTGCCCGGTGATTGTGAAACCATTGGCATGGACCACATCGAAGAGCTGCTGGGTCCGACGGTGGTGCGGTACATCTATCAGCTGCGCGGATTTCTCGATGAATTCGAGTTGAGCCTGCAGACAGACAGTTGCGCCCGGTTGCGTCTGCCGCGTCCTTTCGCGTCAGTGATGATGGCGATTGAGTCGGCGCGCCTGCGGATGATTGCCAGAGCGGCTGGCGATGAAATACTCGCCAACCTGGCACCCGCCCGAAAGGCTGAGGTCGCCGCGCTCGGCATCGACTGCAACGGCGACTTTCCCGAGCTGCCACTGCTGCGTAAACAGTACCAGCGCACCCGTGCGGCCATGCAGTTGCCGGGGGTAGATTATGGCGCGCTGGCGGAGCCGATCGGCCAGACCCTGATGATGGCGGTGCAGGACGTGCTGGAAGATCCGCGCAAGCGACGCCGGTTAGTTGGGCGGCGCGGCAAAGCGGTGCGCGATGTCCACATGAATCTGCCGCTGATTGAATCCTATAACGCGAGTGAAAACTTCAACTCGCTCGCGACGATTCACATTGCCGCGCTCGAGATGATGCAGTTTCTGGAAAAGGGGCGGCGCAAATCCTCCTCGACGATGCTGGGCCACTCGCTGCGATTGGCGGCCACTGCCGAGCAACTGCTGGGCGCCGAGCTGGAACCCTGTATCGCGACAGCGGCGATTTTGCACGATGTGGTCGAAGACGGATCGCGTCCGATTGCCGGTTACGATCAATCGCTTGGCAATCTCAAGCTGCGATTTGGCGGTCCACTGGCGGCGATGGTGTCTGAACTGACGGATGCCGAAACCGCCAGCGCCGGCGTGCGAAAGGCGCATGCTACATTGCAGCGACAACGGCTGGCCTTGCCCGAAGAGCAGTACAACGTCGATCGATTTACCGAGATGGCGCTTGAGCCGACCGCCACCCACGAGCCGTATACGCTGGGCGGGGTGGTGATCAAGCTGATCGACACCGCCATGAGTGAGGAGGAGGGCATTCGCGACCCGGATGTGATGTCAGCCTGGTGGAAACACAGCGGCATCAGAATTTACTGGTCACACAATGTGCGCGGTCGCATCGTGCGCCCGTTGTTACTGAAACTGGGGCAGGAGATCAGCCGATTCGAGTCGAGCCCGGCCGACTACAGCAATCGACGCTGGAACAACGAGCTGATTGAAGGGTTGCGCCGAGTGCTGATCTTCTCAATCAGCAGCGCGGATCAATACGCCGTCCAGAATCTGGCTATTCTCGCCGATGAGCATCAGCTCAGCGTCGAGGAGCGCGACTGGATGATCCGGCAGTTCTTTGATCCCGATTGCGACGCCGATACCTTTGCCGGCGAGGTGGTGGAAAAACTGCTGACCGAGGAACGGCTGCAGCGAAGCATTGCCGCCGGGCGGGTGCCGGAACCTGGCTACGTGACACTCTACGCTCGCGTCGGCAAGCACCAGGCAATCCGGGATTGCAGTACCTTTCTGCACTACCGTGCCGCTGCCCTGCAACGAGGCGACATCGCCGGCAGGCTCGATCTTCGCCGCCATCGACCCGAAGACTTCGTCCGGACAGTCCATGAGGTCGTCTGGCTGTACGACTATCGCAAAGTAGCTTGACCGCAACGCCCGTCGCCGGCGGCGCGCTTTTTGTCTATTACGGTTTGTGCAGTGGTCGCCAGCACTATTCCCGCTGGCGGATATTCAATGCCAACTGCGGTATCATTCGCGATTGGCCTGACCCATTCAATCGGCGACTCAATGCAAGAAGTCTACTCCCCGGATACGGTAGAAAAAGCCGCCCAGACCTACTGGGATGACAACCGCAGCTTTGCGGTCACAGAAGATCCTGCTCGCGAAAAATTCTACTGTCTTTCGATGTTTCCCTATCCCAGTGGGAAGCTGCACATGGGTCATGTGCGCAACTACACCATTGGCGATGTGATTTCGCGGTTCCAGCGAATGCGCGGCAAGAACGTGCTGCAACCCATGGGCTGGGATGCATTCGGTCTGCCCGCCGAAAACGCTGCGATCAAAAATCAGGTGCCGCCTGCGCAGTGGACCTACGAAAACATCGACAACATGAAATCGCAGCTGAAAAGTCTGGGTTTTGCCTACGACTGGGATCGCGAACTCACCACCTGCACCCCCGAGTACTATCGTTGGGAGCAATGGTTTTTCACCAAGCTGATCGACAAGGGGCTGGCCTATAAAAAAATGGCGGTGGTGAACTGGGATCCGGAAGAGCAGACGGTTCTGGCCAACGAGCAGGTGATCGACGGGCGCGGCTGGCGTTCCGGTGCACTGGTTGAACGGCGCGAAATCCCGCAGTGGTTTTTGCGTATCACTGATTACGCCGAAGAACTGCTGGCCGACATCGACAAGCTCGACGGCTGGCCGGATTCGGTGCGCACCATGCAGCGAAACTGGATCGGCAAATCCAGGGGGGTGCAGTTCGAATTTGCTGTCGATGGCGGCGAGAGGCTGGCGGTTTACACCACGCGCCCGGATACCATCATGGGCGTGACCTACGCGGCGGTCGCGGCCGAACACCCGCTGGCCAAGGCGGCAGCGGCTGACAACCCTGAACTTGCAGCCTTTCTGGAGGAGTGCAAACGCACTGACACCTCCGAGGCCAACATGGAGACGATGGAAAAAAAGGGGATGCCACTGGGCGTCTCGCTGATCCATCCTGTGTCCGGTGAAAAGGTTCCACTGTGGGTCGCGAATTTCGTCCTGATGGGATACGGCACCGGTGCGGTCATGGCGGTACCGGCACACGATCAGCGCGACTGGGAATTTGCCAGCAAATACGGCATCGACAAGCAGGTGGTGATTTGCGCCGAAGACGGTCAGCCTGCCGACATCACTGAGGCGTCCTACACCGGCCATGGCAAGTTGTGCAATTCGGGTCAGTTCGATGGTCTGGATTTCGCCGAAGCGTTTGATGCGATTGCCGATTTCCTGGTCGACAAAGGCATTGGCGAGAAACGCGTCAACTACCGGTTGCGCGACTGGGGTGTTGCGCGCCAACGCTACTGGGGCTGTCCGATTCCGGTGATCTATGATGAAGCCGGTGAGATGCACACCGTCGCCGATGAAGATTTACCTGTGGTGTTGCCCGAAGATGTCAAATACTCCGGCGTTAACTCGCCGTTGAAGGAAGATCCGGCCTTCTATCAGACCACGATGCCCGGTAGCGGTGCGCCGGCTACTCGCGAGACTGACACCTTCGACACCTTCTTCGAGTCTGCCTGGTACTTTGCCCGCTTTGCCTGCCCCGGTGCAGACAGCATGCTCGATGAGCGCGCCAACTACTGGCTGCCGGTCGATCAATACATTGGGGGTGTCGAACACGCGGTGCTGCATCTGCTGTATGCGCGATTTTTCAACAAACTGATGCGCGATGTCGGCCTGATCGAGAACGATGAACCTTTTACGCGCCTGCTGACGCAGGGCATGGTCGTCGCCGAAACCTATTTCAACGAGGACGATCGCGGACGAAAGTCTTACGTGGCACCGGCTGACGTCGAGGTTGAGCGAAACGAAAAAGGCAAAGTCATCGGTGCCAAGCGCATTGATGACGGCAGCGCTGTATCGGTTGGCGGCATGGAGAAAATGTCCAAATCGAAAAGCAACGGCGTCGACCCGCAGGCGATGATCGATCGCTACGGTGCCGATACGGTGCGCCTGTTTTCGATGTTCGCCTCACCACCCGATCAATCGCTTGAGTGGAACGATGCCGGCGTAGAAGGCGCCAGCCGATTTATTAAACGCCTGTGGAAAGTGTGCCGCGGGTGCACGGCTTACACCGCCAATCGCGCGTTGCCCGACAGCCCCGATGATCAGCAGCGAGCGTTGCGCCGCAAGACCCATGAAACTATCGCCAAGGTCAGCGATGACATGGATCGGCGTCATACCTTCAACACCGCAATTGCCGCGGTGATGGAATTGCTCAACGACGTCAATCGATACGATGTGCGAAATGCTGCTGATGAAGCCGTCATACTGGAAGCCGTCGAGAGTGCGGTGTTGATGCTGTCGCCGGTGATTCCGCATGTCTGTCACACCTTGTGGCATGCGCTGGGTCACGAGGCAGAATCGGTGGTCGATGTGCTTTGGCCAACGCTTGATGAAACTGCGCTGGTTCGCGATGAACTCAATCTGGTTTTGCAGGTCAATGGCAAATTGCGGGGCCGAATGACAGTTGCCGCTGGCACCTCATCAGCCGACTGCGAAAAGCAGGCCCTGGCCGATGAAAACGTCTTGCGGCATACCGAAGGCAAGACGATCCGCAAAGTGATTGTCGTGCCTGAAAAACTGGTCAACATAGTGGCGAACTGATGATTGTCAGGCTGCGCAGTTTTGCGCTTTTATTGCTGGTTGCGGCTATGCTTAGCGCCTGTGGATTTAACGTTCGCGGCAGCGCTCGGCAATCGGGCGATCAGATTGTCGGCGATGTGTTTCTGTTCGAGGCCGAACCCGTCAGTGTGGCGGTGCAGTTGCGAAATGCACTGACCGCACAGCAGGTGCGTTTTGTGCCGAAGGCCGATCAGGCTGACACCATCATCATTCTCGACAACGAAAAGCTCTCGCGTCGTGTGGCATCGGTCAGCGCGTCTGGCAGAGTCAGTGAGTATGAACTATTGCACGCGGTCGATCTTCGCGTGCTGCGCTCAAGCGAAGGATTTGATCTCGATCAGGTCGACTCCGCCAAACTGGCGGCAGAACTGATTGACGTATCTGAAGCGCAGACCGTATCGGTCATCCGCGACTACACCTACGATGAAACCGACGTGCTGGCCAAAGATGACGAAGAGCAGATCCTGCGTGAGGAGATGCAACAGGAATTGCTGCGCCATCTGGTGTTGAGAATATTCGCCGGCGCGATATAGCCCTCATGTCCCTATACGATTGCGCCTGGTGCCAGCGCGTTTTTGAGCGGGCGTGTCCTGCGAAACGGTGGTTGCCTGTCCGGTGAGCGATTCCTGCGACAACCGAATCGTCACGATCGCCCGGCAGCTCACCGAGGCGGCGCGTGAAGTGCGGATTCTACGCCACGTGAGCTGGGATGCGTCAGTGCGCGAGGCATTCTTCGCCAACGGTGCCAGAGAACTGCCGCAACCCGAGTATCCCGCCTATAACGCCGCGCCGGTGTTGGACAAAATCGCCGATGCGCGCGCGCTGATGCAAACCTCTGACGCCGATCGCTGGCTGGAGCGACAGGCGCTGGCGCTGGAGCGCAGCGCGCGCATGCTGGCCGCTGCTGGAACGGCTGATTTTTACCTGCACTCTCGCGATCTCTACGGTGCGCCGGGCGATGTGTTACTCGATCAGAGTACAACCTCGCTGGCGCTGGCGGCAGATTTTGATTCGGTCTTGTCGAGCCTGGACGGATTCACCAGCGAGCTGTTGCCAAACGAGCAGGTCGACGCCGAGCAACTGGCGACGGAAATTGCCCGCGCAGTCGAACAAATGTTCGGTCCTGACGCACCCGAGGTGAGCGTGGTAGATGAATTGTCAGCCAACGCCTTGGCTGGCGCGCAGCGCATTCGCGTGCGTCGGGACGCAATATTCAACGATAAAGATGTTTCTCAGCTGATCCATCACGAAGCTGGCATTCATGTCGCTACCTCTCTTAATGGCCTTGCGCAGCGTCGCCTGCCGATACTCGCCGCCAGCCATCCGGGCACCACTCGCACTCAGGAGGGGCTTGCGGTGTTTTCCGAATTCATTACAGGCTCGATGGATCCGGATCGTCTGCGGCGTTTGTCTGACCGTATCATCGCCATTCAAATGGCTGTCGATGGCGCAGACTTCCTGCAGGTATACGAGTATTTTCTGGAGCGAACGCGGGGTGATGAACGGCAGGCGTTCGAGAATGCGCGTCGAGTCTTTCGCGGTGGGGATCTTCGCGGAGGCGCGCCTTTCACCAAAGATATCGTGTATCTCGATGGACTGCTGAGAGTGCACAACTTTCTACGCTCTGTCGTCGCAAGCGGCAGGGCAGATTGTCTACCGCTACTGTTTTGCGGAAAACTCGATCTTGAGGATATTCCTGTGCTGTGTGAACTGCACGCCAGAGGACTGTGTTTTCCGCCAAGGTTTTTGCCGTCATGGGTGTCAGATATGCGTTTTCTCCTGAGTTATCTGGCGTACTCGGCTTTTTTGAACACGATCGACCTGAAACGAGTCGCGCAGCACTACGACGAGTTATTGCGCAGTGCGCCGCTGGTTGAATGGTCAGTCGACAATGTTTAGCGAACTAAATTGAACCCAGCAGATCTAGCGGCTCAGAGCCCGGAATCGCGACCAGAAAATCCGTTTGGCAAAGCGGCGTTGCTCAATGCCTGTCAAATCGAGTTTGACGAAGACACCCTGGCGACAGCCGAGGCGATTGTCGATGCCGGCAGGGTGGGACATTTACAGTGGAACGGCACCAACACGCTATGTGCGAGTTGCCTGCCGGAGCTGGCTCGTGACAGTGAAGATGCAGCAGATGACAGTGATGGCGATGGCGTCGCCGCTTACCATGCCGCCGGTGAGGTGATTGTCCAGACCTCGCGCGTGCTCGAGCAACGTCACGGTGCCACTGCTTATCTGCCCAGAGCAGACGATGCCCTGTCGCCCGACGATTCGGTGGCTGATCCCGCTTCACAAGCATCGACAGCATCTGCCGATGCCAATGACGCCGAGGGTATGGTTGAACAACAGATCGTTATTACCCGCGGTCGTGAAAACTTAAGCTTGCGCGGCGCCTGCACCTGTGAGGAGCGACGCAATTGTTGTCACGTCGCAGCCGCAATCCTTAGTTGGGTTCGAAGCGATGAGCAGACGCCGGTCGACCACGATGCGGTGGAAGTCTGGCGCGATGCGCTGCTGCGCGCCAACGCGGAAGATGAAGCAGAGTTGAGTGAACAGCCGGTAGTGCTGCTTTACCGGATCCGGCAAATACAGACTCAGAACGATACCCGATTTGAAGTGGCCGTGTACTCGGCGCGCCGATTGCGCAGCGGTGATCTGGGTAAATCGTCGCCGCTGTCGCTAAACCGACGCAGCTTCGATTCGTCTGATCTCAGCAGTCACGATGCACGAATCTGCAATGCGCTGATCGGTCTGAAAGACGGGCCTGACGGCATGCATCTGCACGGTGAAAATGGCTACATGATTTTTCGCTGGATGGTGGAGTCGCGGTGCTGTTACTACGAAGCGTTTGATCGTGAACCGTTAACCCTCGACGAAAACCGCACCATCGAGGCGCAGTGGAACGATATCGATAACGGTCAGCGCGAGCTCAAAATGAATTTGCACGGATCCAAAGACACCTTCGTGAGTCTGCCAACCGATCCACCCTGGTACGTTATACCGGCATCCGCCCGCGCCGGGGTAATCGATACAGACGTTCCATCGAGGTTGCTGGCGCGATTGCCGTCTTTGCCTCCGGTCGCGGAATCGCTGGCCATGCAGTTGTCCGAGTTGATGGTGCAGTCGCTGGACTCTGTCGATTTGCCGCTGCCGGCGGCGGTCGATGTTCGACAGATTGCCGGCGTGCTGCCGCGTGGTGTGGTTATTCTATCGGCGCGCAAGGATGTCGATGGCACGCATCGATATGCACAGGTGATGGTGGAGTACGATGGTGCTCGGCTGCCACACATGATGGCGTTGAAAGACGGGCGAGAAATTCTGCATCGGCGCGATGATGGCGGATTTGTCCGTGTTCTTCGATCGGCCGATCACGAGCTGGGACTAATGAATGAACTCACCGGGCCGGGTCTGCCCAAGTGGGTGAGTACGCACCATCTTCGCGGTGGCATACAACTGCACGTCGATGCAGCCGGCACGCGTGACACCATTTTGTGGCAGGAGCTGATCGATGGTCGCCTGGCAGAGTTGAGACGCAACGGCTGGATCATCGAAAAAACGCCTGAATTTGAATATCGAATTGTGACGTCCAGTCAATGGCAGATGCACATTGATCACTCGGCCGACAACAAGTGGTTCGATCTCGATTTGAATTTCATTATCGACGGCAAACCGTTTGCGCTGATCCCGGTGTTGGCGGCATTTCTCGAACGCGTCGGTTCGAATCTGTCTGACATCCTCAATGACCCGGAGGCAACCGCCAACGTCTGGCTCGATGAAGAGACGCTGGTCGAATTTCCTGTGGCGCATATCAAGCCTGTGCTGGAAGTACTGGTCGAGCTGCAGGATCACGAAGATGGCAAATTGCGATTCTCCGAATTGCAGGCGACGGTGATCAGCGACATCGCAGGCGGTATCGAATCTGTCGCTGGCGTCAGTCTGGATTGGGATATACCGGCACGTCTCGCCGCAGTGGTCGACAAACTGAAATCCTTCAAGGGCATAGAGGCGGTTGCCGTACCGGGTGAGTTGACTGCTGAGTTGCGCGATTATCAGTGTGAGGGACTGAACTGGCTGCAGTTTCTGCGCGAGTTCGGTTTTAGCGGCATTTTGGCAGACGACATGGGGCTGGGTAAGACCGTGCAGGCGCTGGCTACCATTTTGGTGGAGAAACAGTCTGGCCGCATGACCGGCCCGTCACTGGTGGTGGCACCGACCAGTTTGATGGGGAACTGGCGTCGCGAGGCAGAAAAATTTGCGCCTAACCTTAAGGTGTTGCTGCTGCACGGTACCGATCGTCTGGAACAGTTCGACTCGCTGGAAGACTACGATATCGTGCTGACCACCTATGCTCTGGTAACGCGCGACAGTGAGTTGCACCTGGCGACCGAATACCACTACCTCATCCTCGATGAAGCGCAAGCGATCAAAAACCCCACCACCAAGCAGGCAAAAATAGTCTGTGAACTGCGTGCCAGCCACAAGCTGTGCCTCACGGGTACACCGGTGGAAAATCACCTGGGTGAGGTCTGGTCGCAGTTCCGTTTTCTAATGCCGGGTTTCTTTGGCGATCAGAAAAAATTCAATCGCGTGTTCCGCAACCCGATTGAAAAATCATCTGAAGCGCTGCCGTCCGTTGCACTGCAAAAACGGCTGCGACCTTTTATTTTGCGCCGCAGCAAAGATGCGGTCGCATCCGAGTTGCCGGCCAAAACCGAAATCGTACAGCGCGTCTCGCTGCACCCGGATCAGGCGGTATTGTACGAGGGGATTCGCGCGTCGATGGAAGTGCGTGTGCGTCGGGCGCTGGCCGAGAGCGGTCTCGGTCAAAGTCACATCACAGTACTCGACGCGTTGCTGCGTTTGCGTCAGACCTGTCTCGATCCGCGGCTGGTCAAAATGAGCCAGGCGCGCAGCGTCCACGGTTCAGCCAAACTCGACGCGCTGATGGAAATGCTGCCGAACTTCGTGGAAGAAGGGCGGCGGGTACTGTTGTTTTCGCAGTTTACCGAAATGCTTGGCCACATCGAGCAAGCGGTAAAGGACGCCGGCATCAGCTATACCATGCTAACCGGTAAAACCCGCAAGCGCGACGAGGCGATCGATGAATTTCAGTCCGGTTCGGCGTCTGTATTTCTGATCTCGCTAAAAGCCGGCGGCACCGGGCTCAATCTCACCACCGCGGATACGGTTATTCTCTATGACCCCTGGTGGAATCCGGCGGTCGAGAATCAGGCGATCGACCGGGCGCATCGCATTGGTCAGGACAAACCGGTGTTTGTCTATCGAATTATCACCGAGCAGACTGTCGAGGAGAAAATTCTCGAGCTGCAACGACGCAAGAAGGCGCTGGCCGATCTGGTGACCGAAAATGCGGAGCTCAGCTTTCAGTCGCTCGAGGCCGACGACATACTGGATCTGTTCTCGCAGAGCGATTGATCACCTGCACTCGGCAGTGGCGAGCGGTCGCGCTATGATGGGATTTTTGAGAGTCAGATTCCGGTGGAGCTGCTCACTACCGATCAAATGGCGCGCGCCGATGCCATGACCGTGGCGGCGGGCGTGGATGAATTCGCGCTCGTGGGTGAGGCTGCCGCCTGTGTCGCAAAGTGCTGTCTTGAACAGTATTCGACACATCGCAAGGTGCTGGTGTTGTGCGGCCCCGGCAATAACGGTGCCGACGGCTACGTCGTCGCGCGAAACCTCTCAGACGCCGGGCTTGAAGTCACGGTCGTGTCGGTGGTTGCTGCAGACAAACTAGGTGCAGTGTGCAAGCAGGCGCGCAGGCACTGGGGTGGCAAGGTTGAAAACGCAAGCGACTGGCAGCCGGATACCGACACGCTGGTTATCGATGCGATGTTTGGCGCGGGCCTGTCGCGTCCGCTTGGCGGTGTTGCTGCGCGATGGGTTGAGATACTTAAGGCGGCCGAATGTGCGGTGTTATCAATCGACGTGCCGTCGGGCCTTGATGGTGACAGCGGCCAGGCTGCAGGGCCAGTTGTAAAAGCTGATACCACGGTGACATTTTTTCGCAAGAAACCCGGGCACTTGCTGTACCCCGGTCGCGCGCTGTGTGGCGAGCTTCAACTCGAACAGATCGGCATTGACACAAAAGTACTGGCGACATTGTCCCCCCGACAATTTGAAAATGTACCGGCCCTGTGGGCTGAGTGCTGGCCAGCCGCCCACCCCGAACAGCACAAGTACAAGCGCGGCCATGCGCTGGTTTTTAGCGGTCCGATTCACGCGACAGGCGCTGCACGCCTGTCTGCTTACGCGGCACTGCGTGCCGGTGCCGGTCTGGTTACGCTCGCTTGTACTGCCGATGCAGTTGCCGTCGTAGCGGCACAACTAACGGCGGTAATGGTCGCCCCCTGGGTGGACCGGCAGAGTTTCGAGGCGATTCTCGCCGATTCACGCAAGAATGTTGTCGTCATCGGGCCGGGCTTTGGGCTGGGGCCCGAGACTTGTGATCGTGTTGAGCTGGTGCTGCAGCGTGCCGCCAATGTGGTGTTGGATGCTGACGCGCTGACGGCATTGGCATCGGATGGTGAACGCTTTGTGCAATCGCTGCAATCCGCAGCTGGGCAGACAGTGCTGACGCCGCACGATGGTGAATATAATCGGCTGTTTGCCTGTCAGGGCAGCAGGCTGGATCGCGCGCGCCACGCCAGCGAGCTAACCGGCTCATTGGTGGTGCTGAAAGGGCCTGACACAGTGATCGCAAGCCCGGGTGGACGCATCGCGATCAACGCCAATGCACCGCCGGCGCTTGCCACTGCGGGTTCGGGTGATGTGCTGGCCGGACTCATTGCGGGCCTGATCGCGCAGCAAATGCCGGCGTTCGAGGCCGCATGCTGTGCGGTGTGGATGCACAGTGAGTGCGCAAACGAGTTTGGTGAAGGCCTGATCGCAGAGGATCTGGCCGATCAGTTGCCGGCGGTGATCACGCGGCTAAAGAGCGCGCTTCAGGTAGCAGCTTCGTCGTAGACATCGAAAAAGCGATTTTCCATGGTACTTTGGTTTTCGTAGATCGATCCCTGCTGTGGCGCTGGCGGTAGTGGCAGGCGAACCGGCGCTGCGGACAGTCGCGGGGTGAGCGTTGCTTCGCCAGCTACAATCCACGAGTTGTATTCTTCCCAGTCTTCGACCTTTTCAATCAGTGGCCAGGCGTCGGCAGCGGTGAACTGATAGAGCAGGAAGTTGCGCGATCGATCGGATCGATTCAGTGCCGAGCCGTGGATTGCGCGCACGTGGTGAAAGGTCAGCGAACCGGCAGGGCCTGTTAAGGGTACCGCAGCGTTTAAATCCATCTCGCTCTTCACCGGATCGATCGCACCGCAGAAATAGCCACCTGCGTGGTGATCGAGCACAGGGCCCTTGTGACTGCCCGGGATCACCATCATCGGGCCGTTGTCGTCGTCGACATCGTCCAGCATCACGCCCACAGCTAACAGGTCATCGTTGGTGTGCGGGTAGAAAGCCCAGTCCTGATGCCACTCCACGGCGGCGCCATAGCCCGCGGCCTTCATGTTCAGTTTGCTGGTTTGAAAGCGCACGCCCGGACCGATCAATTGTTGAAGTATCGCCACCAGCTTCGGATGGTGCATCAGATTCTGCACACTTGGCATCACTTTGTGCGGATGTTTAATGCGACGCACGCGAGGTGCTTCGGCGCTGTGCGTCGGCTCCAGGTCGTAGACCTCGTTGTTGCTGGTAACGCCGGATGCGGCGGCGAGTACCGTGTCGAGATCGGTATGCAGTTGCGCGAGCTCGGTTGCGGACAGTACATTGTCGACCACCAGATAGCCCTGGTCGCGATAAAACTGCACATTGGATTGACTGATCATTCCGGGCTCCTCTGAAAATTTGTCGTCTACACAAAAGTGTAATACAGGCGGGTGATGGCAACAAATCGGCAGCGGTGAGCAGATTTTTTTCTGGAGCTATCCGATCGCTAGAGGTAAGGTTAGGGCTCTACGTCAGGTTGCCGGCTCGAATGCAGGGTTGTGTCAGTGCATTTGGCGCGGCGAGACTAGCGTCTGGCCTGTGTGGAATGCCGCGGAAGTTCTGTCTGCGGCTCAACCATCTCTAGCGAGGAAAAATTATGAAAATCAAAAGCGCGCTACCGTCGCGATCGATGCTGGGTAGGCTGCTCGTTGGCGGGCTTATGGCCCTGGGTACCAGCTCGGTGAGTCTTGCGCAAAACTCGGCGCCCATCGATGAAAACTGGGCCCCGTCAATCTGGGGGCCGAACGATCGCATCGGCATGATGAATGTGCTGTCGCCAGAAATGGTCATGAAAAATGTTGGCCTGATCAAATCCGGCCGCTGGGCGACGCTTGGCAAGGTGTATCAGAGCGACGCGCCGTTTTTTGGCTCTCGCGGATTTAACATGACGATTCCCGGCTTGCCCACTGGCGGACCGTTCGGTGAGCATCAGTTGGTCTACAACGACGAAATGTTGACTGCAGAGATCGGTCAGGTGGGTACGCAGTTCGACGGCCCCGGCCACATTGGCGTTATCGCACCCAACGGCGATTGGTTCTACAACGGACAAATGCTGGCGGGCAACGCGGGCTCTTTGGGTATGGGCACACTGGGTGTCGAGACCGTGGCTCAGAAAGGTTATGTTTGTCGCGGCGTACTGCTGGATGCTGCCTCCTACAAGGGCCTTGATCAAATGCCGATACCCAAAGGTGGCGACGCCAACGATCCAGGCAATGTCAGCGGCGACGATCTGGACAAGATAACCGAAAAGCAGGGCATCGCACCGATTGGCGAAGGCGATTGCGTATTTCTCTATACCGGCCACGGCAACCTGTGGCACCCGCGAGACTGGGATTCTTTTGATGCTGCGGAAAAACAAAAGCGTATCGCCGAGTTCAACTCGGGCACACCCGGCTTTGGTATGTCGGCCTGTCAGGTCATGATAGATCGCAAGGTCGCACTGACCGGTGGTGACAGCTGGCCCACTGAAGCGGTTCCCGGTGAAAGCCTTAAAGACCCCTTTGAATGCCACGTACAGATGCAGACACGCCACGGTATCTGGAACCTGGAGAACATGGACTTCACGCAGTTGCTCGAAGACGAAGTGTATGAATTCCTGTTCGTCTGGGCGCCGCTGAAGATCAAGGGTGGTACCGGATCACCTGGTAATCCGATTGCGTTGTACTAGTTCTTATCCGTCGTATTGAAGTGAAAAATCGGCCCGCTCGCGGGCCGATTTTTTTCGCCTTCGAAAAACCAATTTCACAACAGATTTTATGCTCGACGCCAGTTGGTCAATTTTTCTGATAGCCTCGGTGGCTATCATTGCGACGCCCGGACAGGACATGGTGCTGGTGATGTCGCGTTCGGTCGCGCAGGGTTCACTGGCTGGTGTTGTAACGGCGGCCGGTGTCAGTTGTGGTCTGTTGATGCACACGCTCCTTGCGACTGTTGGCGTGGGCGCCATTGTCCAGACATCGGATTGGCTTTTTTTGTCGATGAAAATCGTCGGCGCGCTATATCTGATCTATCTTGGCGTGCTGTTGTTGCGCACCTCCAGCGCTGAATTGGCGCTGACTGGATCAGGTGAACGCAGTATTGGCAGGCTGTTTATCGATGGGGCCGTGTCGAACATCGCCAATCCAAAGATAGCGATTTTCTATTTTGCGTTTCTGCCTCAGTTTGTCATGCCGCAGGCGCACAATCCCACGCTTGTGATTTTTGCATTGGGGGCAGCGTTTGCATTGCTGACCTTCCTGATGAAAGGGCCGATTGGTTATTTTGCCGGTCGGCTGTCGCGCTGGCTGCGCGATAACCCAGATACCTTATTGGGTGTACACAAGGTCAGTGGTTTCGTGTTGATTCTGCTGGGTGTTCGGCTGTGGTTCAGCGAGCGACCCTGATTACCCTAATTTAAGGGGTAACTGTGCCAGCGCATGTATCGCGTTGCCCGGTCGCCAGACTGGCTCACCCGCCAGCTCCAGCGTGCTGACGTTCTCGGCAATCGCGGTGAGGATAGCGGTGCCTTCAGCACGCGCAACGTTTTGTCCAACACAGGCGTGAATACCTGCCCCTAACGCCATGTGTCCGCTGCTGTTGCGCTCGATGTCGAATTGATCGGCGTTGGGCCAGTGGCGTTCATCGAGATTGGCTGAACCGAGAACACACAGTATTTTACTTCCCTCTTCTATGGCGATATCACTGACTGAGGTATCGGCCTGTGCGGTTCGGCAGAACGCGTGCACCGGTGAGGTGTAGCGCAAGGTCTCTTCCAGTGCGGACTTTGCCAGTTGCGGATTGGCTTTGAGCTTTTCAAATTGCCCGGGGTGAGTGGCCAGACACCACAGCGTGTTACCGATCAGGGTAACCGTAGTGTCCACGCCTGCCGACAGCAGCGATCGCACCAGCATGGCCGCTTCGTCTTCGCTAATTTCACCCGAGTCGGCCGCGGCGTAAATGGTTGCGCCAAAACCATCGTCACTCAGATTGTCACGTCTGCATTGTTCGGTGATCCACGGCACGATGTCCGGACCCATCGCCATCGCCTGGCGTCGCAGGTCATTGTCCGGACCCAGTGCGTTGAACACCATCGATCCATAGTCCACCAGCTTGCGGCGATCTGCCTGTTGCAGGCCGACTGCTTTCGGAAAGACACGGGTAGGGTAGGTCTCTGCCAGCTCAGCCACCGCTTCAATCCGCTGCTTTTGAAGCAGTGAATCGATCAACAGCTCTGCGTCAGTTTTGAATGACTCGCGTAAATTGGCTACCGCACGTGGCGACATGGCGCGCAGAATAACGCTGCGGGTTTTATCGTGATACGGAGGATCAACTTCCAGCACAATACTGGCTGGTCGCCACGGTTTTTCCAGGCTGAAGTCCTGCAGGCCGACGCCGCGTGAGGAGACGAATCGCTGCCAGTCTGAAAATACTTCGCGTGTTTCCGCATAGCGCCCGCAAGCCAGTATCGAGTAATGCGTTAGATAGACAAATGGTCCCAGATCGCGTAGCTGGCGGTAAAACTCAGTAGGGTGACGAAGTATCTCGGGGTCATACGGATCGACGTGCCACTCTGGCACATTATCGGGTGCCGCTATTGGCTTGTGGCCTTCGATCAATTGCATGTGTGCTTTCCCTTAGCGTGTGATAGCTAGCGCAACAGTGATCCGCGTGCTTTTATCTCTCGCTGTATAGTGCCGATTCTGCGAACCCAGGGGCCGTAGCGTTTACTGTTTTTTGGCAATGATCGAAGTGCAGCCTGCGCCTCTGCCTGGCTGCCGTAGATGCCACTTGCGAGTCCGTACTCGGCCCGTGCATCGGCGTTGGTCTTGTAGTGATAGGTAATGATTACTCGATCCTGCGGCAGGTTTCTGGAAAAACGCTTCAGGAATTGTAGATCCGCACTTGAACCGATTTGTACGGTGTAGTGGTCGTCGTTTTGCCTAAGCAGCCAGTTGTCACCATGTTCGCCGCTGTTGTCGATACGGGTGCTGGCAGCGGCCAGGGTGATTGGCGTGTTGTTTTGCAGTGTTGACGCACTGGATTGTGGCGATGATTGGTTGCTGTGCTGTGCCAGGGACGCGGCGAGTGCCGATAACGACGATGGCATGGTCTGCTCAATCGGCTGCAGCGCTGCAGAAAAAACATTCAGGCTATCGGAACTAGCAGTAATGTCGTCAGGTGACGCATCGATGGCAAAAGCAACATGCAGGACTTTGCGCACCACCGGTGGCACATCCTGCGCATGCGCGATACCCGATAACCAGCCAGGCAATCGGCGTTTGCGTCGGGTGTCGATACTCACCGTTGCGGTCATGCCGGCCCGCAGTGGCAAGTCGTCGGCAGTTTTTTCGATCGCCAGCGCAACTGGAATTCTCTGCACCACCTTGACCCAGTTGCCGGTGGCATTTTGCGCCGGCAGCAGGGAGAACTCGGCACCGGTGGCGGGCGCTATGGTCGACACACGTGCCGGCCACTCGATATCCGGATAGGCATCGACCTCCACCGTGGCGGACTGTCCGGTGCGAATGTTAGTCAGCCGGGTTTCCTTCAGGTTTGCCTCTACCCAGACCTCGTCGGTATTGATCAGTGAAAATACCGGTACGCCGGCCTGAACGTATTCACCGGCCTGCAGTTGCACATTGCTGACTATGCCGTTGCCCGGAGACAGGACAATCGTTTTTTCAAGCAGGGTTAGCGCTTGCTGGTGGCGCGCCTGCGCCTGTTGAAATGACGGATGCGACTCTATCGGCAGGTTAGCCGAGCCACCCAGATTGGCCAGTGCTCGTCGTGCGCGCTGGGCGAGCACGCTGACGCTGCGCTCTGCGGCCTGCAGGTTGTGTAACGCCTCGTCGTGCGATTCGGTGACGCCGAGGCCTTTGGCTTTCAGCGCACTTTGGCGTTCGTATTGCGAGGCGAGAAATCGCACGCGTTCGCGCGCGGCTTCTATCGCGACGTTTGCCTCGCGATACTCCGCCCGCATGGATTCGATCTCAGAGCGGGCGACTGCCATTTCGGCGCTGGCCTCTGCAACCTGAAGCTTGACGGGCTCCGGGTCCAGTCTGAAGAGTTCGCTGCCGCTGGTCACCTGTGTGTTATCGTCGACGGCAACCGCGATGACGCGGCCGGCTGTGTCCGCACTGATCGAGATGATGTCCGCTTTGACGTAGGCATTTTCGCTGACGATGAAACGACCACCGGCAAAGTAGAAGTGCGAGGCCGCGACGATAGCGATAAGCGGCACCACAATTAGCAACACCAGGCGCAGCAGTGTGCGACGCAGCCGCGCGAGCAGTGGTCTGGGTGCCGTTTCAGCCGTCATGGCAGCCACTTTCGGGTGTGGTCAGGTTGTCTTTTATGGTCAGCAGCGCGTCGACAAGCTGCTCGTGTTCCGTCTCTGACAGACCGGCCAGCGCCTGGCGGCGAACTTCTGCCGCGTGCTGGCGCATCTCGCGGATCATCGGCTCGACATCGACAGTCAGGTAGATTCGATTGGCGCGTCGATCGTGCGGATCCGACTCGCGCCGAATCCATTTTTTTGCCTCCAGCCGGTCGAGCAAACGGCCGAGGCTCGGCTTTTCGATCTCCATCAGCTCGGCCAGTTTGGTCTGCGTCAGGCCATCTTCGCGGTACAGGTGAGTGAGCACCCACCACTGCGAGCGCGTCAGTCCGATGGACTTCACTCGCCGATCAAAATTGGTTCTTAACAGCCGGGCGACATCATGCAGAATCAGGCCGAAATTGCGATCAAGGCTCTCTTGTAACATCGGTGAATATTAGTAAGCTATGCAACAATAAGCAATACAATAGTTGCATGGCTAAACAAATTTTTGCCCAGATCCAGTCGCCTGACAAGTTAATTGAGTACTGACGCGAATGCCGAGCGCGGAGCGCCCAATCCGTACTGGGTGCTGCTGACCGTATCGATCTGCACCATGCTGTACTCAATGACGGTGACTGTCGTCAATGTGGCCTTGCCGCAGTTGCAGGGCTCGTTGTCCGCGAGCCCCGATCAAATCGCCTGGGTGGTCACGCTTAACGTGGTCGGCACGGCAATCGTCACGCCGATGACCGGCTGGCTGACCAGCAAGCTCGGGCAACGCTATCTGATGCTTGGCAGCGTCGGTGGATTTGCAGTCGCCTCGTTCCTCTGTGCCACGGCCGAATCGCTCGCGCCGATGTTGCTCTATCGGGTCGCGCAGGGCGTGTTCGGCGCGCCTATTGTGCCGGTCTCGCAGGCGTTGGTGCTGGCGTCTTTTTCTTCAGACAAGCGCGCCATGGCGCAGGGCTTTTTCGGCATGGCGGTTGTGGTCGGTATGGGGCTCGCGCCAGTGATCGGTGGCTATGTCGCCGAACACTACAACTGGCGCGCGATCTTCCTTTTGCTGTTGCCTGTGTGTGCTGCCGCAATTCTGATGACGCTGGTGTTCATTCGTCAGGCCGGTCGATCCGATCAGCACAAGCTCGACTGGACCGGTTTTTTGTCCTTGTCGGTGGGTATCGCCTGTCTGCAGTTGTTGCTGGATCGTGGCGAGGGCCTTGGCTGGTTTGGCTCCGGCGAGGTGTTGCTCTATCTGGCGGGGCTCGTCCTTGCGAGCTATCTGTTTGTCGTTCACACCATGACCTGCGATCAGCCTTTTTTCAATCGCGAACTGCTGCGCGATCGCAACTTTACCGTTGGGCTGCTGCTGGTGTGTTTCTACGGCATGCTGAACTTTACTCCGATCACGTTATTGCCGCCGATGTTGCAGAACCAGCTCGGCTATCCCGATTCTCTGGTTGGCTGGCTGCTGGCGATGCGCGGGCTCGGCATGATTGGCGGCTTCTATATTGCCGGTCGCATGGGGGCAGTGGATCCGCGTATCAGCATGGTTATCGGGTTTGCGATGATCGGCCTAAGCGGTTTGGCGCTCGCCACAGTGCAGCCGGACTATGCGGCCGACTGGGTGGCCTGGGCCGGGCTGTTGCAGGGTATCGGCAGTGGCATTCTGTGGGTGCCGGTAACAACAGCGGCGTTTTCCACCTTGCCGGACAGGTTATTGCCCGATGGCGCGGCGATTTTTCACCTGCTTAGAAATGTGGGCCAGAGTGTCTACATCGCGCTGAGCTTTCTGATCGTGGTGCGCAGCGGGCAGATCAACTATGGCGAGTTGTCGCAAAATTTATCGCTGTTCAACGAGCGATTGTCGTGGCCCTGGGTGGCTGGTGGATGGGGGGTAGATACGCTTGCGGCACTGCGCGCGGCCAGCAGCGAAGGCTATCGACAAGCGCAATTGATCGCGTTCAACAATGCCTTTCTGCTCTACAGCTGGACCTGTTTCGCAGTGATTCCGATCGTCTTTCTATGGCGTAAACCGCCGCCGGCGGCCACTGACTGATCAATCGCCGGCGTCGCTGCGCCGGCGATTGAGGACACGGCTTACTTGGATTTCTTACTGCTGCCAGCGTGCACCAGTGCACTTGCCTGATCGAGTCGCGGGTGACCGGCCTTGAAGGCTGCATGCAAATCATCTTCGCTATCCATCGCCCGCAATGTCTCGACAATCACATGCGTGGCGGCCAGTACATCCTGGGTGTTGGCACTTTCTGAAATCGTGTGCATGTTGCGGATCGGGAAACCGATGGATGTGGCCGCACAATCGATGCTCGCCAGTACACCAGCCATGCCATCGGTGCCAGTGTCGTTGCCGCACACATCGATCTGAATCGGGATGTCGTGGTCGATTGCGGCGCGCTTGATTCGGGCGTTGAGTTGCTCGCTGACAATCGCACCGGTCGAGAGTGTGAATCCCTTGCCCATTTCCAGCGGCGACATATTTCTATCGCCAATGTTGGGTGCGGCAACGTAATCGTGATTCACGTCTACTGCGATGATCGCATCGGGTTTGAGTTCGCCGGCTGCCACTCGGCTGCCGAAACGCCCGATCTCCTCGTGTGAGGCAAAAGCAAACATGCAGCGCACGTTATCAGTGCCACCGGCCTCGGCGATCAGTCTCGCGGCTTCGGCGGCGACGAAACAGCCCAGTCCATTGTCGAGGTAGGCGCCGTAGAAGGTATTTGGGCTGAATCCTTTTTTGATCGGGCGGTCCAGCAGAATGGTGTCGCCGGGGCGAATGCCGAGCTTTTCAATCTGGCCGGCCTTGTCGGCGCCGTGGATGTGCAGCTCGAGATAGAGCTGCTTGGGCTTGATGCCCTTGTCACCGGTGCGCTGGGCCGGTTCGGAAAAGTGAATGGCGCCGAGCGCCTCAACCGTGCCGCCACTCAGTGCCCGGTAGCTACCCGGGCTTTCAGGGTCTTCACTGTAGAGCGTGACTTCGTGGCCGATCAGCGTGGCGGGCAGGAAGGCATCGCTGTTGATCCAGATTTTTCCGTCTGCCGCGATTTTTCGCACTTGCATGCGAATCTTGTCGGCGTGGCCGATGATCATGACCGAAAACATATCATCTCGCCCCGGGTGGCTATCCCAGACGACACCTGCATTGCCCTGAAACTGATGCAGCTGCCAGGTGTCTGGCAGGACTTTATCGAGCGCCGGCTTGATCACACCCATGGTCATTGCGCTCTCCAGCCCGACCGGACTGGGGGCGGCGATGATGTCCCGCATCAGGTCGAATTGCTTGGCCGGCATCGGGCTATTCCAGGGGGCTTTCTTGCTCATGTATTCTCGATGTGTTGCGTTTAATTAGTGTGTGCAGGACAGGTGACTGCTAGTGCTCGGTTGCGTTGTCAGCTTCAGTGTTGCTGTGACCCGTTAACTCGTAGAGCCGATCCAGTTCGATCCGCAATTGTGACACTTCCTGCTGTAGTGCGGCGATTTCTGCGTTCTTGTTTCGGCTCGCGCCGCCGGTTGAGCCCGCTGCGCTAATCGGCATCTCGGGCACCCCGCACAGCAGATGGCCGTAGCGATCTTCGCGCTGCCCGGCGCTGCGTGGAATCAATACCGCCAATGGTTCATCGCCCTGAGTCATGCGCTCCAGACTGATGGCGAGGTCCTCGTTGTCCTGGAATTCGAACATACGCTGGGTGCGGGTTTGCAGTTCATTGATCGTTTGCGGGCCGCGCAGCATCATGACCGTCAATAGCGCCTGCTGCTTTTTACTGATGCTGAGCTCGTGGGTCAGGCGCTGTTCGTAGCGCTCGCTGCGTGCGCCCATTTCGTAGCGGACGAATTTCCTTGTTTCGAGTTCGCGCAGCACGCGCACCGTTTCGCCCTGCTGATAGTCGGTTACTGGTTCGCGATTGGATTTTTGGTTGCAGGCGCTGAGCAGGCTTTTAACAGTCAACGGGTAGGCGTCAGGTGTGGTCAGCTGCTTTTCCATCAGCGCTGCCAGTATGCGCGCCTCGACATCTGTCAGCATCGGAGCGTCGTCTGTTTCACTGGTTGTGGATTGTTCTTCGCTCACGTTTTTCCTGACGTTAGTGGCCGTGTGTTTATATACCATCACAGTCTTTTGACAAGGCTCGTCGCTAGCGTTTGCGTTGCGATGAGATGATCGACCTCCGCCCTGTACGGGATGCCTTGCCGACCGCCAAAACGCGTGCATTTGATGGCAGCGGCGGCACTGGCAAAGAGTATAGCTTGTGATTCCGTGCTGCACTCGGCCAGCGCCAGTGCAAATGCACCATGCCAGGTATCACCCGCACCCAGTGTATCCGTTGGCGTAATGGTAAATGCTTCGGTGTGGAAGCACGCCCGACCGTCACACCAGTAAATTCCACAGGCACCGTCAGTCACGGCCACCCAGTTGCCATGTTTACTGGCCAGTGCCGCTATAGCGTCTGTGGGTTCGACATGGGGATACAGGCTCCTCAGGCCCTGCATTGAAAAAACACAGTGGCTCGCGATGGCGATCGCGCTATCGCAAGCATCGAGTGGTTGCTCGGCATCAAGTACACCGCAGATCTTTTGTTCGGCTGCCAGTTGCATGGCCCGATTGGCACCGTCGGGCCATTTGGTATCGGCAACGATGGCATCTGCCGAGCAATTGCTGGTAGTGAGCCAGTCCGCTGCCTGTGGCAAGCCCGGATCGCGGTAGTTGGCGATCAGGCGCTCTCCCGAGGCGTCAACGAAGATGGCGGACTGCGAAGATCGGCAACCCGCGATCTGGCGTACCAGCGCGCAATCGACGTGTTCGATCTGCAACTGTCTGATGATGCTCTCAGCGGTTTCATCGTCGCCCACCCGGGCGGCAAGTCGGGCTTGACCACCGAGCCGCTGGACTGCGACCGCTGCATTGGCTGCACCGCCTCCGCCGGTGACCGAAAGGGCGTTCGCGCGATACTTTTGCGCTGTGGTGGGCATGTCGTCAAAGCCGAAGATCCGATCTTCAACAGTGACGCCGATGCAGGTGACATGTTTGGCTGAGGGCATAAATCCCCTTGATGTGCGAAGGCCTGATGCGCGCTGCGCATAATTGCGCTGCCGGGTCGCTCTGGCAATTTGGCTGGATCATGCCATGCTTTAGCGCGATAATCCGGCATGCGCGACGCTCTGTGTCGACGCGCCAACGATCAGCCAAATCGCCGGGGAGCCAGCGTGTCAGACAAACCTTTGCCACATCACTCAGCGCCGTTGGGGGCGCTTGAACAGCGGGTCAGGAGTCTTGAATCGCTGCTAATCGAAAAAGGCCTGGTCGATCCGCAGGCGCTCGATCTTTTAGTCGATACCTACGAGACAAAAGTCGGTCCGCGCAACGGTGCCAGCGTGGTCGCGCGCGCCTGGACAGATGCCGAGTATCGAGCCCGACTGCTCGAAGACGCCACCTCGGCAATTCTGGAGCAGGGCTATCGCGGACGGCAGGGTGAGCATATGGTGTGTGTCGAAAACACACCGCAAATTCACAATATGGTGGTGTGTACCTTGTGCTCCTGTTATCCATGGCCGGTGCTGGGTTTGCCGCCCAACTGGTACAAGTCATCGGAATATCGCGCCAGGGCAGTCAGTGAGCCGCGCGCGGTGCTGGCTGAGTTTGGCGTCGAACTCGATCCCGACGTCCAGGTGCGCGTATGGGACTCCACAGCAGAGATACGCTACATGGTGCTGCCGATGCGGCCGCCAGGTAGCGAGCACATGGACGCCACGCAACTGGCAGAGCTTGTCAGTCGCGATTCCATGATCGGCGTCGCTGTGCCACAAATGGAAACCAAAGCGTGAACGGGGCGCACGATCTCGGCGGCAAGCACGGATTCGGCACCATCGATACCAGTCAGGAGGTGAACTTCGCCCACGACTGGGAGGCAAGCGTATTTAAGCTCACACTCGCCTGCGGCATGCTGGGCAAGTGGAATATCGATGAATCGCGCTTTGCCCGCGAGGATACTGACCCGGCCCATTATCTCAACAGCAGTTACTACGAGCACTGGCTCGATGGACTGGAGCGTCTGTTGGTTGAAAAGGGGTTGCTCACGGAGGCAGAACTGCGCGATCGCAAGGCCGCTGATAGAACCGATTTGCAAGCTGTCGGCGCCGATCAGGTGCCCGCGATTCTGGCTGCCGGTGGGCCGACGCAACTCGTCACTGACAAGGCGCCACGGTTTGAATCCGGTCAACGTGTTGTCGTGCTGGCGGATCAACCGCGTTCCCATACCCGCGCTCCGGGTTATGTGAAAGGTCGAACTGGCACCGTCGTGCAACACTATGGTGCACATATATTTGCCGATGAACACGCGCGATCAGCAAAAAAAGAGGCAGAGTACCTGTACTCTGTGGAGTTCGATGCCACAGAACTTTGGGGAGAGAGTACGGACGAGGCAACTGGCCTTGTGCGAGTGGATTTGTTTGAACCGTATCTACGAGCGGCGGATGCGATTGGGTAGCTCGACAGTCACGAGCATTGTGTCGCCTCAATGCGCATAGTTTCACTGCTGCCTGGCGCCACTGAAATCCTTTGTGCACTGGGATTGCGTGATCAGTTAATCGCAGTGAGCCACGAGTGTGATTACCCTGCGTCGGTTCAGAATTTGCCGCGACTGTCATCGACGCAACTGGCTTCAGAACTCAATGCAGTGGCGATCGATAAGCTTGTCAGCCAGGCACAGGCAAACGGTGAGCAGCTCAACCGGCTCGACGAACCGTTACTTCGCCAGTTGCAGCCTGATCTAGTGGTGAGTCAAAGTCTTTGCGGCGTCTGTGCGATCGACGCGAGCGCTGTGCAACGGGCTTTAACAGCATCCGACACGATACCTGACATTGTCAGCCTCTCGGGATCGGACTTCGAGGGCATCCTCGATGACATTCGACAAATCGGGCAGGCAACGTCGTGCGTGACTCAGGCAGATGACTTGTGCGCGGCCCTGACGAGGCGCTGGCGTGCGGCACAATCGCCATTGAAACACGATGTGCCGGCGGTATTGTTTGTCGAATGGTCACAACCGGGCTACTACGCCGGACATTGGGTGCCGCAGATGATTGAGCGCGCCGGCGGGCGCGATATATTTGGCAGAACGGGTGATCACTCAGGCGTGTTTGAATGGACACAGGCACTCGACAAAAAGCCCGATGTGATCGTATTCGGTTGCTGTGGTTTTGATTTGTTGAGAAACCAGGCGCTCGCCGAAGAATTTGCCGCCACAGCTATTGGCCAGGAGATGGTTGCCAATGCCAGTGGTGGTCTTTGGGCGGTCGACGCGGATGGTTTTTTCAGTCGCCCGGGGCCAAGAGTTGTAGATGGCATGCTGGCGCTAGCCGAGCTGCTGAAAGGCGTGCCTGTGAAAGGGGTCAGTGTAAAAGTTGCCGTCGTGGCGACTGCATAGTGTGTGTGCACTGCGACAGGCCGCCAAAGCGTGCGGCCTGTTGATGATATTGACGCTACGCGGCGGCGTACTGGCGCGTTTGCAGCTCGCGGCGTGCCTGTGCCTCTGCGGTATAACGAGACGTCGGTCTGATCAACAATCGCTGGATGCCGATCTCGTCGCCCGTGTCTTCGCAAAAACCGTATTCACCTGTTCGAATGCGATGCAGCGATTTGTCGATGTCGCGAATCAGGTGCGTCTCGCGCTCCTTCATTCGAACCTGAATCCAGTATTGTTCTTCCTGGGTAGCGCGATCTGACTCATCGGCCGCACGCTCGGCGTCCAACTGGACTTCGTCTTCGCTCTGATTTCCCTGTTCAAGCGATTGACGCATTTCCAGCAAGTGCTGACGAAAAAAGGCCAGTTGTTCGTCATTCATGTAATCCTCTTCTGGCGCAGCAAGGATTTCTTCTTCCGTTAACATGTTGTGTGAAGACCTCTGGAAGGAATTTTGTTGTTTATAATTCCGTGGCTTGAAATCGAATGTTGTCAAAGTGCTTTGACAAACACGTGAAAAGGACTAGCGTCCGGAATACAGAAAACCTTAACTGAGTACTGAGTCTCACATCCGTTGCACCCCGAATAGCCGTTAAAGGCTGATCGCGGACGCACAGCTTTCTGCCCGAATGCTCATGCGATCGGGAATTGCCAGCTGTTTCAACTCACTACTCTGTCTTGATCAGTTGTGCACAAACCGGGTTCGTGCGGCAGTCCGAATCGCTGTCAGACTTCGTGCCAGATGCACGTTGTCCGAGACGTGACTCGGCGACTGAGTAATCCTGAGAGAGCACAATTCGCGCCCGTCGCGAATGGGTGGCGTAAATAAATCTACCGGCGATTGTCGCAGTTGTAGTTGGCTGCAACCGCGCGATCGACAATGGCTTAAGTCAGACCGGCAAGCGCGCTCGGAAAGCGCCGGGAATGTTCGACAGCCAGGGCTATTCTTCGTCGCGCCGGGTACACAGATCGCCGAACAGGGCCTGCAGTACCGCGATCGCCGCAAGGCCTGCGGTCTCGGTGCGCAATACACGTGGGCCAAAACTGACTGCCTGCAACTGATGGGTGCGGGCGCTGGCAATTTCCTCTGGGCTGAAACCACCTTCCGGCCCCACCACCAGCGTACAGGAGCCAGCCGCTGGCGCGCTGGCGGTACCGATACTTTGCGCAGCGTCGGGATCGAGCAGAAAAGTGGTGTCTGACTGACGCAAGCTCAACCATTGTTCGAAAGTTTGTGGCGGCTCAATGTGCGGCACGACGCTGCGATTGCATTGCGCGCAGGCGTTGATTGCGATCTTGCGCCAGTGATCGAGCTTGCGTGCCTGTTTGTCGGCGGATATCTGCAAAATCGATCGATCGTTGCTGACTGGCACGATCGCGCGAGCACCCAGCTCGGTAGCCTTTTGTACGACCAAATCCAGCTTGGCCCCTTTTGCCAGGGATTGCACCAGTGTGATCTTCAGCGGTGATTCGGTCGCGTTGGCTTGGGCCGATTCAATTTGCACGCTGGCGTTGCCGCTGGTCGATGCGATGGATGCCAGATAATCCTGACCGTCGCCGCAGAAAAGGGTGACGGGATCGCCGGGCTTGCGCCGCAGCACGCGGGTGAGGTAGCGGCTGTTGTCGTTGTCGAGTTCAACGACGTCGCCCGCCGCCAGCGGTGCAGTGACAAACAATCGTGGTATGCGCAAGGTGACTAACCAGACTTGTCTTTGAGTTTGCTGATCTGTTGGCGCAGTCTGGCTTTCTCGTCTTCTGTCATTTGCGAGGGCGCCTTGTCGAGCGGCAGTTCACGAACCTGCCTTCGTTCGGACTCGCGGTTCAACTGCGCAATTGCCTGGCCCAGCACATCGATCGGTGCTTCGATCGCGCTGGTCTCTGATTCCAGCATACCGTCGCTTGCGATTTGATGAAGTCGATCGGATTCGGCTCTGTCGCGGAATTGTTCCAGCAGGTGACTGACGGTGATCTCGGGATTGCACTCGACGATGGTGATCACTTCCATCAGTAACCTGGCGCCCGGGATGTTGTCGGAAAAATTGTATAGCTCCGGGTCGATCTCCAGCACGATACCGGGCTGCTCGAAAATGGCGGCCAGGGCCTTTCGTACGGGTGATGGTGCACCGGCCCGCGAGGCGCTGGGCGGGGCTTGCACGACTGGCGGTGCCGGTGTGGTCTGCTCGAAGATCTGCGTGCCCACCAGCTCGCTTAGCTGCTGTTCGACCAGCGAGCGATAGACGCTCTTTGGCATTGCCTCGACCAGTGGCTTGCCCAGTTCAGCCAGGCGTGCCCGATGGCTCACGCCGGGTGTGTTCGCCTGCTGTTGCGACTGCTGCTGTAACTCGGCGAGCAGGAAATCGGCGGCGTCAATCGCATCGGCTGCCAGTGCCTGAAAACCGTCGCTACCCCGTTGATTGACGATGCTGTCCGGATCTTCGCCGTCTGGTAAAAACAGAAAACGTGCGATCCTGCCTGACTTGAGACAGGGAAGCGCGGCGTTGAGCGCTCGCCACGCGGCCTGGCGCCCGGCCCGATCGCCGTCGAAACAGAAGATGATCTCATCAGTTTCGCGAAACAGCAGTTGTACCTGATCGGTGTTGGTGGCCGTGCCAAGGGTGGCGACGGCGTTGCGCAGGCCGTGCTCGGCCAGCGCGATAACGTCCATGTATCCCTCCACCACAACGATGTGATTCGACTTGCCGGTTCTGGCACGACGCAGCTCGTAGAGCCCATAGACCTCGCGACCTTTCTGGAAAAGAGTCGTCTCGGGTGAGTTCAGGTACTTGGGTTCGCCGCTGCCGATGATGCGGCCGCCGAAACCGATGGTGCGACCGCGACGATCGCGAATCGGGTACATGATGCGCTCGCGAAAACGATCGTGTGTGCGTCCGCTGTCGTTGCGCACCAGCATGCCGGCCTCCAGCAAATCGGATGAGCCGGTCGTCAGCGTGCTTTCCAGCGTGTGCCAGCCAGCCGGTGCAAATCCGAGTTTGAACTCGCGCGCCGTTTCGCCGGTGATGCCGCGCTTTTGCAAATAGCTGATCGCATCCGGTGCATTTTTGAGTTGCTCGACGTAGAACGCAGTGCAGGCGGTGAGGGTATCGTACAGCGCTTGCTGGCTGCGCGTGACCGGTGCAATCGCTTCTCTGGGCACTTGCATGCCGACGCGATTGGCGAGGTATTCGACTGCATCAACAAAGTGCATGTGGTCGAAATCGATCAAGAAACCGATTGCTGATCCGTTCGCGCCACAGCCAAAGCAGTGGTAGAACTGTTTCGTTTGGCTGACGTTAAATGACGGAGTTTTTTCGTCGTGAAACGGGCAGCAGGCTTTGTAGTTAGCGCCGGCTTTTTTCAGCGGCACGTACTGATCAATAATTTCGACTATGTCGACTCTGGCGAGCAGATCATCAATGAACTGTTTGGGGATTCTGCCAGACATAGCTGCGGTCGCCGAGCGGGCGCGTATTGTATCACTGTCGGCGGGCAATCCGCCGTGACGACGCTCGCCATGAGGATGCCGCTGGCATCCTCATGGGCCGGGGAAACGCACTTACTGGCCGTTTTTGATTTCGTCCTGCAGTTGTTTGATCGGTCGAATCCAGGGCTTGAACTGTCGCACTTCGGCGGGCATGGCATTAATCGCGGCCAGTGCCTCGTCGGTACTGTCGAACAGGCCGTTCAGCAGACCATAGACCTGACGCCCGTTGCTTTTGATCACAAACGGATAGACCGCCAGCGGGCCATCCAGTGGCAGCGTCTGGGCAAACTCCATTATGTAGTCGCGCTCGCGCGAAGTAGCCAGTTGCAAGGTGAATTTTGTCTGAGGCTGGAACAGCACCCAGCGCTCGTTTTCCACCGCTCGCACGACGCGCTGCACTTCGGGCTCCTCTACCTCAACCGGCACGCCGTCGTCAGAGGTGCCGTCCGATACTGCGGGGACTGATGCGGCGTCGGTGTCAGTCGATGGCACCGGCACGACGACTGAACTCGCGGTGCTTTGTGTCTCTGTCGTCGCGGGCGCCGGCGGTGCTGGCTGAACGGGTGCTGGCTGCACGGGTTCAGGCTCTGGCTCGGCGGCCGCGGTGACGGGCTGCTCTTCTGTGGTGCTGGCGTCTTCGCCGCTCGCGGCTGTCTCTTCTGTAGTACCGGGATTGGTGTTGCGGTTACCGCCGTTGCCAGCCGAAGCGGTTGTGGTCTGGTCGATTGCAGGCGCGGCTGGTGTGTCGTCGCCAGCGCTGTTGTCGGCCAGCGTGTTTTCACTTGTGTCCGTTTGTGTGTCGCTGCCAGCCGGATCTGTCTGTGGCTGCAGCAATTCAGTATCTGCTGCGCTGCTGCCGTCTGCCAGAGTGCCTGTCGACGGGGTCTCTTCGGTGCTGCTCTGCGCCGGGCTGTCGCTGTCGGCGGCGTCGCGATGTTCGGGACGCAGCAGGTCGGCACCGCTGCCACTGGTGGCGATGCTGGTTTCATCGACCTGAGGGCTTGCGGGTGTCGCTACCACCGGCGTTGTCGTGTCATTGTCGATCGCAGCCAGCGTGTCATCCGGGCCGCTATCGCTTGAGCCGAACATCGACAGGCCCCAGACGATCAGTGCGAGTGCTGCGGCGCCAAGTCCGATCACCGGCCAGCCGAGTGCGCCGATCAGGCCGCCTTCAACACCGCTGGACGCTGCCACGCCGGTGCCGGTGTAGACCTTATTGAGATAGGTGGCGGCGTGCTGGTTGATCGCCGCCGGTATGCCATCGGCGTTTTGCTGGATGCGAGTCACCGCATTGTCGGTAAATGGAAATTCGCCGACAAATCCAGCCTGGTTGAGTCGGAAGGCCAGATACTCACGGGTGCGTTCTGGGGTGAGGGCGGGCATTGCCGACACACTGTAGTTCGGCATATCGAACTCGCCGCCAACGGCGTCGAGCTCATCTTGAAAGGAGGCGACGCCGGTCAGCAACAGACGCGCGACCGGTCTGCCGTCCTGTTGCAGCGAAGGCATTAGCCCAATCAACTCGGCGATCTCTTCAATCGGCGCGAGGTGCGCATTGTCGACAATCAGCGCCGGCGTAGTCTGGTTGTTGCTGAGTGTTTCGAAGTGGGGTATCAGGCGCTCGATGTGCTCGGGCACCGTATCGACTTCCTGGTCGTCGAACTGGCCCAGTATCGCAGCCAGAAACCCGCGCGCCTCGAAGTTGCTGTCACCGCGTGCGATGTAGGGTTTGAGGTAATCCTTGTTGTGCCGCACGAGTTGCGACAACAGCACCGATTTTCCGCTGCCGCTGGGGCCGATCAGCAGGTGCAGCGATTCGCCGTGTTTCAGTTGTTGCTCGATTTCCGAGCGAACCGACTGCGAGTTGGAGTCATTCATGAGATCGCGATTGCGATCATCTTCAAACGGCTGGGCGCTCAGTCCAAGGTCTGAGAGCGCCGCTTCTGATAGCCGACTGGGAGTCTGGTTGTCGTTGCCTGTCATGTCTGCACCCGGCCGCCGATTTTTTGCGTGAAATCATGATTCTATGCGACGTGCGCGGCGACGGCAACGTTAACAGATTACCTGTGAGCGTCGGCGCGGTGCAGGCGTGAGCCGTCCACCCGGGTTTGCTGGCGACCCACCTCCTACCTATGAGCGGTGGCGATGCCGGTTGGTCTGTCGGTCAGCATCTGCCGCAGTGCACCCCGATCGTAGTCGCTGGTTAAAAATGACTGACCGATACCGCGCATCAGAACCAGTGTCAGCACCTGATCCCGCACCTTTTTATCGCGCGACATGAGATCGAGAAACTGTTCAGCGGTGATTGCCTCCGGTGCGGCGGTCGGCAGACCGGCGCGGTGCAACAGTTGTTCGATTCGAATCACATCGGCTTCGGGCATAAAGCCGCTGCGGGCAGAGAAGTGCGCGGCCAGACAAATGCCTGCGGCCACAGCCTCGCCGTGCAGCCAGACGCCGTAGCCCATGGCGTTTTCGATCGCGTGACCGAAAGTGTGCCCCAGATTCAGCAACGCGCGCTGGCCGGACTCGCGCTCGTCGGCGGCGACGATGTCAGCCTTGAACTGGCAGCAGGACAGCACGGCTTCGGCAACGGCTTCTGCATCGAGCTGCAGCAGCGCATCGAGATGCTCGCCCAGCCAGTCGAAAAACTGTGGCTGGTTGATCAGGCCGTATTTGATTACCTCTGCGAGGCCGGCGGCGTACTCTCTTGGCGGCAGGGTCGTCAGGGTTTCGATGTCGGCGATCACGGCGGTGGGTTGGTGAAAGGCCCCGATCATGTTTTTGCCGGCCGGATGATTGACGCCGGTTTTGCCACCCACCGATGAATCGACCTGCGCGAGCAGTGTCGTTGGCACTTGTAAAAATTGAATGCCACGCTGAAACGACGCCGCGGCAAAGCCTGCGATGTCGCCAACCACGCCGCCACCCAGCGCGACGATGGTACTGCTGCGATCAAATTTTTGCGCCATCAGCGCGTCGTAGATACTCGACACGGCATCCAGTGTCTTGTGGGCTTCACCGGCCTGCAACACGACTTCACCGACATGGTGATTGCCCAGCGATTCGACTACTTGCCGCAGATATAATGGTGCAACATTGCTATCGGTCACGATCAGCACGTTGCGCCCGGCCAGATGGCGAGCGTACAGCGATGGATCGGTCAGCAGCGACTGGCCGGCGTAGATCGGGTAGCTGCGCGCGCCCAGGTCCACGGTAAGTGATTTCATCTTTTATTCAGGTGCGATCAGAAGTCGGGCAGGGTAGTGTACGACTTATCTGTTCTGGTGGTCACACGTCGACCGTGCATCTGCACTATCGGCCGATGGGCGATGCAGTCTGATGATGGGCTGAATGGCGTATCGTTACTCGCAGTCGCTGGATTGTTTCTCGCAGGTGTCCAGCATCTTGCAAATGCGATCTACCACGCGGCGGTGTTTCTGTCGGCTGGTGCTGACGCGAAGGTCGGCAATCGAGAGATAGATCGGTGTGCGGTGTCGGCTCATCTCGGTCAGAAAACTGCGCACGTCCTTGTCGGCCAGCAGTGGGCGGGATTTGTCGCGTGTGGTTCGCTCGACCTGAATGTCGAGTTGTACATCGAGGTACACCACGACGCCGCGGTCTGACAATCGAGTGCGATTTTCCTCTCGCAGCACCGCGCCACCACCGGTCGCCAGCACGATATTTTCCTTGCGACTGAGTATGTCGATCATGCGCGCTTCGCGACGACGAAATCCGGCCTCTCCCTCGAAATCGAAAATGGTCGGAATATCGACGCCACAGCTGGCTTCAATTTCTCTATCGCTATCGTAGAAGGGTCTGCACAGGCGGCGCGCGAGTTGCCGACCGATTGTGGTTTTACCGGCCCCCATCGGACCGATCAGAAATATATTGGCCATTCCAGCTTAAATCGGGTCTTCATCCGTTCGACCATACCTTAAGCGCTGCAAAAATGCAGAGCAAAAAAAAACCGCGGCGAGCCGCGGTTTTTTCTACAGATTTCGCCAGGCGATCAGTTGTCCAGCGCGGAGCCACCGTCGTTGACGATTTTCGGTGTGACGAACACCAGCAGCTCTGTTTTATCGTCTTCAGAGGAGTTGTGCTGAAAGAGTTTTCCGATCAGCGGCAGATCGCCAAAGAAGGGCACCTGCTCACGTGACTGAATAGTCTCTTGCTCGTAGATGCCACCCAGAACAACGGTTTCGCCATTGGCTACCAGCACCTGAGTCTTAACCTCGCGGGTGTCGATACTCGGTACTCGTGACTGACCTTCGCCCGAGAAGATCTGGCCAACGGTATCTTTGTTGACGGTCAGATCCATGATGATGCGCTCATCAGGAGTAATCTGCGGCTTGACCCGCAGCGCTAGCACGGCCTTTCTGAAAGCGATTGACGATGCACCGCTGGAAGAGGCTTCCAGGTAAGGAATTTCCACACCTTGCTCAATGTAGGCTTCGTGCTGATTGGCGGTAATCACGCGAGGACTGGAGATCACTTCGCCGCGTCCTTCCGCTTGCATGGCAGACAATTCCAGCTCAAGCAATGTGCCGAAGGGGAGTTTTGCCAGTGCCAGTGCAATGCTGCCGGCCTGATTGGTTGCGGGCAGGTTGACGTTGAAGCGGTTCAAGCCCGGATCGGAGCCTGCCAGCAGGGCGCTGGTGCCGGTCGCGTTGCCGCTGAGTGCCAGACCTTCATTGTCGTTGGTAGTGGTGTTGCGATTGATGCCAAAGCGTGAACCGAGCTCGCGATTGAAATCATCGGTGGCGATGACGATTCGCGATTCGATCAACACCTGGCGGACCGGGATATCCAGACGAGTGACCAGCGCTCTGACTTTACCCAGCACATCGACGGTGTCGTTAACCAGAATCGTGTTGGTACGATCGTCGATGGTGACGTTGCCGCGATCCGACAGCACACCGCCGGTGTCAGATTTCAGGATCGCTGCCACTTCGGCGGCCTTGGCATAGTTCACCTGAACAAATTCGGTGCGCAGTGGCTCAAGCTCAATGGCTTTTTGATTGGCTTCGCGCTCGGAGGCTTCGCGTGCAGCGATCTCCTGACTGGGCGCGACCATGATCACATTGCCCGACTTGCGCTTGTCCAGCCCCTTGGTGCGAAGGATGATATCCAGCGCCTGATCCCAGGGGACGTTTTTCAATCGCAGTGTTACCTTGCCTGACACGCTGTCGCTGACGACGATGTTCAGATCGGTAAAATCGGCCAGCAACTGCAGCACTGAGCGAACTTCGATATCCTGAAAGTTCAGTGACAGTTCTTCGCCAACGTAGGTAGGTTCCTGCGGGGTGAAGCTGGCAGAGTCAAATGACGGCTGACTGGTCTCGACGAATTCTTCGACCGGCGCGGCCTGTTGAACAGGAATGGACGCTTGTCTGGATTCAGGTTTCGGCGCCTCGGCAACTGGAGCCGGTGCAGGGGCAGGGGTCTGCTCGGCAACTTCTTTCACCGATACCTCTGGCTCCTGTGCAACTTCCTGCAGCGGCAGGCTGGTCGGCAGTTCAACCACGATGCCAGAATCTTCTTCGGCTTCAACCACAGGCGTCGGCTCGTCAGTTTGGGCAACTTCAACCGCACCTTCTGCCGGAGTGACGAGCAGATCTTCATCTTCACCGTCGTCGAGCAGGCCTTCGGCGTCTGTCTCCAGCGTGATCAAAATACGATCGCCTTCGATGCGCGTTTCGTACTCTGTCATCTCGTCGAGATTCAGTACCACACGAGTGCGGTCATTGGCTTCAACGATATTGACGCTGTCGACGTTGCCTACACCGACAGGAACAACCCGTCCATCGAGTGCGTTCGTCGTACCGAGCAGATCGATCGCGATGCGGGCCGGTGCGTTGATCGCAAAGGTCTGCGGCTCTTCGATCGGATCGCTGAGCTTGATTGATATCTGTTGCTGGTTGCCCGGCAGAGTGGTGTAGCTGACATTGTCCAGCGTTGCGGCCAGTGCCGTCGCGCCGAGTGCGAAGTGTGCACTCATCGCAACCACCAGTGCGCGCAAGGGGCCAGTCGCCTTATTTTTTGCGCGGCCAAGCGGTGTGCCGCAAACTGTTGGTGTTTTCACCGTTTTTCTCCGTCGCATGATTTTTCTGCTACCTGTTGCCCGGTTTACGTGCCTGCTCATTCGCCGTCTCCCAGGGCCAACTGCGCGTCCCGTTGTATCCAGCCACTGATGCCATCGGGGATAAGTTCAACCAGCTTTATCTGGTTTTCGGAAATCTGTGTGATCTTGCCGTGGTTCTGTCCGGCATAGTTGCCTGGCTGAACCCGATGGATCGTGCCTTCGGGGTCCTGAACCAGTGCCCAGCTCGACGCGCGCTGTTTGAGTATGCCGACCATCTTCAGTGCATCCAGCGGATAGTTTTCAAGCATCTCACGACGTCGATCATCAGCCGGGCGGGGGCCATTGGCACCGCTGCTTTGGTTGCTCGACAATCGCGTCTGGGCGCGGAACGGATCGCGAAGACCTGTCTCGACGTAGCTGAAGGATTCGTACGGCGCAAAGTTCGGCAGCGGATCGACCCGACCCTGATGTTTTTGCCGCGTTTCGGCGACAAACTGCTCAAGGTCGGACATGTCTTCGTTACAGGCCGTCAGAGATAGTGCGGCCACCGCCAGGATTCCTGCGCGTAACCAGTGCCGGTTTGATCCGGCGGATACAGTGCTAGTGTGTTTCACGCGTCTATCCTTCGTCTTCTTCAAGATAACGGTATGTGGTGGCAGTCAGATCCATCTTCAGTTTTTGCGATTTGGGCTGATTGCCATCGGCATTTCGCGCTGCAATTGGTACGATCGCAATGTTGTTCAGCGTGACAATTCGTGGCAGAGCGGCCAGGCCGCTGATAAACGTGCCAAACTGGTGGTAGTTGCCAGTGACGCTGATCTTGATCGGGTACTCCATATAAAATTCGCGGGCGACTTCCTTTTCGGGTTTGAAGTACTCGACCTCGAGACCGGCGGCGACACTGGTCTGCGACAGATCAATCAACAGACTCTCGATGTCTGTCTTGTTCGGCAACTGGCGAAGCATCACGTTGAAGGTCTTCTTCATCTCGCCCAGTTGCTCGAGATAAGCGTCCCGGTTGGCGGCTTTTGCCTGTTCGGTATCAAACACCTGGCGCAAACCGTTTTCCTTCAGTTCAACCCGTTGCAGGTCGTTGAACTTGGGCTGGATCAGCAGCCAGATACCAGCGCCGACAATAGCGGCCAGTACCAGTGCCAGCACCAGTAGTCTGGCGGCCAGCGGTGCGCTGCCGATTCTTTTCAGATCGCTGGCGTCAAGATTTTGCAGGTCGTTGAATGCCTGTCCGATATTCACGATTCTGGCTCCTTATTCGTCGCTTGACGCGAGCTGATTTGCCGCAGGTGCCACTGTCTGTGACAAGTACAGCTTGAAAGAGCTGATTCCGCTGTCCTTGGCGGATTCAATAACGTCAAGTGCCGGGTTCTTGAACCACTCGGACGAGTCGAGGTTGCGCATTAACGTGGAAACGCGTGCGTTTGAATCGGCGCGACCCTCCAGCACAATGCGATCCTGCTCTTGCTTCATGGCATGGAAAAAGACACCGTCCGGCACGCGCTCGGCCAGTTGCTGGAAGGTGTGAACCACCTGTGGGCGCTTGGCCTGGAGTTGCTGAATGATGTCCATGCGAGCGAGCAGGTTGGCTTTGGTGGACTCGAGTTCCTTTATCTCGCGCAATTCTTTTTGCAGTTGATTGATCTCGTTTTGCAGGTACTGGTTACGTGCCTGCTGGTAGTCGATCTTTTGCTGCGCGTACTGCATGCCTGCGAACACGATGCCGGCGCCAAGTGCTGCAACCAGACCGAGTGTCAGACCGAATTCGCGGGTCTTCTGGCGCCGTTCTTCCTCGCGCCACGGGAGCAGATTAATTTTTGCCATCAGTCAAAACCTCGTGTAGCCAGGCCACAGGCAATCAGCATGGCGGGACCGTCCGAAAGCAATCGCTGCTGGGCGACGCCCGAGGCAGTTTCAATGTTCTCGAAGGGATTGGCGATGCTGGTCGGGGTGCCAATGTGATCTTCGATCATCTCGGCGATACCGGGTATTCCGGCGCAGCCGCCTGCCAACAGGATCTGATCGACGTAGTCGTTGTTATCAGCCGAAAAGAAGAACTGCAGGAATCGATTGGCCTGCTGCACCATCTGATCCTTGAACGGCATCAGGATTTCTGGCTCGTAGTTATCCGGCAGGCCACCGACACGCTTGACGCGTCCGGCGTCTTCATAAGACAGTCCGAAGCGACGCATGATCTCTTCAGTCAGTTGCTTGCCGCCGAATGGCTGCTCACGGGTATAGACCAGTGCATTGTTGCGAAAGACGCAAAGGCTGGTCATGGTCGCGCCCATATCGAGCACGGCAATGGTCTTGCCCTGCCAGTCGACGTTATTCTGTTCTTGCAGCAGCTTGCAGGTATGTTCGATGGTATAGGGCTCAATGTCGACGACCTTCGCCGATAGACCGCCGATTTCGCAGGCCGCTGTCCGCTCCTCTACGTTTTCACTGCGCGAGGCGACCAGCAGGATGTCATTGGCTCCCGGCTGATGCTCGCACGGGCCAATAATCTGGTGGTCCAGATTGACCTCGTCCAGCGAATAGGGGATGTACTGATCCGCCTCAAGCTGAATCTGAGCTTCCAGCTCAGAGGGCTTCAGGCTGTCCGGCATCTGGATCACCTTAGTGATCACCATCGCGCTCGGCACGGCTACCGCTGCAAACTTGCGCTTTGAGCCCGATCGCTTCAACGCCCGCTTGACAGCTTCACCGACAGCCTCTACATCTTGGAGACTCTTCTCGTTCACCGCGTTGGCGGGCAGCGGCTCGACAGCGTAGCTCTCGATGCGGTAACCCGATTTCGTGCGGCTCAGTTCCAGCAACTTGACAGAGGTAGAGCTGATGTCTACTCCGACCAGGCTGGATTGTTTGTTTCCGATTGTAAAATTCATGGTAGGGGTTTGGCGCCCGCGCAAGTTGTCTTTGACTGAAAAGATCTGAAATTTTGAAGAGCTTGCAATGTGTAACTGCCAGAGCTCGCCACAACTGGAATAATCGATTTGCAAAAGACACTCCAAATTCCTGCTGGCGAGATTGCGAAAAAAGGTTTCTTCAGGGAAAAGGTGAGACAATTCACCAATCGCAACGCACCGAACGCTTTTCCATAAACTAAATTAGCTACCAGGCCTTTGCCGGCAACCGGATCAGATAAATTGCTAGGTCGTATATTCAAATTACTGCTGAGTCTTTTCTTACTCGCCGTCATCGTTGGTGCCGTCGCGGGTTATTACACTTACAAGCGCCTGGAGACGAATCTGCCGGATGTCGCCTCGATCAGCGAGGTCGATTTACACGTGCCGCTGCTGGTCTACACCGGTGACAGCAAGTTGATGGCCGAATACGGCGAGAAGCGGCGCGAGCAGCTGCGCATCGAAAACACGCCTCAGGTGCTGATTGATGCGGTGCTCTCATCCGAGGACGATCGCTTCTACGAGCATCCCGGGTTCGACTATCAGGGCCTGCTTCGTGCCGGGATCAACCTGATCAAGACGGGTCGCAAAGGGCAGGGCGGTAGCACGATCACCATGCAGGTAGCGCGCAACGTGTATTTGTCGCCCGAGAAAACCTATCTGCGAAAAATCAACGAGATTCTGCTGGCGCTGAAAATCGAGCGCCAAACCAGTAAGGCGCAAATTCTCGAGCTGTACATGAACATCATTTATCTGGGTAACCGCGCCTATGGCTTTGCCTCGGCTGCGAAGGTGTACTACGGCAAATCCGTCGAGGATTTGACGCTGGCAGAGGCGGCGATGATCGCCGGATTGCCAAAAGCGCCGTCTGCCTATAACCCGATTGTCAATCCGAGCAGGGCGTTGTTAAGACGAAACTACGTGCTCAGACGTATGCTCGAGCTGTCAAAGATAACCGGTGAACAATATCGCGAGGCACTGGAGACGCCGGTAACGGCAACCCTGCATCGAACCAAAGCCGAAGCTGACGCCGGGTATGTCAGCGAAATGGCGCGGGCACAAATGCTTAGTTGGTTTGGCCGCGAGGCGTACACCGGTGGCTACAAGATTTATACAACGATCGACAGCCGCCATCAGGAAGCGGCCAACCGCGCGCTGCGCGATGCGCTGCAGGCCTATGAAATGCGCCACGGCTTTCGCTTGCCTGGCCAGATTGATCCGCAGCTGCTCGAGGATCCGGAAGGGGTTGAGCAGGCGCTGGCGTCGGTGCCCGTGTATGGCGGGATTCAGAACGCGATTGTTCAGTCGCTTGACGAAAACTCAGCGACATTGCTGCTCGCCGGCGGGGTCAGCGGTAAGATTCTCTGGGAAGACATGCAGTGGGCGTCACCGCGCAGCGAAGAGGACGACGAGCTACCTGCCTACAGCCGCCCGGAAGAGTTGCTGTCAGTCAATGATCTGGTGCACGTGCGTCCGAAGAATGGCTCTGACAGTGCGTTTGTGCTGACTCAAATGCCGCAGGTTGAGGGTGCGCTGGTCTCACTGGATCCGGCCAACGGGAAAATAATGGCGCTGGTGGGTGGCTTTGACTTTCAGCGCAGCAAGTTCAATCGCATCACTCAGGCCTACCGGCAGCCGGGCTCGAATTTTAAGCCTTTCATATATTCTGCGGCGCTTGAGAATGGCGACACCGCGGCCTCTGTCTACAACGATACCCCCGTGGTGCTGAAGGACTCTGTGCTTGAGAGCGAGTGGCGTCCGGAAAACTACTCGGGACGCTTTTTTGGACCGACCCGCCTGCGTGAGGCGCTGGTCAAGTCGCGCAACCTGGTATCGATCCGGGTGCTGCGCGAGATGGGTATCGGGCGCGCGATTCGATACGCCAAGCGATTCAATTTCGAGGATCGAAGTCTGCCGAACAATCTGTCGCTGGCGTTGGGCAGTGGTGACCTGACTCCGCTGCAACTGGCCTCTGCTTATACGATATTCGCCAACGGCGGCTATTCGCTCAGCCCCCATTTCATTGAAAGGGTTGAGAACAGTGCCGGCGAGGTGCTCTATCAGACGCCACCGATCGAGTTTTGTGATACCGATGAAGCCTGCGAGCAACTCGCCCAGCAGCTCAACATCGAGGTCAGCGAGATCGTCCAGGAAGATATTCAGGCTCTCGATGCCGCGAACCTGCCCGATGACGACGCCCTGACGGAGCCCGTGACAGATAGCAGTGAAGGGCAAGACGCAGATGACGCACCGCCGGGTCCACCCGAAACACCGCCTGTGCTGATTGCCAGGCGCGTGATCGATGAGCGCAATGCCTTCATCATGCGTTCGATTATGCGTGAGGTTGTGCGGCGCGGTACGGCCACCAAAGCGCGCGAACTGGAGCGCAAGGATATCGGCGGCAAAACCGGCACCACCAACGATCTGTACGACGCCTGGTTCACCGGTTTTAACAGTCGATTGGTCAGCACCGCATGGGTTGGCTATGACGATCAGAAATCGCTCGGTCCGAAAGAGACGGGCGGTGTGGCGGCGCTGCCCATGTGGATCGACTACATGCGTGTCGGCCTGGATGGCGTACCCGAGGATCAGGAGTACCAGCCGGATGGTGTCGAGACGGTTCGCATCGATCGAAAGACTGGCGAGATGGCCACACCCGGTGCCGAGAATTCGTTCTTCGAGTTTTTCCGCGAGGAGTATCGACCCGAAGTGCCGGCGGTTCGAACTCTGCCGACGAAACCCGTGCAGCGTCGCGAAGTCGTGCTGGTGGAGAATCCGGTCAATCCGTCCGGATCATCGACTGTCAACGCAGTACCTTCAACACCGGCTGCCCGCCCCGCCGCAACACAAAATGCGGATGATGAGCAGCTCTTCTAAAGCGACAGGCTAGGCATTATCAGAATGGTAGGCCGGGCTCAGCTCGTGCACGGCCTCAACCATAAACTCCACATTGGCCGGATCGATGTGCTGGTGTATGCCATGTCCGAGGTTGAAGATATGGCGATGCCCGTTGCCGTAACTTTCCAGCACCTGTTGCACCTCGTGCCTGATTGACGCCTCTGTACCGTACAGCGCACCCGGATCGAGATTGCCCTGCAACGCCGTCTGTTCGCCGGCTCTTGCGCGCGCATCGGCCAGATCAATTGTCCAGTCAACGCCTACACAGGCGCAGCCGGTAGCCGCAATCTCGCCAAGCCACATACCGCCGTTCTTGGTGAACAGGGTGACCGGAATATCCGCGTGGCTGCTGGCTATGGCATCGACGATCGTCTGCATGTAAGCCAGCGAGAAAGCGCGGTAGTTTGCCGGTGACAATATTCCGCCCCAGGTATCAAATACCATCAGTGCCTGTGCGCCGGCATCAATTTGCGCGCGTAGATAGCTGATGGTGGTCGTGGTGATCTTGTCGAGTAGCTGGTGCAGTGCGGGTGTGCTCGCGTGCATCAGGCGCTTGATGTGGGCGTATTCCTTACTGCCGCGCCCCTCAACCATGTAGGTAGCAACAGTCCATGGGCTGCCGGCAAACCCGATCAGTGGGACACTGCCGTCGAGTTCGTGCCGAATCAAGCGCACCGCATCCATCACGTAGCGCAGTTCGGTTTCCGGATCGGGCGTTGCCAGTTGCTCGACTTGCTCTGGCGTGCGCACCGGACGTGCGAAAACGGGTCCTTCGCCTTGCTCGAAATGCAGCCCCAACCCCATGGCATCCGGTACGGTGAGGATGTCTGAAAACAAAATCGCGGCGTCGAGTCGATAGCGGCGCAGCGGTTGCAGCGTGACCTCACAGGCCAGCTCAGGTGTGCTGCACAGCGTCATGAAATCGCCGGCGGTGGCGCGTGTTTTCAGGTATTCGGGCAGGTAGCGCCCCGCCTGCCGCATAATCCACAAAGGGGTGCGGTCGACGGGCTGGTTGTTCAGTACGCGCAGAAAACGGTCGTTTTTCATCGATTGCATGTATCGCGGTTGAACGGAGCCGGTTGTCCGGCCGGGCAGTTGAGGATACCGCGGATGCGCGCGGCAATCAGGCGTTCAGGCGATCCTTGATTTGCGCACTGACCGCGGCCATATCGGCGCGACCCTGGAGCTTGGGTTTGAGCAGGCCCATTACTTTGCCCATGTCGCGGATGCCGGAGGCGCCGGTCTCAGTGATGGCGTCGCTGATCATTGTCGCGATTTCATCGTCAGACAACGCGGCGGGCAGATAGTGCGCGATGATGTCGAGTTCGCTGCGTTCGACAGCGGCGAGATCTTCGCGGCTGGCCGACTCGTACTGGGCAATGGACTCGCGCCGTTGTTTGGCCATTTTGTCCAACACCGCGACGACGTCGGCGTCGCCGAGTTCGATGCGCTCGTCGACTTCGCGCTGTTTGATCGCGGCCGAGATCAGTCTCAGTACGCCGAGCCGGGTTTTGTCGCCGGCTTTCATGGCGGATTTGATATCGGCCATCAGGCCGGATTTGAGATCAGACATGGCGGTGTTGGGAAGATTGCCTGGAGAATGCTGCCAATCAGTACATGCGTACGCGGCGAGCGGTTTCCTTGGCGAGTTTCTTCTGGTGGCGCTTGACTGCGGCAGCGGCTTTGCGCTTGCGCTCGGAGGTTGGCTTCTCGTAGAACTCGCGGCGGCGGGTTTCGGTCAGCACACCGGCCTTTTCGCAGGAGCGCTTGAAGCGGCGCAGTGCGATTTCGAAGGGCTCGTTTTCTTTTACACGTACAGATGGCATCGAGGGGTTGTCTCGGTTCTTTCGTTTAGGGCCCGATTTCGGGCTGTTGAGAGCAGACTATCGCTCAGGTAAGCCGACTAATTATAAGCACTTGTGTGTGGTAAGCAAGTTATCGACCGCTGAACGTGCATTTTCGGTCAAAATACTACTCTTTGCACACTGGAATCTGCCATGTTGGTGCTGGGAATTGAATCCTCTTGTGACGAAACCGGTATTGCTGTCTACGATACTGACGCCGGGTTGCGCGCGCACACGCTGTTCAGCCAGGTCGATACGCACGCCCTTTACGGCGGAGTGGTGCCGGAAATCGCCTCGCGCGATCACATCAAGCGCTGGATACCACTGGTGAAGGAATGTCTGGCGCGTGATCAGCTGACGCTTGGCGATTTGGATGCGGTGGCCTACACCAGCGGGCCAGGTCTTGCCGGTGCGCTGTTCACCGGCGCGATCGCCGGGCGGATGCTGGCGTGGTCACTCGGCTTGCCAGCGCTTGCCGTGCATCACATGGAAGGTCACTTGCTGGCTCCCATGCTAGAAGACGAGCCTCCGACGTTCCCGTTCGTTTGCCTGCTGGTCTCAGGGGGGCACACGCAATTGGTTCGGGTTGATGGACTGGGGCGTTACCGGTTGTTGGGAGATACGCTCGACGATGCCGCCGGCGAGGCATTTGACAAGACAGCCAAATTGCTGGGTCTTGGCTATCCGGGCGGGCCGAAGGTCGCCAGTGCGGCGCTTGCGGGGGACCCCGAGCGTTTTCGCTTTGCGCGTCCTATGACCAATCGGGCAGGGCTGGATTTTAGTTTCAGTGGCCTAAAGACGGCGGCGATGACGGCCTGGCGCAACAGCGAGCAAAACGATCGTGATCGCGCTGATATTGCAGCGGGATTTCAGGCGGCAGTGGTCGATACTCTGGCGATTAAATGCGTTCGCGCGCTGAAGCAGGAACGCATGCAAACGCTAGTTGCCTCCGGCGGTGTGGCGGCCAACTCGGAACTTCGCCGCGTGCTGGCCGAACGCGTGAAGCGCGTCGATGGGCAGGTGTTTTATCCACGGCTGGAATTCTGTACCGATAACGGTGCGATGATCGCGCTGGCCGGCGGGCTCAGGCTTGCCGCGGGGCAAGCGCCGGTCGAGGCCTTTGAAGTCCGGCCGCGATGGAGTGTCGACTCCTTGTCTCCGCCAGCGAGCGCCTGACTACTTTTTGCCGATCTTCGATTCCTCACCAGCCAGCAATCGCTTGATATTGTCACTATGACGCCAGAACACCAGCACGGCTATCAGGCCCGCCGCAATCGCAAGCGAGGCGGATTTGGCGGTGATCCAGAAATACAACGGCAGCAGTGCGAGTGCGGTCAGTGCCGCCAGCGACGAGTAGCGAAACGTCAGTGCTACCGCCAGCCAGGTGGCTACTACCAGCAGCCCTGCTACCCAGTTGACGCCAAATGCGGTGCCGAACGCGGTGGCGACGCCTTTGCCGCCGCGAAACTGGAAAAACACGGGGAACATGTGTCCCAGCACGGCCGCGACCGCGGTTGCGCCCACAATCGCCGGGCCGGCACCGGCGTATTTGGCCAGCAGCACCGGCAGCAGGCCTTTGACTGCGTCGCCCAGCAAGGTGATGGCAGCGGCTTTTTTACCGCCAGATCGAAGTACGTTAGTGGCACCCGGGTTGCCCGATCCCTGGGTGCGCGGATCCGGCAGGCCCATCACTTTACAGACGATGATGGCGCTCGAAATCGAGCCGATCAGGTAGGCGACTACGGGCATGGCGTAGATCATTGCAGGGCACTGTGTTGGGCAGGTCAGGGTATTGTCTGCTATCGGTGCGCGAGAGTCGATTGTCGAATCCGGATTGGATCTTTTGAAACTTTGGACGCTAAAGACCGTTGAACGCAGACAAGCCAGATCCCTATCGGATTGACAGTGCGCTGGCGCGGCGTGCGGGCAACCGCTCTGCACACGATCTGCAGCGGCACGGCGAGGTGGTCCAGACGATCGCGCAGAACCTGCTTGAGCGACTGGATCTGCTGCGCAAGGTGCCACAAAGCGTGCTGGTGCTGGGTTGTGGTCACGGCACCGAACTGGCCTATCTGCGCAAGCGGTTTCCCCGCGCGCTGATCATCGGCGCGGACATCGCAGACGTCCGGCTCGAACGGATCGCCCGGGCCAAACGTTTTTGGCAGTCCGCTCAACCCTTGCTTTGTTTTGATCCGGCGCAAACGTTCCCGTTTGCCAGCGATACTTTTGATTTGGTGATCGGGAATCTCGTGCTGCCGTGGATTTTCCCCGCGCAGACCTTCGCCAGTGAACTCAATCGGGTCATCGCAACGGACGGGGGGTTCTTTCTGAGCGCGGCGGGGCCGGACACGCTTCTCGAGCTGCGGCAGGCCTGGGCGGCGGTCGATAACCACGCTCACATCAACGCGATGCCAGACATGCACGACCTGGGCGATTTGCTGGTCGGCGCGGGTGTTGCAGATCCGGTTGTGGACGTCGAACGATTGGCCGTTAGATACAGTAATGCGCAGAGGCTCCTGACCGAGATGCGCGGTTTGGGGCTCAATTGCACGCTGGCAGGCCGGCGCCGCGGTCTTTTCGGGACGGACATACACAAGCGATTGAGCGATCAGCTGACGGCGCTGGGAGCCGAGCGGGATGGTTCGGTTCTGGCTAGTCTTGAGATTGTCTACGCGCACGGTTGGAAGGGACAGCCAAAACAATCGGGCAGCGTGCAGACTTTCCCGCTGGAAAGACTGACGCAAACTAAACAGGGATGATTGGCAAACGATGATAATTAGTTTGCTGGCGGGCGTGATGAGCGGTTGCTCAAAGCCTGCCACAGCGCTAGAATTTCGCTACTCCACCGCGCCTGGTCAAACCGAACTTTTGCCCTGCGGGCAACCGGTTACAAGCGCGGAAAATCGTCGGCTTTCCAGCTTGACATCAGCACAGCGTCGGGCGCGTTTTGCGCTGCATCCCCGGTACGTTAACATTCGACACATTCTTGCAGGCTACGTGAACCTATGGTTGTACGGCAGGTAAACAGCAAAACTGGCGAGACGCAGATCATCGTCAGAGGCAACCGGTCGATGAGCTGGCGTGCCAACGTGTTGCTCGCTGCTTCACTCGGCGGCGTGAGCCTGTTGTTCGGTGTCGGGATTGCCTGGTTCGGATTTTGGCTGGTGCTGCCCTTCGCGGGTCTGGAATTCGCGCTGGTACTGTACTGCCTCAGCGCGACATACCGCCGGCTAAGCTTCATGGAAGTCATCTCGGTTGGCGACAGCACGGTTGTGGTCGAGAAAGGTTACAAAAAACCGGAAAAAACAGTCGAGCTGCTCAGGGCATGGATTCGACTACAATTTGATGATCCACCGAGCTGTTTCGATGTTGGCAAGTTGCAGTTGAAAGCAGCGGGGCAGCTCCACGAGATTGGCCGCAGTCTCAACAAGGAAGACAAGCGCCTGCTGCACCGAGAGCTGTCTTTTTGCCTCGAGCGAGACGAGCCGCGACTGCAGCTGATTTCCTGACTGCAAGTCAGCCAAGCACCATTGACAAATCAGCTTTCCGTCGTGGCGGGAAGCGAAACAGAATTCTTGAAATGCAATTGGAGAGGGTCCCGATGAGGTCCACATTTTGTGCAATAGTCAGCCGGCTGTGTTGGCTTACCGTGTTGTTGTCCAGCGGCAAGGCGTTTGCCGATATCAACATGCCAGTTGGCGTGACACCGATCAGTAAGGAAGTGTACGGCCTGCACATGCTGATCTTCTGGATCTGCTGTGTCATCGGCGCGCTGGTGTTTGCCGTCATGTTCTATTCGATGTGGGCACATCGTAAGTCCAAGGGTCACAAACCGGCCGATTTCCACGAGAGCACGACCGTTGAAATCATCTGGACCGCGGTGCCGCTGGTTATTCTGGTATCCATGGCAATTCCGGCAGCGAAAACTCTGATCGCGATGGAAGACACCAGCAACGCCGATTTGACCGTCAAGGTGACTGGCTACCAGTGGAAGTGGCACTATGAGTATCTGGACTCCGGTGTTAACTTTTTCAGCTCGCTGCACCCCGATCACAACGAAGCGCGTCAGGTGGATTCAGGCATCGACGTGACGCAGTTCGAGCACTACCTCAAAGAGGTCGATAACCCACTCGTACTTCCGGTCGGCAAGAAAATCCGTTTTCTGCACACCGCCGCTGATGTTATCCACTCCTGGTGGGTACCAGACCTCGCGGTCAAGAAAGATGCGATTCCGGGATTCATCAACGAGAACTGGGCCTACATTGAAGAGCCCGGTATCTATCGCGGCAAGTGCACAGAACTGTGTGGCCGCGACCACGGCTTTATGCCTGTTGTCGTCAAAGCCGTACCTGAAGAAGAGTACCTGGCATGGATTGCCGAGCAGGGTGGTGGCGCCGAGGAAGACACGGACTCCGTGGCAGACGGTGATGCGGCAGCAGAAGAAGATACGGATCGCGAGTGGGCCATGGATGAACTCATGGCACGTGGTGAGAAAGTCTACGCAGCCAACTGTGTAGCCTGCCACCAGGCCGGTGGTGAGGGTGTAGCGGGCGCATTTCCGGCAATTACCGGCAGTGCGATTGCCACCGGGGACCACGACAAACACATAGCGGTTGTCTATGAGGGTGTTGCAGGCAGCGCGATGGCTTCTTTTGCCGCGCAGCTAAGCGATGCCGATATGGCAGCTGTGTTGACCTATCAAAGAAACGGTCTGGGCAACAGTGTCGGTGACACTATTCAGCCCAGCGCGATCAAGGCATTGCGCTGATATGGGTCGACGAGGAACACATTCGGTAATTTTTGGAGCTTATCTATGAGCACTGCAACAACAACAGACCATCACGATCATCATGATGATCACGGGCCGGCGTCCGGATGGACGCGGTGGTTGTACACCACCAATCACAAGGATATTGGCACGCTGTACCTGCTGTTCGCGCTGGTGATGTTTTTCATCGGTGGCGGTATGGCGCTAATCATTCGGGCGGAACTTTGGCAGCCCGGGCTGCAAATCGTCGATCCGCTGTTTTTCAACTCCATGACCACCATGCACGCGCTGGTGATGATTTTCGGTGTGGTGATGCCGGCGTTCGTCGGTCTGGCTAACTGGATGATCCCGATGATGATCGGTGGTCCGGACATGGCACTGCCGCGTCTGAACAACTGGAGTTTCTGGATCATGCCGTTTGCGTTCCTGCTGCTGCTGTCCACATTGTTCATGGAAGGTGGCGGACCGGCCGGCGGCTGGACGCTGTACGCGCCTTTGTCTTTGCAGGGTGGTGACAGCTTTGCGTTCGTGATCTTCTCGATTCACTTCATGGGCATCTCGTCAGTGATGGGATCGATCAATATCGTCGCCACCATTTTCAACATGCGCGCGCCGGGTATGACCCTGATGAAAATGCCGCTGTTCGTCTGGACCTGGCTGATCACCGCCTATCTGCTGATCGCGGTTATTCCGGTTCTGGCGGGTGCGGTCACCATGCTGCTGACTGACCGCTACTTTGGCACCAGCTTTTTCAGCGCCGCCGGCGGTGGTGATCCGGTTATGTACCAGCACATTTTCTGGTTCTTCGGTCACCCTGAAGTGTACATCCTGATCTTGCCGGCCTTCGGTATCATGTCGAGCATCATCCCGACTTTCGCGCGCAAGCCGCTGTTTGGCTACGCGTCAATGGTATACGCCACAGCGTCGATCGCGTTTCTGTCGTTCATCGTGTGGGCACACCACATGTTTACGGTCGGGATGCCACTGGCGGGTGAAATGTTTTTCATGTTCGCTACCATGATGATCTCTGTGCCGACTGGCGTGAAGGTCTTCAACTGGATGGCGACCATGTGGCGCGGCTCGATGACTTTCGAAACGCCGATGCTGTTCGCGATCGGATTCCTGGTCATGTTTACGATTGGCGGGCTGTCCGGGCTGATGCTGGCTATCACGCCGGCTGACATTCAGTATCACGACACTTATTTTGTTGTTGCCCACTTCCACTACGTTCTGGTGCCTGGCGCGATCTACTCGATCATGGCGGCCACCTATTACTGGATCCCGAAGTGGACCGGTAATATGTACGACGAGAAGCTCGGCAAGCTGCACTTCTGGATCTCTACCATCTTCCTGAACGTGCTGTTCTTCCCGATGCACTTCGTCGGTCTGGCCGGCATGCCGCGTCGTATCCCCGATTACAGTCTGCAGTTTGCCGACTGGAACATGGTTGCCTCTATCGGCGCCTTCGGGTTTGGCTTCTCACAGCTGATCTTCGCCTACATTGTGTTCAAGTGCATCAAGGGCGGTGAAAAGGCAACTGACGAAGTCTGGGAAGGGGCCGATGGCCTGGAGTGGACCGTCGCCTCACCGGCGCCGTATCACACCTTCGAAACGCCGCCGACCATCAAGTAGGGCGAGCGCCTAGGACAGTCGCCCGCCGTCTATGCGGCGGGCGATCCGATTAACGATAGAACAGTGTCCGGCAACAGAACAATGGAAGAGAAAAAGCCCGTCAGCTATGTCGTGCCGATTGTACTGGGCGTAGTGGCGTTCAGTTTTTACGTTCTCAGTATTCTGATGCAGATACTCAATAACGGAGCCGGCAGTTGAAAACTATGTCGGAACATTTGGTCATTGCGAGCAAGTTATCTGTGCTTGTCGTGGCCATGTTCGGGTTCGGCTACCTGATGGTGCCGATCTACAACATCCTGTGCGATATCACTGGCCTGAATGGCAAAACGTCAGATGTGGCTGCAATTGCACCGCAATCGACCGAAGAGACGGACCGGCGCGTGATTGTCGAGTTCGTGGCGGTCGTCAACTCATCCGCCGCTTGGACTTTTGAACCGGTACAGCGCTCGATGGTGGTTGAGCCTGGCAAAACCTACAACGCGAGCTACAACGTCAAGAACCTCTCCGCACAACCGGCAGTTGGCCAGGCCGTGCCCAGCGTGGCGCCGTCGGCAGCAGCCAAGTACTTCAACAAGATCGAGTGCTTTTGCTTTACGCGGCAGGAGTTTGAAGCCAAAGGCACCAAGGAAATGCCACTGGTCTTTTTTATAGAGGAAGATCTGCCGCGCAGTATCGACCGAGTCACTCTCTCCTACACCTACTTTGATACTGGCGAAGAGCCCGCGCCAGCCTCAGACAGCTAAACTTTCGAAACTGGAACCCCCTATGAGTTCTCCCAGCACTTACTACATCCCGCATGACGCGAAGTGGCCGATCGTCGGCTCGATCGCCTTGTTTCTGTTTTTCGCTGGATTCGCGTCCTTGCTCAACGGTGGCAATTACATCGTAATGCTCGCCGGTGCGGCGCTGCTGATTTACATGATGTTTCGCTGGTTCGGACTGGTAATCACAGAGTCTGAGAGCGGCACCTACAGCAAGCAGGTCGATGTATCGTTCCGCATGAGTATGATGTGGTTCATCTTCTCTGAAGTCATGTTTTTTGCCGCATTCTTTGGTGCGTTGTTCTACGCGCGGATTTTTTCGGGCCCCTGGCTGTCCGGCATAGGTGAAGGCGGTGCTGCGGCGACAAATGCAGTGCTGTGGAGCAATTTCGAATACATGTGGCCGACTAACGGCCCGGCTGAATTGGGTGGCGAATATCAGCTGATGAGCTGGTTGGGGCTACCCATCATCAACACGATGATCCTGCTGACCAGTGGTGTGACGGTAACCATCGCCCACCATGCGATTAAAGAAAACAATCACGACAAAATGGTGCGCTGGCTGCTGGCCACCGTCGCGCTGGGCTTCCTGTTTGTGATACTGCAGGCGTTCGAGTATTACGAAGCCTATGCACATCTGAATCTCAAGATGACAACCGGTATCTATGGTTCTACGTTCTTCATGTTGACAGGCTTCCACGGCTTTCATGTCACCATGGGGGCGATCATTCTGCTGGTAGTCATGCTGCGCGGACGGCGCAAACACTTTTCGGCGACCAACCACTTCGCTTTCGAGGCGGCTGCCTGGTACTGGCACTTCGTCGACGTGGTCTGGTTGGGCCTGTTTATCTTCGTGTACATTCTGTAGCCACACCAGAAAGGGCGCCGCAGGGCGCCCTTTTTTTAATAGCTGTCCTGGGTGAGCAGCGCTTTTCAGCCTCAGCCTAGAACGGCATTTGTTTTACCGGGATCAAGCCGGCCAGACCGGCGATAACAATTATCAGTATCGCGGCAATAGACAGCCCGATGCGCCAGGTGAGTGCCTTGACCGTGCGCTTGCCATCTGAGTCATCTTTGACCAGAAAGAACAGGGCAGAAAACAGGCTGCCTACGATGACTAGCAGCAGTATGACGATGATCAGTTTAACCAGAAGCATGTGTTGCTCTTGAAAGGATTTAACCTATCATGCGGCCTGCTGATCACTTTGTGAACCCTTATGCCGATCAATCCGCTGCGTTCTCGCGTCAGCCTTGCGATGCTGGTGCTCACCCTGCTGGTAGGTGCGATATTTATTCGCCTGGGGATGTGGCAGTTGAGTCGCGCAGCAGAGAAGTCGGCAATGATGGAGCAGGCGAGCACTGCGGCGTCGGCTTCGGTGTCAGATGATCTCGCTGACATTGATACGGTGCGAGATGTTTACCGTCGCTTTCGCCTGATAGGAGATTTTGTACCGGACCGGCAATTTCTGCTGGATAACAAAATTCGCGATGGCCGTGCGGGCTTTGAAGTCTTAACGCCATTCCAGCCCGACGGCCAACAGGGATTGGTGTTAGTTAATCGCGGCTGGGTAGCGGCAGGCGGCAGTCGGGATGAGTTGCCAGCGGTGGTTTTGTCGTCGCAGCGCCCCAATGTTCTGGTATCGCTGCTGACGACACCGTCAAAAGGTTTTGCCCTGGGTTCGGCGTTGCAGGATGGTGATGAGCAATGGCCCAGGCTGTTGCAGTTTGTCGACTATCAGGCGATCTCGGCCAGTTTGGATGCAGGGTTGTTGGTCAACGCTGTATTTGTCGCGGAAGCCGGCCAGCCCAATGTACTGGAATACAATTTTCAGCCGGTGGCAAATGGTCCCGAGAAGCACTACGCCTATGCGTTGCAGTGGTTCGCGATGCTGCTGGCACTGCTGGTAATCTATATTTACCTGACATTCATTAAGAAAGATGACTGAAGATACCCAAGGCAACCCGCGCTCAGCATCGGTTGGCCGAACCAAGCTGCTGATACTGATGGGGCTTTATGCCGCGCCTTTGCTGGCAGCCTGGTTGTGGCTGGGATACGTTCGCCAGAATGAAGGTGCCGGCGTATCGGTCAACGGTGAGCTCATCGTCCCTGCAGTCGCACTTGAGGCGTTCACGCTAAACGACTCTGACGGTGGTGACTGGCCGCTCGATCAGTTGCAGGAAAAATGGAGTATGGTGTTTTTCGCGCAAGCGCAGTGTGACGCCGACTGCGAGAAACATCTCTACCACATGCGGCAGGTCAGACTGCGCACCGGCCGGCGTATGGATCGGGTGCAAAGAGTCGTCGTCACGCCGGACTACGTGGGTCTTGCCGGTAAGCTTGCCAAGGCCTCGGAAGGTCTGCATGTGGTTGGTGGCAACGCTGAACAAATTGCCAGCCTGAAGTCGCAGGTCGACAAGGCACAGCAAGGCATGGAAGAGTGCGATAATTGTATTTATCTGGTCGATCCGTTTGGCAACGTGATGATGCGTTTTCCGCCGGATCTCGACCCAGGGAAAATGTATGAGGATCTCATGCATCTACTCAAAGTATCACGGATCGGATAACTATCGTTTCTGGTCGGCAGCCGCAGTGCGCCGGACTATTTAATGAGGCAGGTAACCCCATGATGAACGCTGGATTCAGCGCGACATTGTTCGAGTCGCGAAAACTGCGCGATTACCTTGAAATCACCAAGCCCAAGGTCGTTCTGCTACTGGTTTTTACCGCCGTGGTGGGCATGGTGTTGTCGGTGCCGGGTATGGTCCCGTTGCAGGAGACGGTGTTCGGCATCCTGGGCATCGGGTTGTCTGCAGCGTCTGCGGCCGCGATCAATCATGTCGTAGATCAGCGCGCCGATGCCGAGATGCATCGAACCCGTGAGCGACCGATTCCGAAGGGCAATCTCGGTACACTCGAATGTCTGATGTTCGCCGGTGTCATCGGCGCCCTCGGCATGTTTCTGCTGACCGTTTTCGTGAATCCGCTGACTGCTGTGCTGACATTCATTTCGCTGATCGGATATGCGGTGGTGTACACCATGTTTCTAAAGCGGGCGACGCCACAGAACATCGTCATTGGCGGGGCCGCTGGCGCCATGCCGCCGGTTCTGGGCTGGGCGGCCATCACCGGCGAGGTCACTGCTGAACCTTTGCTGTTGTTTTTGATCGTTTTTGCCTGGACACCGCCGCACTTCTGGGCACTGGCGATTCATCGCAAAGATGACTATGCACGGGTCAATATTCCCATGTTGCCCGTCACGCATGGGGATCGTTACACACGACTGCAGATTCTGCTCTACACCGTGTTAATGCTCATTATCACCCTGGTGCCCTACCTGATTCAGATGAGCGGCATTTTGTATCTGGTAGCAGCGTTCGGGCTGGGTGCCGTGTTCCTCTATCACGCTGTGATGGTGCAGAACCCCGATCGAAAGCAGCAACCCATCAAAATGTTTGTTTACTCGATCCAGTATCTCATGGGATTGTTCGCTGCGTTGCTGGCTGATCACTACCTGTTACCGTTGTAGCCCGAGGACAGGCGATGACACCATGAAAGGCATCCGATAGGTCGCCGGTCGTCGTCGTAGAAAGCCAGGGGGTGCATGGCGCCGCGGGGAATGGGAGCGATATGGCAGCCTCATTGTTGGCAAGCACTCGATAGCAGGCAAAAAAAACGCCGCTGTAAAAGCGGCGTTTTTCGTGCTTACAAACTTCTTTGCTCAGACTGCCAACATCGACGTCTTGAGCTTTTTCATCGCGGCCTTTTCGATCTGGCGGATACGCTCTGCAGATACGTTGTACTCGTCAGCGAGCTCCTGCAGTGTCGTCTTGCCGTTGTCATCCAGCCAGCGTCGCTGCAGGATATCTCGACTGCGATCATCCAGATCTTCCATTGCCGTCGCCAGGTTGCCTGATTCGGTCTCTGACTGACTCTGGGCTTCGAACATAACCGCAGGATCAGCAGCTTCCTGATACAGGTATTCTGCCGGGCGCAAAGCGCGTTTTTCCTGGCCGTCGTCGGCGACAGCTGCGTCGAACGAGGTATCGCCGCTGGTCAGGCGAGATTCCATCTCGTACACCTGCGCCTGCGTGACCCCCAGATCTTCGGCGACTGCTGCCGCTTCGTCAGCGGAGAACCAGCCGAGGCCTTTTTTCGAGCTACGCAGCTTGAAAAACAGCTTGCGCTGGGCCTTGGTGGTAGCGACCTTGACGATGCGCCAGTTTCGGATCACGTACTCGTGAATCTCTGCGCGAATCCAGTGGACCGCGAATGAGATCAGGCGAACGCCGACATCGGGATCGAAGCGTTTGACTGCCTTCATCAGGCCAATATTGCCTTCCTGAACCAGATCTGCCAAAGGCAGGCCGTAGCCGGAGTAGCTGCGCGCGAGATGCACGACGAAGCGAAGCTGAGACATCACCAGTTGACCAGCCGACTCCAGGTCACCGTCGTCGCGGTAGGAAGTAGCCAGCTCGCGTTCTTTCTCTACGGTGAGAACCGGGAACGCTGCAATCTTGGCGATGTAGCCATTTAAATCATCGTTGACCGCTGGCAGCGTCATTGTTGAAGCTTTTACCATGGCCTTCGTCATGTGTTCATCTCTCCTCTGCCGTGTGGGCAGTATTTTAGCACTCACCGAGTTAGAGTGCTAACAAATGATTAAGTTCCTGAAATATTGCAAGAAACTGACCGGATCACGATCCTGCTCTGCGATCTTTCAAGGATATTATCGGCTCGAATGTGAGTTTTATGTGAAAATAGTTGGTCAGTCAACCTGACTTTACAGATACTTTGCCGACGCTTGTGTCCGAGCCGATGGGGTGGTTAGGTTGCTTTTGCAACCTGTGCGAAGGGGGCTCGCTTGCGGGGGTGGACAATGTGGTTGTTGCTTGCAAAGCAGCAGCAGACAATTAGTCTACGGCATGGATATCGGTCGCGCCGGCGCAGACTGAAACAAATTGTGAAGCTATTCGCGGTTTGCAGGGTTCAGCCAGCCTGCTCGCTGTCGCCCAGCAGCGCGTCGACGAACTCTTCGGCCTGAAACACTCGTAAATCGTAGATACCTTCGCCCACGCCGATGAAGCGTATTGGAATGTTGAGCTCATTTGCCATTGCGAACACCACACCGCCTTTGGCAGTGCCATCGAGTTTGGTTACAGCAAGGCCGGTCACGCCCACCGCTTCGCGAAAAATCTTACCCTGCTGCATGCCGTTTTGCCCGGTGGTGCCGTCGAGGACCAGCAGCGTTTCATGCGGCGCTTCCGGGTCGATCTTTTTCAGCACGCGGCTGACTTTGCCGAGCTCGTCCATCAGGCCGGACTGAGTGTGCAGGCGTCCGGCGGTATCGGCGATCAGTACATCCACACCTCGCGCTTTGGCTGCCTGAAAGGCATCGAAGATAACAGATGCCGAGTCTGCACCGCTGCCCTGAGCAATGACCGTAACATCGTTGCGCTGCCCCCAGGTCTGAAGCTGCTCTACAGCGGCGGCACGGAAGGTGTCCCCGGCTGCCAGCATGACTGATTTTCCACCATCCTGTAGCTGGCGTGCGATCTTGCCAATGGTCGTCGTTTTGCCTGCACCATTGACACCGACAACCAAAATGACGAACGGCCGGACGGTATCCGGTATCTCCAGTGGTTTTTCGCTGTCGCGCATCAGCTCGATCAGATCGCCGCGCAGTAACTGTTGCAGCCCTTCATCGCTCTTGCGCGCCCGCTCGCGGATTGAGCTGATGATCTTTTCGGTCGTCGACACGCCGATATCGCTGACGATGAGCTGGGTCTCAAGCTCCTCGAGCAAGTCTTCGTCAATCTTTTTGCCGCGGGTGAAAAAGCTAAGCAATCCGCGACCGAAGCTCTTGCGGGTCTTTTCCAGCCGGGTGTCGAGCGGGGCCTCTGGCTGGGTTGCTTCTGCCTGGGGGGCTTCAGCCTGGTCTGGCTGCGGTTCTTTTTTGCGTTTGAGAAAACTGAAAATACCCATGGGAGACTCGCTTGGCTTGTCTGTATCGTAGCACTCTGGATTGGCGCTGATTAAACTATATGGATGCGAACAGCTGAGGTTGGGCAGGTATAGATGAGGCGATCGACCGCCAGTGGCGCCCGGGTGCCGGAGCAAGGACGGGTGCGGATCATTGCCGGGCGCTATCGCGGGCGAAAACTGGGCTTTCGGGCCATCGACGGCTTGCGTCCCAGCGGTGATCGCGTGCGCGAGACACTGTTCAACTGGTTGCAGCCCTGGCTGCCTGAATCGCGTTGCCTGGACATGTTCGCCGGCAGTGGCGCGCTGGGCTTTGAATGTGCCTCACGCGGGGCAGCCCGGGTCGACATGTATGAAAACTCTGCTGTGGCTGCTACAGACCTCACACGCAACCGTGATACCTTGCAGGCCGATACAGTGATAATTCACCGCGCCGATGTACTTCAGGCGCAATGGCACGACGGGCCCTACGACATTATCTTTATCGATCCCCCGTTCGATCGCCAGATTCACCAGCAAGCCATTGCCATGATTGATCGAGAGGGGCTGGCTGGTGAGGGAAGCCTGGTGTATGTCGAGTGGCGCAAGGCAGATGGGCAGCCAGGCGTGCCCGCACACTGGAGCATGCGGCGCGACCGCGTGGCAGGTGACGTCGGTTTTGCCTTGTTCAGCGTGGCAGATACTGGCCGTGGCGATAGTGCGAATGACTGAAATGCGTACAATCGTAGCTGCACAATTTAAAAGAAGGCTCAAGTGAAGACTACATCGATCTATGCCGGCACCTTTGATCCGGTCACCAAAGGGCATCTCGACGTCATGCTTCGGGCTGGCAGAATGTTCGACCGTGTGATCGTTGCAGTCGCGGCAAGCCCGGGTAAAAAGCCGTTGTTTGATCTGGATCAGCGCGTGGCCTTGATCGAACGCGTGCTGGACGAGCAAGGTAACTTCGATATCAAACCGTTCGAGGGTCTTTTGGTCGAATTCGCCGCCGCTCATCAGGCCACGGTGATAGTCCGCGGGCTGCGATCAGTGACTGACTTCGACTACGAGGTTCAAATTGCAAGCTTCAACCGCAGCATGCACCCTGAGATTGAGACCACCTTCGTCGCTGCTGCCAGCGAGTACAGCTTTATATCGTCCAGCCTGGTCAGAGAAATCGCATCACTTGGTGGTGACGTTGCAAGCTTTGTCGAAGCACCCGTCGAGCAGGCTTTGAAAGGAGCATTCGGTTAACGGTCATGGCGCTGATCATCACAGACGTGTGCATCAATTGTGATATGTGCGAGCCGGAATGTCCGAACGGTGCGATCTCGCAGGGTGCCGAGATTTATGAAATCAATCCTGCGCTATGCACCGAGTGCGTCGGGCATTTTGATCAGTCGCAATGTGTTGAGGTCTGCCCGGTAGAGTGCATACCGCATGATCCGGATCACGTTGAAACCCGCGAACAGCTTATGCAGAAGTATCAGTGGCTGACCGCACAGCAAGACTAACGCTGGCAGGCGGGGCAGTAAAACGATGATCGCTGTCCGATCGTACGCTGCTTGATAACTGCGTTGCAGTGACGGCACGGTTCTCCAGCACGGCCATAGACATTCAGCGTTTGCTGAAAGTATCCGGGCTCACCTGAAGAATTGACAAAATCCCGCAGTGTGGTGCCACCCATTCTTATCGCGTCACTTAATACCTTGCGAATGGTGTCGGCGATGGTGAGATACTGATTGCGGGTGATCCGGCTGGCCGCTTTCGCCGGTCGGATGCCAGCGATAAAAAGCGCCTCGTTCGCGTAGATATTGCCCACGCCAACTACCACGTGGTTGTCCATCAGAAAATTCTTGACGGCTACTTTTTTGCGGCGTGACATCCTGAACAAATGCTCACCGTTGAACGCATTGCCCAGCGGTTCTGGTCCGAGCTTACTCAACAGTTCATGGTCTTCTACAGGCTGATCGGTCCATAACACAGTGCCAAAGCGCCGCGGATCGTGATAGCGAATGATTGCGCCATCGTCGAGCTCGAATTCGACGTGATCGTGTTTGCGTTTTGGTTCCGCCTTTTCGATCACACGCAGGCTGCCGGACATGCCCAGATGAATGATGATCGTGCCGCCCGAGGTTTCTACAATCAGGTATTTCGCCCGACGCCGCAGCGCGATGACCGAGGCGCCGTCGCAACGATGGATGGACTCTGGCACTGGCCAGCGCAGGCCGCGGTGATGCACTCGGATGCGCGCGATCGTTTTGCCCAGTAGCCAGGGTTCAATGCCGCGCAGGGTGGTTTCAACTTCTGGAAGCTCTGGCATTGACTATCGTTGCGGTTAGGTTTTTGGCGGTGGCAGACCCAGTTGTGTGGTGGTGGCTGGATCGAGCACATACCGAAAAGTAGTGCCAGGGCGATGCAGCGCAACGCGCCCGTTAGCATTGTACAGCGAGTACGATTCGATTTTGCCGTTTGCCAGTTGCAGATCAATTTCGCCGCTGGCCACCTGCCGGGTATCGTGTTGTACCAGGTGGCTGGCCTCCAGTGTGACCGGTGTGCACGGGGTCGCGGCCGTTCCGCAAATGATGGCAATCTTGCGGTTCATGGCCATTTGCGGATCAGCCTGAATCAGTGGCACAACCCGATCGGATTGCAGATAAATGCGATCGGCGGCGACCACATAGCGCAGACCACTGACAGGTTCGATCGATTTGAACTCGAACAGATTCTCATCGATCATCAAGCGCGCGACAGTGCGTTGCCCGTCGATCTGGGCAATATCCCCCAGTGCATAGGATCTTGCCGATCGCAAGTTGCTCGACAGCAGATGTTCGATCACTTGCGGGTTTGCAGGTGCCGCCAACGGCGCCACCAATTGCCACTGATTGGCGATGTGCTGGAATTCGAGCTGTTGTGTGTCAGCCGCGAGCACGAGTCGATTTGCGTTTTTCGCAGGGTAGATCGCGCCGCTGGTATTGGCGTCTTCGGTATTAAAGTCGACGAAAAGTGCGGCGATCAACGTCGCACAGATTATCAATAACCACTGTGTCGGAACCTGGCGTGCAGTAGCTTCAGCCATGGCGACGGCGATACCAGACGCCGGTGGCCACCGCCAGTAGCGATGCCGGCAGAATGATCAGCGCCAACGCCGAGGTGGCCAGAATCGCGGTCTTACTAATTGTTACTTCTCGATCGGCCGGCACCGGGTAGCTGACCGGGATCAGATCGTGATCATCTGAGACCCAGTTGAATAGACGCCCACCGAGATCCCGATTGCCACCGTTGCCAATCCAGGCGTCGGCCAGAAAATCGCTGTCCCCGGCTACCACCACGCGTTGCACCGACCCGTCGCTCACGGTGCGCTCCAGCGCCATCACCAGCGTCAGTGGGCCACTGATTTCGCGCTCATCGTCACCATGCTGCACGGTACCGCTCACCGGGCCGGTTTCGTTCCATGCGCGGCTGCCGGTTTGCACGACCGGTACGGGTCGCCACTCTCGAAGTGTCGGCAGCTCAATTGCCACGGCCTGCGGAAAAAGCGTCACCGAGTCGAAGCCGGGGGTGATTTCATCGGTGCTGTATTGCGCGGCAATGGCAAAGTCTGGTCGGTCGATCTGCAATGCCTGAGCATCGAGGTCAACGACAACCCCTGCGGTGCGGCTGATGCCCAGTTCATATTCCAGTGCGGTCAGACCGTCATCGCTGCCGGGCTCGGTCAGCCACAGCAGATTGCCGCCGCGGGAAACATAGCTCAACAGTGTCGCCACCTCTCCGGGCAAATAGCGTTGCATCGGTCCGGCAATCACAAGCATCCCGAGGCTTTCATCGAGCGGCTTTGACAATTGAACTGTCTCAAGTTCATAGCCGGTGCTGATCAGATGTTTGGCGAAGACGGTCAGATCCGCCGCCGTTTTACCATCGATCGCGCGCTCCGCATGGCCGCTTATAAAACCCACTTTGCGCGTCGAGTGACGCAACAGGCGCTGCAGCGCCAGGGTTAGCGATTGTTGCGAGACGTCCGCCAGACGCTGGCGCCGACCCTCGTAGCTGAGTATCAGTTCGCCGCCGGGTTGAATGTCGAGTTCGCGGCTGCGAGCCGGGTCCAGCGCCGGATCGGTGAAGGCATAGTGCAAATGTGGGTTAGCGCGCTGATAACGCTGCAGTAGCTGAGCGAGCTGCTGCGCTGCCGGATCGTCGGGACTGACAAATGCCTCGGCATCGATCGGAGTCTGAAATTGCTGCAGCGTGGTGAGTGTTTGTGGCATTAACGAGTGGCGGCCCGTCGCTGTCGCGTCGACCACCCACGGATGGCGCCACAGGATTGCCGCCAGTACCGCAATCGCAACCAGCAAGATCGCAGGGCGGATGATCAATTGATCGCGTTTGTTGGGCTGGCTACTCACAGCGTTGTGCTCCGTTGTAGCGTATGGCTTCCAGTTGGCGAATGCTTAGAACCATGAAGGCTGCAATGCACAGGAGAAAGTAGGCCAGAGAGTGACTTTGTAGCTGCCCTTGAATGAAGGGTTGCAGATGCGTGGCCGGCGATAGCTGCGCGAGTTGCGTGACGCCCGAGTCTTGTGCGGGTGATTTTGTCGTGGCGAGTATCCACAGCAACAGCATGAAAACGAAACTACTCAGGGCGGCCAGCGCTGGACGCGATGTCAAACAAGAGAAGAACAGAGAGATAGCGGTCGCGCTGCAGATAAAAAGTGCCATGCCCAGCCAGGCCAGCAACAGCGCTGGTGTGTCGAGGTTTGTGGCGAATTGCAGACTGACGATCAGGGCCAGGTTCAACGTTAGCACCAGCAGCTGGAAGATTGCGGCACCAATGAATTTTCCAACCACGATCTGGCGTGATGAAATCGCTGATGAGGCCAATAGTGGGTAACGCCCTGACTGCCTTTCGGCGGCGATCAGGTTCATGCAAAGCAGCGGGGTGGCGAGCATAAACACCGAGCTCACAGGCAGCAGCCAATGGGTTGCCAGATAAGCGCTGACACCACCGGCTTGCGGGAGGCCAGCCAGTGTCGGCTGGATAGCCAGGTATTGTTCGAGTGCGGCCAGGAACATCCAGCCAAACACCAGTTGCAGCATGCCGGCTGCAATCCATGCAAAGGGTGAGCGGCTGAGGATGCGTATCTCGTTGCCTGCGATCAATGCAGTCACTGCGTTGCTCCGGCGGTGGCCTGGCCTGCGAGTAGATTGAACACGCGCTCCAGATGATTTCTAACCAGAGAAATCTCATGCCAGCGAATATGGTGTGCCTTCAGCGCCTCGCGCAGCAGCGTGGTCGAGCCAGTGCGAGTGGTCAGCATCCAGTGGTCAGGTGTCACGGACGCTGCGGACAGCACTCCGGGTAGTGATTGCATCTGCGGCGTGGTGGCGGTGTCTTCCAAATGAATCTCGATTGTCGTCTGATCCTTACTCGCTACCTCGCCAAGGTCAGAGTCGAGCAGCTTGGCGCCGTTGTGAATCACAATGGCGCGGTCGCAGGTGGCCTGGACTTCCACTAACTGATGGCTGGAGTAGAGGGTCGTCTGTGATTCGCCGACGTCGGCAAGGATTTCCCGCATGGCGGCGATTTGTGCCGGATCCAGCCCATTGAGTGGCTCATCCAGCAACAACAGCGCGGGCTGGTGAATCAGTGCCTGCGCGAGATTTACCCGCTGTTGGAAACCGTGTGACAAGTTGCCGATGATCCTGCGGCGAACCTCACCCAGCCCGCATCGCTCGATCGCGGCAACTGTCGCAGCGTTGATATGTCGCCTGGGGATTCTCCGCAGTCGCCCGGCAAATTTCAGAAACTGCTCGACCGTGTAGTCTGGGTACAGTGGGGGCTTGTCTGGTGCGTAGCCCAGCAGGCTTCGCGCTTGCAACGGCGCTTCGCCCAGATCGACACCGGCGATTTTGATCGTGCCGGTATCTGGTACATTGATACCCGCGAGCATCTTCAAAAAAGTGGACTTTCCAGCACCGTTCAGTCCCAGTAAACCAATCGTCTCCCCTGCGTCTGCCTGCAGTGAGATCTGATCCAGAATGGTCGTATTTGCGTACGAGACAGACACTGAATCTACACTTAGCAAGTTGTCGCCTGACACCTGTTTGGGACTCCGATCACGGAATGGGGGCGGTTTACAAGCACATCTGTTGCCAGTTTTCCCTTTTTGCCGCATCGGCTGCCGTTAGCGGTGCACTGTGCTGGCGAGCTTTCTGCAGCAGCTTCGTTCCACACCGGCGCACTAGCGCGATAAAAATCAGGGTTTTGTCTTGACACTATTCGGAATACTGAACTGGCCACTATGGGCGATGGTGGTCTTCGTGCTGGTTGTGTGGCACGTGACGCTCCTGGCTACCACCATCTATTTGCATCGCGCGATGGCGCATCGTGCGGTCGAGTTGCACCCGGTGCTCAGCCACTTTTTCCGCGCCTGGCTCTGGTTGACAACCGGAATGGTCACCGTCGAGTGGATGGCGGTGCATCGCAAGCACCATGCGAAAGTAGAAACTGAAGACGATCCCCACAGCCCGGTCACACATGGTTTGAACGAGGTCCTCTGGCGCGGTGCAGAGCTGTATCAGGCCGAGTGCGAAAACCCGCAAACCATTGATAAGTTCGGCTTTGGCGCGCCCGATGACTGGCTTGAGCGCAATCTCTACAGCCGCCACAAGAATGCCGGGCTGGTGCTGCTGTTCCTGTTGCTCTGTCTGCTGTTTGGCGTCGCAGCCATTACCATGACCGCCCTGATTCTGTTGTGTATACCGCTGCTGGCGGCTGGCGTGATTAATGGTCTGGGGCACAGCGTCGGGTATCGCAACTACGAGTGCGATGATGCCGCCACCAACATCGTGCCGATTGGGCTGATCATCGCCGGCGAGGAATTGCACAACAATCACCACGCCTATCCCGGATCGGCGAAGTTTTCCATTCGTCCCTGGGAAATCGATGTCGGCTGGATGTACTTGCGCATTTTCAGTGCGTTTGGGTTGGCGCGGATTGTTCGCGTTGCACCGCGGCCGGTGATAAAGCCCACCGAGGATCGTGCGGTCGATCTGGAAACGGTCAAAGCGGTCATATCGAGCCGCCTGCACGTGATGGAGCACTATGCGCGCAAAGTCGTACTGCCGACGCACAAACTCGAGCGTCAGCGCGCGACTACGGCACGGGAACGCAAGACGCTTGCCGTGCGCCGCGAATTGATCGCCGGTGACTTCATGCTCGATGCTGCGGCGCGCGAGCGATTGGGGTTGGCGCTACGCGAGAGCGACACGTTGAGAATCGTGATCGAGTATCGCAATCAGCTACAGGCCATTTGGCAGATTGCCGGTGCCAGCCACGAGAAGTTACAGGAGGCGCTGCAGGACTGGTGCAATCGCGCCGAGCTCAGCGGCATCCGCGCGCTCGAGGAGTTTTCGTGGCGATTGAGAGGGTACTCGCTGAAGAGCGCCGCCATCTGAGCGGCGCGTCCATACAATGAGACGCCAATGACCGCGGTTGATTTATTTTACCGCCGATTTGCAGGCGAAAAAAAACCCGGCATCAGCCGGGTTTTTTGGTTCAAGCTGGAGCGTGTGCTACTTGATCTTGCCTTCCTTGTAGATCACGTGCTTGCGCGCAACGGGATCAAATTTTTTGATTTCCATTTTTTCGGTCATGGTGCGCTTGTTTTTGGTCGTGGTGTAAAAGTGACCGGTGCCAGCGCTTGAAATCAGTTTGATTTTGTCTCTCATCGGGATCTCCGCTAGATTTTTTCGCCGCGCTTGCGCATCTCGGACAGTACGCTATCGATGCCTTTTTTGTCGATAATGCGCATGCCTTTCGAGGACAAGCGAAGTGTCACCCAGCGTTTCTCGGCTTCGACCCAGAAGCGATGGGTGTGCAAATTGGGAAGAAAGCGACGCCGGGTTTTATTATTGGCGTGCGATACGTTGTTACCGCTCATGGGGCGTTTGCCGGTAACTTGACAGACTCTGGACATGCGCGTGCTCCGCACTCGATATTTTGGGCAATCCACCATTATATGCAAAATTGGCGGCAATTCCAATCGAATCTGGTGTACCGTTGCGTTTTCGTTGCGCGAGCCATTCGTTGGGTCAGTCATCCATCTCCGTTTCTGACGTAAAAACTGGCATTGAGGCGTTCAGGCGTGAGCTCGACACCCTCGGGTTTAATCTGTTTTGCGTGCTTGATGGCCATCAGATAAGTGGCAACGGGTGCGACGGCAGCCTGCTGTTGATCGGCAACGCCGGTTCCATGATGTGGCAAAAACTGCCGGCGGACTGGCATAGAAGTGACAATCCGATCGACGATTACACCAGCCAAACAGTGCAGCAGCTGGTAGAAAAGCATCTTGCTGACCTCAGTGCTGCCATGCTGTTTCCCGACAATGCCTCCCGTCGGCCGTTGCCGTCACTACAGCAGCTTGGCCGGTTAGCCGGCTGGCATTGCGACTCGCCGCTGGGTATCGGCGTTCATGCTGAACATGGCCTTTGGTACGCGTATCGGGCGGTGGTTTATTTGCCGATCAGCCTGCCAGGCGAGAGACCGACAAATCCCCCTGCTGCAGATTTAGGCATTGGTGCCGGCCATTCGCCCTGTCTCGACTGCGTTGACCAACCTTGTATCAGCGCTTGTCCCTCGAAGGCGCTCAGCGATGACCGGCCACCTGATATGCAACGCTGTGCGGGCTTTCGGCTGAAACCGGATTCGATGTGTCGAACCAGTTGCGCGGCGAGACTGGCGTGTCCGGTTGCCCCGCAATGGCGCTATTCCACCGAGCAAATTGCGTATCATTACCATCACTCGCTGCGATCGATTCGTCAGTGGATGGATCAACCCTGAACCGGTCACGCGAGGCCGACGCGTTCCAAAGGTAATCTCATAATGGATATCATTTTTTTGACCGATCTGCGGGTCGAGACGGTGATTGGCATCTACGACTGGGAGAAGGCCATCCGCCAGACCGTAGCGGTAGATCTGGAGATGGGTACGGATATTCGCAAAGCTGCCGCGACCGACGACATCGAGCACACGCTGAACTACAAGGCGATCTCCAAGCGACTGACCAGTCATATAGAGCAGAGCAAGGTCGAGCTAATCGAGACCCTCGGAGAGCAAATTGCCTCGATTCTGCAGAATGAGTTTGACGTTCGCTGGGTCAAAGTGACGCTGCACAAACCAGGTGCCATCACAGGTGCCGCCGATGTCGGCGTGATTATCGAGCGCGGGAATCGCCACACCTTCGACGCCTGATCGAAAGATCGCCTCAGCCATGACGGAGCTACCGCTGCCGACTGACGAGCAACTGCAGATTCACCAGCTGTTGTTGCAGCGAATCATTGCCGAGATCGAGTCGAATGGCGGCATCGATTTTTGTCGCTACATGCAGATTTGCCTGTATGAACCGGGACTCGGCTACTACCTGAACTCGTTTCCGAAGCTGGGGGAGCGCGGCGACTTCACCACCGCTGCAGAAATGTCCAATGATTTCGCCGGGTGTCTGGCGGCACAGATCGCAGCTATGCCCCCTTCGGTGGCCGAGGGCACGATGCTCGAGTTCGGTGGCGGCAGCGGCAAACTTGCCTGTGACATCATGCTTGCATTAGACGAGCGTGGGTTGCGGCCAGCGCACTACCTGTTGCTAGACGTCAGTGCCGACATGCGCGCCCGACAGCGCGCAACCGTCGAGACCCTGTTGCCAGGCGATCTTCGGCAGCGAGTGGAATGGGTGGAATCGCTGCCAACGTCGCTGACCGGCGTAGTGATCGCCAATGAACTTTTCGACGCGTTTCCGGTGGAGCGGTTTCGGGTGTCACATGGGCTTGTCAATCGAGAGTATGTGGTGGCGGATGGCCAGAGATTGCTACCGGAATTTCGTCCCCACAAAGAGGTCGCTGCCGAAGTAGCGCGCATCCAGTCATACACCGGCGATGTGATGGCAGACGCCTACGTATCCGAGTACTGCCCGATGCTGGCACCCTGGTGGCGCAGTCTTGACGAAGTCTTGCACACCGGTGCCGTGCTCGCCTGTGACTATGGTCTGGGTCGAGCGGAGTACTATGCGTCCGGACGTGATGGTGGCACCTTGCGCTGTTTCTATCGGCATCGGGTGCACAACGATCCCTTGAGCTATGCCGGTATTCAGGACATCACCGCGGATGTTGATTTCACTGCTGTCACCGAGGCCGCGGTCGGGGCCGGGTTTGAGCTGCAGGGGTACACCCCGCTGTCGCAATTCATGCTGTCACTGGGTGTATTGGATGACTTTTCAACCAAAAGCTCTCACCTCGGACTTGCCGACCAGGTAGCGGCCAGCGGTCAGCTCAAACGCCTGTTGCTGCCCGAAGAAATGGGTGATCGATTCAAGGTAATTGGCTTTAGCAAACGAATAGACGAGGCGATGCCAGGGTTTCAGTTGGCGGACCACACGCGTTTGCTTTGATTAGTGCCAAATGCCTCAATAGTGACTCAATTATCAGACGAAGTGATTCAACAATGTAACAATGCGTTCATTGGAAATCGGGAAATAGCGATGAACAACGAAGCGAAAGAAATCGAACTGGAACTGCAGCCGTTATCTACAGACATGCGCCAGTCGTCGGGCTTTGACGAGCCGGGTGCTGCGGGATTTTCACTTTTGCCTGCTCAACAGTCCAAACAGCAGTACGATGCCGAGCTTTCGCTGGTGAACATTGAGCAGTTCAGCTTTCGCTAGTCCGCGCTAGCGGTCAGGCACCGAAACCGCCAGACCGTCAGGTCCGAGTTTGTGCACTGAGTCGTGTGCCACAATGGTGACGGTTTTTACGTTGGCCGGAATGGAGAGCGTGAGGCTGCGAGTGAAGGGCTGTTCGTTCACATGTGGGTGGTGCAGGGTGCGACTACCCAGCAATTCGCCCGCTTCATCCAGCACATCCCAGCGATCGGCGTAGTGATCCCATCCGGTGTCCGCGTGCAGCAGGGTGACGTTGATCCGAAAGCGATCACCGCCCAGTGACTCTATGGTTGCATCCACAACTTCCACTTCGTTTGCGACCGCACTCATGCTCAATATGAGCATCGACAAAATCATCTTGTACAAGGGTTTGCTCCTCAGCATTTTGACCGCATATTAACGCAGTCCTGTAAGTCTTCCTCGCGGTAGTAGACACTCGGAGTAATCCATGGGTTCCAACGAAACAGTTCAGGCCGCGCCGCGGCGTGTGTCTGCCGTCTGGCAGTTCATCTGCCTGCTCGCGCCAACGGTCATGACTGGCTTTTATCTGGTCTACGCGCTGGTCGGCTTGATTTTGTCCGGTGACAGCAAGTTGAGATGGTGTGACGAGGCGCTGGACGTCGGTCTGTTCGTTTTGATGATCATCGCCGCGCTGAACATCCCGGTCATGCTCTACGCGCGTTGGCTACGGCTGCCATTGCAACATGTGCTTTGGATATCGCCGATCGCGCACATTGCCATTGCCACGGCGCTGACACTCACTATCGCCACCCTGGGAAAATGCGGCTGACGGGAACCTAGTCCCACTGCGATGGTCGCAAGAGGTTAACTCTACCGTCAGTCGAGAAACCCGATGCAACCCGGATTGCGCCTCACCGCGATTTTGCTCGCTATCTTCTGCCCGCTTGCCTGGGGCTTCAATTCAGCCGAATGGCCCAATACCGATTTCGACAATACATCGATTGATCTGGGCGAGGTCATGTCCGGTGGGCCGCCGAAGGATGGCATACCGTCGATTGATGAGCCCTCGTTTATCAGCCAGCAGCAGGCCGAGGATTGGCTGGGGCCCAACGAGCCGGTGATTGTGCTGGCGGAAGAGACCGAGGCTCGGGCCTATCCACTGCAGATATTGATGTGGCATGAGATCGTCAACGACGAGATCGCCGGTCGCCCCGTCAGTGTAACTTTTTGCCCGCTGTGCAATGCCTCAATCGTGTTTGACCGTGAACTCGATGGCACAGTTTACGATTTTGGCACCACGGGTCGGCTGCGACGCAGCGACATGATCATGTACGACCGACAGACAGAATCCTGGTGGCAGCAGTTTGTTGGAGAGGCGATTGTTGGAGAATTGACCGGTAAGAAACTTCGTCAGATCCCCTCGCAGATTGTCGCCTTCAACACTTTCAGGCGGTATTACCCGGATGGCGTGGTGCTGTCTCGCGATACTGGGCACAGTCGCCGCTATGGTCAGAACCCGTATACCGGCTACGACGACATCAACTCCACACCCTTTCTGTACCGCGGTGAAATCGATGATCGGCTGCCACCCATGGAGCGCGTGCTGAGCGTACAGCACAAAGCAGATACGCTGCTGTTTGCACTGACAACCTTGCGCGAGGCCAAAATCGTCAATACCCGGTTTGCCGACAAACCCCTTGCGGTGTTCGCCTTTGAGACGATGAATTCCGCACTCGATCAACAAAGTATCGCCGATTCACGGCTGGTGGCGGCGGCCTCGGTCTACGATCCGACGATCGATGGCCAGGCGCTGACATTCAGGCTGCAGGGTGGGATGGCGATCGACGCGGAAACCGGGTCGACCTGGAATACGCTGGGGCAGGCTGTCGAAGGTCCGCTGCAGGGGCGTCAACTCCCGCAGATTGATTCTGGCGTTCACTTCGCATTTGCCTGGCTGGCGTTTGATCCTGATGCGCAAATCTACAAGCCACAGTAGGCGGTCAGCAGAGTGAGATTAATCTCATTACCCGGCGAAGACCGGGGCAGGGTATTTGGTATTTGATGCAACACAAGGTATAAACAACACAAGCCAAAACTGTTATTGCGATAGTTTGACTGATTTAACCCAACAGGTACTCAGAACTGATGCCTCCGGAATGCCGCTGGAGTGGATCAATTTTCAAGATGCCGTGCGGTACTACCACACCGGGCGAGTCGCCTATAGTCTGGGCAGCCGGGTGTATCGTCTGCGCGGTGGGATCAGCGCGCTGACAGGCCGGCAAAGTATGCTGGATGTGGACGCGATTATCGCAACCCACGGGACCAACACCACACTATTGCGTGGCTATGTGCCGCCGCTCAGCAACCGAACCCTGTTCCGCCGCGACGACCAGATCTGCCTGTATTGCGGCAATCGCTTTGTCACCGCGGAATTGTCTCGGGATCACATTACACCTCTGAGCCAGGGTGGCAAGGATCTGTGGCGAAACGTCGTCACGGCCTGTAAACGGTGTAACAATCACAAGGCCGGCCGCACGCCAGAGCAGGCCAACATGGAACTGCTGGCGATCCCTTTTCGTCCCACGCACGCAGAATATATCTATCTCAAGGGCAAGCGTGTGCTGGCGGATCAGATGGAATTTCTGCGCGCACATTTTCCCCGCAGTAGCCCGCTGCGCAATCGTTAGTCGTCGGACTTGGCGTTGGTTCGCCGGTAGTCAGTTAGTGCTGTCAGTTTGGCTTTGCGAATCGCTGCCGCGATGGCTGTGCCATCCCGCGTCTCGAGCTGAACGGCGATTTCGCCGGCATTGATGTCGCGCAGTGCATCCAGGGCGCCCCGCAGGTAGTCTGCCTGCGGATAAGGGGTCGACTCAGCGCCGAGCCGGCCCCGCGCATCGGCGGTGCAGCAGAGCAGAAAATTATTGAAGCGTTTGGGCCGACGCAAGGCGTCGAGGCTTTCCATTAGCCGCAGCAGTGTGCCGGGCTTGAGTTCCAGTGCCCGGTGGCAATGGGTGTGAAAGTTCGCTGTCAGTACGGCCAGGTCCCGATGCTCTGCCGGCGTTCGCAAACGAGCACAAAGCGCCTTGCAAAGTTCGGCGCCGCGAGCTTCATGGCCGTGATGACTCGGCAACAAATCTTTTGGCGTTGTGCCCTTGCCAAGATCGTGGCAGAGCGTTGCAAATCTCGTAGCGGAATCGCGAGTCAGCAGACAAATTTGACGCACTGCCAGCATCGTGTGGACAGCGCAGTCGATTTCCGGGTGGTGCTGGGCAGGTTGTGGCACACCAAACAAGCGATTCAGTTCCGGGAACACTTCAACCAGCGCATCGCATTCGCGCAGGGCGTTGAAGAACGCCTCTGGCTGCTCGACACCCAGCGCAGCGTGCATTTCCTGCCAGATTCGCTCTGCCGCCAGGGTTTGCAGCTCGCCCGAGGCGGACAGGTCGCTCATCAATTCCAGAGTCTCTGGTGCGATGGTGAATCCCAGGTGCGCGAATCGCGCGGCAAAGCGCGCCACTCGCAGGACTCTGAGTGGATCCTCAGCGAATGCCGGAGAGATATGCCTGAGCAGTCGATCCTGCAAATCGGCGACGCCGTTCCAGGGATCGATGATGGCGCCTTTTTCATCTTTGGCGATGGCGTTGATGGTCAAATCCCGGCGCTGTAGATCCTGCTCAAGCGTGACCTCAGTCGACGTATTGAAGGTGAAGCCATGATATCCGGCAGCAGTTTTGCGTTCGGTTCGGGCAAGCGCGTATTCTTCGTTGGTGTCGGGGTGGAGAAATACCGGGAAATCCTTGCCCACCGGGCGATAGCCCCGCGCTACCATGTCGTCAGGGGTGGCGCCCACGACGACCCAATCCAGGTCGCTCGCGGGGATGTTCAGCAATTCGTCGCGCACCGCGCCACCGACCAGGTAGGTTTTCAACACGTACTCGCAAAACAGCGCGAGGCCGTAAACTGGAATGAATTATTAATGAAAGTGGCTCGATTACTTGTCATGTGCATCGCACTCGCGTGTTTACCTGGCTGTTCGACAGTCGGTTATTACTCGCAAATTGTGACGGGTCATATGAAGATTGTGATGGGCAAGGAGCCTGTGGCAACCGTGATTGCCGACCAGGACACCGATGAGCAGACCCGACGCCGCCTGCAGGTGGCGCTGGATGCTCGACAGTTCGCGATCAACAAATTGCACCTGCCAAAGAACGATAGTTATACCAGCTACTATGACACCGGGCGAAATTTCGTCACGTGGAATGTTATCGCCGCCGACGAGTTTTCGCTCAAACCGAAGACGTGGTGCTTCCCGATCGCTGGTTGCGTGTCTTATCGGGGTTACTATGCACGCGAGGCAGCGTCTGGCTATGCAAAAAAGCTGGAGGAAGCCGGTATGGATGTCGCTATCACCGGTGCAACGGCCTATTCGACATTGGGCTGGTTTGATGACCCATTGCTGAACACGATTCTCAATCGCAGCGATGCCGGCATTACAGCTTTGATAATACATGAGTTGGCGCATCAACAATTGTACGTGTCCGATGACAGCACGTTTAACGAGTCTTTTGCTACATTCGTTGAACAAGAGGGCGTACGCAGATGGCAAAACAACAATCCCGTCTCATCCGGAACTGACCTGGTTCAGCAAATGGCGTTGCGGATGGAGCGTAAACGCGATTTCCTCGACTTGCTTAACAACACAAAGACGGGTTTACTGACACTGTACGCGTCAGACGAATCAGAGAGCGAAATGCGCCGCCAGAAGCAGCAGCATTTTGAACAAATGAAACGCGACTACAGTCAATTGAAAGAGGCCTGGGGTGGTTATCAGGGCTACGACGGCTGGTTTGCGCGCCCGCTTAACAATGCTCGTCTGGCTGCAGTCGGAACTTACAACGACTATCTGCCAGCTTTTTCGGCATTGTTTGACCAGTCAGGGAAAGATTTCAAAACGTTCTATCGCGCATCGCGTGAGTTGGCTGAAATGCCACGCGAGATGCGAAACAAAAGACTGTCCGAGCTGGCGCAGGCGCGCGAAGCAGCAATCGGTACAAATTAACATGACAGGTAGTGGAAGTTGAATCTCGATGATTCGCACAACCTGTAGAAACTGAGGCGCCACGGTCTTATCTGCCAAACGGGCACGAGGACCGGGATACATTCGAGTTGGTCAGTCCCCGCTGTTAGCAATTTATCGGGGCATGATATGTGTGCAGCTTGCAGGGTGCTTATCGCCCGGCAGGGGTTAGCCAACTCGCCCCGAGCAGCAGCGAACGTCGCTATCACCAGGTTGCCAGATAATGAGCATTTTTAATCACTATCAATCCCGTTATGAACTGAAGCAACAAGAAGAGTACAGCCTTCAGGAATATCTGGATTTATGTCGGGAAGAGCCTTCCACATATGCAACCGCGAGCGAGCGGTTGCTGATGGCCATTGGTGAACCGGAGATCATCGATACGTCGCGCGATCCGCGACTCAGTCGAATCTTCTCCAACAAGGTTATCAAACGCTACCCGGCCTTCTCTGAATTTTACGGGATGGAAGAGGCGATCGAGAATATCGTCGCCTACTTTAAACACGCAGCACAAGGCCTTGAGGAGAAGAAACAGATTCTGTATCTGCTTGGCCCGGTCGGTGGCGGAAAGTCATCGCTGGCCGAACGATTGAAGTCGCTGATGCAGAAGATGCCGATCTATTGCTTGAAAGGCTCGCCGGTCAATGAGTCTCCGCTTGGCCTTTTTGATCCGCTTGAGGATGGCACTATTCTCGAGGAGGACTACGGCATTCCGTTGCGCTATGTGCAGACCATCATGTCGCCCTGGGCGATTAAGCGTTTGCACGAGTTCGGCGGCGACATCAGTCAATTTAGAGTAGTGAAGCTGTACCCGTCGATACTTGATCAAACAAGCGTGTCAAAGACCGAACCTGGCGATGAGAATAACCAGGATATCTCGGCCCTGGTCGGTAAGGTCGACATTCGCCGCCTGGAAGATTTTCCGCAGAACGATCCGGATGCCTACAGTTACTCTGGTGCGTTGTGCATGGCCAATCAGGGATTAATGGAATTTGTCGAGATGTTCAAGGCGCCAATCAAGGTGCTTCACCCCCTGCTCACGGCAACTCAGGAAAGTAATTACAACGGGACAGAGAGCATTGGTGCTATTCCGTTTGACGGGGTCATCATGGCCCACTCAAACGAATCTGAGTGGCAGACCTTCCGCAACAACAAAAACAATGAAGCATTCATCGATCGCGTGTTCATTGTGAAAGTGCCGTATTGCCTGCGCGTCTCGGAAGAGGTTCGGATATACGAAAAGCTGCTGCAGAGCAGTTCACTGTCTGAAGCCCACTGTGCTCCCGACACCCTGAAAATGCTGGCTCAGTTCTCTGTACTCTCACGATTGAAGGAGCCTGAAAATTCGAATATCTATTCGAAAATGAGAGTCTATGACGGCGAGAACCTGAAGGATACTGATCCCAAGGCCAAATCGATTCAGGAATACCGTGACAATGCCGGAGTCGATGAAGGGATGACCGGACTGTCTACGAGATTCTCTTTCAAGATTCTTTCAAAAGTGTTTAATTTCGATGCGACTGAAATCGCGGCCAACCCGGTACATTTGCTCTACGTGCTGGAGCAGCAGATCGAAAAGGAACAGTTCCCCAAAGATCTGCACGATCGCTATATGGGGCACATCAAGGAATTCCTCGCCCCCCGGTATATCGACTTTATCGGTAAAGAGATTCAGACAGCGTATCTGGAGTCTTACTCGGAATACGGTCAAAACCTTTTCGATCGCTATGTCACTTATGCCGACTTCTGGATTCAGGATCAGGAGTACCGCGATCCGGAAACCGGCGAAATGTTCGATCGAGCCTCTTTGAACGAAGAGTTGGAAAAAATCGAAAAACCGGCAGGTATCAGCAACCCCAAGGATTTTCGCAACGAGATCGTCAATTTTGTTTTGCGCGCTCGCGCGAACAACAATGGCACCAACCCGGTCTGGACCAGCTACGAGAAACTGCGCACTGTCATTGAGCGCAAGATGTTCTCAAGCACTGAAGACCTGTTGCCGGTTATCTCATTCAACACCAAGTCGTCCGGCGACGAGCAGAAAAAGCATGATGAGTTCGTCAAGAGGATGGTCGAGCGAGGCTACACCGAGAAGCAGGTTCGCCTGCTTGCAGAGTGGTATCTGCGCGTACGCAAGTCACAGTAGTGACCGGTCGCGATGGTGAATACGGAGTGGATCGATGAGCTACATTCTGGATCGCCGCCTCAATAGCAAGGATAAGAGCGCGGTCAACAGGCAGCGCTTTCTCAAGCGCTACCGGAAACACATCAAACGAGCCGTGTCAGATGCTGTCAGTGAACGCAGCATCACTGATATGGATCGTGGTGAGAAAATCGGCATACCCCAGAAGGACCTGCAGGAACCGGTGTTTGGTCACGGCTCCGGCGGCTACCACGAGCGCGTTTTGCCCGGCAATAAAGAGTTTGTCACGGGCGATCGCATCAAGCGCCCGGAGGGTGGCGCAGGTGGCGGCTCTGGCAGCGGACAGGCGTCTGACAGTGGCGAGGGCATGGACGAGTTTGTCTTCCAGATAACTCAGGATGAGTTTCTGGAGTTCATGTTCGAAGACCTGGAGCTGCCGAATCTTGTCAAGCGGCAGCTGAGCAGTACCGATGCCGTCAAACTGGTCCGCGCTGGTATCAGCGAAGAGGGAACGCCCAATCAACTCAATGTTGTACGATCGATGCGAAGCGCGTACGCACGGCGAATTGCGATGGGGGCGGGTAAGCGACGCGAGAGAAATCGTCTTCGCGAAGAACTGGAAAAGCTCCCTGCCGAGGATGGAACGCGGCGCGCTGCGATAAACGAACAGATCGAACTGCTCGAACGCAAGCTTGCGAAGATTCCCTACATTGACGACTTTGATCTCAAGTACAACATCATGCGCAAGCAGCCCCAGCCGTCGTCAAAAGCGGTGATGTTTTGCCTGATGGATGTGTCGGGCTCAATGGATCAGCGCACCAAGGACATTGCCAAGCGTTTCTTTGTGCTGTTGTATCTGTTTTTACAGCGCAATTACGAAAAGACCGATGTGGTATTTATTCGCCATCATTCGACGGCCAAGGAAGTGGACGAAGAGGAGTTTTTCTACTCCCGTGAGACCGGTGGTACCGTGGTGTCCAGCGCTTTGCGGCTGACGCAGGAAATTATTGCCGATCGATACTCTCCCACTGAGTGGAACATATACGGAGCGCAGGCTTCAGATGGCGATAACTGGACTAATGACTCACCCGTTTGTCACGATATTCTGGCCGAACAACTGATTCCATTGATGCAGTATTACTGTTACATCGAAATCACCGATCGCGGACACCAGGAACTGTGGCAGTACTACGAGCAACTGGCACAGTCGCACGCCGATGGTTTCGCCATTCGAAGCATCGAGGACTATCCGGATATCTATCCCGTTTTCCGCGACCTGTTTCAGCGCCAGGTGGATAACGCATGAGGGGCAAGCCAATATCTGAGGGGTCGGATTGGACATTCGACCTGATCGAACAGTACGACCAGGCGATAGCCAGGATCGCGCAGGGCTACGGGCTGGATACTTACCCGAATCAGATTGAAATCATTCGCTCCGATCAAATGATGGATGCCTATGCGTCTGTGGGGATGCCCGTTGGCTATCACCACTGGTCCTATGGCAAGCAGTTCTTGAATGTCGAGCGCGATTATAAACGCGGCCAAATGGGACTGGCGTACGAGATCGTGATCAACAGCAATCCGTGTATCTCGTACCTGATGGAAGAGAACAGCATGACGATGCAGGCATTGGTCATTGCGCACGCCTGCTACGGCCACAACTCTTTCTTCAAAGGTAATTATCTGTTTCGCACCTGGACCGACGCAGACTCGATCATTGATTATCTGGTTTTTGCCCGAAAGTTTGTCGCTGAGTGCGAGGAGCGCTATGGGATGGAAGAAGTTGAAGCGATTCTGGATTCCTGTCACGCGCTGATGAATTACGGTACCGATCGCTACAAGCGTCCGTATCCGGTGTCGGCGGAGGAGGAACAGAATCGTCAACGTGAACGCGAGCAATACGTCCAGCAACAGGTTAACGATTTGTGGCGAACCATCCCGCGTCGGGACAATCGGCAAGAACAGTCAGATGAGAGTCGCTATCCGCCTGAGCCGCAAGAGAACCTGCTTTACTTCATCGAAAAAAATGCACCATTGCTGGAATCGTGGCAACGGGAACTGGTGCGTATCGTTCGAAAAATTGCGCAGTATTTTTACCCGCAACGTCAAACCCAGGTGATGAATGAAGGCTGGGCGACATTCTGGCACTACACGATACTGAACGATCTCTATGATCAGGGGTTGGTGACAGATGGTTTCATGATGGAATTTCTGCATTCACACAGCAGTGTCGTGTTCCAGCCTGAATTTGACAGTCGCTACTTTAGCGGTATCAACCCCTATGCGCTCGGCTTTGCGATGATGCGTGACATTCGCCGAATCTGTGAACATCCCACCGATGAAGACAAACGCTGGTTTCCGGAGATCGCAGGCAGCGACTGGCTGAAGACGCTACATTTCGCGATGGAGAATTTTAAGGACGAGAGTTTTATTCAGCAGTTTCTGTCACCGACGGTGATCCGCGATTTTCGACTCTTCTGCATCGTGGACGATGACCAGCAAGAGACGATTGATGTCGGTGCCATTCACGATGATAGTGGCTATCGAGCGGTTCGCGATGCGCTTGCACAGCACTACAACCTCAGTACGCGTGAGCCTGATATACAGGTGTTTGAGGTCGATATGCGTGGCGATCGCTCACTGACGCTGCACCATATGCAGAATGCTCGCAAACCACTGAACGATGACACCGAAGAAGTACTAAAGCACTTGTACCGGCTGTGGGGATTTGATGTGCATTTGTTCTCGCACAACGGCGACAGTGTAGAAAAAGTCTACCGTGTACCCGCGCGTAAGATCAGTCTGGCGGAGTAGCAGGCGGCGGCGCTGAGACAGCCGCCTGCCACCTGCTGAGTCATGAGTTGTCTCAGGTGTCCCTTCGCGCGTGCTGTCGATATTGTTGCAGGCGGCTTTGACGATTCATGTGGCCGAGATAGGTGGGAACCACTTTGCCGATAGGAGTGGGCTGTGTGCCGTCGCACTCCTGGCAGACACTGTCGACCTGCAATGAGTTGAAGTTGTCGCGACTGAATGGCCGGCCGGGTACCAGCTCCATCAGCAGCCCCTGAAATTTAGCCAATCCATCCGGCAAATCCAGAATCGTGCGTTTGATGCCGAGTGTGTCGGCGGTGTACTGGACGATCTCACGCAGTGTGAATACCTCTGGTCCACACAGGTTGATGGTCTCGCCGATGCTTTGACGATCTTCGATCGCTGAGATAACCGCTTTCGCCACATCGCCGACATACACAGGGGCGAACCGGCTGCCTGCGCACGCGAGCGGCATGACGGGCATGGCTCGCAACAAATTGGCGAATCGATTGAAAAAGCTGTCTCCGGTGCCAAAGATCACCGACGGGCAGATGACGGTGACCTCGAGCCCCGAATCGAGTAAGTGCTGTGCCGCCTTACCTTTGCTCTTGAGGTATTCGCTGGCGCCATCGTCGGCGTCGGCGTTGAGTGCGCCAATCTGGATGATCCGCGTTACACCAGCGGCCTTGGCCGCTGCGACGATGCTTTGTGCAAGGCCTGCATGGGCCTCTTCGAATGTTCCCCCCTTGCCGACGCTTTCATTGAGAATCCCAACCAGGTTGACCAGCACATCCTGGCCCTGAAGGGCGCTTGCCAGTTGGTGCTGGTCGTATGGGTCTACCTGCGCGATTGTCACAGTGGGTACAACGCGAAGTTCCTTGAGTCTGCGCAGGTCGCGACTCAGAACCTTGATCGTCGCGCCCTGTTCGGTCAACTGACTTGCCAGCTCGGTTCCTACAAACCCGCTGCCGCCTAGCAAGCAAATATTCTGCAGAGAGGACATGGTGTTCCTGAAGGTGTTGTTTGGGGGATTGACGGGTCTGCACGAGCCGTACATGGTGTGTCGGCAGGGAGTGATGCCGCCTGTAAGTCAGCATTGCCCAACGGCCGCGCTTTCACTCCAGCCGGCCGGAATTATAGCGTTGAACGATTGCTGGTACACGGCAAAAACCTGACTCTTGAAATCGAGACAAAGCACAGTCAGAAAATTGACGCTATCTCCCGTTTGGCCCGCCCGCTTGCGGGCACCGTCAATGCGCCTGAACTGCGGAAACGAGCTATCTCGTCTGGCTGCCGTCGTACTGCGACGACGCATATTGCACCAGCGACTTTATTGTCAGGCCCTGAATGACAACCGACATAATAACGATGACGTAGGTGATGCCGACGATAATATCCCGCTCGCTCCCGGCGGGCAGCGAGAGCGCCAGTGCCACGGATATTCCGCCGCGAATGCCGCCCCAGGTGAGTATCGAAATCACGTGAGGGTGAAAGCTTTGCCGCAGTTTCATTAGCGATACCGGGATACCAACCGCAATAAATCGGGCTGTGAGCACAATTAGAAACATCAGCGCACCGGCCATGATGTAGTTGCCGTTAATGCTCAGGATGATCACTTCAAGCCCGATCAGCATAAACAGTACGGCGTTCAGGATCTCGTCTATCAACTCCCAGAATGTGTCCAGATTGGCCCTGGTGCGGTCGCTCATCGCGAATCGGCGTCCGTGATTGCCTATCAGCAGCCCGGCGACCACTATGGCGATCGGGCCGGACAGGTGCATCGCATTGGCTGCGGCATAGCCGCCCATCACCAGTGCCAGTGTCAGCAAAACCTCGACATGATAGTTGTCCACGGTTTTCAGAAGGCGGTAGCAGATCCATCCAATCAGAAACCCAAAGCCTGCTCCACCCAGGGTCTCCTGGGCAAACAGCTGCACTACATGCACCATGCTGAGTTCGGCACCGCTGGTGGCAAGCCCAAGCACGACCAGGAACACGACGACGGCGATCCCGTCGTTAAACAGCGATTCGCCGGCGATTTTCGTCTCCAGGCTTTTGCTGGCGCCAGCCGTCTTGAGGATGGCGATCACTGCGACCGGATCGGTTGGAGCAATCAGTGAGCCGAACAGCAGACAATAGATGAATGGCATATCCAGGCCAAACAGTCCCAGAATGAACCAGGACGAGATGCCGACCAGAAAAGTGCTGACGACGACGCCCACCGTGGCCAGGATGCCGACCACCCATTGTTTGTCGAGTAACTCATTCAGATTGATGTGCAGGGCGCCGGCAAAGAGCAGGAAGCTCAGCATGCCCTGCATCAAAGTGGCATCAAAATCCACCCCGGACAGAAGTAGTTCAGTGTATTCGCGGCCAAGACTGTAGCCCGCCTTTGAAAGGCCGACCAGCAGCAGCGAGAACAACAGTGAAATCACCATGATGCCAATAGTGACCGGCAGGCGAATGAAGCGATGGTTCACATACGCGAACAGCGCAGTGACGGTCATCAGCAGGCTGGCGGTGCCGAGTAAATCCATGGGGTTGCATTCGGGTGTTAGGACGTAACGCGATTTTACCCGCTTTCCGCATTCGTTGTGCCGCGACAGGATTCGGGTGGTCATGTCGGCTCGGCTGACCGGATTCGCCGCATTTTTTACCGCTTGCGCTATATTCAACACTCCGGCAGGCAAGCGGTGTGGCAGATTGCTTCAACACCTTCAATACGACATCAGAGAATCTGCGCGTGCGCGCAACGTGACCCTGAAAGTCAACCGAACCGACGGGCTGGTGGTGGTTGTACCCAGGCACTTTGATCAGGAACTCGTGCCTGGTATTGTTTCATCCCGGCAGGAATGGATTACACGGCAGCTTGCCCGGTTTGAGCGCAGGCCCGGAAGGTTCGAGGTCGACTGGCCGCCCAAACGGCTCGAGCTGCGCGGTATCGAGCGCAGTCTGAAGGTGGATTACCTTGAGCGCGCGTGTTCGCGCATCAAAATCATACAATCCGGTGACGAGCTGCAATTGATATTGCCGGAAAACACAGCCGATAATCAGCTCGTCGACGCGCTGACTCGCTGGCTGAAAAACACCGGGCGCGAGCACCTCGTATCGCGGGCATTTACGTTGGCGAATCGGTATGGGTTTGAATTTGCCAAAGTCGTCATCCGAGGGCAGAAAACCCGTTGGGGCAGTTACTCATCACACGGCACACTGAGTCTAAACTACAAGCTGTTGTTCTTGCCGTCACATCTGGTGACGTACGTCATTCTGCATGAGCTCGTGCACACGCTGTATATGGATCACTCAGCAAGTTTCTGGCGCTTGCTGGAGCAGGTAGATCCGATGGCGAGGCAAAATGATCGAGACCTGCGAGACGGCTGGCGGTATCTACCCGCCTGGCTCGACTGACCGAGCGCGCTATTCGTAAGTTTGTTTGCGTTTCATCCACCGTGACGACCTGTTGTCGTCACGGCGAGCGATGTTCGGTGTCGATCGATTCCGGTTACAATTGTGGCAGCGCTCAATGATGAGTGCGTCCGAAATTGTATTTCTGCTGCAGGCCTTTCTGCCCGTCCGTGGCAAGCCGGTTGTATCGATCAGGTGTGATTGGCAATGATCAAATTTGACAAAAAAACCGATCCGAGAACTGCCTATCGCAATGCGCTGGAGTTGGGACTCATTGCGCCCGATCAAAAACAGTTCGAGGTGGTGGGGAAGTTACAGGATCTGCACGAGCGATTACTTGCCAGTCCCCAGGCTGCCGCAGAGTCAAGCGCCGGTGGCGGTTTTTTTTCCAGTCTGTTTGGCAAGCCGTCAGCACCCAAAGAGACACCGCGTTTGCCTGGCCTCTATTTGTGGGGCGGTGTAGGTCGCGGAAAAACGCTTTTATGCGACCTTTTTTTTGATGGTCTGCCATTCGATGAAAAGCGCAGAATTCACTTTCATAGATTCATGCGAGAAGTGCACGAAGGGCTGGCCCAAATCAGTAACGAGACATCACCGCTGGAGATACTCTCCGAACAACTTGCGCGAGACATGCGGGTGTTAGTGCTCGATGAAATGCATGTCAATGATATTGCCGATGCAATGTTGATGAGTGGATTGTTAAATGGACTTTATTCTCGGGGCGTGACCATTGTCACGACGTCCAATTTTCAACCGGATGATCTATATCGCGACGGATTGCAGAGGGCTAGATTTCTACCGGCTATTGAATTGCTGAAGGAAAATTCAGAAGTGGTATTTCTGGGTGGAGATCTGGATTATCGTTTGCGAGCGTTGCAAAACGCGGATATCTACTACACGCCGGATGATGAGCGCGCCGAAAATGGCATGAAGGCGTATTTTCAGGAAGTCGTTTCAGCGAACGACAGTATTGAGAAAAAAACCATCACCATTAATGATCGCGACCTGGCAACGGTGATGTGGTCTGATAGTGTCGTGTGGGTTACGTTTGATGAAATGTGCAATACGGCGCGTTCGACCGATGATTACATTGAAATTGCTGAACAGTTTCATACCGTTTTGATCAGTGGCATACCTGCCATGGATAATTCGACAAGCGATATGACCAGGCGATTTATCAATATGATTGACGAATTCTACGATCGCAGTGTCAAAATTGTAGTGAGTGCAGCGCGATCACCAGCCGATCTATATACGGGTGATCGACTTGCCTTTGAGTTTGACAGAACTCGTAGTCGCTTGACAGAAATGCAATCGAGCGACTATCTGGCGCAGCAACACCGCCCCTGATTTGCGACGTTGAGAATCGTGTAACCGGGGGCTCGGTGTCCGTTTTTATTGCGCTAATACTGTAAAACGAACTTACGACGCAGAGGATGGTCCTGCAGTTTTCCTTCGAGTGCCGTGTTTCTGCGTTCTCCAGGGCGCGCGCCTGGCTTTGTTGTGATCTCGTGCTGACGAATCACTGGCCGGTGATGCTTGTTGTGTTGCCTCAGGTGTATCGACTGGCTTCGCGCTGGCTGCGCTTGTTGCAGGTGGTGGCGTTGATTCTTTGCTCGGGGCAGTGCTGACAGCAGGGTTGGGCGTTGTGCTTCCCGGTGGCGTTATCCCGTTGTTATTGCCCGGTCTGGATCGACTTGGATCGTTATATTTCTTGTGGTGCGGTCTTGCGGGCCTTGAGCCGTTTCTTTGTTGGTCATTGCCGTCGTTTCTGCGATTGGCATGTTGTGGATTGCCATTGCGCTGCGCAGTTGGACGACGTCGTTGTTTGCCGCGTTGATTGCTTGGTCTTTTGCCGTCGGCATTTCGTTGCGCAGAGTGGCTGTTGCCATCAGCTTCTGATCCGTTACGTTCAGCAGCTATTTGTTGAGCGGCGTATCGAGCCTGATCTTCGCGATACCAGTCGCTGCCACGCAATTCATGTAGGCCAGGGTTATAACTGGCATCTGATGGTAGCCATTGCTGACCATTCTGGGGTGAACGATTCTGGTAACTGCGCCGGTTGCCGTTGTTGTCATTGCGTTTGTAATTGCCGGGTCGCGCCCGATTGCCGTTGACTCTGGAGTCGTTGAATTGCAGGTTGTCAGAAAAGCCGTTTAGATGTCTGTTTCCCGAGGCTTGATGAAGGGCGCGAAATTCTGATTCGGAATCGGGTGCAGTGTAGCTTTTGAGGTGTTTATCCCTACCACGTGTCTGGTTGCCGGTTCGCGCTGCATTCTGCGTACGCGGCGCGACGTTTCCATTTCTGTTTCTGCTACTGTTTTCAGAACTCTTTGGGTTGCCAGAGCGTGGTGTACGCGGACTGCTCGGGCGCGTCTGTTTGTTTGAGGTTTCTGCCATTTTATCGATATGTTGTTCGAATTTGATGGTTGAGCGCAATATTTCTGGCACCTGAATCAAGACCCGTGTCGTTGATGGTCAGTGTGCGTGTTTACTCTGACAAATAATCTCTCACTACCACTTCTTTTGAAGTACTTGTTGTCAGTGTTCTAACATTTTGATCAAAAGCGAGGATGCCCAGAACGCACGTGTTTAGCTCGTGACAGTGCGTCTTTTATTTACAAGTACTCTGTTAATTTCCTGCAATCGCTGATTGTCAAGCGATCACGGCCAGCAGTTCTTGTCGACTGGAGTATCCGACCACTTGTTGATGTGTCCGGGGGATAGACAGTAATCTATTTTGATAGTGCGTTAAAGCCAGGGATGTTCCGTTACAGCCGTTAGCGACGGCCAGTGTTATTTTTAGTGGCTACTGTTTTTCTTCTTTCGCGTTTAAGCGCTTATTGTCCCCCGAACTATCCAAATAGTCTAGTAGAATTTGAACATTACTGCGTCAGCCGTCTACATCCGTGCTTTTCTGCCTGTTACTTGTAGTGGTCGTCGACAAAACATGCAAAAGCTTGAGGCGATGTATTGCCGAATTCGGCTAGAACGTCACAAGTTTATAATTTTTCGGCACCCGTGGTTGCAAACTCTGATCGGCTACGGTTGCGAAGATCTCTTGCTAGTCCAGTTTCGACTCATAGCGGCTCGCCATCGATGCTGGTACAGGCTGGAGTCTGCCCGCCGCGTTTTCAGCCACCAGTGCCGTGGGGCGCTGTTGGGCGATTTCTCCCGAGGTGGCGGGAAATGACAGGCCGGGGGCGTTGCTCAGTATGTACAACAGTAGTGCCGAGAACGCGAACTCCAGGAGGATTAGCCAGGAGGGTACGTGGAGTTGCCGGAAAGGCTGTCGCTTGCTAGCCGCAGATTTTTTCACTTTATTGTTATCGCATCTGTGGAGGGTCGCTGGGCGCGCTCGTCCCTGGTTGCCGGCGCGGTGTTATTGTGCAGATAACTGTGTGACCTGGCGACCCTTATAACAGCCATGTAATTTGAGCGACCCGGCTGCGTCAGCCGGGTCGCTCGGTTCGCGGCAATCAGTTTTTGGCGAACTCCGGATAGGCCTCCAGGCCGCACTCGGCAATGTCAACACCGTCGTATTCATCCTCTGCACTGACCCGAATACCCATAACACCGTCGATCAGGGTCCAGACCATGATGCTGGCGATAAATGTCCAGGCGAAAATGCTGCCAAGGCCCAGCAACTGTGCTTGCAGGTTGGCATCCGGGTTCGTTAGCGGCACCGCAAGCAGGGCCCAGATGCCGACCACGCCGTGGACCGAAATTGCACCGACAGGGTCATCGAGGCGCATTTTGTCGAGGGTTATAATTGCAATGACAACCAACAGTCCACCGGTTGCGCCTATGGCCGTTGCAATGCCTGGCGACGGCGTCAGCGGTTCAGCGGTAATGGCGACCAGGCCGGCCAGTGCGCCGTTCAACGCCATGGTGAGGTCCGCCTTGCGGAACAGCAGTCGTGCGGTCAGAAGTGCGGCGAGTACGCCACCCGCAGCCGCCATGTTGGTGTTCACAAAAATCGCGGCGACGGCGTTCGCTTCGCCAATGTTTGAAACCTTGAGTTCCGAGCCTCCGTTAAAACCGAACCAGCCCATCCACAATATGAAGGTGCCAAGCGTTGCCAGTGGAAGATTGGCCCCGGGTATTGGTCGCACCTCTCCATTCGGGCCGTATTTGCCGTTTCTCGGGCCAAGTATCAATACACCCGCCAGGGCTGCTGCCGCGCCGCACATATGCACGACACCAGAGCCTGCGAAATCCTGAAATCCAGCTTCCTGCAGGAAGCCGCCGCCCCATTTCCAGTAGCCCTGCAAGGGATAGATGAAAGCGGTGAATACGACGGCAAAAAACAGGAATGCCCACAGCTTCATGCGCTCGGCGACCGCCCCGGAGACAATCGACATCGCGGTGGCGACAAAGACCACCTGGAAGAAGAAGTCAGATCGCGAGGAGTAGTACGTATCGCCATCGCTTGCGAGTACATCAGCAGCTTCGTGTTCACTGCCGACCATCCAGGAGATGCCGGGCCAATACGCGTTCACCGCCTCGGCTGGGTACATAATGGCGTAGCCACAGATCATGTACATGAGGCAGGCGATAGCGAACAAAGCGATGTTCTTGGTCAGTATCTCGGCGGTATTTTTCGACCTGACAAGGCCGGCCTCGAGCATGGAAAATCCGGCGGCCATCCACATCACCAGCACGCCCGACATTAAAAAGTAAAAAGTGTCCAGCGCGTACGCTAGCTCGGTTGTCTGTTCCATTTTTCTCTCCCCGAAAGGTGTTATGTTTTTTAAAGTGCGGTCGGGCCGGTTTCGCCCGTTCGGATTCGAATAACCTGTTCGAGGTCGGAGACGAAGATTTTTCCGTCGCCGATCTTGCCGCTATTCGCCGACGTGCTGATCGCCTCGATGGCCTGTTCGAGCAGGGAGTCATCTATGGCCAGCTCGATTTTGGTTTTTGGTAGGAAGTCGACGACGTACTCTGTGCCTCGATAGAGTTCGGTGTGGCCTTTCTGGCGGCCAAAGCCTTTGACTTCGGTTGCCGTGATGCCCTGGGCACCAATGGCGGAAAGAGCCTCTCTAACTTCGTCGAGTTTGAAAGGCTTGATGATCGCTGTGACGAGTTTCAAGTTGAGTTCTCCGTTGAAGGTGACCAACTTAAGCGATTAGTGTGCCAAATTTATTTATCTATATTAAACATATATTTAGATAGTTTTTATTCTGTTAGGAAGCATTAATGCACTGATAAGGTGCAAAATTGATTTTGAGGCGCACACCGATGGTGCGACTGGTTGCCTCGTTGCCTCGGTACAGATGCGATATGCTCGGCGTCAAGGCTGCAAAAGCGGAAAAACAGGTGGTGTAATGAAAAAGGCTGGTGTGCTTGACGATCTGGTAGATAAGCTGGGATCGGTTCTGCCAAGCGGGGCGTCTGAGCTAAAGGCGGACTTTGAAAAAAATGCCCGCTCAACGGTACAGGCGGCGCTGACGCGCATGGATCTCGTGACCAGAGAGGAATTTGATCTGCAGGTTGCACTTCTGCAGCGAACGCGCGAGAAACTCGATCGGCTGGAAAAGCTGGTCGAGTCCATGACCGATGATCGCAAAGCCTGAGCGCGTTTTAGTTGTCTTGTCCCGCGGTCACTGAACCGCGGGCCTTGGTTGTTCCCGGCGTTCCACCGGCTGGCGCCGCTATCGTTTTAAGAGCAGTGTTGTATGAGTCTTGCCGTTGTAAGAAGCCGCGCCCTGTCGGGCGTGCAGTCGCTGCCGGTCATGGTGGAGGCGCACCTGACAGGAGGGCTGCCGTCTCTATCCATCGTTGGCATGCCAGAGACCACAGTGCGCGAGGCCAAGGATCGGGTCAGGGCCGCCATTCTGAATTCTGGATTTGAGTTCCCCGAAAGGCGCATAACGATCAACCTGGCGCCAGCAGATTTGCCCAAAGCGGGCGGTCGCTTTGACCTGCCGATTGCACTTGGCATACTCGCCGCTTCCGGGCAGTTGCCCACCGATCGCCTCGAAGCGCTGGAGTTTGTCGGTGAGCTGGCGCTCGGAGGCGAGCTTCGATCTGTCGGTGGTATCCTGCCGACCTCCGTTGCGGTGGCAGACAGTGGTCACGGGCTGGTGGTACCGGTTGAAAATGCAGTTGAGGCCGCGCTGGTAGAGGCGGCGAGCATTTATTCGTTCAACACATTAATCAGCTTGTGTAATGCCTTGCCGAATCGCCAATCGATGGAGGCAAATCAGTACTCCGGAGATGTCGGCTTTCGCTCGGTGAACAATGCGCTCTACCCGGATCTGGCCGATGTTCGCGGCCAGCACCGCGCTCGACGGGCATTGGAGATCGCTGCATCCGGCGCACACAATCTGCTGATGGTCGGGCCTCCTGGCACCGGCAAGTCTATGCTGGCGAGTCGACTGCCCGGCATCTTGCCGGCCATGTCGCTGGACGAGGCAATGGAGTCTGCCAGCATTGCATCGATCAGTCATCAGGGGCTCGACCTGGACAACTGGCGCTTGCGACCCTACCGCGCGCCACATCACACTGCATCGGGTGTCGCGCTCGTCGGCGGTGGCAGTGTACCCATGCCGGGCGAGATTTCTCTCGCCCACAACGGCGTATTGTTCCTCGACGAATTGCCGGAATTTACCCGGCAGGTACTCGATGTGATGCGGGAGCCGCTGGAAAGTGGCGAGATCACGATATCGCGTGCCGGGAGACAGTCGGATTTTCCGGCCCGCATCCAGCTGGTGGCAGCGATGAACCCCTGTCCCTGTGGATATGACGGCGACACGCTCAACAGTTGCCGTTGTAGTCCCGACCAGATTTCCCGTTACGCCGGCCGGGTTTCAGGACCGCTGCTGGATAGAATCGATTTGCATCTGCCGGTTCAGCGCATTGCCTACTCGGAACTGCGCTCGGATGCCGAGCGCGGCGAGACGAGCGCGTCGGTGCGCGAGCGAGTGGCCCGCGCACACGCGCGGCAGATCGCGCGTATCGGCAAGTCGAATGCACGGATGAATGGGGCCGAGATCGAGCAATTTTGCGTGTTGACCGAGCAGCAGCACCGTTGGCTCGAAAAGGCGTTGAGTCGATTCAACCTGTCCGCCAGAGCCGTTCACCGGGTGTTGAAAGTGGCGCGCACGATTGCCGATCTGGCCGAGGCCGACTCGATTGCACAGCCACACTTGGCTGAGGCGATGGGCTATCGACCCGTCAAGTCGCAGATCAATGCGACCTGATGGCCTCCCTGATGGTCTTCACAAGGCCGATATGTGGCGAATCCAGCCAATTTTGCTGGCACCTCTGATGGTATAAAACTCGCGCCGAGCTCGGGCTCAATTTCTTTGGTGGATCGACTAATGCAGAAAATCATAGATGGTAAGGCCTTCGCCGCGAACCTTCGCGCCGACGTAGCGCGCAAAGTAGACCTGTTGGTAAAGGGGGGCGGTGTCACGCCCGGGCTTGCCGTCGTGCTGGTCGGTGAGGATCCTGCCAGCCAGGTCTATGTGCGCAGCAAGGGCAAGCAGACCGTCGAAGTCGGTATGAAGAGTTTCGAGCACAAACTGCCTGACACCACCAGTCAGCAGGAACTTGTCGAGCTGATCGATCAACTCAATGCCGATGACTCAGTGCATGGCATTTTGGTGCAGTTGCCGCTGCCGGCACAGATTGACGAGAAAGTCGTCATCAACCGGATTAGCCCGGACAAAGACGTCGACGGTTTTCACCTTAACAATGTGGGTCGTTTGTCGATTGGCGATCCCGGCATCGTGCCTTGCACGCCGCTTGGCTGCATCATGATGATCAAGGAACAGTTGGGCGACCTTTCAGGCAAGCACGCGGTCATCGTCGGTCGATCGAATATCGTCGGCAAGCCGATGGCATCACTGCTGCTGATGGAGAACTGCACTGTCACGATCACGCATTCAAGAACCAAAGATCTCGCCGCCGAGTGCCGACGCGCCGATATTCTGGTGGCCGCGGTCGGTCGTCCGGAAATGATCGTCGGAGACTGGGTCAAGCCGGGTGCTACCGTGATCGACGTTGGTATCAACCGGGTCGACGCAGATGGCGGCAAGACCAAACTGGTCGGTGATGTTGATTTTGCCAGCGTCGAGCCCGTCGCCGCTCATATCACGCCAGTGCCGGGTGGTGTCGGGCCGATGACAATCGCCTGTCTGCTGCACAACACCTTGCAACAGGCCTGTCGAATTACCGGGAAGCCGGTGCCCGAATAGTTTTGCTATAGCGCCTCAGGCGTAACGATTGGTTTTGCCGTCGGGTGCGCGTCTGTAGCGCTTGTAGTTCCACATGTATTGGTCTGGCGCCAGATCGATGCAGCGTTGTACACAGCGGTTGAGTTCGGTCGCCGCTGCAATGCTATCTTTGCTGTAGAGATCGTCGCCGGGTTGCAAGTAGTGCAGCTCATAGCCTGCACCTCGGGGCAGGCGCCGCATCGCAGCGAAAACGACAGGCGTGCGGTTGCGCCGAGCCAGATTGCCGAGAAACGTCATGGTGTAAGCGGGCGAGGCGCCAAAGTCTGCAAACACACCGCTTTGGTCGGCGGGCTCCTGATCCGGCAGCACGCCAATGATCTCACCGCGTTTTAAAGCCGCGACCAGGTTTTTCATACCGCCGCGGGATATAGCGTGGCATTTGCCGCCGAATCTTTCCCGTGCGGCGATCACTACGGCATCGATCTGCGGATGTTTGCCGGGCTGATAGAGAAAATGCATCGGGTGTCGGCAGGTCAGGTGCAGGCCGATCAATTCCCAGCTGCCCATGTGTGGCGCTGCAACGATCACACCTTTGCCAACGGCCATTGCGCGATCCAAAACCTCTCGACTGTGTTCGTGCTTGACCAGCTCGATCACCTGTTCCCGTCGCCAGCACCAGAATGCGCCGAGCTCGGTGAAATTCTTGCCAGTCTCAGCCAGATTGGACCTCGCAATCCTCTGCTTTTCAGCCGGCGCCAGAGTCGGCAGGCACATATCCAGGTTGCAAGAGATGACGTTACGCAATCGCGCCGACGTTTTTCCCGATAGGCGTCCAAACCCGGCGCCCAGTGCATGGGCGACTGGCAGTGGCAGCCAGGAAAACAGGCGTAGCAGTGCTGAAAACAGAAATCGGCGCAGTGTCAAAGGCGTAGGTGGATTGTGGCGGGCCAGGGGATTACAGCCGCCCATTGTCTGGAAACGCCCGATTAACCGGGGTTACAATTCGTGCACGCAGGACGCTCGGAAAAGAGCCCCAACCATGACTGGTCGGGGCAAAAGTCCCTGCAATTGAGGTGTGCATAGTGTCAGGGCCTGCTTCAAACCCATTCACCGGGGCTTTCCTAGCCACACACGACGATTATCGCGCCGTGACTCGGGCGGGTCACCCGGTCGCTTCTGACTTTCCTGTCGTCTTTTTCTGAAAAACATGTAGGAAATATCCTACATCCTGAGAGAATTCATGATCGCATTGCTGCAGCGGGTGTCGAGCGCGAGTGTCACCATTGATGGTGACGTGGTGGCGTCGATCGATCAGGGTCTATTGTGTTTGATCGGTGTGCAGCCAGACGATACCGAGCAATTAGCTGGCACCTTGCTGCACAAGATTCTGAACTACCGGGTCTTTTCTGACAGCAGCGACAAAATGAATCTAAGCCTGCTGGATACCGCAGGCGAGCTTCTGCTGGTACCCCAGTTTACTCTGGCAGCCGACACCCGCAGCGGATTGAGACCTGGATTCAGTACCGCCGCAAAGCCTGATCTGGGCGCGAGGCTCTTTGGTATACTGTGCGATCTGGCGAGCGCCAGCGAAGCCCGCTGCCAGTTCGGTGTCTTTGGTGCCGACATGCAGGTGGCTCTGGTCAACGACGGGCCTGTGACCTTCTGGCTCCAGATCGATTGACGCGGATCTGCGCCACCCTCCCATTTATTCAAGAACTACCAATACATGAGCAGCCGCACGGCCAGCGTGGTGAGAAACACGCTTGAAACCAAAATTCGCGTCGAACTCGATATCGACGGGAAGGGTAGTGGAGAGCTGCGCAGTGGCGTGCCTTTTCTCGACCACATGCTCGACCAGATCGTTCGTCATGGCCTGGTCGATCTTGTCGTCGAATGCGATGGCGATACCGACATTGATGATCACCACTCGGTAGAGGATATTGGCATCAGTCTCGGTCAGGCGTTTGATCAGGCATTGGGCGATCGCTCAGGTATCGCGCGCTACGGTCACGCCTATGTGCCGCTCGACGAAGCGCTATCGCGGGTCGTCATCGATTTCTCCGGTCGACCGGGCTTGTTTTATCACTGTGATTTTGTTCGCTCGCATGTAGGGCGTTTTGATGTCGATCTGGCACGCGAATTTTTTCAGGGGTTTGCCAACCACGCGCGTTGTACCCTGCACATCGACAATATTCGTGGCGAGAACGAGCACCACAAGATAGAGACGATTTTCAAGGCATTCGGACGAGCCATTCGGGCGGCGACCTCCGAAGACATCCGCATGGCCGGACGCATGCCATCGACCAAGGGCAGTCTCTAGCTTGGCCGGGAAAATCGTTGTTATTGACTACGGCATGGGTAACCTGCGATCCGTCGCACAGGCGCTTGAGAAGGTTGCGCCCGAAATGACTGTACAGATCTCTTCTGACGCGCACGAGATCGATGCCGCGGACCGGATTGTATTTCCGGGGCAGGGCGCGGCCAGAGACTGCATGCGCAACATTGCGCGCGCCGGGCTTGAACCTGCGATTCGCAAGGCCTGTCGTGAAAAGCCCTTTCTCGGCATCTGCATGGGGCTGCAGGTGCTGCTTGAGCGTAGCGACGAGAACGGTGGCACCGAGTGCCTGGGTTTGTTCGCCGGGCGAGTGGAAAAGTTCGACCGCTCGGCCCAGCAAAGCGGATTCAAAGTGCCGCACATGGGCTGGAATGAGGTCGAGCAACGTCAGCCACACCCGCTTTGGGCAGGCATTCCTGATCGCGCGCGATTCTATTTTGTGCACAGTTACTACGTGCAACCAGCGCAATCGGATTGGGTGGCCGGCAGCACCGACTATCTGCAACCGTTTGCCAGTGCGCTGGCACGCGACAATGTCTTCGCCACCCAGTTTCACCCGGAAAAAAGCGCGCGCGACGGACTGCGTCTGCTACAAAACTTCACTCGCTGGAGCATCTAGTGTCCGCAACCGAAAAGCGTTCGTCATGCAACTGATACCGGCTATTGATCTCAAAGATGGTCAGTGCGTGCGGCTGAAACAGGGACGCATGGAAGACAACACCGTGTTCTCCAGCGACCCGCTGGCGACTGCGCGGCGCTGGCTGGAAGAGGGCGCGAAGCGGCTGCATATCGTCGATCTCGACGGCGCGTTCGCCGGTGAGCCGCGCAATGCCGCCATCGTCGGTGAGATCTGTCGCGAACTGCCGGAACTGCAGGTGCAGGTTGGCGGTGGCATTCGCAATCGTCAGATCGCCAAGGCCTACTACGATGTCGGCGTGCAATGGTTGATTGTCGGCACTCAAGCGGTGCGCGAGCCCGAATTTGTCGCACAACTCTGCGCCGAATGGCCCGATCGCGTCATTGTTGGTCTGGATGCGCGCGATGGAAAAGTGGCGGTCAATGGCTGGGCCGAAGCGTCAACCGCCGAGGCGATCACACTGGCGCGCAGTTTTCAGGGGGTGGGCGTCAGTGCCATTGTGTATACCGATATCAGTCGCGACGGCATGATGCAGGGCTTCAATCGCGAGACGACAGCGGCCCTGGCAAGGGCCATCGACATCCCGGTCATTGCCTCCGGTGGTGTCAGCAGTTACGACGACATTGCCCACCTCTGCGAGATTGAATCACAAGGTGTCAGTGGTGCGATCCTCGGGCGCGCCATCTACGACGGTGAAATCTCGTTGTCGCAGGCTCTGTCGCAAGTCGCACAAGCGGCGGGGACCGCATAGCGTGGGGCTTGCCAGGCGCATAATCCCCTGTCTGGATATCGACAAGGGGCGCGTTGTCAAAGGGGTTAACTTTGTCGATATCGTCGACGCTGGTGATCCGGTCGATGCCGCGCGTGGCTACGATGCCGCCGGTGCCGATGAGATTACATTTCTCGATATCACCGCAAGCTCTGATGATCGCGGGATTATTCTGGATATCGTCGAGCGCGTTGCCGAGCAGGTTTTCATACCGTTGACAGTGGGCGGTGGCGTGCGCGAGTTTGCCGACATTCGACGACTGCTGAACGCGGGTGCCGACAAGGTCAGCATCAATACCGCGGCCGTCTCGAATCCTGATCTTGTGCGCGAAGCGTCCGATCGCGTCGGCAATCAGTGCATCGTGGTGGCGCTGGATGCGCGTCATGTCGATAGCCATTCGCCGCACTGGGAGATCTATACCCACGGCGGACGACGGGCAACCGGTATCGATGCGGTCGAATGGGCAGTGAAAATGGCCGAGTATGGGGCTGGCGAACTACTGCTGACCAGCATGGATCGCGACGGCACGCGCGAAGGATTTGATCTCGCCCTGACACGCGCAGTAGCGGACGCCGTCGATGTACCGGTGATCGCCTCCGGCGGGGTGGGAAACCTGGCGCACCTGTGTGAAGGGGTCACTCGGGGTGGAGCCGACGCCGTGCTTGCCGCCAGCATCTTTCACTTTGGCCAGTACACTATCGCCGAGGCCAAGCAGGCTATGCGCGAGGCTGGTATCGAAGTGCGTACCGTGGATGGCGAGGACATTGTGCATGACGGATGAGTGGCTGGATCAGGTGGCCTGGGATTCGCGTGGTCTGGTGCCAGCGATTGCTCAGGATGACGAAACCGGCGATGTGCTGATGATGGCCTGGATGAATCGCAGCGCACTGGAACAGACGCTGGCCCGTGGCGAGGCGGTATACTGGTCGCGATCCAGGCAGCGCCTGTGGCACAAGGGTGAGACCTCAGGGCATGTGCAGACGGTCTCTGATATCCGCCTCGACTGCGACGGCGATACCGTGTTGCTGAAGGTCAGGCAACAGGGTGGTATGGCCTGTCACACCGGGCGGGCGCATTGCTTCTACCGGCGCCTGACTGATCGCGCCTGGCATGCGGTAGAGCCAGTGCTGAAAGACCCAGCAGAAATCTACTCCGGAAAGCCATGAAAGAGACGATTCTTGCCGATCTCGCCCGTCAGCTGGAGCAGCGAAAAACTGCGACTGCGTCGGAATCTTATGTGGCGAGCTTGTATCACCGCGGCACAGACGCCATCCTTAAGAAGATCGGCGAGGAAGCCACAGAGACCATAATTGCCGTAAAATCGGGTCAACGGAAGGACATCATCCACGAGACGGCCGACCTCTGGTTCCACACACTCGTGATGCTGGCAGAGCAAAATCTCGGTCCCGACGACATATTGCACGAACTTGAGCGCCGGTTTGGGACCTCAGGACACGACGAAAAAGCCGCCCGACCGGTAGAATAGACAAGTTGCAGACACAGACAGGTAACCCATCATGATGCCAAGTATTCCCCAGCTGTTAATTGTGCTGGTCATCGTTGTTCTCATTTTCGGCGCCAAGCGCCTGCGCAACCTGGGTGGAGACCTCGGCTCTGCAGTCAAGGGCTTCAAGGACGCCGTCAAGGAAAAGCCGGACGACGACACCGACGAAGTTGCCGCAGGCCAGATCGAAGATGGTGCCAACACCGTAGCCGAGCGCGTCGCTGACGGTGCCGAAGCGGTGGCCGAAAAGAAAGAAGGCTGATTGATGGTGCGCTCGAAATCGCGCCCGTCCCACTAGTTTTCAGGTGAGCTGCCTTGTTTGACGTCGGGTTTCAGGAAGTCGTGCTGATTGGTGTGATCGCGTTGCTCGTGATCGGGCCGGAACGCTTGCCTACAGTGGCTCGAAGCGTTGGCCGCTGGGTCGGTAAGATGCAGCGGTTTGTCGCCGGCGTGAAGCGCGATCTGCAATCCGAGCTAAACACCGATGAAGTCCGCAAGCTGTTGAATTCGCAGGAAGATCAAATCCGCGAGCTCAAAGAGATGGTCAACGAGACCCGCTCTGACTTCGAAAAAACTGCCCGCTCAGCCAGCAGCGATATTTCCAGCGGCATGGATCAGGCAGTCGAGCAGGTGCGCGATGCTGCCAGTACCGTCAAAAAGAATAACGATGATGTCGCTGCTGCCATCAACGATACCTCAGACAACCCCAAGACCGGCTCAGCATGACGGCATCGGCTGACAACGGCGGCGCAGAAATGGGCCTGCTGTCGCACCTGGTCGAATTGCGCGATCGATTGTTGCGCATGGTGCTGGCTATTGGTGTGGTGTTTTTGTGTCTGTTTCCCTTCGCAGACGAAATCTACAGCCTGCTCGCCGAGCCGTTGCTGCGGCACATGCCGGAAGGCACCAGCATGATTGCCATCGATGTGGCAGCACCCTTCCTGATTCCGTTCAAAATGGTGCTGATGCTGTCGATTTTTGTTACCGCACCGTTTCTGCTCTACCAGGTGTGGGCGTTTGTCGCCCCCGGGCTCTACAGCCACGAAAAGCGACTGGCATTTCCACTACTGCTCTCCAGCACGCTGCTGTTTTATGTCGGCGTCGCTTTTGCGTATTTCGTGGTGTTTCCACTGGTATTCGGCTTCTTCACAAGCGTCGCCCCGGCAGGGGTCGAGGTCAGTACCGACATTGCACGCTATCTCGACTTTGTACTGGCGATTTTCCTCGCCTTTGGCATCGCGTTCGAAGTGCCGATCGCAACGATTCTGCTGGTTGCCATCGGTGCAGCCACACCCGAGAGTCTGGCCAGCAAGCGGCCCTACTTTATTGTTGCCGCCTTCGTCATCGGCATGTTCCTGACCCCGCCGGATATCATTTCGCAAACGCTGCTGGCACTGCCAATGTGGCTGCTGTTCGAGGTGGGTATTTTCTTCTCGCGCCTGTTTTTGAAGCGCAAGGAGGAATACAGCAAGGCCGCCGAGGCGCGCTACCAGCAAAACGATGAGCCGACCCCTGCCACTGGGCAGGCTGCGACCAGTGCCGCGGCCAGCGGTGGTAGCAGTGCAACTGATCTGACTGACGATGAGATGCAGGCTGAACTCGATCGTGACGACTTCGACGACAGTCCCTCCGGCAACGGCAACAAAGATAAATCCTGATAAGGTTCCGCTGCCGCTGCACCCGGGCTGACCAGCAGCAGCCTGGTGAGCTAGCCCGTGTTTTCGTCAGGGTCTGATCGTTGCTAGTTCAGCTTCGCCTTCAATAAAAGTCTGCTTCGATGCAAAACCAATCTCTCGCGCCTCGCCAGCCAGTCCTTTTGGTCATCATGGACGGCATTGGTCTGAATCCCTCGCCGCTGAACAATGCGGTGGCGATGGCGGCGACGCCCAATCTCGATCAACAGTTCGCCAGCAATCCGGTGACCGTACTTGAAGCCTCGGGCGCGGCTGTTGGCTTGCCCGATGGGCAGATGGGCAACTCCGAGGTCGGGCATCTTACGATTGGTTGCGGCGCGATTTTGCGGCAGGATCTGGTTGTCATCAACGAGGCGATCCGCGACGGCAGCTTTGCCTCGAATCCGGCAATTGCCAATGCCTGTCAGGCGGCCGCGAAGGGTAATCAGCCACTGCATCTGATTGGCCTGGTATCCGACGGTGGCGTGCACAGCCACCTCGATCATGTGCTGGCCCTGATCGAGTGCTGTAAGCAGTATTCAGTCGTGCCAATGCTGCATATGATCACCGATGGTCGCGACACCGCGCCGCAGTGCGCAACGCGCTATCTGGAGCAAGTCGAGCCGGCACTGCAGCGCGCCGGTGGTCGAATCGCGACGGTCAGCGGTCGCTACTACGCGATGGATCGGGATAATCGCTGGGAGCGCGTCGAGCGTGCCTGGCAGGCCATGGTCAATGGTGTCGGCGAGCGCGCATCATCCGCGCGAGAGGCAATCGAGGCGGCATGGCAGCGCGGTGAGACCGATGAGTTCGTCAGTCCCACCGTGATCGAGGGTGGTGACACCATGAGCACTGGCAGTCAGGCCATATTTTTTAATTTTCGCAATGACCGCCCGCGCGAACTGGCGGCAACACTGGTCGATCCTGACTTTTCCCATTTTGAGCGCGGCGATTTTGCAACCCTGTCGCTGGTCACTATGACCCATTATCACGACAGTTTTGATTGTCCGGTCGCCTTCACCAAGGATCAGCCCGAACAAACGCTGGGTGCTGCGATCTGCGATGCCGGCGTTGCCCAGTTTCATGCCGCTGAAACTGAAAAGTATCCGCACGTGACTTTCTTTTTCAACGGCGGGCGCGAGCAGCCTTTCGATCTTGAGGACAGGGGGCTTTCGCCGTCGCCCAAGGTTGAAACCTACGATTTGAAACCCGAAATGAGTGCCTATGATGTACGCGATTCGGTGCTCGATGCATTGCAGGCCAATCGCTATGGTTTTATTGTCGTCAATCTCGCGAACGGCGATATGGTTGGTCACACTGGCGTGCCTGAAGCGGTTGTAAGAGCGGTTGAGGTTGTCGATGAAGTGGTGGGTGAACTGCTGGCGGTGGCCGAAACTGCCGGTTACTCAGTGATACTGACGGCCGACCACGGCAATGCGGATATGCTGGTCGATCCGGTTTCAGGTGTGCCGCACACGCAGCACACCACCTTTCCTGTAGCCTGTATGGTCAAAGACAAAAGCGCCTGGCAGCTCGCCAACGGCTATGGATTGTCGGCGATTGCGCCAACGGTACTGCAATTGATGGGGATTGAAAAACCTTCAAGCATGACCGGCCAGTCGCTGTTGCTCGAAGAGCGCTAGAAAGCGGCAAAGCGCTCACTGCAGTAAAGGTACTCTGGCGCTTTATCGATCAGTAAGTGGCTGTGCCCGATCGCTAGCGCATCGCCTCGAGTTCATCCCAACGCTCGTAGGCTTGTTGCAGTTCATCTTCCATTTGCCTGAACTTATCCTGTAGAGCTGCCTGCTCCGGTGCCGGCAACTGGTAGGTCGCAGGATCAGACAATTGCAGCGCCAGAGCATCCTTGTCTGCCTCAAGTGCTTCGATCTGATTGGGCAGCGCGTCGAGTTCGCGTTGCAGTTTATAGGAAAGTTTTGCAGGCTTTGCCGCCGCGGCTGGCGCCTTGTTTTTTGTCGCAGGTTTTTTGTCTGACTGCGGTTTACCCTTTTGCGACTGTGCCGATTGCGTCAGATAGTCCTCATAGCCACCGACGTATTCCTCGATGCCACCCTGACCGTCGAGCACCAGCGTGCTGGTGGCTATGTTGTTAATGAATTCGCGATCGTGGCTGACCAGCAACACCGTGCCCGAGAATTCGGCAATGGTGTGTTCCAGCAATTCCAGCGTCTCGACATCGAGGTCGTTGGTTGGCTCGTCGAGCACCAGCAAATTGGCCGGGCGGGTAAAGAGCTTCGCCAGTAGCAGGCGATTGCGCTCACCGCCCGACAATTTATTGATCGGTGCTCGCGCACGCTCCGGTGCAAACAGAAAATCCTGCATATAGCCCATGATGTGCTTGCGTTCGCCAAATACTTCGATGAAGTCAGCGCCTTCAGAGACATTATCTGCCGCTGTTTTCGTTTCATCGAGTTGTTGCCGGAGCTGATCAAAATAGGCGATTTTAAGATTGGTACCGTGCGTGACTGTGCCGCTGTTCGGTGGCAGCTGATCGAGGATCAGTTTGACCAGCGTAGTTTTCCCACTGCCGTTTGGCCCGATGATGGCAATTTTGTCGCCGCGCATCACGGTGCAGGAAAAGTCCCTGACAATGGGAGGCTGTCCGGGATGACTAAATTGCACGTTTTCAAGTTCGAAAACGATCTTGCCGGATTTGTCGCCGCTTTGAAGTCGCAGGTTTGCCGTGCCGGATTGCTCGCGACGTTGTGCGCGTTCCTGTCGCAGTTTTTTTAGCGCCCGTACGCGTCCCTCATTGCGCGTTCGGCGCGCCTTAATGCCCTGTCGTATCCAGGCTTCTTCCTGTTGCAGTTTTTTGTCGAACAGTTGATTCTGTCGCTCTTCGTTTTCCAGCGCCTGCTGGCGCGCCTGGAGAAAGCGATCATAGGTGTGATTCCAGCTGGTCACGCGCCCGCGATCGATATCGATAATGCGATTGGCGGTGTTGCGAATCAGCTGCCGATCGTGGCTGACAATAATCAGCGCGATTTGCAGCTTTTTCAAAAAACCTTCGAGCCATAGAATCGCATCGACATCCAGATGGTTGGTCGGCTCGTCCATTAGCAGCAGATCGGGTTGGCAGGCCAGCGCACGCGCCAGCATGGCGCGGCGTTTTTGGCCGCCAGACAGCGAATCCATCATCGCGTCAGGGTCAAGCTGCAGACGCGATATCACATTGTTAATGTCTGCCGCTGCACGCCACGCCTCGGTACTTTCAACCGAACCCTCGGCACTGCGTGTCGCGATGGCTGCCGCAGCGGTCTCGCTATCCAGTCCGCTGGCCGCGATGTCGAATACCGAACGGCTGTCAGTGGTACCCGGTACTTCTTGCTGCAGGCGACCGATGCGCGTGCCGTCGCGAATGACGATCTCGCCGCTGTCGGCCTGTACGTCGCCGGCAATCAGTTTTAACAGTGTCGATTTACCCTCACCGTTGCGTCCGACGACAGCGATCTTCTCGCCCGATTCTATTGTCAGATCGACGTTGTCGAGCAGGGTTTGCGGGCCGTAGGAAAGCTGCACGGCGCGCATGCGAATTAGTGCCATAGACGGGTGTCCGTGCCGGCGCCTGACGAATCAGGCAGGCGCCAACGTGGTTGTCGGGGTGTGGCTTTGATCTGCCTGATGGTTGGCGGCAGCGAGTGGCCGGCAGTACGAGGCGCGCAAGATGCCCAACACTGGCTTGCCGGGCTCAACGAAAGTTTCAAGCTCAATGCGGTGATCGGTCAGGCGAGACAGTGATGAGACGAGCGGGGCAGCGGCTGTGCCGCCGGCGAGAAGCAGATCGACGCAATGTTCATCAGCCACTGAGTAACTGACCACCTGCGTCTGCCCACCGGCGAAATATTGCAGCTGTCGCGTGCTGCCGGGGCTGATCACATTGCAGCTGTAGATTGATACCGTATCGTTTGCCGAGTGCAACAGGGCATTCGAAGTGCCGTTGTCATGCTGACCGTGCTCGCGCGCCAGTTGCGCCAGTGTTACCACTGAGGCGACGTCGCAGCCTGGCGCGCTGTTGCGTAGCGCCGGTACTGCGTTGTAACCATCTTGATCTGCGTAGAGGAGCATATGCAGGCCCAGCGTGGACACCGCATTGTGCACCGATTCCTGTGCCGGCCCGTCGTGTTCGTCTGCCTCGCGCAATTGTAGCTGGTTGGCGATGGCGCAGGCTTGCAGCCACTCGAACGATCGCACGTCGGTGTGCCACAGATTGGCCGGGTACAGCAATGTTGCCCGATTGCGCAACATCCTGCAGTGCAGCCTGTGTCGGCTGCGCACCAGCTGTGACCAGTCGATGGCGGCGATGCGTCCGGCCAACTGATCCAGCCAGTCTTCGGTGCTGTGCGATGGGGAGTTATCTTGCATCTGAAGTGCCGCTTATCGACGAGCTGAATAGCTGATGGACGGTATCACATCGGGTCTTTCGGCTGCATCGAGATGCGCGTGTATGGACACAATTTAAGCGCCTGGTGCCACGCTGATCAATGGTTTCGCATCGACGATGCCAGAGGCAACTCGATTCCTGCCGGAAGGATCAGGACTGCTTTTCCTGCCACTCGCTGGCGGTATAGGCCTTGATGGTCAGCGCGTGTATTGCACCGCTTTTGATATGTTCGTCGAGCACGGCATAGATCATTTTGTGGCGCTTCAGCGTGCTCAGCCCGTCGAATTCGTCGCTGATCACCAGCGCTTCGAATTTGCTGCCATCACCGTTGACATCTGCCTTGGACCCGGCAATGGATTTTTCGATCTGATCACTGAAAAAATCCATTCTCATGCGTTGATTCTCCGCAAGCTAAACGCCGGATTATAACCGATGCGTTGCACGCAACGGCTCGGTCAAGAGGTGAAAAAAAGAGGGCCCGCAAGACGGGCCCGATTGGGGGTGAGAACGTGAGCGGGCTTGACCCGGATCACGTACCGTATGTTTTAGACGTTTTCAACGATAAATCAAGCGGATAGGCTGACAATTCGATTACCTTCAGCGTTCGCGACGCGATTGTGGGTGAAATGTCATGCAGGATCTTCGTAGAAAACGTACGACGTGGAATAGTCGCTGAACTCGAAATAAACCTGCGCCTCGCCGCTGTCGACTTCGCCATTCAGGTTGGCGTCGAGTACGCCATAGCCAAATCGGTAGGGGCGATCGACATCCCGGTTGGTGCCTGTCGCGGTGGACAGTTTGTCGATCTTCATGAACCTTTTCACCAGCTTCTCGCCAGCGTAGATTTCCAGCACGCCATCGGTGCCGGTCCAGTTTTGCACAGCGCGGCCAAATTTGTTCTGGGTTTCCTGCGTGCATGCACCCAGAAAAATGGTGATCGCGCCAGTCGCGGCTGCAAAAAAACGGAAGGTGTTGCTGCGGTTGTACATGGTTTTTCTCCGTAAGTCCTGCGCGACAGGATACAATTTGGGCACTGCCGTTGTCGGGGCAGTGAATCGGAAATAGCGCTTTTATAGTAAAGCCGGGCCGCAGCAGTTGGCCGCCGCCCTGGTGGGTTGGGCAACGGATGTTTGAAAACGCCGGGCGCGGTACTATTTCTGCAACCCTAACATACTGAGATTCTGTAGATCCCGGGGCGATGAAAAACTACGGTATAAAAGTCACGATGCCAGCATCGGACACCATGTCAGCAGCGCATCTGCTGGGTGAGAACTGGTCTTCCATGCGCTGGTTCGACACCGCCGAAAAGCGCGATCGCGCCTATGCAGATATGCAGCGACAACCGCCCTGGTATCGCAGTGGCGACGCGCCGACGGTGCATCTGGAAAAGGTTGATCCCGAATAGCTCAGGCTTTTTTCGGGTAGTCGTACCACTTGAGCGTGGCGCAGTCTGCGTAGTGGTCTGACCAGCGCTCGATATCGAGTTCCAGGCAAGCGATGGCGCACGTCGGCATGGCAATATGCGCCTCCTGGCACAGCAAATTGCAGGTGTTGCTCATCCCCGGGTTGTGGCCCACCATCATCACACACTGCCAGCTATCGTCGAAGCCCGAGATCGTCTGCAGGATGCGAGTGGCCGGCGCTTCGTAGATGTCACCGGTTTCAACAACTGCCTGGCGGTGGTCCAGCCCTTCGGCCAGCAAGCGAGCCGTGGCCAGCGCGCGATTTGCTGTGCTCGAGACGATGGTATCCAGTTCAAGCGCGCGATCTGCCAGGCGCTCGGCCATCATCGGCGCATCGCGCAGGCCCCGGTTGTTTAACGGGCGCTCGAAATCTGTCGCCGCTTCGGTATTCCAGCTCGATTTCGCATGGCGCGCCAACAGCAGGGTTTTCACTGCGGCAGTGGACCGGTTTGAATACTGTCTGAGGGTTTGACCGTGCTGACGGTCGCTGATGGACGGCCAGCTACTTCGCGTGTCGGTGCAGCCGTATCCAGTGGAATAAGATCGCGCGGGATATAGATGACTTGCCCCACTTTGATCGAGGCCGGATTGTCGATCCGGTTGAAGTCGGCAATGCGGCGCCAGTTTTCACGTTCGTGCGTGATATCTGCTGCAATCAACACGAGATTGTCACCGGGCTTGATCTCGTAGCGCAGTGTGCCGAACTGATTGCCAAATTCGGTTGCGGGGTCGGCTGGATCGGCAGGTTGAACGGCACAGCCATTCACGAGCGCAACCAGGAGCAATGCCAGTGGTACTGTTACCCGCTTGTCCAAAACAGTCTCCCGTTAGCCGTTGTTAGACGGCTTTGCTTTCGCGCAGCGCCACAATCTGGTTCAGCACCGGACGCTCAGCGCTGGACAGTGTCATGTCGACCACAAAATACCCCACGCGCTCAAACTGAAACCGGCTCTCAGCCGCCGCGTTCGCCACGTGACTTTCTACTCGTGCATCTGAGTATAGCTGCAGTGACTCAGGATTCAGGGCGTCGAGAAAGTTCTCCTCAGCCATCGGATCCGGGCGATGGAACAAATGGTCATAGACTCGCACCTCGGCGCTGACACTGTCCTGCGCCGACACCCAGTGAATGACGCCTTTGACCTTGCGCCCCTCCGGTTTGCGACCCAGCGTATCGGGGTCGTGGCTGCAGCGCAGTTCAATCACGTTGCCATCGTCGTCGAGAATGACTTCATCACAGCGAATAACATAGGCGCTGCGCAGCCGCACTTCGCCGCCTGGCACCAGGCGCTTGAATTTCGGCGGTGGCTCGCGCTCGAAATCGGAGCGCTCGATGTACATTTCGCGGGTGATGGCCAGCTCGCGGGTGCCAAGCTCCTCACGGTTCGGGTGATTCGGCAGATGGATGATCTCGCGGTGATCTTCCGGCAGCGTAGTGATGGTGATTTTCAGTGGCTCCAGCACCGCCAGCCGTCGCTCGGCTTCACGGTTTAAATCCTCGCGCACGCTGTTTTCCAGCACGCTCCACTCGATCAGCGCCTCGTTTTTGGTCACGCCGATACGCGAGCAGAAATCCCGAATGGAGGCGGGTGTGAATCCGCGCCGGCGCATACCGGCGATGGTCGGCAGTCGCGGGTCATTCCAGCCGTCCACGTGTCCGCCCTCAACCAATTGAATCAGCCGGCGTTTGCTCAGGATGCAGTACTCAAGATTCAGCGGGCCGAATTCGGTTTGTTCGGGTTTGCTGTCGGGGTTGACCTGTTCGATCACCCAGTTATAGAGCGGGCGATGATCCTCAAATTCCAGCGTGCAGAGCGAGTGCGTAATGCCTTCGATGGCGTCTGACAGACAGTGCGTGTAGTCGTAAAGGGGATAGATGTTCCATTTGTCACCGGTGCGGTGATGGCTGGATTTCTTGATCCGGTAGATCGCCGGATCGCGCATGTTGATGTTGCTTGATGCCATATCGATTTTCGCGCGCAGAATGTGTTCGCCCTCGGCGAACTCACCGTTTTTCATGCGCGTCAGCAAATCGAGATTTTCCTCGACACTGCGGTTGCGGTAGGGGCTGTCCTTGCCGGGGCTGGTCAGGCTGCCACGGTACTCGCGAATCTCCTCCGCCGACAGGCTATCGACGTAGGCTGCCCCCTTTTTCACCAGCAATACCGCATAGTCGTACAGTTGATCGAAGTAGTCCGAGGCATTGCGTAGTGATTTCCACTCGAAGCCAAGCCAGGCGACGTCGCGCTTGATCGCCTCCATGTACTCCTCGCTCTCCTTGTCCGGGTTGGTGTCGTCAAATCGCAGGTTGGTCCAGCCGTTGAACTCGGCTGCGATACCAAAGTTCAGGCAAATCGATTTCGCGTGCCCGATATGCAGGTAACCGTTGGGCTCGGGCGGAAAGCGCGTGGCGACCAGGCCCTGGTGTTTGCCCGCTGCAACGTCCCGCTCGATCATGGTGCGGATAAAATTGGCCGCTGGCGCTGTAGCTTCTTTGTTCATTGGGCGAATATCGGGTGGTGGCTGGATGTCCAGGGCTGCCAACCGGCGAGCCTGACATGATCTGGCGAACGGGTTGCGGCTCGCCTCGCTCATTATAGGGCACCAGCAGGCAATTTCTGTTCAGGCTTTTGAGCCTATGGTTGATCCAGTCAATATCAATGGTTGCGCAAGCGGCCAGCCGCGGCCTGCGGGCGAGTTAGTGTCCGCCGTCAGCGTAGTGCCGATAGTGGTTCATGACTTTCTCAACGTAAGATTGAGTCTCGGCAAAAGGCGGGATGCCCTTGTGCTTTTTCACCGCGCCCGGACCCGCGTTATAGGCCGCCAGTGCAAGTGACAGGTCGTTGTCGAACTGACGCAACATACGGGCGAGATAACGAGTGCCGGCATCGATGTTTTGTGCCGCTTCAAACGGGTTGTCTGCGCCCAGCTCGCGCGCCGTGGCCGGCATTAGCTGCATCAGCCCCTGCGCGCCGGCACTTGAGATCGCCCAGTTGTCAAAACACGACTCGGTCCGAATCACCGCTTTCACCAGATTCGCATCGATACCGTTTTTCGACGCATGATTCTCGATTTGCGGGTCGAAAAGCCGAGCTCTCGCAGCGCGTTCAGCGGCGCGGCAGGACACCACAGCAGGGGCTCTGCCACGGATTTCAAGGAGAGTGAATTTGGAGCTGTCTTGCGAGCGAGGGTTGATGTTCGTGAACCAGACCGTACCATCCGCCTCGCGATACAGATAAGTGCGGTCAGCGTGCGCCGGTCCGCTTGATGCGGCCGCCAGTGCCAGCAGCACAATGCCCGAAAAACCCGAAATGAACCGACTTAACCTGCGAAAAATGACAAACACCCCCGATCGGCGAATTCAATGAAGCCATTGCATGCCGACACAATTGCCGATGCCTGTCAGTCGTTGGCAAATCACGCGCCAGAGGTCGTGCTGTTTGAATCGATTGGTTCAACTAACTCCTGGCTGGTTGACCACGGCAGTGCACACGCCGATTTCACCCTGTGTTGTGCCGAGCAGCAGACAGCCGGGCGGGGCAGGCGTGGCAAAACCTGGCTGACACCGCGAGGCGCTATTACCTTTTCGATTCAGCTGCGCGTACCGCAGCCGGTGTCGCAGCTGTCCGGCCTTTCATTGTTGACCGGTGCGGCCGTGTGTCGGGTGCTGCGACGCCAGAACCTGCAAGACGTGATGGTCAAATGGCCTAACGACATCTATCAGCGGGGCCACAAACTGGCGGGCATACTGATCGAGGTAGGCGCGTCTGATGAGCAAGGTACGGTGGTCGTTGCAGGCATTGGCATCAACTATCGCCAGGGCGCGGAGCGGCGCGACATCGACCAACCCAACACCGATCTGCACACGGCATGTGGCGGGGCGCCACCCGATCGCTCGATGCTGATCGGCCAGATCGCCGCCGAGTGGTACAAGAGCGCCACCCGCTTCAGCCCGCAGGCAATGCAGACCCTCGCCAGCGATTGGGCACAATTCGACTTCCTGCACGATCGCGCCGTGTCGATTTTAGAGGCCGGGGACGCCAGCAAAGGTATTGCCCGCGGCATCGACGCCACCGGCCGCCTGCAAGTGGAAACAGCGGGCGGTCTGCTGGCATTGTCCAGCGGCGACGTATCCATTCGTGCCGATCGCTAAATGGCGCAAATTTAAGCTGCATTTTGTTTGATGTCAGCGATCAGGTCGACTACACTTACCGGCTGGTGCTGGCGTAGCTCAGTTGGTAGAGCAGCTGATTTGTAATCAGCCGGTCGTAGGTTCGAATCCTATCGCCAGCTCCATTATTATTTTTGTAAATCAACAGGTTGTTTGGTTGCTCGCTGCCTTTTCTTGGGTGGCCACAGTCCGATTGCTACCGTATTGCTACCGTGACTCCTTATCTAGATTTGAGCCGATTGGCGTTTTCGAGGTCATTCCCACTCTGCCACTTCGATGAACAAGCTGATTAGCTCTTTGTTGATGTAGTAGCTATCGCGACCAGGCTTGTGCTTTTCCACAAAACCTGCTTCAGCGAGAGTATCTAAGTATTTCGTTGCTGTTTGCCGGGTCACCCTTAGATCTCTGACTACGAACTCGATCCGCGTATACGGATGGTGAAATAAGTTGTTTAGTAAATCCTGACTGTATAACTTTGGATATTCGGTCCGCATTCGTTGTTTCATCGCACTCATTTGTGCTCGAATGCCTTCGACGAGTCTCAGCGTCGTGATCGCAGTCTCCGCTACGGCTTCCAGGACATAGCGAACCCACTGTTCCCAGGCAGCATCGTCTCGAACGGCTTGCAAAAGTCGGTAGTAGTCGTCCTTGGTGCGTATGATATGGCGGCTGAGATACAGCACCGGGATATCGAGTAAATCTGTGCGTGTGAGATATAGCACGTTAAGAATCCGTCCCAGCCGCCCATTGCCATCCGGGAATGGATGGATGCTCTCGAATTGATGGTGAATTAGCGCCATTTTGATGAGCGGGTCAAAATCGCAAATGCTATCGTCGTTGATGAACTGTTCGAGTGCTGTCATGTGAGTGACGATCTCGGTGGCACTCTGCGGTGGGATAAAAACACGCTCGCCGGTGGTTTCGTTCAATAGCGCAGTGCCCGGTGTTTCGCGAAACGCTCCAGTGCGCCTTTTGAGTAACCGGAACATTTCGATCAGTGTATTGTTCGTGATGAGGCCGGTCTGGCCTAGACGGTCGTAACCAAGCTTGAGTGCCGAGCGGTATAATGCAACCTCCTTTGCCTCCGGCGAGTCCACACCATTCGGGAACAGATCGAGCTTGAAGAGCTCATCTTGCGTCGTTACGATATTCTCGATCTCTGAGCTCGCCTTTGCTTCTTGCAATGACAGCGTCTCAATTAGGATGCCCTGGTTTGGAATGGTTGCCGCGCGGCCCTTCAGCTCCGCCAGCGCCCGATTTGCACGTGCGAGGGCCTTTAACACCGGCACGGTCTCTAGTTCGACGGCTGGCGGGAGATCAGGTATTACGTATGATGGTTTTAACATTTCCCTGAATCATGTTAAATAAAACGCGAAATTTTAACATGTCGTGGTGATATGTTAACCAAATAAGCTTTTATCAACATGTCTCAATTTGGTTTGTTCCGAGCCAATCGGCACAAAATGACAAAGGGCAGAAGCGTCCCAGCACTTCAGGCTTGCAGCGACCGTCCGTTGGCAGCTCAACTAGTCGCTCCTCCTGGACGGATGCACGCTCACACCTCTCAATTTTTCGTCTAGTGCCGTATTTCTTTTGAGGGACTGATAATCATGCGAGTTGGTAGGCCAATATCGCGCTGGGCGACGAAGCTAGTAATCCCCGGTAGCCATTCGCCGATTGTGGCGAAGTATCGGCCCGCGGGACGCCGCTGGATTGGAGTGGGCTCGTTACTTCAGCCATGGTCGTCCGTCGATCCCACCCGAGCAACTTTTGTGGGTACGTGTTCACGCAGAGCGAACTGGCGTTGCAGGGAGCGAGTGGATAATGAGCCGGCAAGCGTCAACGTTGGCGTTGCCGGCGGGATACGCACCGTGACCTGTCCTTCTCGCCTGCCGTGGGGTGCAAGTTTCTCTTAGCAGTCTCGCCACATTGGTTCCGCGAAGTAACGCCGTCCGAACCAGGCTCTACACCATCGGTCGGAATTGATCCCCTTGAGACGACTGGCTGACCAGGGATTTTTTGCGCCAGAACACAAATGGTCTTAGCGAGCGCTCGGCTGCATTGTTCGTCAACACGATGTCTGGGTGCTAGAAGAACGTCCGGCATAGGTGAGGGGTACGGGATTTGTATCGCGCAGCGCTCGCCATTCGGCAAAATCAACCAGAGCGCCAAAAGGTCTGCAACGCCGATGCAATCCGCGCTTCAACAGCCTGCACACCCAGCGCCGCGAACGC
>CAZNIS010000008.1:0-60919 GCA_964573105.1 uncultured Granulosicoccaceae bacterium
ATGAGTCGTCATTCCGGACTTGCCCCGGACGCCAGCTATCAGGCAACCAGCGACGCCTGAATGTCCCGAATGCGCTTGAGTGCTTCGTCAGCCAGTGGCCCTTTGTTGACTGCGTCCGCTGCCAGCTGAAGCTGCTCCAGTGTGGCGATACCGATTTCAGTGGTTGGCAATATGGGGTTGGAGATCACGTAGCGTGTTGCGAGTTCTGGCAGTGAACTGGCGAAGTCGTCGTCGATCAGCGATGAAAACTTCAGGGCGTGTTTAACATCGGTGGCGTAGTCGGTGGGGGAGCCGATCGGGGCGACCTTTGGCATACCGAGCGGATGACGCTCTTCACGACCGGACAATGCACCACCTGCCAGTACGCGCACACCGATGGCACCGACGCCGTTATCGGCCGACACATCCAGCAGTTGTTTGAAATCATCGGCCGGGTAGTTCGCAAGGGCAGGCTCGCCTGCGGATGGCACCAGCAGGTTGTAGAAGATCTGTGCGCTGTCGAATCGGCCGGACTCAACCAGTTGGTGCAATTGGGCGACATCGCCTTTGGCGGTAAAGCCAATGTAGCGGGTTTTGCCAGCGTCACGCATTTTCTCAAAGACGGGTACGATCTCTTCGAGTATCTGTGTGGCGTTGATGGTGCCGTGGCGATCGGCTTCATCGATCGTGTTGTGCAACTGGAAGAGATCGACGTGATCCAGGCGCAGGCGCTTGAGGCTTGCGTGTAGCGATTCTTCTACCAGTTGGCCGACTTTGCCAAGCTCTGCCTGTGGCACGCCCACTTTGGTGGCGACGATGATGCCGTCGGTGTTGCCCGCGAGTGCGCGGCCGAGGTTGGTCTCGGATGCGCCGTCGCCGTAGCTTGCCGCGGTATCGAAAAAGTTAATGCCGTTGTCGCGCGCCCAGGCCACGGCTCGATCCTGATCGGTGGCCTCGCCCTTTGTCATCAGACCACCCACGGCGCCGCAGCCGAAGGTCAGACGCGATACGTTGAGGTCGGTTCGTCCAAAGCGGGCGGTTTGCATGCGGCTATCCGGTTCTGTGGTGGTGTGTGCCCCGATTACAACACAATCGCGGCACTCGTTCACGGTGCGAATTGGTTTGCCGGTGGATGCGACACCTGTGGTGTAATGAGGTGATCAGAGTATCTGCCGGAGCCGCGACTTGAAAATTTGGTACCAGAGCTATGTCGATGCCGAGCATGGCCAGTCTTATTGGGACAACCTGCAAAAACACCTGGATAACATTATCGATCCCGGTACGCAGGTCGATATCAAGGGCATCACGCCGCACGATTCCTACGCCCATCCGATCGTCGAGTTTCGCTGTGCGCGCGAGGTGATCTGTAATGCGGCGATCGCCGAGCGCGAAGGCTACGATGCTTTTGTGGTCGGGCACTTTCAGGATGCCGGTCTGTATGAGGCGCGCTCGGTGGTCGACATCCCGGTGGTTGGTCTGGGCGAGTCATCAATGCTGTACTCCTGTCAGTTGGGGCAGCAGGTCGGTATCGTGACGATCAATCCTCGCTACATTTCCTGGTTTCATCATCAGATCGGCAAGTATGGTCTGCGCGAGCGGGTGACCGGTGTGCATGCGATGACGTTTCAGCCCGGGCAGATCTTGTCGGCGTTTGGATCGGATGATCGCCTCAATGAGGTGGCGGGTCTGTTTGAAGAACAGGCAAAGCCTTTGGTTGAGCAGGGTGTTGATGTGTTGATTCCCGGCGGCGGCATACCGATGCTGCTGTTTTCGCAAATTCAGCAACACACAGTGGATGGCGCGCCGGTCATCAATGGCATACCCATCGTGGTGAAAATGGCCGAAATGGCGGTCAAGCTAAAACGCACCACCGGGCTTTCGACCAGCCGCGTATCCGATTTCATGAAGCCGCCGCCGGAGGTGCTGGAAGAGTTCATGACGCACCCCAAAGGCCTTTGACGGAGGGGTATTGATGCTCGATCGTTACTTTGAAGATTTTGAGGTCGGCCAGTCGTTCGAGACGCGCGGCATGACGATCACCGAATCGCAGATACTGGATTTTGCACTGCAGTATGATCCGCAGCCCTTTCATATGGATAAAATTGCCGCAAAGGATTCGATCTTCGGTGAGCTGATCGCAAGCGGCATGCAGACCATGGCGATTTCATTCCGGCTCTGGTACGACGCCGGAGTGATGAAGTCTGCATCGCTGGGCTCACCCGGTATTGATGAATTGCGCTGGACAGCACCCGTGCGTGCGGGCGATACGTTGCATGTGGTGGTGAGCGTAGAGGAAAAAACACCCTCGCGTTCAAAACCGGATCGTGGGTTGATACTAATGAAGTATCAGGTATTCAATCAACACAAAAAACCGGTCATGAGCTATGTCGCGAAACAGATAATTGCGATGCGGGGAGTGATGGTTTGAATTCGACGCCAGGGGCAGACAATGATCGATGAGGGATATTCGCTTTTTTACATCGCGCATCCGGACATTGTTCCGCTCGAGATCGGGCAATTTGTCGATGGCGAATTGATAGAGGTTTGTCGGCAGGTATCGCTTGATTCGGCCGATATTTTCCTGCCCGTGGATTGGCACAACCCTATTTTTAATGACGGCCCAGCGCCCGGCTTTGTAGTGCAACTGTGCGCACGCGATGCTGGTCAGCTCGGTGAATTGCAAACCAGATTGTCTGAGGTTGAGATGCGAGACACCGGGCGTCTATCGAGCATCGCGCGCAGCGGCATTTTCGCCACCCATAGCTGGCCGGTGGCCGGCCAGGCAGCGCCCGCCGCGCGCGCAGCGCCAGTGTCGTTTCTGGTGCGATACTTTGCCGATATGTTGCCCGACGCTGATGCCTTTCGGGCAGCGTATCAGGCCAGTCATCCGGCGATACTCGGCCGCTTTCCGGGGATTAGAAACGTGCGCTGCTACGTGCCGCACGATACAAGCAACGAGACTTCGATAGAACTGCTGAACGAAGTGGTGTTCGACAGCACTGATGCGTTGGGTGCGGCACTCGCGTCTGATGTATTGCAGGCCCTGCGTGAAGATACCGCGACGCTGCCCGAGCGCGGGGAGAATGCGCATCATGCGATGCAGCGGTTGTCTGTGGGGTGAGGCCATGCCTTCCTCGGAATCCAGCTGTTTAGGTGTTGGTATCCTGACGCGTTAGCGAGGCGACTGTATGGGTGTTGCCGGTGATTTGGTGGTGAGTTGCCTTGCTCACGCTGCGGGTTTCCACCAGGGTGGCAGGGTATTGGTAGTCTGAAGCGTTAGTGAGTTGATGTAACGATCGAATGAATCTTCGTACCACGCTTGCCACGTATCCCGCTGTTTGCATGTGTTGGTAACCCGACGCGTTAGCGAGGCGACACTATGTGTGTTGCCGGTGGTTTGGTTGTGTGTTGCCTTGCTCACGCTGCGGGTTTCCTTCGTGGTGGCAGGCTATCGTTGCCCGACGCATGAGCGAGGACACTGTAAGTGTGTTGCCGGTGTTGTGGCTTTGCGTTGCCTCGCTGACGCGTCGGGTTTTTTGCTGATCCGTTTCGCTATGACACGCCGAACAGGCCGCTGTATCCCAGTCGCAGTGCCAGCAGTGTCAGTGCCCATTTGAATGCGGTGATGAAGATCTCTTCGGGCAGGTTGGTCAGTGCGCGTTTGCCGGTGATGGTGCCGAGCTGACCGGCGGCTACCATTGCGACGAGGAACGGTATCCATTCGGCAAATGAAAACCCCAGCAGCGCGAAGGTCACAACCTTGAGCCCGTGCAGGATTGTCATCACGGCACCATGGGTGGCGATGACCGCCTGGCGGCCCATGCGGGCGGTATTCCAGAATGCTGCGACCAGCGGGCCGGTGGCGCCGAGGAACATGCTCAGAAAGGTGGTCACCGCGCCGACGACGCTGAAACCACGCACGGGTATGTCGGCGGCCCTGAACACGGGCGACCAGATTGACCACAGAATGAACAGCGCCAGCGCGACCATCAGTAATCGGGCCGGCAAATTGACGATGACGGTCGCGGCCAGAGCTACGCCGAGCACTGATCCGGCGGCAAACCAGCCGACGATCATGCGATCGACATGCTCGCGAAATGCCCAGACCCTGCCGACATTTGAGCCGGTCTGGATGACGCCGTGCAGCGGCAGCACGATGGCCGGCGGCAGAATCTGCAGCATCACAGTGATCACCGCAATGCCGCCACCGATGCCGAGCCCGGCGGTGAAGGCCGAGGCGAAAAAAGACAGCACCAGCAGCGCGCCAACCTGCGTTGCGGTCAGCATCTCGGGTATCAGAGCCTGCAATGACGTGCCCAGCGAGGGATCCTTTTAGTTGGCTGAACGGGAAGGCGTGACGCCGAGGCGTCACAAATGCGGCAATTCGGACGTGCGCCGCGCCAATTGAACTTGACTCGACCACGCCGGCGTTGAAGTATGGCAGGGTACAGGTTACTTTGGCCTGCAACCTACTGGAGGGTTTTCCTTGAAACTGTTTACACGCTTACGTTCCACCACTGCCGGAATTGCCTGTGCCGGTGTCATGACACTAGCCTCGCTGCCGGCAATGGCGGTCGATAAGGTCTCTGCGGTCCACGCCTTTCCGCCGTTTCTGGTTTACACCAAGACCTTCCTCGCGATGGTCGAAGACATCAACAAGCGCGGCGAGGGCATCGTTGAGATCACGGTTCGCGGTGGTCCGGAGGCGATTGCGATGTTCGAACAGCCCAATGCGGTGCGCGACGGGGTGGTGGACATGGTGCATACGCCGGGCAGTTTCTATGGGGCGTCTGTACCCGAAATTGATGCCATGGTCGCGGCGCGTAAAACGCCAATGGAAGTGCGAGAGAACGGTGGTGCGGCGCTGATGGATGCTGCACACCAGAAGCGCTTTAACGTCAAGCACCTTGGCTGGATCGACGGTGGTATCCGATTCCACATCTACAACGCCAAGGAATTTAAGTTCGGCGATGATGGCGTCGTTGATCTGACCGGCGTGAAGCTGCGTGACAACCCGATCTATCACGCGTTTTTTGAAGCGCTGAACGCGACGACCGCCTCTATGCCTTCTACCGAGGTTTACGCCGCGCTGGAAAAGGGCGTTGTCGACGCCAGCGCCTGGACCTCGATCGGTATCCTCGATCTGAAATGGGACAAGTTCCTGAACTATCGCCTGGACCCGGCTTTCTACAACACAGACATTGGCGTTATCTTCAACAAGGATAGCTGGGAGGCGCTGTCGCCGGAATCGCAGAAGCTGATTCAGGATGTCGTGATCGAGTGGGAAGCCAAATCGCACGCCGATCGTCAGGTTGATCGCGAGAACGACGCCAAGGCACTGCAGGAAGGTGGCATGCAATTCGTCGCAATGGAAGGCGAGGCCGCTGACAAGTACCTGAAACTGGCAGATGATGCATCCTGGGCGCGGATGAAAGAGCGCCTGGATAAAATGGGTGGCGACAACGCCTACGACGATCTGCGCAAGCACTACTACGGCGAGTAACGCTCGCTGCAATTTCTGATGCTTGATCCAATGGGGCCATTATGGCCCCATTTTTATTGTTTACCCCATTGGCTGATTGCCTGGCGGAATCCGCTGCACCTGAATCCATGAAAATAATTGACAAGATCTGCGATTTTCTGGCGATACTGGCCGGCATCTATCTGGTGGCGATCATGTTTGCGATCGTCTATCAGGCAACATCGCGATCGCTCGGCTACTCCGGCTCGTCGCACGTATTTACCTTTTCCGAGTACGGCTTGCTGTATATCGTAATGGCTGCATCGCCGTGGCTGGTGCGCATGAAGGGACACGTCTATATCGAACTGCTGACTGCCGCAATTCCAAAGCCTGCAGCGTTTACCTTCTCCAGAGTCGTTACCCTTTTGTGTGTGGTGATCTGTTTACTGTTGGTCTGGTATACCGGCGAGGCGACACTCAAAGCCTACACTCGCTCTGACTTCGATATGCGCTCGCTCGATATGCCCAAGTGGCTGCTGTTGATCTCCATGCCGATCTGCTTTGCGTTGATGGCGTGTCAGTTTTTGCGCTTTGTGTTTGGCGAGGATACGCTGCATTCGGGTGAAGCGGGAGTACACGAATGAGTGCGCAGCGCAGGGCCTGTCTGATCGGCGGGAACACCTGATGGAGTGGTACACCGCACTGGGGTTTTTGCTCGGCATGGTGCTGTTTTTCATGTTCATTGGCGTGCCGGTGGCACTGGCCTTTCTGGCGGCAAACATGATCGCAGCAACCTATTTCATGGGCGGCAATGGTGATCTTTTAACCCAGATGTCGCGCGGGATCGGGCAGCTATCAAACAACGCGATCCGCTCGGTGACCTCGTTCAATCTGATGCCGGTGCCGATGTTTTTGCTGATGGGTGAGATCTTCTTTTTTACCGGCCTCGCCAATCGCATGTTCGGCGCAATCGATAAACTGATGGGACGCCTGCCGGCGCGGTTGTCGTTTGTGACGGTGGCGGGTGGTACAGCGTTCGCCACGTTATCCGGCTCGTCGATGGGATCGACTGCGCTGCTCGGCTCGCTGATGGTGCCGGAGATGGAAAAGCGTGGCTACAAAAAGAAAATGGCCATCGGTCCGATTCTGGGCACTGGTGGCCTTGCGATGCTGATCCCGCCGTCGGCGTTGGCGGTACTGCTGGCAACCCTTGCGAACCTGGATGTCGGTAAACTGTTGATTGCCGGTGTGGTGCCCGGTCTGATGCTGGCGGGCTTTTATGTTCTGCTGATCCTTTTTATCTGTCTGATCGATCCGGATGCCGCACCCGACTACGAGATCGAGCGCATTGGCGTCGGCCAGAAGTTGAAACTCTTGTGCTTTGATGTTGTGCCGATGCTCGCGATTGTGGTCGGTGTGATTCTACTCATATTAAATGGCTGGGCCACGCCATCCGAATCTGCGGCGTTTGGTTGCCTGGGCGTGCTGGTGCTGGCGGCGCTCTACGGGCAGCTGACGATCGACAGCATCGTGAAGTCTGTCACCGGTGCACTGCGCGTGACCACCATGGCGTTGCTGATTATTTTTGGCTCGGCCACGTTTTCTGCACTTTTGGCGTTTTCCGGTGCGAGTGCTGGCCTGATCAACTGGGCGACTGGCTTTGAGCTCGCGCCGATTGTGATGTTGCTGATTATGTTTGGCATCCTGCTGGTGCTGGGTATGTTTATGGATCAGCTGTCGATGATGCTGCTGACCGTACCGATATTTTTTCCGCTGGCGCAAAGCCTGAACTTCGATCTGATCTGGTTTGGGGTGATCATTCTGCTGGCGCTTGAGATCAGCTTCACCACACCTCCGTTCGGGCTGCTGCTGTTTGTGATGAAGGGGGTATCACCGCCGGATACCACGATGAAGGATATCTATCTCGCCGCACTGCCTTATATGGGCTGTGCGATCTTCCTGGTGGGTCTTTTGATCATCTGGCCGGAAATTGCTTTGTGGCTGCCGGGGATGAGTAAATAGCGTGAGTACTGATGGGCAAATGAAATACTGGGAAGAGCTCGAATCTGGCCAGGTCTTCCAGACCGGCACGATCACCATCGACGCGGCTGACATCATCGAGTTTGCCAGCGAGTTCGATCCGCAGCCCTATCACCTGGATCCGACGGTGGCCGAAAAGTCGATCTTTGGCGGGCATTGCGCCAGCGGTTGGCAGGTTTGCGCGCTGATGATGCGGCTGCTGGCGGACACGCTGGAACGCGATCACATCCCCTCGCGCGGCTCACCAGGTGTTAATTCTCTGCGCTGGCTGCGGCCGGTTTTCGCTGGCGACACTCTGCATGCGAGCATAACCACTACGGCCTTGCACCAGGCGCAACACGCCAATGATCCGGGTCTTGTCGATGTCGCGATCGATGTGCTGAATCAGAACGATCAAAGTGTGATTGTGCTGGAGACGCAACTGCTGATAGAGCGCCGCCCGACCGGAGCCAACGCATGAGCGAGACCTTCTTTCGCACCCGCTGGTTCGAGGATATTCCGGTGGGTGAGTTTCACGTCTTTGGCAATCACACGTTCGGTGAAAAGGAAATCATCGAGTTTGGCAAGAAATACGCGCCACAGGTGATGCATGTGGATGTCGATGCTGCGCGCGACGGGCCGACGCGCGGGCTGGTGGCCTCGGGCTGGCACGTGTGCGCGGTTTGGATGAAGCTGATGGTCACCTATATGGAGCGCTATGCTACCGGTGTGCGCGACGGGCGCCGCAACGGCGCTGGCACCGGCTTTCGCAATATGCGCTGGATCAAGCCTGTTCGTCCGGGGCACAACATCACCTATACCTACGAGATCGTGGAGAAACCGGAAAAGGTCATTCGCGGCAAGTGGGGAATCATTCGCAGCCGGAATGAAGGTTACAACCAGTACGGCGAACTGGTGTTCAGCTTTGAAATTGATATCCTTGCCGAGCGTCGTCCAGCGCAGCAATAGCGAATGGCTGACTAGGCGATCTTTCTAATGATGGGTCTGCGGCAGGTTATTAGTTACATGGTTTAACATTTCGTATTATCGGGAACATCTGGCCGGTGCCGCGCAACCCTGGCGTTGCCACTGGCCCGGATATACAGGCAGTGATGCGTGCGACGATATGGCCCCCCCGATGCCATGTGTTCGTCGCTCGACTGGCAAATCCCGGATTGTAGATGTGAAATCAATCCCGGAACAGGATGGTGGACTTGCGAATGGAGATGCAGTGCCAGAGTGCTCGCACGGGCTGTGCTACAGACCCTAAACGTGGGGCCGCTAGTGATAGGAAACGGTCCGATCCCGTGCAATTGTTCGTGCGACTATAGGTAGAGTATGTCTCTGAAAGTGGTAATCCTCGCGGCCGGCAAGGGCACGCGCATGAAATCATCATTGCCGAAGGTGCTGCATTGCGTGGCGCACAAGCCGATGGTGCAGCACGTGATTGACGCTGCAGCGAGTATTGGTGCCACTGACACTGTGGTGGTGGTGGGCCACGGCGCCGACCAGGTGCGCCAGACAATCACCACGCCGGTACAGTACGCCGAGCAGACCGAGCAGTTGGGTACCGGGCACGCCGTGCAGCAGGCGATGCCGCTGCTGCAGCCGGAAGACACGGTGTTGATCGCGTACGGTGACGTACCCTTGACGCGCCCGGAAACACTGCAAAAGCTGGTGGCCGATGTCGGCGACAATAACCTTTCTTTGCTGACTGTGGTGCTGGACGACCCAAGCGGTTACGGGCGTATTGTGCGCAACAGTGCCGGGGAAGTAACCGGCATTGTCGAACACAAGGATGCGACTGAGGAACAGCACCGAATCTGCGAGATTAACACTGGCATTCTCGCCGGCAAGGCGGCTGTGCTGAATGAACTGCTGAACAGCATCGACAACAACAACTCGCAGCAGGAATATTATCTAACCGACATCTTCAAACTGGCGGCGGACCAAGGCTTGTTGATCGCCACGCATAATCCGGATGATGAGTGGGAAGTGACTGGGGTGAACAGCCGTTCGCAATTGGCCGAGCTGGAACGTATTCACCAGCGCAATATTGCCACTACACTGATGGATGGCGGAGCCACGCTGCGCGATCCTTCTCGTATCGATGTGCGCGGATCGCTGATCACCGGTCAGGATTGCATCATCGATGTGAACTGCGTCTTCGAAGGTGAGGTAACGCTGGGTGACAACGTTACCATCGGCCCGAATTGTGTGCTGAAAAACGCGACGATCGCAAGCGGCGCAGAGATCCGCGCGAACTGTGTGATAGAAGATGCCAGCGTCGGTGAAAAATGTGCCATAGGGCCATTTGCGCGGTTGCGGCCCGGCACCGAACTTGCCGAACAAGCGCACATCGGCAATTTTGTCGAAATCAAGAAATCGACGATCGCACGCGGCAGCAAGGTCAATCACCTTTCCTATGTGGGCGATAGCATCGTAGGTGAGGGCGTAAACATTGGTGCTGGCACCATTACCTGCAACTACGATGGTGCGAACAAGTCGCAAACCATTATAGAAGATGGCGTATTTATCGGTTCCAGTACGCAGTTGGTCGCACCCGTCACTGTCCGCCGCAATGCGGTGGTAGGCGCCGGATCGACGATCACAAAAACAGTAGAAGAAAACCAGCTTGCGTTCACGCGGGCCAGGTTGCGAACGGTAGACAACTGGCCGCGGCCAACCAAGAAACCCAAGGCATAGCATCTCATGTGTGGAATTATTGCTGCGTACGCGCAGAGAAACGTTACTCCGATTCTGCTCGAAGGTCTGCACCGCATGGAGTATCGCGGTTATGACTCTGCCGGCGTGGCGGTGCTCGATAATGACAATCAGATCCAGCGCCAACGTGCTCTGGGCAAGGTTGCAGTGCTGGGTGATATGCTCGACAAGAATCCGATGGATAGTGGCATCGGTATCGCACACACGCGCTGGGCAACCCACGGTGAACCTTCCGAACGCAACGCCCACCCGCACAATTCACGCAGCCAGTTTTCAGTGGTACACAATGGCATCATTGAAAACCACGACGCGCTGCGCGCCACGCTGCAGGGTGAGGGCTACGAGTTCGATTCGCAAACCGATACCGAAGTCATTGCTCACCTACTGCATCGCGAGGTCAGCAAAGCGTCTGACTATCTCGTTGGTGTGCGCAACGCGATCGGCCATTTGCATGGTGCCTATGCGATTGCCATCCTGAATACCGAACAACCAGACCGGTTAGTCGCCTTTCGCAAAGGCAGCCCGCTGCTGGTTGGGCTGGGCGTGGGTGAGTATTTTCTCGCCTCTGATACCGCAGCATTGATCCCGGTCACGCAAGAGATCATCTATCTTGAAGATGGCGATCTGGTTGATGTGAACGGTGGCGAAATGCAGATCGAAGATGCGTCTGGCAAGCCTGTCAAGCGTGCGGTAAAGACCTCTACACTGTCGGTCAATTCTGTCGACAAGGGGCCGTACAAACACTACATGCTCAAAGAGATATACGAGCAGCCGAACGCCATTCGCGCCACATTGCAGGACAGAATCTCGGATACCGACCTGCTGTTGAATGGCATAGGTGCGATCGATACCAATCTGCTTGCGCGAACCAAGGCGATACATATCGTTGCCTGTGGTACCAGTTACCACGCCGGCATGACGGCCAAATACTGGTTCGAGGAATACACCAAAACGCCTTGCACGGTAGAGATTGCCAGCGAGTATCGCTATCGAACCGTGGCGGTGCCCGAACAGACCTTGTACATCACCCTGTCGCAATCGGGCGAGACCGCCGATTCGCTGGCCGCACTTGAAGAGGTGAAGAAGCACGGCAACTACGTGGGCACGCTGGCGATCTGTAATGTGCCAGAGAGTACCCTGACGCGTGAGGCTGATGCCACGCTGCTGACCCACGCCGGGCCCGAAATCGGCGTTGCCTCAACCAAGGCTTTCACCACCCAGCTTGTTGCACTGCAACTGGTGGCGCTGACGATGGCCAAGGCCAAGGGCACGCTGGGCCAGAGCGAACGCGAAGAAATTGTACTGGCGCTGCAGAAGAGCCCGGTGACCATGGAGCGCCTGCTGATGCTGGATCGCACGATTGAGCATCTGGCCGAGCAGTTCGTTGAGAAGGATCACGCGATTTTCCTCGGCCGTGGACCTATGTTTCCGATCGCGCTTGAGGGTGCGCTGAAGCTGAAGGAAATCTCGTATATTCACGCCGAGGGTTATCCCGCCGGTGAATTGAAACACGGCCCGCTGGCACTGGTAGACAACGAAGTACCAGTGGTTGCCATTGCGCCAAACGACAACCTGCTGGAAAAGCTGAAGTCGAACCTTGAAGAGGTGCGTACCCGTGGTGGCCAGTTGTTCGTGATCACAGAAGAAGACACTGACATCCCGCCGACCGATGGCCTGACGCTGATCAAGATTCCGGGTTGCCCGGAAGCTATTGGCCCGCTGCTGTTGACTGTGCCGCTGCAGCTGTTGTCGTATCACGTGGCGGTGATGCGCGGCACTGATGTCGATCAGCCTCGTAACCTGGCTAAGAGTGTGACTGTGGAGTAGGTTGGTTTCGCTGCGCTGGCTTGCTTTTTTGGGTTGCTGCTTGGGCTTGCTCTTTTGGAATTGGCATCCATGCCTTTTTCTGCGCGTCCCGCGCGCCGAGTTACTTTGAAAAGCGCAAAGTAACCAAACGCTTTTTGCCTGCCTCAGTGTGGCTGTCGCCACTTTGTAAAGGTCCATCGCCGGCGGGGCCGTGCTGAGTGGCCATCCCTGGCCACACAGCACTTTTCGCGACGTCCTGTCGCTCCACCCCTTGTCGATGAACCTTTACAAAGCCCTCGGAATGGCTGTCAACTGCGACATGGCTCGTGCTGACACACGTTGCTGTCGGCACTTGGCACTTGGCACTTGGCACTTGTTGCTATTGATGTGAGGAAAACTCCGGTCCTTTAGGAAGTCTGCGAGGACATTGCATCCCCGCACAACCGTAGGGGAGGTAAGCCTAAGCGCACCTACCGTTGGATTGCTTGATGGTACGTGCGCCTACCGGCTTACGGCCCAAATGGTACGTGCGCCTACCGGCTTACGGCCCCTACGGTACGGCGATAATCACAAATGCTGGCAAACCTAACAACCGTAGGGTTGGTAAGCCTAAGCGCACCTACCATTCAAGCGTGAATGGTAAATGTACCCTCCAGGCTCCGACCCCTACACCAGTTGCAATGTCGCCTGATCCCGTGCACCGTTGAAAAACAGATCCAGTGCCTCGTTGAAATCTCCCTCGCCATAGTCCGGATCGGCGAGGTCGAACAGGGTCATGGATGAGTGAAATTTGAGTTCATCGGGGCTGCCGAAAATCTGCAGCGCTGAGCGATCGTTGTGTTTGCAGGCCAGCAAGGTGCAGTCGAGTAAGCGCTCGCCCAGTATTTCGTGAGACAAATAGGCGCGTGCCTCGTCGAGGCTTCTAATCGCGTAGCGCTGCGCCATGTCGCTTTTGCCAAGCCCCGCTATCTGCGGAAAGATGAACCACATCCAGTGCGTCTGCTTTTTGCCAGCCAGCAGTTCCTGCCGCACACGCTCGTAGCACACTTCCTGAGCGCTTAGAAATCGTTGCAAATTGAAAGAGTCGTTCACGTGCGTCAGCCCTGTAGACCCGCTCTGGTTTATCGGTAATTATACGTGCACCTTCCATTCAGGTTCGAGCCATGAGCAACGACCCGCTGCTGCAGCCCTATACGCTTAAACACCTGACGCTGAAAAACCGGCTGATGTCGACTGCACACGAGCCAGCCTACTCGGACGACGGCCTGCCGAAGGAGCGCTATAGGCTCTACCATCGCGAGAAGGCGAAAGGCGGGATCGCGCTGACGATGACGGCCGGTTCTGCGGTCGTCTCGCCGGACAGTCCGCCATCGTTTGGCAATCTGCACGCCTACGATGACAACATCGTGCGCTGGCTGGCCGAGCTGACTGACGATTGCCACGAGCACGATTGCGCGGTGATGATCCAGCTTACCCACCTGGGGCGCCGAACCGGCTGGAACACTGGCGACTGGCTGCCGGTGCTGGCGCCGTCGCCGGTGCGCGAGCCCGCGCATCGTGCGTTTCCAAAGACCATGGAACACTGGGATATCGATCGGATCGTCGCCGACTACGCCAGTGCCGCGGAGCGCATGCAGGCGGCCGGGCTCGATGGGATAGAGCTCGAATCCTACGGACATCTGATGGATGCGTTCTGGTCGCCGGGGACGAATTTTCGCGACGATGAATACGGTGGCTCGCTGGACAATCGGCTGCGCTTCACGTTCAGGGTGATCGAGGCGATTCGCGAGGCGGTGGGTGCGGAGTTTATCGTCGGCATACGCATGGTGGCCGATGAAATCTGGGACAGAGGTTTATCCAAAGAAGAGGGCATGGAGATCGCCCGTCGTGTGGCGGCGGATGGCCGCTTTGATTTTATCAATCTGATCAGAGGCCATGTCGCCACTGATGCGGCGCTGACCAAAACCATCCCAATACAGGGCATGGCCTCGGCACCGCATCTGGATTTTGCCGGCGAGGTGCGTGCTGACACGAAATTCCCAGTATTCCATGCGGCGCGGATTCCCGATGTCGCCACCGCCCGACACGCGATTGCGGAGGGCAAGCTCGATATGGTTGGCATGACGCGCGCCCACCTGACTGACCCGCATATCGTCGTGAAGATCGAACGCGGTGAAGAAGATCGCATTCGCCCCTGTGTCGGTGCCACTTACTGTCTGGATCGAATTTACGAAAATGGCGAGGCGCTGTGCATTCACAATGCGGCCACCGGGCGCGAGGCGACGATGCCGCACGATATTCCGCGCTCGCCAAAGCCACAGCGGGTGGTGGTCGTTGGCGGGGGTGTAGCCGGGCTTGAGGCGGCGCGCGTCGCGGCCGAGCGTGGCCACGAGGTGACGCTGCTGGAGGCCTCGTCGAAACTGGGTGGGCAGGTGCAACTGTTGACCCGCAATCCGCGCCGGGTTGAGATGGCGGGCATTGTCGACTGGCGCGAGATGGAGCTTGAGCGGCTGGGTGTAGCAATCGAGTACAACGTGCTGGCAGAGGCTGACGATGTGTTATCTCGCGAGCCCGATGTGGTTATTGTCGCGACCGGTGGCGTGCCGCAGTTGCCGGATCTCGACGAAGGTGATGATCTCGTCGTCTCGAGCTGGGACATTATCGCAGGCGATGAGCAGCCGGGTGACAACGTACTTCTATTTGATGATTCAGGCGGTCATCAGGGGTTGACTGCGGCCCTTTTGATTGCGCAGTCCGGTGCGGAGCTGGAAGTGGTGTCGCCGGAGCGGTTCTTTTCGCCTGAGATGGGTGGCATGAACTACGTGCCCTACATTCGCGAGCTGCAACAGCGCGATGCCCGCATCACCATCAGCACGCGACTGAAATCGGTGCAGCGGCAGGGCAACGCGCTGCTGGCGACACTGGGGTCAGACAGCGATGAGAGCTGGCAACGCAGTAGGCAGGTCGATCAGGTGGTGGTTGAACACGGCACACAGCCGGCGGACGAGCTCTACTTGCTGCTACAGCCGCAATCGCGAAATCTGGGGGCGGTGGATTACAGCGCATTGGTGGGTACCGGCGAGGTGTTGCCAGACAGCAACCCGTCCGGCAGCTTCTTTCTCTATCGAATTGGCGATGCCGTGGCGTCTCGCAATATACATGCGGCAATCTATGAGGCGCTGCGATTTGGTGTTCGGTGGTAAGCGTCAGCCGTGCCCGTAGTTGGGCAAACTAACGCTGGTTGCGGAAAATTTCGATCGGCAAACACCGTTTCGTGGTGTAATTTCCGGTTTTGATCAAAGAACAGGTCCAGATGCCAGCGCAACCACAATACAAAGCGGTGTTGTTCGATATGGATGGGTTACTGCTCGACACGGAGCGAGTAGTCAACCAGGCCCTGATCGACACTGCCGCATTCCACGGCATGACAGATCTTGAAGAGACCTTTCTCGCCATGATCGGTTTTCGTGGCGCCGAGAGTGAAGCCATTTTGCGCGAGGGGCTGGCGGGCCGGGTGGATCTGGATCACTTTTGCGCCGACGCCGAAACCCGAATTGTCGAATTCATGCAGCGGGGCGTGCCGCTGAAAAACCGGGTGCTGGATTTGCTGGGTGCGATCGATACACTCAAGCTACCCTGCGCGGTCGCGTCATCTACTGAGACCGAGCGCGTCGAACAACATTTGCACGAGGCCGGAATCAGGCCGTATTTCTCGGTCATAGTCGGTGGCGATCAAGTGGTGGAGGGCAAACCCTCACCGGAAATTTATCTCAAGGCGGCCAGTGCGATTGGCGTCGATCCGGCGCACTGCATTGCGTTTGAAGACAGCGAGCCGGGTACCCTGGCCGCGATTGCCGCTGGTATTACCGTGGTGCAGGTGCCGGATCTGATTCCGCCGTCCGATTCTTTGCGCGCGCGCGGGCATATCATCGCAGACGATATCTGGAAAGGGGCCATAGCTGCAGGTTTGTGTGTCTGAACGATCGTAGCGCTTGGTCTGCGGTGCATTGACAACAAGGAGTGGGGGTGAATCAGAATCAGCAGCAAGTACAGAGGCCCAGGCGCCTGTTGTCGATTGACGGTGGTGGTGCGAGGTGCGTGATTGCACTGGAGATTCTACTGGCGCTTGAGAACCGCATCGCGGAGCAGACTGGTGATCCCAATCGCCGCTTGTGTGATCAATTTGATCTGATTGCCGGCACCAGCGCCGGTGCCATACTGGCCGCGGCAATCGCGATGGGCTCGTCAATGGCAGAGGTGCGTGAGTTTGTACTGGCTAACGCAAAGTTGATGTTCAAACCATCGCGATGGTACAACCGTTTCCGATCGCTCTACGATAAGTCGGCACTCGAAAAGCACATGCGTGACTGGTACGGCGCGGATACGACGCTGGGTTCTGAAAAGCTAAAAACCCTGTTGCTGATGATCATGCGAAATTGGTCAACCGATTCACCGTGGCTGGTATCAAACAATTCGTTCGCGACCTTCAATCAACGGGAACTGGATGATTGCAATCTCAGTCTTCCGCTGTGGCAACTGATAAGAGCCAGTGCTGCAGCGCCCGTGTACTACGAGCCGGAGACCATCCGTTTTGGCCAGCGAGAGCAATACGAATTTGTATTTGTCGATGGCGCGCTGACTGGCTTCATTAACCCTGCGTTTATGGCATTTCAGTATGTGACTAATAGTGCCTATGGCCTGAACTGGCCGGCTGATGAACAGTCACTGACATTGGTGTCTGTTGGTGCAGGGGATGTCAGGCACAAAAAGCCCGGCAAGAGCGAAAAGGATATTAATCTGTTTAAGTCGGTACTGAGTATCCCCAACGCGATGATCTATGCCACTACCCGAGAACAGGATTTATTGTGCAGAACTTTTGGTCGTTGCCAGACGGGTGAGCCGATTGATCTGGAAGTGGGTGATATGAAAAGTACTGGCATCCCAATGCACCCCCGATTGTTCCGATACCATCGCATCAACCCGGTGATATCGGATCAGGGGTTGGCAGCAATTGGTTGTGCGCATATCAAACCGAGGGATATTGCAGCGATTGATAAAGTTAAGAACATTGGCATGATGTCAGAGACCGGGCAGGCGATGGCTGGAGTAGTGGAGGATGTGGTGGATGATTGTTGTTAGATGCAGTGCCAGTGCGCATGAGCATAATAGCGGGTTACTACGTGTTCCGGCGAAGTGACAGGCGAAAATGATTGTCGAGCGATTCGTCTTTCCTTACTTCTCACTCAATCGCAGGCGCGCATTCTCCTGATCGATCTGAAATCGAAACTGCCCCAGTATATTCATACCCAGCAGCCCGTCTATCTCGCGGCGTGTTTGAAAGTCGATCACGGCCACCTCTGTATTGCGCAGCACGTAGGGCCCGAGTTTTAGTTCAGCCACGGTGTAAACCGTACCCATGACAACGCCGCCGGCGGTGCGAAACACTCTTCGGCTTTGTTGTTTTGCATCGGCACTGATGCCCAGTGCATGGAACGACGCGCTGGACATCGCCGTCATCGAGGCGCCGGTGTCGATGAGCAGGTTGATCTTTTCCTGCCGCTGACTGCTGAGCGTGGCAGCATACTGATTGCCGACGCGCTGCAGGGCGATGGATTCTGAATACTCCGGGGTTGTATTGTCGGCGATTGCCGGCGCGGCGGCATGGCCTGCCAGATTGTCCAGCGCCTGGGCGGCCAGCTCTCCGACGATACTGTCGCCGAGTAGAAAATTGAACTGGGCGACGGCGAATTCCTGATCGCCGCTTCTCAGGTGTGCCAGTGCTTGTCGGTATTGGTGCGTCGATGTCATCAGACCCGCCGTGGTGATATGCGAGTAGAAGCTGATCAGCGCCAGCCAATTCCCCTGACTGCTGTACCAGCGGTCGATATCCTCGACAAACGCGTTGAATCGACTCAGTACCTTCTGGTGGTCGACGTCGTTGTAGGCATAGGTTTTGGCGAGCAGATAGGTATCCACCACTTCCAGATAGCTGCCGTTGGCGTGATGGAAATCTGCCAACAGCAACAGAACTTCTACATCATCGTAGTAGGTGGACAGGTACTGATCGAGTAGCGCGTAGAAGTCATCGTATCGGCGCGCGCTGGTCAGAGTTTCCAGATGACCCAGCAAGGTGGATTTCAACTGCACAACGACGGTTGAGCCTTGTGTATCCAGCTCCTGATACAAACTGATTGCCTCCCGATAGCGTCTGGCATTGAGGTGGCTTGTGAAGATATTCAGTGCGGACGATTCGGAAACTGGCTCGATGTTGTTGGATGCTGTTTGAGTGGTGATCCGGTTGTGCGTGGGTGATGCCTGCCCATTGCTGACAACGGATTGATCAAGTGTGTCCAATGCATTTGGCGCTGCTTGTGATGATGCACGCTGCGATCCTGCAGGTGGGTAAGTGGTCGGTGTGCGCGTGTTGCTGGCAACAGTATTGTTGGCAGCAGGCGTTGTGGCGGCAAGCCAGGATCGGCCAGACCACCCGATGACAAGGCCTGCAATAAAAACTGCAATCAATGTGTAGTGAGTTTTCACTGCTGAGTCAGGGTAGAGAATGGCGAGTCGATGATTTGATAGTGTGCTGCGATAGCGCGGTTGTCAGAGCGATCAATGCTTGTGTTCAAGGCATGAGCTCGCATGGTGTGGTCGAAGCGTGCGTGTCTGCCACCTTGGCTGGAATGTCCGCATCTATATCAGGAACGGTGGTTGACTACCTTCAAGGATAACACCGTAACGCATCGGTTCGATCAAATCGCTGGCAGGTTTAGTAGGCGGGGTTGGATGTGCTGGCAACTGGTGGTGGCGAAATATTGGCCACGATCAGATAGCAGTCTATGGCAGACAGAGAGAATGCGAACGCTCCGCGCGTTCTGTCGCGATGCGTGGGTGCAGGCTATTTTTCGGATTCAAAGAGTGCCTCTACATCATCTTCCGGCTGGTCGTCGATATCCTGCTTTTCTTTGTTGATGTACATCATCCGTATCGGATCGATATGATTCCACAGCGGGGTTATCGCCATCATGCTCGCGATCAGCGAGCCGCCACGCAGGATCCATACAAGTATTCCGGCTGTGATACTGATCGAGGCGCCCATCACCACGCCCGATTCTATTCGGTAGTTGCGGTTGTTTTTCTCTTCAGTGCGCTCGAGCTGGTCACCGATTTCAGCCAGGCCTTTGAGAAAATTTGGATTGTCTACAATGCCCCGCGCGGTGTTGTTAGTTAGTTCCAGCATTATCTCGAAACTGACTCTGGAAATCGCAATACGATCGGCAGTGTAATCGGCTGATTTTACCGAGTTGTGCTGTTTGACGAAGTTATCTTCGTTGTCGGGTAGTGGTTGCTTGATGTCTGTCTCTGACAGCAACGCCAGCACCTGCAAGTCAAAGGTTTCATCCGCTGCGTCGGGAACCGTCGTATCGATTGGCGTGAAAATCACTGGGTCTGCAGCATCGGGTAGTGGTTCTACCGGTGTTTCCGATACTTCTTCGTGCTCTTCGACTTCAGCTGTACCGTCGTTTTCATCTTCCTCGTCTGGTTCGTCTACGATCTGCGGTACTGGTCTGGTATCGGTCGTGCCTGCAAAGGCTGCCTCAGCGGGTGGCTCTATGGTGATGGTAACGGTTGCCAGGCTGGAGACGCCGTCTTCGTTGGTGACGCGGTAGACGAATTCGTCCTGCAGGACACCGGAGCGATCGTGAATATAGTGAAACGTGCCGTCGGGGTTAATCGTTACCGTGCCGTGCGATGGTGGCACCTCGATGGAAATGGTCAGGCCATCACTATCGTACTGATCGTTTCCGGTGACCGTGTCTGAGCCCGAATCGAGAGTACTGCCGTTCTGTGAATCAAACTCCTCACCGAAGGCGAGGGTGACCGAGTCTGCGGTGAGCTGGGGCGCCGGATCGATGACCTCATTGATCACAAGCGAAAAGCGGCCGGTTACCGGCACTGTACCATCCTCGCCACCGTCGGTGAGTACCACGTCGAAGAAGTCTAAGCTTGTCTCCGAGCCATCGTGCACGTAGCGCAACTGATTGTCGTTCAATTGCGCCATGCTGAAAGTGGCACCGTCGGTGACAGACACGCCATCGAGCAGCAGTTGACCGTGGTCTGGTGCCTTTTCAAGTGTGAACCTGAGTTGGCTTGCCGCGTCATCGGCGTCGCTGGCACTCAACATGGCCGGGGTGATCAAGGTGTCTGCGCCCTCGTCCAGTTGCGCGTCGTTGATGGTCAGCGTCGGCTGATCATTGACGCCGGGTACGTCGAAACTGATTTGCTGTTCCCGCAGTGCGATATCGACTCCACCGTTGTCTGTGCCGCCGTCGTCGTGCACTCGAAAACCAAATCCCTGATAGCCATTCCCGAACGAATCCGGCGGTGGCATATACACAAGCAGCCCGGCGTCTATGTCGCTGACGGAAATGACCTGGCCGGCCGTGACTGGCAGAAAATCCCGGGTCAGCACCCCTGAGTCGGGTAGTGTGGTGACGGTGATGGCGCTAAAGTTATCTCCATCCAGCGGATCCTGAAATCCAAAGTCACTGCGGTCAAAAGTATGGGGCGTATCCTCAGGTGTGGTGACGCTGGAATCGCGGCCATTGGGCGGGTCGTTGACCGGTGTTACATTGAATGTAGCAGTGTTGGGCGTTGGATCGGTATCAATGCCATTGTCGTTGGTGCCGCCATCGTCGATTACCTGGAAATCGAACTGTGTCAGTGCGGGCCCATTGGCATTGGCGGGTGGTGTGTACATCAGTGCTCCACCAGTGATGTCGATCAGGTTGATGATCTGTCCGATCTGTATCGGTATTTGTGCCAGCGTCAGCACGCCTGTGTCGGGCAGGCTGGATATCTGCACCGCCGCAAGGATGTTGCCGTCGGCGGTGTCGGTAAAGCCAAAGTCGCTGGCCGCGAGGGTGTAACTGCTATCTTCCAGCAAGGTGACGGTTGTGTCGCTGCCGGCCGGCGCGTCATTGATTGAACGCACATCGATTATCAGCTCGCGCGCAGTGGGATCGGTGTCCAGCCCGCCGTTTTCGCTGCCACCGTCGTCCTGTACGCGGAACGTAAAGTGACTGTACGGGCTGCCGTGCTGGTCGGCCACCGGGCTGAATATCAGTGCCCCCATGTCGATATCTGTACTGGATATCGATTCACCTGAGGTGACGGCAACGCCGTTGCGCAACAGCTGGCCTTCGTCGGGCAGGGTGTCGATCAGTACCGCTGCAAAGAGATCCTGCTCTGCCGGGTCACTAAAGCCAAAATCGGCAAGTGTGAAAACGTAGTCCGTGTCTTCTGCCGTGATCACGGTATTGTCTGCGCCGCTGGGTGGATCGTTTATTGGCGTAAAGCGGATATCGCCGGCGATTGATTCGCTGCCGCTGTTGCCGTCGCTGACGGCAATGTCAAACGAGGGCGCGTTTTCAGCGCCGCTGTGAACAAAGATGATTTGGCCGGTATTAATCTGCGCCTGACTGAAGTCTGTAATCGGACTCTGTGGGGCCGAACTGAATGCGAAGTGCCCATTGGAGACATTATCGATAGTAAATTCCAGGCTGCCGTCTGCCGTGTCGATATCACTCGCGGCAAGCATGGTGGAATCAAGCGTGAGCGTTTGCCCTTCGATGATATCGAATTGGTTGACGATCACTGTGGGTACATCATTGCGTGACGTGATGGTGATATTCAGCGATTGGCTGAGCGTACGCGGATCCGGTCCGCCTTCTGAGGCGCCATCGTCGCTTACGACAAATGAAAACGACTGCGGGCCGCCGAAAGCATTGTCGGCAGTTCTGAATTGCATCGCCTGAATTTGTGCCAGCGTGTACGATGTATCTGTTGTGACGACGCTTGTGCCATCGGCCAAAACGACATCACCGAATGCCGAGTTGGGTACGGCAGTGACGGTAAAACTTAGTGTTTGCGATGATTCGTCCTGGCCACCCCCGGCGGAAAAGCCAAGATCGTCAAGGCCGAGGCTTGACAGGCCGCTGTCCTCTGCCACCTGCAGATCGTCGATGCTGCCTGCGAGGCGAACCGGGCTGTCATTGATTGCCGCAATCTGTATCGTGGCGGTGGCCGGAGTGCTGTCGAGAAGCCCGTCGTTGTCGCGGGCAGAGTAGGTGAACGTGGTGGTGCCGTTCCAGTTGGCATCGGGCGCAAAATAGAACGCTCGCGAATTGTCGCCAGCGGCGTAATCCGTGTTGATTACCGCCGCACTGTTTAATTCCGGATCTGTAAACAGAGTACCGTTGGCAGGCAAGCTGGTGAGATGAAAATAGTCGACCGAGCCGTCGATGTCGTCGGCGCTTAGAGAGACGGTGATGCTGTTGTCATCTTCGAGACCGGATGTCGATACGGCGTCGTAGGTGACGGGCTCATTGTTGACACGGCTGATATCGACGTTCACGGTCCCAAGCGGCTGACTGGCACCGCCGCCGGTACCGGTGTTTCCATTGTCGCTGATCGCGATTGCAATGGTATCTGCGCTGTTGCCGTATGTGCCGGCGATGCTGTGCAGGTATTGAATACTCGCTGCATTGTCGAAATAGCTGTTCAGATCATCGATCGATCCTGTGAATATGCGCGCCTGTGTGCTGCCGGTAACAACCACACCGCCGCCCGATTCGGCCGATAGCTCTCCGCCGGTTGCAGTGGACAATGTGACCGTCAGCAAACCACTGCCGGCATCGACATCGGCAAAGTTGATGGCAGACAGATTGATCGCACTTGCCATATCTTCGGTGACAGTCACGCTCGCGGGCAGTGCCCCGATGTTCACCGGATTGTCGTTTCTCGCCTCTATATTGATGCTTTGTACTGCCGAGGCTGCCTCGCTGAAACTGTCTGCAGTTTGAGCCGGATCGAGCCCGCTGTTGCCGCCATCATTAACAGTTAACCTGATAGTGGTATTGTCGGGGGTGTCGCTGCTGTTGTGATAGACAATGGTGCCTGTGCTCGCACCTGCCAACAACGAATTGAGCGCTGCCACTGTGCCGCTAAACGAGACAGTGGACGCGTTATTGCTGTTGACAGCAATGCCTGAATCACCTGCTGACACAACAATGCTGCCTGCTCCTGTCTCGAGCTGTGCGGTCATTGTGCCGGTTCCTGCATCAACATCGGACACCGCAAAGCCCGAGCCGTGAATGTTCAGGCTGACCTGCTCGGTCGTCTCCAGCGCAATGGGTGGTGCTATGACCACTGGCGCATCGTTGACGGCGTTGATGGTCCCTGACAGGTTATCTGAATCGATTGCCCCGATCGTGTCAGTGGTGAGCACAGTCAGCGTATCGCTGCCGGCAAAATCGCTGTTACCCAGATAAATCAATGTTGCCAGTGTGGCATTGATGTCGGACTCTGGCCCGCTGAGGGTCAGGCTCGCGGTGCCGCTGGCACCGCCGCTGATGCTCGTGGCACCGGTTGGCGATACCGTTAGCCGACCTTCGGTGACTGTCAATTGGACACTCGCAAGATTATTGTCATAGTCGGTGACGCTGATCCCTGTGAGTGCAACCGGAGTATCTTCATTGCCACTGAAACTGGCGGGTACTGTATTCAACGGTGCATCGTTGACGTTAGTGACAATCACGTTGAAACTGGCCGATGAGACCGTGCCACTGCCGTCATCTACCGTGAAGGCGAAACTATCGTCTGTCGTTTGTGATCCGTCGTGATCATAAGACAGGCTGCCGGCATCAATATCGGCCTGCGTGAATGTTTGTGCCTGGCCGAGGGTAATTCCGCCCAGGCGCAGAATGCCATGTGCCGGTTCAGAATCGATGGTATAGATCAGCTCGGCCGAAGTATTGTCGACATCGGTGGTACTTAGCAGCGAACTGGAAATGACCGTGCCGTTAGCGCCCTCTGCAACGGTCACACCGGTATTGACAGCGAGAGTCTGCTCGTCATTTACCGCGACGATATCGATGTCAATGGTGCCGAGCAGCTGATTGGTACCACCGCCGACACCGCTGTTGCCGTTGTCGCTGACGTAGATCGTCAACGTATCCGCGTTGCCACCATTGGTATGTTCTGTACCGTGCAGGTATTGTATGGAAGCCGGGTTGGCGAGAAAGGCATTCAGATTTGCCAGCGGGCCAGTTGCTGTGCTGGTAGTAGCGTTGCCGCCGAATGTGACGCCTGTGCCGGGGGCGAGTGACAGCTCTCCACCGGTCGCGGTTGCCAGGGTGAGGGTTAGATCCGAATTCATCGCATCGGGATCAGACAACACGATTGACGATAGATCGATCGTGCCGGGTTGATCTTCGATAACGGTAGCAGTCGCCGGCAGAGTGCCGCTATTGACCGGGGCGTCGTTAATCGAGTTGATCACAATATTGCGCGTGACCGGATCGCTTTGTGAATCGCCATCGCTGACGACCCATTCAAGTGTGCGGATAGCGGTGGATGGCTGTTCGCTCTGGTTGTTAAATACAATGGATCGCAGCGCGGTCTGATAGTGTGCGACGCTGGCACGGCCGCTTAACTCAAGCACCCCGGTCGCATTGTTGTAGCTGCCGGCAATGCCGTTTTGATTGGTAAACTGCAGTGTGTCGAATGCGGCGTCGTAGTTGCCGGAGATTCGAATGGTGGCACCGGTGAGCATGGTGTCGTCGATATCTGATAGATCGGCGTCGACATCGATTCCGACGGGGCTTTGCTCGGTGAAATTCACATTGTTAGTGCCCACCGATAGCACAGCGGCGTCGTTTTCTGATACCACATGCAGCGGGATCAGTGTGGTGGCAAGCGATGCGCCACCACTGCCGGTGTTGCCCTGATCATTAGCGGTGACGCTTAACAGCACGTCGCCGAAGAAGTCGGCATCCGGGCTGTAGCTGAAGTTGTTCAGCGCTGAATTGATATCGCCAAGAGTGCCGGTAAACGTGACTGTACTACCCGCGTTGGCGGTTGAGAAGGTCACCGCTCCAGTCGGCACGATCACGGTGCCATTGGTTACCGAAAGCGTCACGCTCAGCTCGGCACCGTTAGCATCCACATCGTCCAGCTGTACCTGCAGGCCGTTTAATGTCGTGTCTTCAACTGTGTGTACTTGCGTGAACAGGCCGCCGCCGTGGTTGAATATGGAACCGAATACCGATTCGCTGGACTGTGCGGTGATGAAGTCCGGATCGCCGTCACCATCAATGTCTGAAGGCTCAAGCCAGTTGACGCCGGTTGGTGTTAAGGATTGGGAGCTCTGCGTGAACAGTCCGCCGCCATTGTTGGTAAATAGACGGATAGTGTTTCCGCCAGTGTGTGCAACGGCAAGGTCCACTCTGCCGGTACTGTCGATATCAGCGGCGACCACATTGCCGAAAGTGCTGAATGATCCCAGGTAGCTGATCGTTGTTCTGGTGAAGTCCGGGTTTGCCGCGGCATCGTTTTGCATCCAGCCCAGCGTGGTGGTGAAGGTGCCAGCGAGATAGGCAATGTCAAGTGCGCTATTGGAGTCAAGATCGGCGACGACGACGTCGAGCACATCCAGTGGCGCGATAGCCGATACGCTCGCAACGGTGAATGATGGGTCGGCAGCCGCGTCATTGGCAAGCCAGTACACACCAGGGTTACCGGCAGCGGCGATATCCAGACTGCCATCGCCATTGAGATCGCCGATGTCGATACCGCGCACATCGGGCACCATACCGACCACTGTGCGGGTGAATGCACCTGGTACACTCTGCTCATAGACAATCACTTCGCCTGAGTGATTGAAACTCGCGATGATGTCTGGCCGGGTATCGGCGTCGATATCGGCTACGGCGACATCGTATAATCCGAAAGATGACGTCTCCGTTGATGTAATGGTAAAGGTCAATTGGCCGGTCTCGACCAGCTGGTTGCGAAATACGAAAATCGCGTCCTCGCTCGCATCGGGCGTACTATTGCCCACCACCAGATCCATGTCTCCGTCGCCGTCCAGATCAGCGCTTGCAATGGCTGTGAAGTTGTAACCGACCGTGTTAAATAGTGACTGGCCGATAGTGAAACCACCCTGTCCATCATTGGCATACCAGGAAAGTTGGCCGTCGGTGGTTGCGCCAATGACGTCGAGATCGCCATCGTTGTCGAGATCGCCGGATGTCACAACCGATGCGTTGGTTGCGGTGGAGTCGATAATGGCTTCAGTGAATTCGGGCAGTGCAGTAAAGTCGGGCGCATCGTTGACTGCACTGACTGTAATCGCGACGCTCTCACTGGCATAACCCTGATCACCCATAATCGCAATAATCTGTGACGCATCGAGCTCTGTTTGATAAACGCGCACGTCATCTAATCGGCCAGCGAAAGCACTTGAACCGTCTGGTTTTGAGCCTATCGTGATGTTGGGTGAGCCCGCAGCAGACCAGTCGATGTCACCAAAGTTGAAATCGCTGGAGTGAATCTCCACTCCGTTTAGATACAGGCGCAACTGATTGGTTGTATCGTTCAGCGTGGCGGCGATATGATTCCATCCCTCGCCTGCGATGTTGTCAGTAGCATCCAGACTGTTCGAGGTGAAACCTCGGGCGTGCAGTGCCATAGAGTAAGACGCATGGTTGCGATCGAGCGTTACCCAGAACTCGTCACCGATGGAGACTGGCACGGCTTCCTGTTGTCCGCCATCCAGGTTGACCCAGGCAGAGAATGACACCTCGGTGCCAAGCGCTGCGACCGCGCTGTTGACATCGACCCTGTCATCACCATCGAACGAAAGCACATCTCCGCGATTCGGGTCAGTTATCAGTGTGGGATTACCGCCTGCTGTGCCGTCGTAGTTGTTTGCCGTGTTGTCTTCGAGAGACCCCTGCAAAAAGTCATAGTGTGCATGAAGGCTGGCTTCAACTGACGTTGCCGAGCCGGTGGTTACGGTCAGTGTATCGGCACCGTTGTAATGCTGATCGCCCTGATACTGCATGCCGTCCAGTGCGGCATTAATGTCGGCTTCTGTGCCTGCAATCGTCAACGTGGATTCACCGTCGCCGCTGCCATTCAGGAAGGTAATGCCGGAGGTGCCGGCCAGGGTCAGTGTGCCATTGATTACCGACAGCACCACGGTAAACGTTGGATCGTAGTTGCGACCATCATCAACACGGATTGCAGTGCCGCCAGCGGATGAAAAGACCAGTGGTGTTTCTTCATCAACTGCCTGTGCTATGGGTACCGTGAGCGACGCCGGGTCCGGCGTATCAATAATCGTGACGGTTGTGCTTCCGGCTGCAGTAAGGTTGCCACCGACACCCTGGTTGGCCGCGTCGTTGTGATCGTTGTACAACCAGTCAATCTGTACGCTCGCCGGCGGTACATTGCTACTGTTGCTGTAGGCAATCGCCTGCAATACCTTGTTGATCGCGGTGTTGTCAGCCACCGCATTGAAAGTCAGCATCAGAGTGCCGCCGCTGTTGGTCGTGACGGTACCTACCGCGACACTGTTGTATACAAGCGCACCACCTTCAGTCAGTGCCCCCAGCAAACCGCTCTCGCTGAAGACGTCATCGCTGTTAGCGCCGCCGCTGCGAATTAAAGTCAGCGTCGTATTTTCAAAAGTATCTTCGCCGAGGCTAATATCTGAGTCAAACACCTTCACATCATCGTCGAGTATCACCGCTGGATCATCTTCGACAAAAGACGGATTTCCATCGAGTGTGTTGACCGGTGCTTCATTGTCGAAAGAAGGATTGAGACTTCCGTCTGCAAGGAAGCTGACGACGGCCGTTTCAGAGCCTTGAAGCCCAACCGACAGGCTGAAGGTGTCATCGGCATTGACCGCTAGAGATATTCCGTTGCCTGGGATCACGCGTTGTTCGGTGATGACAAAACCGTTGTCTCCAAAGGTCGCGTCAAGTGTTCCGTCTGCATTAAAGCGTGCGACCGCCATCTGAACGCCATCAATGGCGGTGCCGCCAACCAGGTACTTTCCGTCACTCTGTTGTCCAATCGAATACCCTCGGTCGCCGGTACCACCAAGGTCAACCGAGGCAGTTCCGGCGGTTCCGAAACCGGCGTCGAGACTACCGTCAGCGTTGTATTTCCTGAGGGCCAGGTTGTCGGAGGCGTCATTGCCTGTGGCGACAAACGTTCCGTCCGCGTTAACGTGGATATCGAGAAAGCCTGAAAACCCAGTGTCAAGCGTTCCGGCAGTCGCGAACGATGTGTCCAATACTCCATCCGCGTCAAATTTCAAAACAACATCATTGACACTTAGCCTGGCTACCTCAACCAGCATGCTGCCATTGGACAGGATTTCCAAGCCAGTCGCCCAGTCCGCGTTACCTGGATGGGTGTCGAAAGTCACAAGTCCGCCAGTACCGAAACTGCTATCGACGGAGCCATCGCTGTTGAGACGCCACAAAGCACTATCCAAGTTCAATGATGTGCCAGTACTTCCGGCCACCATGATTTTTCCATTGGACAACACCTTAATGTCATCGGCATCGTAAGCGTCGTTATCAGTGATCGTAACGATGCCGGCTGTACCGAACGTGTTGTCCAGCGTACCGTCAGCATCAAGCCGGAAGATCACCGCGTCTGAACTCGAATAACCACTGACCAGAATCTTGCCGTCATCCTGCAGTGCAATTCCCCCGGCACTGTCGCTAGCAACATCCAGCGTGAAAATTCCCCCGCTTCCAAATGTCGAATCAAGCGATCCATCGGTGTTGAACCGCATGACGAGATAGTCGGCTCCCTGTTCCCCCAGAACCACAAGCTTGCCGTCTTCCTGAACGACACTCCCATAACCGGCGCCGTTGCTACTGCCAACTGCTGGAACTGAGACTCCATCGCCGACGCTGAATGTCGGAGCATCGTTCGTGGCATCGACGTCAATTGCCACACTGTCGCTCGCGGCAGTTTGGTCCGTTGCAAGAGCCTGAATCTCTTCCGATGAAAGTGCTCTTGAGTAGATACGAGCATCGTCGATTTGGCCGGTAAAGTCGAAGCCACTGAGTCCGTCGCCAGCTCGCCCGATATAAGTATCGGGGCTTCTGTCGTACTCGATTGGCAAATTGGCAGTAGTCGTCCCGGTCAGTACTCCATCAATGTAGACAGAGAGTTCTTGAGTGGTACTGTCAATCGTGACTGCGACATGTCGCCAACCTGTCCCGAGCAAGCTTTCGTTTGAAGTGAAGATGAAACTGGTGCCCCCGGACTCGTAGAATCCAATCAGTCGACCATCGGGTTGCAGATACAACGCCGGGCTCGTTCTCATCGAGATCACAACAGCACCGGAAGTGTCCGTGCTCGTCGCGTCAATCCAGGCTGCCAGCGTTACATCCGCCGGTTCGCCAATCAGCCCGTCGATCTTAACGAAATCACCTGCACCATCCAGGCTAAGGACGTTGCCACGAGTGGTATCGTTGACGACGGCCGCATCACCATTCAGTGTTCCGCTTTGCGCTGTACCCGCTGATTGATCATTGGCTGTGGCATCATCAAACGTATAATGCCCTTCCAGGTCAGATGCCAAAGCGGAGTCTATAGTCAACGTCACACTTCCATTGAAGTTGGCATTCGGCGTGAACGTCATGCCTTCGAGTGCGGCGTTGATGTCAGACTCTGTGCCGTCGATGACAATATGGCCACTGCTGTTGACTCCTTCAATCAAAGTCAAACCGGTAGTTTGTGAAAGCGTCAACTCGCCATTGTCAACCGACAGTGCGACCCGCATTGGAGCATCGGTCGTGGCTAGAGTGTCTGTGACGGACACGGAGTTACCGTTGCCCGCACTGAAGGTCAGGGTGCCATCTTCCGCAACTGTTTGAGTTGTTGGTTGCGTGTGTTCAGCTTCCGCCAGATTATTCAGATGGATAGTCACCACTTCATCGTGGAAGCCGATAACGGGATCGGTGATGCGAACGGTGACATTGAGAGATGCGGCCGCTTCAAAATCGATAAGGGCAGGATCGAGGACAATAATTGAACCGTCGCTCTGGATATCAAACGCACCCCCTGCATCATCAATAAGGCTGTAGGCGTATATGTCACCGCTGTCGGGATCGATGACCTGTGATAGTTGCGCGGCAATGGTTCCGGCAGGCGAGTTTTCGTTTAATGTTGGTGTGAAAATTCGCCCGACAACGGCATTATTATTTCCATCAATGACATCGTCTTCCCAAACGGCAACCAGTCGACCGTCTGCGAGCGCAGAGATTTCTACTTCAGTCTGATCTTCAGTGGTCGTTGTGTTGACCTGAAATTCACCATTGACAGGAGTGCCGGTTGCATCGAATTGCTGTGCGTAAATACCGTCGCCATCACCATCCTGACTATCTGATTCCCAAACAACTATAAAACCACCGGTGGGCAATGCCACGACTTGCGGATGCTCCTGGTCGTCTGCAGTGGAGGAGTTCACCTGGAATTCCACGCCAACTGTAGTCAGGTCGTCTGCTAACATTTGGCCAAACACGCCTTCGCCATCACCGTCCTGGCTCCCGCTTTCCCAGACTACAACGAATCCGCCACCGGACAGCGCTGTAATAGCGGCATTTTCCTGCCAGTCTGTGCTCGTGGTATTAACCTGGAATTCACCACCGACTTTGCTGCCTGTGGCATCAAACCGCTGCCCTGCAATGTCATTGTCACCCGTACTGTTGTCGTCCCACAGTACGATGTATCCGCCATCTGATCTCGCAACGATAGCAGCATCGAATTGGCCGCCTGTAGTTGTGGTGTTGACGAGTGTCTCGACCCCAACCGTTGCTCCCGCCGCATCGTAAACCTGCTGATAGATTCCCTTACCGTCACCGTCCTGTAGATTGGATTCCCAGACCACCACAAAACCGCCACTGTTCAGTCCGGTGACGTGAGCGTCTCCCTGGTAGTCAGTAGTGTCAGTATTAGCGCGAAATTCGACGCCGATGGTGCCGCCGGTGGCATCGAAGCGCTGTGCATAGACACCATAGTCATCAGTATCCTGAAGATACGATTCCCAGACCACTATAAAGCCTCCATCGGCAAGAGAGGCGACCGACGGGTTGCATTGTCCGTTGGTGGTTTCGGTGTTTACCTGCAACTCAGTGCCAACGGTATTCCCCGCGTCGTCATAGATTTGCGCATGTACGCTGTCGCCGTCACCGTCCTGATCATAAGATTCCCAGACAACGACGAATCCGCCACCGGCAAGGGTTGCGAGCGCCGGGTTGTCCTGGCTGTTTGAGGTTTCTGTGTTGGCGATGAATTCACTACCGCCTAGGTACTGGGTGTAGTGAGCATCGGTAATCGGGTCGTTGCTGACCGCCGTGATGTTTACCGTCGTAGTACCGGTATCCTGTAGTGCCCCGCCGCTACCCTGTGCGCTGGCATTACCATCATCGAACGTCCAGTTTATTTGCACACTGTCTGGTGGTCCGTCACTGCTGTTGCGGTAGGTGATGTTCGAAAGAATGGTAGCAACATCGGCCCTTGCAGGAATCTCGCTATTGGCATCGGTGAACGTAATGAGTAATTCACCCTCTGTCGTTGTCGTGTCGAGTGAAGCTATTGCCTGACCCGCCTTGAGCAGATCAGTTCCGGAAAGCGTAATGTCGTTAACTGCTCCGGTAGTCCATCCGAATACGTCAGCCGCACTGGCACCACCGTCGCGTACCAGCGTTACACTGGCGCCACTGTAGTTGCCGTTACCACCGTTTAACGCATCTAATTCCGTATCAGACATTTGCACGTCGGCATCCAGCACGACGGCAGCTCCATCTTCAATGAACGATGCGGCACTATCTAGACTGTTATAGCCAAAGGTGGTGTCCGGCTCACCAGCGGAGGTCAGCTGTTCAACAACAAAGTTGTCGCCATTGGAGCCGGCGACAATCAATTCATCGTTACTGGTGACGTAAACTCCGTGCAGCCCGTATCCGTCGAGTGAATCTGGTGCCTGCAACAACATGGTACCGCCGGTGCCGAAATCATTATCGACGGAACCGTCTGAATTGAAACGCAGAACGGCCTCAGCGCTAGCGGTTCCTTCACCGGCGACTACAATTTTGCCGTCACTCTGTACTGTGACTGAGTCGCCACCCGATACGCCGCCAGCTGTGGTTAACACGTACCCGGTTGTGTTGAATGTTGTGTCCAGGTTACCGTTAGTGTCGTAGCGAGCAACGACAAGTTGTGAGTTCGCGTGACCCACGACAACGATGTTGCCGTCGCTTTGAACTGTCACATCTTGTGCGCTTCCATTCGCCGCACCAAAATCGGTTTGCACAAAGCCGGTTCCACCGAATGACAAATCGAGTGTTCCATCGGTATCCAGGCGACCCACAGTGAATGTCGCGGCGTTGCCGAAAGCATATCCGGCAAACACCAACTTACCGTCTGCTTGCAGTGCAACGGACTCCATGTTGTGGTTGCCGCTGGCAACCGCAAACGAATGTCTGCCATCACCGCTGAATGCGTTGTCAAAACTCCCGTCACTGTCGAGTCTTATGAATGCAAATTGTTCGCTGCCGGCGTTGTTGGTCTGGGCCGCGATCACGATCTTGCCGTCTGACTGCACAGCTACTTCCGGACTAAAATCGTTTTCTCCATAGAGGTCAACAGTCTTAAATCCGTCACCATCAAAGCTCGTATCCAGCGAGCCATCCGCGTTTAACCTTGCTACCACAAAGTCAACGTCGGAGCCGTTGTCATAGGTTCCGCTGATAATGATTTTGCCATCAGACTGCACTGCAATGCTGTTGCCCTCGACAGCGCTCAACCCGAAGTCAATATCTATGGTACCGGCATTACCCAAACTGGTATCGATAGAGCCATCGATTTCAAAGCGAGCTACAGAAGCGCCGTTTGAACGACCGACAACCAGCACCTTTCCATCAGCATCCATTGTCGAATCTTCAGCGTAGACTGCCGGGCTGCCGATAACCGGTGTCGCCGAGTAACCTTCAGTAAGGTTAAATGTTGGAGCGTCGTTGCCAGGTGAAATCGTAATTGCAATGGAGTCACTGACTTCTGTTTCATCATTTGCAAGTGCAGAGATTTCGCCGGCGGACAAAGCACGGTCGTAGATGCGTGCTGAATCGATCATTCCCTGGAAATCAAAGGACGTTGCACCGTTGCCGTGCTTTCCAATAAATGTGCTGGTCGATGTGTTGGCGTCGAGCGTCCAGTCAATACTGTCGGTGGTGTCAACCAGTGCCGCTCGTTCACCGTCGACATACAATTCAATACGATCCGCACTGTCATTAAAAACCGCGGCGACATGATGCCAGCCGGTCCCATCGAAGTTTACCTGAGGCGCGGCTAGAAAATTCCACGTAGCTCCCTTGTAGTATGCGAGTGCAAGTCCGTTGGCCGGGTCGTCAGCCCGTAAGGCGAGATTGTTACCGATACTGATAACCTCGGCGTTATCACGGGAGGCATCCAGATTCACCCACGCTGCCAGTGTCACATCGGTGGGTTCACTGAAGCGGCTGTTGATTGCTACGTACTCGGCGGCATCGAGTTGCAGCACCTCCCCGCGCGTACTGTCTGTTGTTGTGGCTGCACCATCGATGAATGTGCCGTGTTGCGTTAACCCGAGGCTGGTATCGTTAGCATTGCCCGAGAACTCATAACGGCCTTGTAAGTCAGCACCGAGCGATGTCGTCACGGTCACTGTGACAGCACCCGTGTAACCGCTGGCCGGTGTATACGTCATGCCATCGAAAGCGGCGTTAATGTCTGATTCAGTCCCCTGAATCGTCATAAAAGTACCGCCGCTACTGCCACCACCAATCGTCAATCCGGTAGTCTGAGCAAGCGTCAGAGTGCCGTTGAACCCGGTTGAGATATATACCTGTAAACGAGAATCCGCAGTCTCGAGCCCGTCACTAACGGTAATGGCATCTACACCGGTAAAGGTCAGTGACGTATTTTCCACCACTGACAGCGATGTCGGCACCGTCTGTTCAAGCTCGAAGCCATCATCCACAGTAATCGTAATGGCTTCACTATAGGTGTTACCGGTGGCGTCAGTTGCCTCAACCGTTACCGTGTGCGTGTTGGCTGCCTCGTGATCGAGTAACGACGCGTCGGCAACCGTGATTTCACCGGTGCTGCTGTCAATCGCAAAGCGTCCGCCTGCATCACCGGCTGCTGCGAACTCATAGGTGAAACCGGACAGCACCTGGTTTGCATCCCACTCAATGACGTAGGCGTTGTTGCTGCCCTCAGTGTCATCAGCCCAGGTGCCATCGGTATTCAAGCGAAGATAGTCTTCACCTGCCGATTCAGACTGGCCGAACAATGGTGCAAAGAACCCGTTGGCGGACGAACCGGTGTTGCCACCGGTCCAGAATTGATCAAACGATTCACTGTTGCCTTGCAGCCAGTTCCATTTTCCGTCGTTGTTGGTGTCGTGGCTGCCCAGCCAGATATCGTTACCTGAATCCAGCGCATGCTGGCGGATTAAGTCGTTCTCGTATTGCGATCGAATGGTGACCAGTTGTCCGCTGACGCCGTTGATCGAGGCACCCATTGCAGCACTCAGAGCCGAATCAAAGTTTGTGCTTGTGTTGACAAAACGGTAAAACTTCCCCGTTGCTGCATCGTAGGACAAGGTCGCGTCATCGTGCAGAATCGTGCTGACTGCCTGCGGGATTTCGATAACCTGAATGTCACTGATATAGGGCCCGTAGGTGCTGGATGCACCTTCGAGTGACTCAAGGCGCAGCGTGGTCATGGCTGCATCAGCGGTGAATGTGAATGATCGATTCTCAAATGCGTTCGTCTCACCCCACGACCAGTTAGACGTTTGCTTGGCGGTAAAGTCCTCGCTAACGCCTGCTGCACTTACGCGAAGATTCTTCACTGCCTCTCCGCCCGAAAAATCACCGGTCATCGCGAAGATCACGCTGTACTGCTGGCCAGCGGTGGTTGCAAAAGTCTGTTCAATTGCACCCGGTGCCGTGCCGTCCAGGTTCACCACGCGACCACCCAGTGGAGATTGCCAGTCAGTCGTGGAAAACAGATCGATCGACGCGGTTGTTACCGTCCAGTCGCCAAACGATCCGGTGACACCGTACTGTGTTGTTGTTGGCGTGGCATTCAAAAACCGTCCGTCGCTGACGACATCCTGCGGCGAGTCCTGATCAGCGGCTGTGACATAGCCGACACTGTTGCCGTTACCGGCGTTTTCGTTAATGTGCAGATCACCAACGGGTGTGCCCGAGGTAAACCCGGCAACCTCAGTACTGCCTTGATACAGGCGAATGTTGCTCAGAGATACATCACCCTGGTTGGTAAACGATGTATCCAGATACCAGTCGGAGTTGGCACTGATAGAAACGGTGTGAATGGTTGTGCCGTTGTGTTTGTACTGGAGCGTGGTTCCGTTAATGTAAAGCGAGAACTCATCACCGGCCACTGGTGTAACACCGGTGGAAACACCTCCACCTTCAACAAACAGACTACCGCTATTGTGGAAGTAAAACGAATGATCGATATCGGTGTTGCCTGGCCCGCTGTCGACCAGACCCAGTCCAATCATAAAGTTATACGGTTGAACGTCATCCAGCGTAAAAGACACACTGTAGTTATCGGTAAAGCCCAGTTCAGAAAACAGCGCCGAGTTAACCTGTGAAGAGTAAGAACTCGGCGCAGTGGCGCTGTCCAGCGTAATGGTTGCACCGCTGGCTGTCGCTCCACCGGTTTGGTTTGACCATGACGTAAGCTGAACAGATGCGTAGCCCACGCTCAATCGGTTCGGCGTGCTGCTTTCGCTGACTATGTCGCTGACTTCCTGGCCACCGTTGAATTGCATTTGCCAGTTCGCGATGAGCCCGGCCGGAAAGCTGGCGTCATCAAACTTGTGCTGGTGGTTGAGTGCAAATTCTGCTGCACTGCGCACAGTGTTCCACAGACGCACATCATACAAGGTGCCGAGAAAAGCCTGATCCGGCGTAAACCCGCCGCCCTCAACATCCTGGTCCATACCGAATAGCAGTGTGCCATTGCCTGCCGAGCCTGAGATTGTGGTACCTGCCTCAAGACCGGAGCCGGACTCGATTAGCTCACCGTCGACATAAACGGCAAAGTCTCCGTTGGTGTTATCCCACGAGAAACTAAAACGGTGTTGCTGACCATCTGCCAGCAGGCTGTTGTAGTTTGCACCGTTTAACAGTCGAATGGTGCCATCGATAATGACTCGCAGCGTGCCGCTCGATTCAAAATCGATATACAGAATATTGTCGTTCGCACCAACGGCGTAGCTTAGCAATGGGTTGTAGGCGTTAGACTCACTGATGGCAAAACTGGATTCAAACGTAAATTTGTCTAACCCGCCGATGATGCCGCCGCCGTCACGGGCAACCAGATACGCCGCATTTTGGTCGCTGTTGTTGAGCTCGATACCATCCGACAGATCGGTAGGCGGGTTGTTGTCCTCGACCAGATTATTCAGCGAGATCGTGAATGATTCGTCGTACGTGTTGTTATCGACGTCGGTGATGCGAACAGAAATTGTGTGCAGCGCATCCGTCTCAAAGTTCAGCTTTGATCCATCCAGCACCGAGATCTCTCCCGTGCTTGTGTCTATACCGAATGCGCCGCTTACAGTCTGCGACTGGATCGTGTAGTCCAGTGGTTGTTCGCCATTGCTCCCCGCGTTATCGAGGACCGCGTCCGCATTCCACTCGATAACCGTTGCTGTGTTGATCAGTGATGACGAGCTATCTTTCCAAAGCCCTCCGCCTTGCATCGACAGATAGATTAACGAGGTGTTGGTACCGCCGTTGGGTTCCGCAGCCTGAAAGTTGACGTAGGCATTGTCAATGTTGGTACCGTCGACTCCGCCACGATAGAACAGCGTCCCGTCATCCCAACGCCACTCATCAGCGACAGCAGCGTCCGAACCGCCCAGCCACACACCATAACTGCCCACAAACTGCGCAAAGATATCGTTCTCGTGCGCTGACATGATGATTGGCAAACGGCCAGCGACTCCATTAAGCAGTGTGGAAGAGGCCGTAGTATCAGCGGTTACGCGATTAATGGCACCGTCGACATACTTGTAGAACTTGTTGGCCTCAGCGTCGTAAACCAGCTCGGGATCTGCAGCGAGGAGTGATGCAATCAGTGCATCACGCTCGTGATCAATACCGCTGACCGAACCGATGATCGTTCCATCGACAGCGTTCTCATCCACCGAGAATGTCAGCTCCGCCTCACTGGCAGTGAAGCCCGATGCAGATACTTCCCGGAGCTGCAGGTTGTTTGCGTTTACTGTTTCAGGTACGTAGCCGTCGATGGACAGTTCGCTGAATCGCCAGTTTGCGATCATGTTCGGCTCATCAAATGGCAGATCGCTGCGGTGACTGGCCGCGAGTTCCGTGGCGGTGCGTACATCGTCGAAGAAACGGGCTTCGTAGTAGGTGCCACGAAAAGTATCGTTGACGTGGAAGCCGCCGTTGAGAACGTCTTGCTCCTGCCCGAACATCAGCGTGCCGGTGTTGGCATTGCCAGCGAGGGTTTCACCGACCGCAAATCCGGTTCCGGACTGAAGGTGAGCGCCATCGGTGTATAAAGACCACGCACCCGTTCCGCCGCTATCATCCCACGTGAAGGCAACATGGTGACGTTCACCGTCACGCAAGCCAGGCGCCAGCGCCAAAATCTGATTCGACGTTCCGTTCATCACGACTTCGATGTATTCCAGCCCCGTACTCTCACCGACTCGAATAAAGAAATCATTCCCTTCGGGTTCGACAGCAGCATACGACAACAATGTCTGGCGATTATTGTCTGAAAATGCAAAGTCCAATTCGACTGTGAACGTATTCAGGCCTCCGAGAACTCCTCCAATCCCCGTTGCCGTACCATCACTTTCAACAACAAGATTAGCATCGTTGCCACCGTCGTGGTTGAGGCTCAAACCACCCTGGCTGGTCGCCGTTGTTTGCAGATCACTCGGCGTCGCACCGCCGGCATCACTGTCAGTGGCAACGGCGTAGTTGGAGAACTCGCTGCTGTTGCCACTGGCATCGGTGGTGATCAGTGTGACGTATTCGCCGACGGCTAGAGTAATGCCCGGTAGCGTCCCTGTCAGTGAGCTATTGGCGTCATCGACTCCCGTTAGCGTGCCAAGATAACGCTGTCCTTCAACCTGCTCACCATCACGGTCGGTGCTGGCATAGAAGTCGATGGTGTAAGTGCCGTTCGCGAGGGTGGTCGTGTCGAGGTCGTAGCTGAACGTGCTATCGTCCGCGATCTGTGCCGACCTGAGCACGGCCCAGTTTTGCAGATCGTTCGCACCTGTGTCGATGTCACCAACGTCGTTTGCTGAGCGACCATCCGCATTGATGTCAATACCCAGACCATCGTTGCCAAAGATGCTGTTACCGCGGATCGACGTGGTCTGAGTCGTGGTCGATCCCCATAGCTCGATGCCATCGAGTCCACTGGCTGTAATGACGTTACCTTCACCTGCGGAAATGCCACCAATGGTGATGTTGTTAGTGTTGCTGTCAACGTAGATTCCATAACTGCCATTTCCAGCGGTGACCGACCCTGTTTCGTCTTGACCGATATAGTTACCCTGGATGACTACGTTGTCGTTGTCCCAGGTATAGATTCCAGTCCCGCCACTGCCGATAATAACGTTACCCAGGTTAACGCCGCCCACTTGTACCAGATGGGTGTCGTTTAGGCTGACGCCTCTACCTGAATTGCCAACAACGGTTGTCCCGTCTGCACCAAGTCCAATCCAGTTTTTATATACGTAGTTGGGTTGCGCCGCGTAATCGTCGAAAAGGATCGCGTCATCAAGTCCGCCAAAAACATTACGGTGGGCGTTAGTGGCACCACCGATGGTGTTCAGTTCGGCAGAGTTAGAGGTGTAGATACCACCACCCGCGTTGGTAGTGCTGGCGAGAACTGCATTACCGGTCGTGTCCGTTCCAAAGTAGTTACCTGAAATATTCCAGCCATCAGATTGGTAGAGGTAAATTCCCAGTCCGTTCTCGGTTACTATCACATTGCGGTCGGCAATAGCTGTTCCGCCGACGGTAGAACTTGCCGCGTTGTCCCACGTCTGGATTCCTTCACCGGTAACCACCTCTCCAGGACCGGCATCACTACCGTCACTGTTAAATTGCCCGATCCAGTTTCCCGCAATTATGTTGTTGTCTGATCTAACGAGTATGGCAGTGGAAGTGTCACGAATCACAAGCCCCTGGATCTCACTACTGTCAGCGGTTGTACTTAACTCCAGACCTGTGCCGAGCCCTTCAGCGTCGATTACAACCGGTATAAAAGACTGTACGGTCCAATCCGGCTGAGTGGTTCCATCAATAGTCACAGTATCCGTAATCTGCGGCAGCAACGAGGACAGAGTTATAACCTGTGTACCACTGCCAGCGATGTTAAATTCGATGGTGTCAGCACCGGCGTTTGAGTTGGCATCCAGTATTGCCTGGCGCAATGAACCTGCGCCGCTATCGTTGGTATTGACCACTGTAAAGATCTGACTGCCAGCCTGCACAGTCACTGAGTAGTCTTCCCACTCACCATAGGTTTGTCCGCTATCCGCCGTCGGTGTGCTTCCCCATGCCATACCGACTCGCATCACTGTGGTACCAACTGTTGCAGATCCTGGTACCGTGACGCTGATAGAGTGGGGCCCTCCGTTGTTCACGCCTGAAGCAATGACATATTCTTCACCGTCGTCGTTAAAATCGTTGTCCTGATTCCAGTCGATCCATGCGGTGATGTAGTTATCGTTATCCTCGACTATTGTCACCGAGAGTGTGTCGACGTCGCCAATGGTGACAGTCGCGTTTTGCGCGCTGTAGTCACCGTAGGCATTTGTATCCTGGCCAGTGGTATTGTTTATGTTCGCGTAAGTGACATTGCTTATCCACTCACTGGAGTTATTACTTCCGCCCGGATTGCTGTATCCGTTTCCACCAATTGCGGCAGGGCCGAGCGCATACAACGCTGCGATATCAGCTTTATCGAGCGCACGCGAATAACCGCGTACATCATCCAACAATCCCTCATAGTCGTCTCCGCTAGCGCTGGTGCCACCAATTAGCAATGGTTCGGAGGAAGTGACGGAACCCACTGCGGTTGTGCCGGAGTTAGCAAGTGATCCGTCAACATAGATTTCGAACCTGTCTCCGATTCGCTGTGCGACGACATGGTGCCATGCACCATCGGTGACGAATCCTCCTGTTGCACCAATATTGCTGTTGGAGCTCGAACCATCCACCAGAAACTGTATATTGCCAGCAGCGGTGTGATAGATAAATATCCCGTCACCGACAGAATATTTATGTATAAAAGACTCGTTGCCTGTGGGTGCAGTACTGGAGTTGTACCAGAATGAAAACGAAAAATCGCCATCAATGTCGATTGATAAATCATCGGGTACATTGACGAATGTCTGGCTTCCCGGTGCGTCACTGGCGAAGTCCATGGAGAAATCACCGACAGCGCTTAGACCGCTCCAGCCTGGTGCGTTAAACCATGTGCCGTCGTTGTTATTCGCTGTTGAATCCTGAGCTGTGGCACCGCCGTTTTCTTCGAACTCATAATGTGCGAACAAGTCAGTTGTGACATCACTGCCCAACGCACGCAGGGCGCTGATATCCAGACTGTCCAGTGCCCTTCCCTTGTAGAGTCTAAGATCATCGATTCGACCGTCAAAGTCCGAACTGCCGCCAATAGTCACATCGGTACTTGTCGAGATACTGCCGACACTGTTTGTTGCCGATGCACTGGATAAGTTCGCACCATCCCACGCTTCAATCGTGAAGGTATCTCCCGATCGTGTTGCGGTAACGTGATACCAGGTGTCGGCAGAAATACCGCCCAACACAATACTTTCCAGACTGCTGGTACCGTCAATCACCCAGTGCAATTGACCGGCAGACGTCAGTGAGATAGTTTGCCCTTCGCCAAGTCGATGCGAAAATAGCGACTGCAGGCCGAGACTGTCAGCGTTAAACCAGAATGCAACCGTGTAATCATCACTGCCAAAGTCAAAGTCACTGTGGTTGGTTATGGTGGCAGTTGAGGTGCCGCCACTATCGGTCGACAGGTTTATTGCGTCTGCGACTATACCGTCTGTTGTAAAGTCTGGACTGTTGGCCAGGCTCGCGTCGTGATTGCCTAGGGTATCGCTTGCAGTGATGCCGCTGCCATCTTCAAACTCATAATGTGCTACCAGGTTGCTGGTGATGTCACCGCCCAGGCCGTATAACTCTGCCACTTCAGAGCTTGCCAGTGCTCTGGTGTAGAGCCTGACGTCATCGAGTTGCCCGTCATAGTCTCCACCAGAGCTGTCGACCGCGCCCATACGAAACGGATTGCTGGTGTTGATGCTACCGCCAGAGAATGCATTGCTGTTATCAGCAACGCCGTTCAGAAACCATTGGTAGGTGCTCGAAGCGCTATTGTAGGTAACAGCCACATGCTGCCAGCTGCCGTCGAAATTACCTGAAACAATGCTACTGGCGTTACCACTGGCTCCCTCAAGCGTGAGCTCCATCTGACCACCTGATGTCGCGCGAAAGGCAAAACCTTCACCGCTGCCGGAAAAGTCTCCAAGCAATCTGGCATCAGACGACGGGTTGCCTGACAACTGGTACCAGAAGGCAACCGTAAAATCGTCGCTGCCAAAATCCTGCGCGGCGTTGTCAGCCGCCTCCAGTACTCCGTTGCCACCGGTATCTGCGTTAAAAGAGACAGATTGGTCACCTACGGCTGAGTCGGGGTCAGCAATGGCATTGCCGCTGCTGATAACGAGATTCTGGTTGCCTGTCGAATCAGTGGTAGGACCGATGCTGTCAAACCGGTAGTGTCCCACCAGGTTGGTGGTTATATTCAGGGTATGTGGCCAGGACTGTTGTGCAGAATCTGAAAGGATGACTTCGGTTTCGACAACACCGGTGGTGTACTCGAGATCCCAGTCGCCACCCAGGTGGACGTGGCCTGTTAAATCGTCGCTGGCAGCTACATCGCAGTCGCAGTTTGCCGCGATGAGTTCTATTAAGGTACGACCTTCCGTTGTGCTCGCGAGATTGCAACCGTAAATCAGCAGATCGGCCTCGGTATCGAGGTTATCCCCCCAGCGCGACAGATCCGCTGAGTGTCGTGTGGCTGAATGTAGATTGAGTTGATCATTGCCCAGGCGCAGGTTGTAGCCGTCACCGTGCGAGATGATATGGACAGAGTCAATCGATTGTGTTGCGCTGAGGACATCGGCGATTTGCGTTATGCCGTTGATATCCGGATTCAGCTCGACAACAACCGTCTCTACCTGATGTAAGTCAGCGCGTAATTGAGTGATCAGTGGTTCTGCATCGTCGACAGCACTATCGATAAAAATTATTGCCGCTGATTTTTCTGGCAGCAGTTTTACTTCGCTGTCGATCGCTTGTGCCCCTGCTGTGGCGTCACTGCTTTGTGCTCCAGCAGTCAGTACAGAGTGGGCGCTGGTTCCAGCGTGTGTTACATCCTGCAGCTTTTGTGGTCCTGGTTCATTGGAGGCGGGACTGTATATCGTCAGGCTCGCATCGTCGGTCAGGTGTTTTTGCCCGATGGTGAAACCGGAAATTTTGGTTGCGAGTGAATCGGTCTCGATAACGGCATTGCCGATTTTTGCCAATCCGTCTGTGATGGTGGTGATGAGGTGTATTGCACTGGTCTGGGCAGAGGTTGCCAGCTTTTCTCCAATTTCGACAATGCCATCTGCATCGCTGTCTAGCATCAGTACTTCGTACTGAGTGCCGGGATTGAGTTGGGCGGCCAGGTCTTGAACGAGCGACAGATAGGCGGGCGTGGCGCTGTCTACAACGATAAGTTCCCGCTTTATTGACAGCTTACTGAAGGTGTCTGGCGGATCAATGACGCCTGGCTGTTGATCAAATTGAGTAGTGTAAGAAGCCCTGTTGTCGGTTGTTGGGGCTTCGATTATTGGCTCGGCACTGACGTTTGCCGGGTTTTGTGTGGCGTGAGTTGTGGTTTTTGTCGTATTGCCGACGCCAGTGTCAAGCGTCAGCCATTCTCCGAGTATCGAGTCGGCTGACAGTAGCATCCTGGTTTCAAGCGTCTCCAGTACCGGCTGCTGATCCAGACTCCTGGTTTTACGCCTTTTTTTGTCTTTATTCACCGGCAAGTGCTGAGGCGCATGCTATCTCTGGGTTGTGGAACCGCTCGTGTGTTTGTTTGTGGTGGCAATTTTCAATTGATGCCACTTCGCTGAGCGACTAACGCAACAGTTACGCGAGCTAATCATGTAACAGACATCGCAAGAGATTTGCCTATTCGTGAACGACGACTACCGTGTATGAGCATACTTCATGGAAGGTTCGCAAATTGGTCTTGAGCGGAACCGAAAAGAGGCAGACAAAATTCAACGGTAGCGCAGTTGTCAATTCTCTGGCGCACTCGTGTAGTTGAGCGGCATTGTTACCTGACGCGGGACAGTTTGACGAATTGGTTGTATCTGGCTTAGCGCGTGGCGAATCGGAAATAGGAAGATGAGATGAAACTGTGGCAATCAGAATAGTGCCAGCTGTCTTGTGTTTGCCGGTGCTACAAATTGAGTGCAATCCAGTTTGAAGTCGCGCCTTGCGGCGATACCCGCGCGTTTGCAAGCCAGCTCGAAGCGTTGGCGAATAATCTCGGCGCGTGGCCCGCTGCCGATCATTCGCTCGCCAAACTCGGCGTTGTTGAGTTGATTTTCTCGCACTGAGCGAATCGCCTTCATGATGCGAGCGGCGCGCAGCGGGTAGTGCTGTTCCAGCCATTGCGGGAACAACTGCTGCAACTCGTGCGGCAGGCGTAACACAATGGCATAGGCGGCCTGTGCACCGGCCGCGGCTGCACTTGCGACGATGCTATCCATTTCCTCTTCATTCAGGGCCGGGATGACGGGTGAGACAGAGACTCTGGTGGGTATGCCGGCCATGCTAAGTTTTTCAAGCGTTTGCAGGCGTCGCGCAGGGGTAGTGGCGCGAGGTTCGAGGTTGCGAGCCAGTTTACGATCCAGCGTGGTGATGGTGATACAGACTGATACCAGATTGTGCCGGGCCATTTGCGTCAGCAGATCGATGTCGCGTTCGATCAGTGAGGACTTGGTGATCAGGTAGGCGGGGTGGCGGGTTTCCAGCAGCACTTCCAGCACTTTGCGCGTTATACCGAGTTTTTTTTCCAGCGGCTGGTAGGCATCGGTGTTAACGCCGATGGCAATCGGCTCACAGCGATAGCGACGATTGGTGAGTTCGCCGCGCAGCAACGAGGCGGCCTCACTTTTGGCGTAGAGTCGGGTTTCGAAGTCCAATCCCGCTGAGTGGCCCAGATAGGTGTGGGAGGGGCGGGCGAAACAATAGATGCAGCCGTGCTCGCAGCCACGGTAGGGATTGATGGAGCGATCGAAGTGAATGTCCGGCGACTGATTACGGGTGATGATGGTGCGATTGCTGTCATTGCGCCAGTGAGTGCGCACGCGCGATTCGGGCTCAAGGTATGAGCTCCATCCGTCGTCGATATCCTGATGTTGGATCTGTTCGAATCTGCCAGTGGAATTGCTGAGTGATCCTCTGCCACGGCGTACCAGCGGAGTCTCGCGCATTGCGATAATATTTTAATTTGTACGGATATACAGTATAGACAAGCCTGTAGGCGTATTCAACCATGCGTGTCCGGGTCGCGCCCTTCCGCACACTGCAATAACCATTGGCCTGTATCTGAATACGGGGGAGACAGCCGAGCTAGAGGTCCATACACTGTTGGTGGGCCTTGACCAGTCGCTCTTCGGAGGCCGGGTGTTTATCAAGCAGGCGCGCCGGGCGAATGGGGCGCTCTACCAGATTGCCACCGCAGTTTGGGCAACGATTGAGAAATCGATGTTCGGCGCAGTCTGCGCAAAACGTACACTCGAAGGTACAAATACGCGCTTGCGGGCTCTCCGGTGGGAGATCCGTATCACAGCATTCACAATTGGGTTTCAACAATAGCATGTTGCGTTCTCAGGCGTACGTGCCGTTGGGATTTGAAATCAATCGTATCAGTTGTTATCGATAATCGCAGCGGCCACCGAGCGCGAAAGCTCCTGTGATGCCTCCAGCGCGTCTGGTGTTACGGCATCGACAAACACGGTACTGGATGCGGCCAGTATACGATTGGCGGTGTGTATCCAACATTCCGAAGCGGCGTTGAATATCTCTATACCATCGAGAGCGAGCTTTGACAGGTTGGTTGCGCAAATCATATTACTGACGTCGTGAAAGAGACCCAGTGGGGTGACGCTGCCCAGCGCTACCTGCTGTAGATCAGAATCGTTGCTCTGTATCGAATTAAAAATATTGCGCACGATGGCGTCTACGTCATCCGGTCTGTCCTTGTACAACGATCGGAGCTGGTTGGCGAAGTGGCTGAATTGCTGTTGGGAGATAGCGGTCTCTTCCACGTTGGCGGTGGTGATCAGCATGACCTGACGCGAGAACTCCGGCTCTGAACCCGAGAGTACCGCGCCGATGCTTTCATCCGGGACAAGCCATGCCAAAAGAGAAATGCCGTTAGCGCCAAGCAGTTTTCGCAACTCTGCTGTGTCCTGAGCAAATAGATCGGAGACGTTCAGAAATGGTATCGGCACCCTGATTGCGAGGTCGGCATTGCCCATGCGTAGCCGAAAATCGCGATTGACCACGGTACCGGCCTGATGCTGCTGATTGGCCGCCAGTTGATCGCTGCGGCGAACGGTGAAATCGTCCGGTGCACTGCTTGTCCACTGGTAGCCGCTGGCTGGATTCCATTGATTTACGGTAGCCGACGCGACGACGTTGTCGTAGGCTGGATGCGCTTTGCCGGCAGTCCACTGCACGGCGAAATTTGTAGCCTGATCCGGATGTACCCAGGTATATCCGGGTGCCGGTACCATATCGCCGGAGTCGATTGCGACAACATTTGGCGGGGTGCCGGTCTTGTTGGATTTTTTGGCGCTTGCGTTATCCAGCAGCGCGCGAAAGATGGCCTTGCCGGCCTCTTCGCTGGCTCCCCTGGCCAGTGCTTTCAACACGTCTACCAGCGCATCGGATTTGCCGGCCAACACGGTCGAAGGCGCGATGGTGAGCAGTAGAGTGATGATCAGACAGTTGAGAAAATCCCGCACGGTCGTTCGGCTCCAGACTTTCAAATTATTCTAGAGTAGCGCTGACTCCGCAGGCTATTAGCCAAAGGGATCGGTAGTGCTTGCTGCAATGGCTGTGTTGAAAGTTGGGTCGGTTTGACTGGGTATCTGTTGTCTTGCCCAGCATCGGGGTGCCAGTCGAGCCGTCGCAGAATTTTAGTAATACTAAAGCTTGACTTGGGCGAAGTGGCCAAGCATGATTTTAGTCATGCTAAAAAAGCAGGTCAAAAAAGCCGGCGTCGCCGGGCACGATGCGGTGGAGCTGGGTCGGCAACTGCGCGCCTGTCGCAAGGAACTGTCGCTGACCATGCAGGCGGTGGCGGATGCGGCCGGATTGTCCGTCGGGTTCATTTCGCAGGTTGAACGCGGGCTGACGGCACCGTCGCTTGGCTCGCTGGTGTCGATTGCCGCGGTGCTGAAAAAGCCACTCAGTCACTTTCTGGAGCAGCCGGCCAGCGCGCGCGAACTGACGCGCCAGAGTGACCGGGTGACTTACAAGGTCGGTGGCGGCGGGCTGTCTTACGAGCGGTTGTCGACGAATTTCCCTGGCAGCACGCTGCGCTCGGTCATTGTGCACGAGCCGCCCGGCCATCGGGCTGAGCCGATCAGCCACGAAGGTGAGGAGATGTTTTTTGTGCTTCACGGCGAGATCACAGTAGAGATCGAATCGCATCGATCAATCCTGAAGGCTGGTGACTCCATCCACTTCGACTCGCGCAAAACCCACTCCACCTGGAATCACTCAACCGATATCGCGTCGATATTGTGGTGCGGCACCATGGATGTATTCGGTGACGGTGAGCCTGATCCCATTCACAAGGGCAACAAGTGAACTTCATGAGGATACGACCAATGAAATATCGCAATCTAATGCTGGCAGCCGGGCTGCTGGCTGCTACGGCCGGTCAGGCGATCGCCGAGACGGTACTTCGCCTCGACGAGGTCGCGGTGGGTGAACTCGATCCCGCCAAGGCGTCCGACTATGCCGACAGCATTCTGATGTTCAACGTGTACGATACGCTGGTGTTGCCGGCGCAGGGTGGCCCGGGCCATGTCGGGCACCTGGCCGAGAGCTGGACAGGTGAGGGCAATTCGTTCACCTTCAAATTGCGTGACGGTATAACGTTCCAGAGTGGTAATCCACTGACCGCTGATGACGTCGTCTTCTCGCTCGAACGGATGAAAGCGCTGGGTGCCGGACTGTCGTATCTGTTTGGCGTGGTCGAGAGTGTCGAGGCGGTGGATGAATCGACCGTGACCTTCACGCTGTCGTCTCCGTATGCACCGTTTGTCGCCTCGCTGGTGCGTCTGCCGATTGTCGACAAAAAAGCCGTGATCGAAAACCTTGCCGATGGCGAGGGTGAAATGAAGGACTGGGGTCAGGCGTATCTGTCGGCCAATGCAGCCGGAACGGGCGCCTATACCGTCAGTTCTCACAACCCGCAGGAAGAGACGGTAATGGCCAAGAACGCCGATTACTTTCTGGGTGTGGCAGATGCCGCGCCGGATACGGTGCGTTTGCGCTATGGGCTTGAGGCGGCAACCGTTCGCGCGTTGATCAGCAAGGGCGAGCACGATATCGCATCGCAGTGGTTGCCACCCGAGGTGGTCACGGCGCTCGCCAAAGACGGTGCACAGCTTTTTACCGAATCCGGTACTGGCGCTTTCTACTTCAAGATGAATACTACCAAGCCGCCGCTGGACGATGTCAACTGTCGCCTCGCACTTGCCAATGCATTTGACTATGGCACCGCGGTGAAGATGATCGCGATTACTGATGATGTGTCTGCCGGCAGCCCTGCCACCGGGGCGATACCGGTTGGCATGTATGGCGCCAACCCGGCGGAAAGTGTCATGCAGCAGGATATGGCCAAAGCCAAAGAGTATCTGGCCGCGTGCAAGTATCCCGCTGCGGATATGAATATCGAGGTATCCTGGATTGCCGAGGTGCCGCTGGAAGAGCGCTTTGCACTGTTGATGCAGTCGAATTTCAGCCAGCTGGGTATTAAGTCGGAAATCAAAAAGATGCCGTGGGCCCTGTTTGCCGAGCAGGTGGCAAAGCCTGAAAACACACCGCACATCAGCCAGCTCTTCGTCAACGCGGTCACTGGTGATCCAGATACCTTGTTGTACGGCATGTATCACTCATCCACCCCGGGTACCTGGCAGTCGCCCGAGTACTTAAACGATGCAAAAGTAGACGAATACCTGGAGGCTGGTCGCAATGCGCCGACTCCCGAGGCACGCGCCGAGGCCTACACGCAGTTGAACGCCCGGTTGCTGGAAATTGCCCCGACGATTTACGGCTTTGACCGGCAGTCGGTATTCGCCGCCAGCAATCGCGTGAAAGCACCCGCCCTGAGCGATCCGTCGCAGGCGTTCGGGCTCGATGGGCTGGGATTTTCCTTTCGCCTGATGGAAATGACTGAATAAACTTTCCATCGCAATGGTGCCGGGTCGAGCTGACCCGGCACCTTATCCTCGATCTTCCACCAAGTTCCCGATAAATGATCCCGGTCCTTCGATTGCTGGCCCGCCGGCTAGGTATCTCAGCCATTGTGCTGGTGGGGGTATCAATGCTGATTTTCGGCATCGCGAGGGTTATTCCGGGTGACCCGGCCCGCATCGCGCTGGGCCCGAATGCAACGACCGAGCAGATCGACAATCTGCGTGCAGCCATGCACCTGGATGAGCCAATTGTCGTGCAGTATGGCCACTGGCTGAAAGATCTCGCGCGCGGTGATCTGGGAATTTCGCTGTACACCAATCGCCCGGTCACTGTCGATATCGCCCAGTTCTTGCCAGCGACGCTCGAACTGGTGTTTGTCGCCGGTTTGCTGATGGTGATGATCGGTCTGCCGCTGGGTGTCTGGTCGGCGCGCTTTCGCGGCCGCACTGCCGATCATCTGATCAGGCTGTTGTCATTGCTGGGGGTGTCTGCGCCGAGTTTTGTCTGGGCGGTGATACTGATGCTGTTGTTTGCCTATTTTCTGCCACTGTTTCCGATTGCAGGGCGTATCACCGACACCTACGAGATTCATCGTGTCACCGGTTTTCTGCTGATCGATACGCTGCTTGCAGGCAATCTACAGGCCTTCGGCAATGCGCTATGGCACATTATTTTGCCAGCCTTTGCGCTGGCGTTGTCCGGTATCGGTCAGGCGGCGAGGCTCACTCGCGCCAACATGATCGAGACCTGGGACAAACCCTATATCGAAATGGCGCAAGCCTATGGTTTCAGCCCGCGCCGCATTGCCAATCGATTTGCGTTCAAGCCGTCACTGATCCCGTCGCTGACGATTATCGGGCTCGATTTCGCCGCTATGCTAGGCAATGCGTTTCTGGTTGAGGCGGTGTTCGCGTGGCCGGGACTGTCACGCTATGGCGTGGCGGTGATTTTGCGCAAGGATCTAAATGCCATCATTGGCACGGTGCTGATCATCTCGGCGGCGTTTCTGATCGTCAATCTGATTATCGATTTGCTGATTGCGTTTTTGAATCCGCGCATCCGCCATTCGCAGCGGGGTGTGCGATGAGACGCACGCTGATCATTCTGCTGCGCAACCCGTTATCGCTGCTCGGCCTTTTGCTGGTGGTAATGGTGGTGGTACTGGCATTGTTTGCAGACTGGATTGCACCGTTTCCGGAGCACCGGGGTGCGGTGGTCGACTTCGTCTATTTCAACAAGCCACCGAGCGCTCGCAATATCATGGGCACCGATCTGGTCGGGCGCGATCTGTTCAGCCGAATTATTTACGCCTACCGCATCTCTTTGCTGCTGGGTGTGGTGGTGCTGGCTATTGCCGTGCCAATTGGCGTGGTGGTGGGGCTTTTTGCCGGATACCTCGGCGGTAAGGTCGAGTTTGTGCTGATGCGGCTGACCGACGTATTTCTATCCATTCCGCCGCTGGTGTTGGCGATTGCGATGATGGGGGTGCTGGAACCGACGCTGCTCAATGCCATGCTGGCTGTCACTGCGATGTGGTGGCCGTGGTATGCGCGGCTGGTCTATAACGTGGCGCGATCAGAGCGCGAGGAGGGCTATGTGCTGGCCGCCGAGGTTATCGGTGCGTCGAAGTGGCATATCAGCTTTCGTGAAATTCTGCCCAACTGCCTGCCTGCCGTCATCACCAAAATGACACTGGACATGGGCTTTGTCATCATCATTGCTTCATCCTTGTCGTTTCTCGGGCTCGGTGTACAGCCGCCGACGCCGGATCTGGGGTCTATGGTCGCAGAGGGTGCACGCTATCTGCCGGACAGCTGGTGGCTGACGGTTTTCCCCGGCCTTGCGATTTTGCTCGCCGTATTCGGTTTCAATCTGGTGGGTGATGCGCTGCGCGAAATATTCGGGGCAGAGCAATGAGCGATCCGGTACTGGACATCCGCGAGTTGACGCTCGGTTTTCGCGGCTATACCGGCTACACCGAAGTGTTGCATGGAATTTCATTGTCGATTCAGGCCGGTCAGCGTGTGGCGCTGGTGGGTGAAAGCGGGTCGGGCAAGTCGGTTACCGCGCGTATTGTTCTGGGCTTGCTGCAGGAAACCCGAACAGCCCGTATCAAAGGCGAGCTGTCTTTCATGGGGCAGGATCTAAACACGCTGTCGAAAAAGCAGTGGCGCGGCTTGCGCGGTACGCAGATGTCGATGATTTTTCAGGATCCGACTTCGGCGTTGAATCCGGTTTTCACCATTGCCAATCAATTCATCGAGGTACTGCGCCGCGTCGATCCCGAGCTCAGCCGTGATGCGGCGCTGCAGCGCGCCGGTTTGTTGCTCGAGTCTGTATCGATTGGCGACCCGGGCCGAGTGCTCAACGCCTATCCGTTTCAGATGTCCGGCGGGATGAATCAACGCATCGTCATCGCTATGGCGCTTGCCAACAGTCCGTCGCTGCTGATCGCCGATGAGCCGGGTACCGCGCTGGACGTGACAGTGCAGGCGCAAACGCTAGAACTGATGCGCGGTATGGTTGCGGATAAAAACACGGCTGTGTTATTTATCTCGCACAATCTTGGCGTGGTGCGTGAGTTCGCTGATCAGGTGTCGGTGATCTATCGCGGGCGAATTGTCGAGCAGGGCGCCACCGCCACTGTGTTTGGCAATCCGGGCCACCCCTACACCCGCGCTCTGATGGCGGCGGTACCCCGAATTACCGGCGGTGGTATCCCGGATATCCCAGACAACTCCGATACCTTTTTGCAGCCGGCGGTGATTCACGATGCCAGTGAAGGTGCTGCAACATGAGCGCTATTCTGGCGGTGCGCGAACTGTACAAAACCTTTGGCAAAGGCAGCGCGCAAGTACAGGCGGTAAAAAATGTAACGCTTGAAGTCGCCGAAGGGGAGTGTCTGGCAATCGTCGGTGAGAGTGGCTCGGGCAAGACCACACTTGCGAATATGATTCTCGGTGTGATGCCACCGACGTCCGGCAGCGTCGAGCTGGACGGTGAGCCACTGACCGCCAAACGCACGCTCGCACAGCGGCGCAGCATTCAGCTGGTGCAGCAAAATCCGTTGTCATCGTTAAACCCCAAACGATCGGTGGGGGCATCGGTCAGGCTCGGGCTCGACGTCTACAACATTGGCGAGCGACGCGAGCGCGACCGGATGACAGAGGCGGTGCTGGCTGATGTCGGGCTGCCTGCCGAGATGCGCAAGCGAACCCCGGCAGCCCTGTCGGGCGGGCAGCGCCAGCGTGTGGCCATTGCGCGTGCGCTGGCGTGTCAGTCACGGATTATTGTGTTAGACGAGCCAACCTCGGCGCTCGACGTGCTGGTGCAGGCGCGGGTATTACGGCTGCTCGACGAGTTGCGTCGCGAACGGGGCCTGACTTATATCTTTATCACGCACGATCTGTCCGTCGTTCGCAACATAGCTGATCGCGTGGCGGTGTTTCAGGCCGGTGAGCTCGTCGAGTGTGCAACGACCAGCACGCTCTTCGAATCACCACAACAAGCCTATACGCGCCAACTGATCGCCGCGGTGCCGGTGTTATCGGAAGGGGAATTGTCTTTGAGAAACAGCATGCAGCCGGAAGTCGCGGATGAGTGATAACACCAGCCTCTTGCGCGCGATTGAAGCGCCGACGGATCAGCCGCAGGCAACTTATCGGGCGCTTGAGTCGATCGTTGAGAAAACTGTCGGGGTCCGGCTCTTTACGCTGATGGAAATCGACCACGAGCGTGCGGTGGCGTGGCGCAACTACTCAAATATGCCGGATGCCTACCCGATCTCCGGTGAAAAACCGGTACAGAAAAATCGCTGGTCTGAAATTGTCGAGGATCGCCGGGAGATCTTTGTCGCCAACACCATCGACGAGATTGCCGAGGTTTTTCCCGACTACCCATTAATTCAAAGCCTCGGATGTGAGAGCTGCATGAACATACCCATTGTGATTGCTGGCCAACTTCGCGGCACCCTGAACTGCCTGCACGTCGCCGGCTACTACAAAGCTGATCGAGTCGCGCGGGCCGAAAGCCTGAAGCTGCCCGGTACGCTTGCTTTCATGATGGCTGCAGCCTGTCGTTCAAACGGAGAGAACCATGTCTGATACCACGCGTAGAGTGGCGACAGACGTAGGCGGAACCTTTACCGACCTCGTCTGTTTTGAAACCGACTCAAGCACTGGTGAATCGCGCATCATTACCGCCAAGTCGGATACCACGCCACCGGACTTTGAGCAGGGCGTGCTCAACGTGTTGCAAAAGGGCGGTGTCGATCCGGCGGCGGTAGATTTTCTGGTCCACGGCACCACGGTGGTGATCAACGCGCTGACCGAGCGCAAGGGCGAGAAGGTCGGCCTGATCACGACTGAAGGATTTCGCGACACACTGGAAATTGCGCGCGGCAACCGACCGGACTTTTTCAACCTGCACTATGAAAAGCCTGTGCCGTTTGTGCCGCGCTATCTGCGCGCCGAACTACCGGGCCGCATGACCTATCAGGGTGAGGAGCGAACCGCGCTGAATTTATCTGGCCTGCCAGCCATTCTTGATGACTTTCGCGCCGATGGCGTCAAAGCCATTGCGATCAGTTACCTGCACGCCTACGCCAACACCTCGCACGAGGAGGCGACGCTTGCAGAAATTACCAGGCTGTGGCCGGAAGTAGCGGTGGTGGCATCGCATCAGATTACGCGCGAGTGGCGCGAATATGAGCGCACCAACACCGCTGTGTTGTCCGCTTATGTACAGCCGGTTGCCGCCACCTATCTCAAGCGGCTGGATACCGGGCTGAAATCCAAAGGATTCAAACACAACCCCTACATCATGCAGTCGAACTGTGGCGTCGATTCACTGCAGGCCACCTCACGCACACCCATCACCATGGTTGAGAGTGGGCCGGCCTCCGGCTTCTGGGGGGCTGCTGAACTAGGCAAACTGATTGGTGAGCCGAATGTGCTGGCGCTGGATATTGGTGGCACCACTGCGAAGTGCTCGTTGATTGAAAACGGTCAGGTGCGAATCATGACCGACTACTGGATCGAGCGCTCGCGCAAGTCGGCCGGCTATCCGATTATGGTGCCAGTCGTCGACCTGGTCGAGATTGGCAACGGCGGCGGTTCGATCGCCTGGGTAGACGACTACGGCAAACTGCACGTTGGCCCGCAATCGGCAGGTGCACTGCCGGGCCCCGCAGCCTATGGCAAGGGCGGCGATGCGGCGACCACCACCGATGCCAATCTGCAACTGGGCAGAATCAACCCCGACTACTTTTGCGGCGGTGAGATCGAGGCCGATATGCAAGCTACCGGCAGGGTGTTGGGCGCGCTGGGCCAGTCGCTCGGTATCGATGCCGACGAAGCGGCGCGCGGCATTATTAGAATCGCCAACAACAATATGGTCAACGCGTTGAAGCTGGTGTCACTGAGCCGCGGCTTCGATACGCGCGATTTCACTCTGCTGGCGTTTGGCGGCGGCGGCGGCATGCACGCGGTGGCGCTGGGGCAGGAGTTGCAGGTGAAAAAAGTGGTGATTCCGGCTGCCGCCTCGGTGTTTTCTGCCTGGGGCATGATGATGTCTGATCTGCGACGCGATTTCTTTGTCACCCGCCTGGCCGATCTGGCGGAGGGCTCCGGCAGCATCATTGAAGGCGTGTTCGCCGATACGGAAAAAAAGGCGTTGGCTACATTCGTTGCCGAAGGCGTCGATACGACTGCCGTCAGCTTCACCCGCTATGGCAAATTCCGTTACCAGAATCAGGAGCACACCACCGAGGTGCTGCTCGACAGTGGCACCATAACCGATGCCAAACTCGACGCCATCGCCGAGAATTTTCACGAGGCCTACGAGCGCGAATTCACCTATCGGCTGACCGCCCCGGTGGAACTCGTTGGCATCCACCTGGTTGCGACTGCAGAGGTAGGCAAGCTTGAAATGAAAGCAGAACCACTGGGCAACGCTGACGCGGCCGGTGCACAGAAAGGCAAGCGCCAGGTTGACTACGCGATGGACGGTGTCCATCAGGCCACGGTCTACAACGGAGATCTGTTGAAACCGGGTATGAAGTTCAATGGGCCTGCGATCATCGAAGATGCCGGCACCACTACGGTAGTCCATCCGGACAACGCTGTAGCAATTGATGCCTGGCGCAACATTCACATCACACTGACGCGGTAAGGGGCAGACGATGGCACAAAGCAACGACCCAATTACGCTTGAGATAATACAAAACTCACTGCAGGCCGCCGCCGATGAAATGTTCGAGGCGATGCGCAAGACCGCGATGAGCTCGATCATCTACGAAGTGCTGGATATGGGTACCGGCATCACTGATGCGCAGGGCCGCATCGCCTCATCCGGTGCGGGCATTCCCGCATTTATTGGTGTGCTCGATAAATCCGTGCAAGTGCTTTTGCAAAAATTCAGCGAGCCTGACGACATCAAACCCGGCGATATCTTCATCACCAACGATCCGTATCACGGCGGTGTGACCCATCTTAACGATCTGGTGCTGGCGATGCCGGTGTTCTCTGGTGGTGAGCTGATCGCATGGACCGCCAACATCGCGCACAATTCGGATGTCGGTGGCATGGCGCCAGGCAGTTTATCCGGCGAGGCGACCGAGATATTTCAGGAGGGCCTGCGCTTGCCAGCCGTGAAACTGATTCGCGAAGGCGAAACAGAACAATCAGTCATGGATATCATCACGGTCAATTCACGGATGCCCGATTTTCTGCTCGGCGATGTCTGGGCGGCGATAGCCTCGGTGCGGATTGGCGCCAGACGCCTGGAAGATCTGGCCGAAAAATATGGCGTCGCAACGTTTAACCGCGCAATGCAGAGTTTTATGGAGTTTGGCGAAGCCACGGCCAGGGCAGAGTTGGCCAAACTGCCGAAAGGTACGTTTGAATTATCCGAAGAGCAGGACGATGGACGCTTCTACAACGTGAAGATCACCATTTCCGATGATGAATTCGTCGTCGACCTGACCGACAACCCCGATCAGGATCAGGGGCCGACCAATACCAGTCGCGACGGCACCGTGGTGTGCGCCCAAATGGTATTCAAATCGCTGACCGATCCGGACACCCCGGCCAACGACGGATCGTTCCGGCCACTGAAAGTTCTAACCCGTGAGGGCTCGGTATTTCACGCCCAGGAGCCTTCGGCGATCGGCTTCTATTTCGAGACCGAAGTGCGCGTCTACGATCTGATCTGGCGCTGTCTCGCGCCACATATTCCCGAGCGCCTGCCGGCCGGACACTTCGCCTCGATCTGTGGCACCTTTATTGGTGGCATTCACCCGGACACCGGGCGCCAGTACACCATCATTGAGCCGCAGATCGGCGGTTGGGGTGCCTGGGATGGCCGCGATGGCAACGGCTGTATCTTTTCCGGCTTTCACGGAGAAACCTATAATACGCCGGCCGAAATCTCTGAGGCGAGAAATGGTCTCTTCGTCGATCGCATGGCGTTAAACACCGAACCGGGTGGTGAGGGCCAGTACACCGGTGGCAGGGGTCTGATACTCGAATATCGAATTCGCACCGACGATGGCTTTCTCACCGCAGGTTATACGCGCTCGAAAATCAAACCCTGGTCGTTGCAGGGTGGCAACGAGGGCTCTGGCAACTATGTAGAGGTGATACGTACCGACGGCACGGAAGAGCAGTACTCGTTTGTCTCCGGCCTGACTGTGCATACCGATGACGTGATTCGCGTCGTCACTGCCAGTGGCGGCGGGTATGGCGATCCGGCAAAACGTGCACCTGAGGCACTGGCAAGTGACATCCGTAACGGGTATGTTTCAGCACAGACTGCGGCCAAATTCTACGGTAAGAAATCATGAGCAAAACACAGCAACGTCTGGAACGCCTGCGCCACCGGATGTCAGACAACAACGTCGATCTGGTCGCCGTCGGGCCCGGCCCTCACATGCAGTGGCTGCTGGGTTTTCATCCGCACGCAGACGAACGACCGTGCCTGTTGTGCGTCAGCGCCAAGGGGGCTGCCATGCTGATGCCGGCACTCAATGCCGATGGCGCGCGCGAATCTACCGATCTGCCGTTCTTCGAATGGGCCGATGCCGATGGCCCCGAGCAGGCGTTTAATCGATTGCTGGAAGATCTGGGGGTCATGATCGCCAAAGGCGTCGCACTGGATGAAACCATGCGCGCCGATTTCGCTGCTCTGGTGCAGGACGCGCTGCCAGAGGCCAAACGACAGTTCAGTGCTACCACCGTCGGCGCGTTGCGCATGTGCAAAGACGATGACGAATATCGCTGCCTGAAAGCCAACGCCCTGATCGCAGACCAAGCCATGCAGACCGGCTGGGCGGCGATGAAAGCGGGTATGACAGAGCTGGAAGTCGCCGGCGTAATCCGCGAATCCTTTTCAAGCCAGGGTGCCGATCCGCTTTTCTGGATCGTCGGCGCAGGCGGCAACGGCGCCTTCCCGCACCACCACACAGGCGATACCAAACTCGCTCAAGGCGATGCGGTGGTAATGGATATCGGTGGTGGTATGCAGGGCTACTCCAGCGATATCACCCGCATGGCGGTACTCGGTGAACCGCCGGAAGGCTATGAAGAAGTGCACCAAATCGTAGAAGCCGCCGTGCAGGCTGCAATGGCCGCCGCCCGCCCCGGTGTCAAAGCCAAAGACGTTGACGCCGCTGCACGCGGTGTGATTGCCGACTCGGGATACGGTGAGTATTTCGTGCATCGCCTGGGCCACGGCCTTGGCGTGGAAATCCACGAGCAACCCTATCTGACTTCCGTTTCAGAGACAGTGCTGGAGGAGGGTATGGTGTTTTCGATTGAACCCGGGATTTATCTGCCCGGCCGGTTTGGCTTACGGTTGGAGGATATTGTGATCTTGCGAGAAGATGGTCCTGAGATATTTTCGGAGCTGCCGCGAGATTTAAGTGTGGTGTAGTGGTTCACTCATTGGTTTTCGCTTGCAATCTTTACCAGCCGTTTGCCCAGATTCTCGCCACGCATCATGCCAATGAACGCATCGGGTGTGTTCTCGATGCCTGAGACGATATCTTCAACATATTGCACTTTTCCTGAGCGCAGCCGCTCGGCCATGCGCGGTACGAAGTTGTCGAATTTGTGCATGTGATCGTAGATGATGAAGCCGGTGAGTGTGGCTCTGGCGGCGACCACTGCACCAATGTTACTCACCGGGTAACCGCCGCCGTCGTAAGCTGAGATTTGACCGCATACCGGAATGCGGGCGAACGGATTGATTCGTGCGAGCGCTGCCTCGAGTGTGGCGCCGCCAACGTTGTCGAAGTAGACGTCGATTCCGTTTGGGCAGAATTCATCCAACGCTGTACCTGTGTCGTCTTTGCGGTAGTTGAACGCCGCATCAAAACCGAGATTGTGAAGCAGGTGATCCACCTTCCTGTCGCTGCCTGCGCTGCCCACCACGCGTGCTCCGGCCAACTTTGCGAGTTGTCCCGCCACGGACCCCACTGCGCCACTGGCAGCCGATACAAAAACGGTATCGCCTGGCCTGGCTGCGCCCAATTCCAGCATGCCAACTTCGGCGGTTAAGCCCGGCATACCGCGCACCGAGACAGCATGTGACAGCGGACCCAGTGCGGGATCGACACGACGCAACGCCTGTGGATTGCTGACCGCGGTGTAGTTCTCCCAATTCAGGAACCCCCAGACATAATCCCCGGCGGCAAAATTCTCACAGTCGCTTTGCTGCACCTGGGCAACCACTCGCGCGGGTATTGGGTTGTTGAGCGCGAATGCACTGGCGTAGCTTTTTGCGTTGCCCATGCGGCCACGCATATAGGGATCACAGGAGAGATAGATATTGCGTGTCAACAGCCCGCCACGCGGTAGGTTTGGTATGTCGCTTTCGGCTACGGTGAAACAGTCTGCAGTGACAGCATCCGTTGGGCGCCTGGTAAATAGTATTTGGGTATTCACTCGCGCTATCTCGTGGGCCAGATGGATGTCTGAAGCAATCGCAACGATACGCTATTGCACCAGCGCGCAACCAGGTGCACCGGCATCGTGCGATTACTGAGGTACTTTCAAGCACAATGAAATCGACAACAGATGCGCAGAATAACACCATTCGCTTAGTGCGCAGGGAGAGTCGATGTAGATAGTCTCGACACTGAGTTGAGAAATATCGCTGCTCATTGATAGATCAGATAATACAACGACAAAAAATTATCTGGTCTGCTCTCGCGATACATCATTGCAGACAGGCAGCACGGTGCTTATCGTTCTGCTTGCGGATATACCTGATGTCCTCGTCGCAAATCATTGGAACCGCAACGATCAGCACCCCGGCATAGAAAAAGCGGTCGCTGAGACATATCAGTTGTACCCATTGTGCGAGTCATTTCAGCGGCCCAGTCGTGATCGAAGTGCGAAGTGGTCGGCATGTAGCGATAGGTCATGCCGGCGCGGCGTCTACCGGAGTTGTTGGCTGCCGAGCCGTGGATCAGATAGACGTCGTGAATGGAGATCTGTCCCGCTTTTAGCGTAACGTCTACGGCATCATCCAGTGAACAATCCGCGTCGTCCAGTACCTGGTTTAGCGTGAAATCCTCGCTATCGTCGCGGCGATGTTGATAGATGCGCTGAGCGCGATGTGAGCCAGGTAATACGCGCAGGCATCCATTGTCTGGCGTGGCGTCATCGATTGCGAGCCAGAGCGTGACACTGGCCAGCGGCTTGATCGGCCAGTACTCGCCATCCTGGTGCCATGGAGTGGCTTTCCCTTGCGACCCCGGTTTGCCAAATAGTGCAGAACCCCACATTAAAAAATCCGGCCCGATCAGTTGCTCGATAATATCGAGCACTTCGGGTATCTGCGAAAAGGCCAGCCATTCGTGATACTGGTCGAGACCTGGAACGTAATTCGGTACGTGTGGACTCGGCACAAAGTCCAGACTGATCTGCGGCTGATCGCGCTCAATAGTGGCAGTGGCCTCGCGCAGGCGGTTCAGCCAGTCGTCAGACAACGTGAAGTCAGGCACCAGATAGCCTTGCTGTTGATAGTGTTGCAGATCGCTTTTACTTAGTTGGTGCATGAACCTGCTCCTCGTCGCTGATTCTTGAATCGATCAGGCTAGTACATATCCGCCGTTGACGTCCAGGATCGCGCCGTTCATGTAACGAGATTCATCTGAAACAAGAAAAGACAAGACATCGACAATGTCATCGGTATGCGCCAGACGCCCAAGCGGAATCTGCTCCGCCAGTCGAGCCTTGCTGTCTTGCGTGTCACTTTGGTCTGTGCCGATCAACTCGGATACGCGCTCGCCATCGACGGGCCCCGGTGCAAGTGTGTTGACGCGGATGCCATAGCGGCCATACTCGTGTGCCAAATGCCGAGTGAGGCCAATGACACCGGTTTTCGCTGTAGTGTATGACGCACCCAGCAAAGGGCTGACGGATCGACCCGCATTGGAAGCAAAATTTATAATACAGCCGCGCTGCTGTGCCATCATCGGTGGCAGCACATGCTTGGCGCACAAAAAGTAGCCGGTCAGGTTTGATGCCAGCACCATCTGCCACTCATCCAGTGGTGTTTCATGGGTGGCGCGAAAAGCCTGGCCATAGCCGCCCGCCGCGTTAACCAGGGCGTCGATGCGGCCGAATGTCTCTATGGTCCGCGCCACCATTGCCTGGACGGCCGCTTCATTGGCAATGTCCGCAGTGGCGGCGATCGCCATGCCACCGCCGGACTGCTGAATGTTATCGACCGTCGCCTGTGCGGCTTTGGCGTTGATATCCGCAGCACAAATCGCCCATCCAGCACTTGCCAGCTTCAGGCAGGCCGCCTGCCCAATACCCCGCCCGGCACCGCTAATGATTGCAACGCGTGCATCCATGTGGCCTGATCCTGTCGCATGAAAGCTCGACACTGTGCCACAGGTGTTGTCAGTGGTAAATCCGCACTATGTGAGCGAGAGATCGGCCTAATCCGACGTTAATCGCGCTGGCGCGAATTTCTGGTAATTGGGGTCGGTCTGACGCGCGCTTGTACAGTTTAGACGGGCGGCAATTATTGTGTTAGCGTCGAGTTTCGTTTTAGTGAAGAGAGAAGCAGGAAATGCAACCCAAGAAGAATCAAGCAATGGGACGATCAATGGCTCGCCAAACGTTTGCACCATTCGCCCTGACACTGTTGACAACGTTGATCCTGGCTGGATGTGGCGGTTCGTCAGGGAGCAGCAACGATGGAATGACAGATGGTGCCACAGACGGAATGACAGACGGTACAACCGATGGCATGACGGACGGCACTACAGACGGCACGACGGACGGCACAACCGATGGCACTACAGATGGTACAACCGACGGCACGACCGACGGCACGACGGACGGTACAACGGATGGCACAACCGACG
>CAZNIS010000008.1:61019-83776 GCA_964573105.1 uncultured Granulosicoccaceae bacterium
ACCGACGGCACGACCGACGGCACGACGGACGGTACAACGGATGGCACAACCGACGGCTCAACGGGCGGTACGGTTGGACTGGCTAACTGTCCGGTGCTTGCGGGATCGGGGAATTTCGCGGCAATCGCAGGCCTGTACGATGCCACTGAGGAAGATGATTTACTCGGCACCGATATCTTTTACGTCGAGATCACTCAGGCTGGCAGCATCATCGGATACGATTATCAACAGGATGAATTCGACGACGGTGATAATTGTTACATCATAGATTCTGGCACTTCCGTGTTACGACAGACTGCCACCTCAACCTACACCAACGTGTATTACGAGGACACCGAGTTCAACTGCGATACATTGACAGAAGAGGGGATAATCATCACTCGATCCGGTTCTACATTGACGTCTGAAAGTGCGGACAGGGGTGACCTGGATAACGATGGTGACACAACGGAGCGTGTAGTCGAGACCTTGCAAGTGCTCACAGGTCTATCGTCGACTGATTTCAACGCCTGCGAGTGACAGTGAGAGGATGAGAAGCGTAGCTCAGTGAGCTGCCAGTAAACTGCTTGTCAGGGGCGCTATTGGTGCCCCTGACATGTTACAGGACCCCTGTTAGCTACCCGTCCGGGTCTACCTGGAACATGAGACCGGTTACGTTTTTGGAATGATGGTTCACGAAGTAACCGGGCAATGCTGACGAGCCGCGCTGATAGTAAATGAAGTAGATGTTGGTACCCTGCACTCCACCTCTAAGTTGCTTGTGACAATACTTTGACTGGCGAACATTTGTCACAAATCAAGACAATAATGTGGCCGAACTCGGATTCCGGTCCACCATTCCGGAAGGTGACTCCGTGCAGCATATTCCTTGCTTGGTCGGTGGCATCGGTAGTCCGGAAATCTCGAACCAATGTCAGGGTCCAGTACGAAAGAAAATACGTACCATCGGCCCAGTGGGTCAGTGGGCCTGCTGTTGTTGGGTTTGTTCTGCGCGAATCTGCTGGCAAGCTACTTCCTGACAGATTTCTGGGCGGCTGATCTAGCACTGCTCGAGCTGGCAGGTATTTACAGTAGTGAGTTTCTCGCAATCACGATAGTGTTTTTACTGCTGAGCCTGTTATCCATTCTAATTTCACGTCTGACAGGTATCAGCCTGACGATTATCGTCTTTTGCCTGGCAGTGTTGCCGATCGCGGTGTTTGTCCTCGCCAGTTGGTCGTTCTATGTGTTGTTCGAAAAATTTCCTGGCTGGTATGGACTCCAGATGTTGCGCCACGATGGTGCGCGGGTCATTGGTATTGGATCGGGCATGGGTGCGGTGTGGTCAAGCAGTTTGCGGATTGTGTTACACGCGATAGCGCTGCTGTTGGTTTTTGGTTTTTTGGCATTTAGCACCTCGGCGTTGGGCCGTACGTTGCAAATTGTGGGTAAACAAGCAGCATTGGCTTGTGTAATCTTTGCAACGGCTGCCATCGCCTATCCTGATCTCTACAGAGCTAGCGATGCGGACAATCTAAGAGATCCGGGATACCATCGCATTAAAGAGGCCGAGACGCTGCAACTAAAAAGCGTTGCCGGGCCAGTCTCTTCACTGGTGGCGGAGATTGCCAGTGCGACCCTGCTGCGAAACAGCACAGATGCGGCGGTGTTGCAGACAATGGATCTCGAACCGATTGCAGGTTCATCGAATGCCCCATCCAGCCATGTTGAAAAGGAACGCTTCCCGAATATTGTTTTCATCCTGGTTGAGTCGATGAACCCGGATGTGCTCGCGGTGAACGGCAGCGGTGGCAACATTATGCCCAGTGTCGATGCGTTGATAAACGAAGGCTACTATTTTAGCAATGTCTGGGCGCAATCCAGTCACTCTAACTATGCTGACATTGCCGCTTTGTCGGGCCAGTACCCGCTGCGTTCCGAGAATATACATTTTTACCCGACCAATCCGGGTTATCCGCGTTCGTTGCCCTGGGAGCACCTAAGTCAGTTTGGGTATCGCGCTGCAGGCTTTTCCTCAGGCGATGACAATTGGGGGAGAATGGATAACTACATCCAAAGTGCGAACCTTGAGTTTTTTGATCATGCTGGTAACGAGGGTGTACAGCAGGAGGGACGTCGCGTAACTAATGCCAGGCAATTGGAAGAGCTCGAGGACGGTGCGTACAAGGTTGACATCAGCAATTTCATGCTCGGTGGCTCTAGAACATTTGGTACAAGCAGACTGGACGGGATCACCACAGAACGCGCCCTGGCCTGGATAGACGGTAAGCCGGCCGATCAACCTTTTTTTATCTACCTGAACTATCAGGCCAGTCATTACCCGTTTACTGATCTACCGGAAAGCTTTGAACGCAAGCATCTAACCGAACAATCAACCGAAGCTGACCTGGTGCGCAGGGGCAACACACTGGATATGCCGTTTGAGCTGGTTGAACAGTCGTATTACGACGCTTTGCTGTACGTTGATCAGAATATATCGAAGCTGGTTCGTCATATCGAGCAACGTTCCAAAGACAATACGCTATACATCATTGCGGCAGATACCTCCACTCACATGCAGGCACATCTGCTAGGCAATGGCGGCGCACTCGATGAGACGGTACTGCGTATTCCGCTGATTATTGCTGGTACCGGAGTCGATGAAAGCCGTACGATCGACACGCCGATGGCACAGATTGATATCGTGCCAACGAGCTATGGCTTGCTCGATCTGCCGGCAGATCCTGCCTCACAGGGTGAGGATGTCATCCTGCATCCAGACCCTGATCGATATATTTTTTCGGTAGCGCAATCACCGGCCGCTCACCAATATAGTGTCGTGCAGCGAGACTGGCAGCTGCTGGTTAACCATGACACCAAAAAAATCAGCGCGCGTTTTGTTGGGCGCGAGCCGAATGCTGGTGTTGATCAGATTCCTCATGATATCAAGGTTGATCTGGCCAGCCGCCTGGATCAATGGGTTAGTGCGCAACTGGGTTACTACAACAGCCGCTCCTATCACACGCGCTATTATCCGCCATCCTATGCGAACATCGTGGGAAAGAAGGTGGTTGATCCTGCCAGCCGTACTGCCGTGATCGCCGAGTGACGACATTGCCAGTCAATCGCTGAAGTGGATATCGGTAAGGCTGGCATACCTTTTTTTATGTGTGGATGCCCTCAGTGGAGTTGTACTGTATTCGGGGTTGATTGTCTGTGTTCGCTGACAGAGCTGTAGCTGGTAAGATCCACACAAGACTCAGCGAGATCAGCCCGTGCAAAATGACATCTTCACGCTTTCGGTGATTCAGGCTGGCCTGAATGCAGCGGCTGAAGAGATGTTCGAGGTGCTGAAGAAAACCGCGATGAGCCCAATCATCTACGAGGTGCTGGATGTCGGCACAGGCGTGACCGATGCCAACGGCGATCTCGTCAGCTCCGGGGCGGGCATTCCCACGTTTGTCGGTGTGCTGGATAAGGCCGTGAAACGGGTCGTGGAATTGCACCGCGATGATGTGGCCGACGGCGATGTATTCATCACCAATGATCCCGAATATGGCGGCGTAACGCATCTGAACGATATCGTCATCGCCAAGCCGGTTTTTCATGCCGGCGTTTGTTGCGCGTGGACTGCATCCATTGCCCACTGGGCGGATATTGGCGGCAAGGTAGCCGGATCCATGGCCACCGACGTGACCGAGATTTTTGCAGAAGGGTTGCGTCTGCCGGCCGTCAAGCTCGTTGATGGCGGGCAAGCGGTTCAGGCTGTGTTTGATATCATCGAGGTGAACTCCCGTCTACCCGATCAGGTTCATGGTGATTTGCGTGCGCAGTTGGCGGCTTGCCATCGCGCAGAATCGCAAATTGTCTCCCTGATTGATAAATACGGCATTGCGCGCTTTGACGAAGCGATTGAGGCAGGTTTCGTTCAGGGTGAGGCTCGCGCTCGCGCTGGATTGCAGACGCTCGCGGCGGGCACTTACGATATTGAAGAAGAACAGGACAATGGCGATGTCTGGCGCGCCAGGATTACCATTTCCAGTGACAGTTTCACCGTTGATCTCAGCGACAACCCATCGACCCGTTCCGGCCCTTACAATACCAGTCGCGATGGAGCTGTCATTGCCGCTCAGATGATATTCAAAGCGCTGTGTGATCCCGAGCGGTACGCCAACGCCGGTTCGTTTGTACCACTTCGTGTCATCACCTCGCCCGATACAGTCTTTGATGCCAGGCCATCGGCTGCGCAGGGCTATTACTTCGAGACTCGAATACGATTGTTTGATCTGCTGTGGCAATGTATGTCCCGTGCGATGCCCGCGCGCCTGCCGGTCGGTCACTTCGCCAGTATCTGTGGCACCGTTATAGCCGGCCTGCACCCGGACACTGGCAGACGCTACACACTGGTTGAACCTCAAATGGGCGGCTGGGGAGCAACGTCTGAACGCGATGGCATGGATGCGATGTACTCCTGCAGTCACGGCGATACGTTCAATTGTCCGGTGGAGATATGTGAGGCGCGCTACGGTCTGGACGTTTTGTACAAACGGCTCGGTCAGCGGCCAAAAGCCTTGGGCGGGTTCGTGGGTGGGCGCGGCGTGTCACTGGCGTATCGACTGCGCGCCAATGCGATATTGAGCGTGGGATTTACTCGCAACCAAATGCCTGTGTGGTCGTCAGATGAAGCGTCCACAGGGGGCAGGAATCTCGTGGCGGTAAGGCGTCTGGATGATGATATTGAACCTCTGTCCCTGGCCAGTGGTGTACAAGTAGCTGAGGGAGATGAAGTGCTGATCGATACTGCCTTCGGCGGTAGCTGGTCTGCGTCACCTTGTTAGTCACCGTGCCGGCTGCGATGCCATTGCATCGGCGAATTGAAATGAGCTTTTATGTCTGAGCTCTGGCTGTTTTTGTACGACCATCTGTACGATTACCTCGGCGCTTATATGTTTTTGGCGCTGATGGTTCTCATGTTCAGTGGTCTGCCGGTGGCTTTCGTATTGGGGGGAACCGCCACCGTGTTTGGCGTCATTGCCATCCTGATGGGGCTGCTGGAACCCAGCAGCATGTTTCTGTTGATTGGTCGTATCTGGGGCGGGGGTGGCACTGACGGTATCGGCATTGTCCATAACTACGCTTTGGTTGTGATCCCTCTGTTTTTGTTTATGGGAACCATGCTGGAAAAATCGCGGGTAGCGGAGGATCTTTTGCACATTCTCCAGGTGATGATGCATCGGCTACCCGGTGTGCTGGCACTCTCTGTTGCTTTGATGGGCACGATCATGGCTGCGACCACGGGGATTGCGGGTGCCTCGGTTGTGATGATGACGTTGCTGGCATTGCCCACCATGCTGGCGCGCGGCTACGATCCGGGGCTTGCGACAGGCACCATCGCTGCGTCTGCCACTCTCGGCATATTGATACCGCCGTCGATGATCCTGGTAATTCTGGCCTTCATGCTGGCGTTGCCGGCCGGAAATATGTTTCTGGGCGCTGTTGTTCCCGGGCTGCTTTTATCCGCGTTGTATCTTAGCTACATCGCGACTGTCTGTGCGCTCAAGCCGCGACTGGCGCCGGCGCTGCCGGTCGAGGATGTCACGTTAGAGCCCGGCAGTTCCGTTCGGCTGTTTCGTGCCGCCGCCATCATGTTCTCAATTGTGGCTGCCTGCTGGTTTGGCGCAAGCCTCGACAGCGATACCAATTGGACGCTTCTCGGGTTCTTCGGCATTTTCCTCGCCTCAACCGTCCTGGGCAAACTCGAAGGCAATACGCTTTTGGGTGGAGTACTGCGGGGCTTTGTGCCGCCGGTGTTTTTGATTGGCATGGTACTCGGGTCGATATTTGCCGGGTGGGCAACGATCACCGAAGCCGCCGGCGTTGGCGCTTTCGGATCGATTGTACTTGCCTGGGTGAGGGGGACGCTTAATCGCAAGGTACTGAGCCAGGTGGTCCATCGCAACGCGCTCAACAATGCGATGTACTTTTTTATCTTCGCTGGCGCAATCGCATTTTCAACCGTGTTTCGCCTGGTTAACGGAGAGGAGCTGATTATCGATCTGATCCAGTGGCTGCAGCTGGAACCCTGGGGATTGTTGCTGTTGCTGATGACAATGATATTTCTGATGGGGTTTATGTTCGACTTTCTTGAAATTACATTGATCATCCTCCCGGTGTTCGCGCCAATCGTCAGGCTTACAGCACCAGAATTTGCTACGCATCTGGGCCTGGACGCGCCCGCCAATGCTGTCCAATTGAAATTTTTGCAAGATCAGGTGATGTACTGGTTTGCGATTTTGATGGCAGTGAATCTGCAAACCAGCTTTCTCACACCACCGTTTGGATTTTCACTCTTCTATTTAAAAGGCGTGGCGCCGGCATCGGTTAAAATGCAGGAGATTTATCGAGGCATCATACCCTTTGTGCTGCTGCAGCTGTTCGGCTTGTCACTGGTGATCGCCTTCCCGCAAATCGCGCTGTGGCTGCCTAACCTCGTACTCGGTGGATCGTACGGCTAAGCCGCTTTCGTCAATGCAAATAACTTATAGCCAGGTACTAAACGTAGATACGACAAGATGCTAACCGCACTCGATCACATCGTGTTGTTATGCCCTGATATTGAAACAGCAGTGGCTGACTACGCCAGGTTACTTGGCGTGCAACCGGTATGGCGCGCGCGAGACAGCGGCAGCGAAACGGCAGTTTTTTCGTTTCAAAACACCGCGCTGGAACTATTGGCGCCGGTCGGGGAAGGGGATACAGCGAATCGCCTTCGGGCGATGGTGGTCGATGGTGCGAAGATTGTGACACTGGTTTATCGCTCTGATTCGATAACGCAGGATCATCACCTTCTTCAACGTCGTGGCTTGAGCCCAAGTGACATCACCAACAGCACGAGTACCGATCTGATTTCCGGGGATATACGGCAATGGCAGCGTTTTCGGATTCCCGATGAAGTGATGTCGGGCGTTAAGACATTCGTGGTTCAACCGCAGGCGTTGTTGGCGCCGGTAGCTGGGTCTGATGACACCGTCAGTGCTCTCGATCATCTGGTGATTCAAACGCCAAATATCGATCGATGTGTTGCCAACTACGGTGCCAGACTGGGCATTCGGCTGGCGCTGGATCGCAGGGCGTCCCAGTGGAAAACACACTTTCTGTTCTTTCGTGCCGGAGACTGTACCATTGAAGTGGTCCACCGCCTCAACGCGGATCACGACATTGCTGGCATGGACAAAATATGGGGCTTGACGTGGGCTACCCGGAATCTTGAGGCTGCCCATCGTCGTCTCGTCGATGCCGGTATAGACGTTAGCGAGATACGCGATGGCCGCAAGCCGGGATCAACAGTTTTTACGGTTCGAAGCGGCACGCTAGGCATACCAACATTGTTTATCGCTCACGCTGCACGCTAACATCGTGCGACCCAGCGGATCGGCGGTAGCTCGGATATAGGCACTAGCGGGCCCCGAACTCTTGCGCCAGGATACAATATTGATGGACGGTTTGGCGCTTTATGCAATATTCTTTGTGGTCGTTCTGGCTGGATCGAGATCGCAGCGGCACTGCACTTGGCGATCGGGGTATCATCGACAGTGCCGATCCGTTTTTATGTCCAAGGTCGGAACCGACAGCGTTTGCCTGATCTTGTTGGCATTTGCTATCCAGCACCGTTGAAAGTGCCATCGATCGAAGAAAGAACTGGAGGAAACCTGGTGTCCAAACTCTACTCTGGCATTTGGCCGGTTGCGCCCACGCCGTTCAACGAAGACTGCAGCGTCGATTATCACGGCATGAAGCGGGTACTGGACTGCATGATCGATCAGGGCGTCGATGGCATTTGCATTCTCGCCAATTACTCGGAACAGTTTCTGATCTCGGATACGGAGCGGCAGTCCTTGACAGAGCTCTGCCTGCAGGATGTCGCCAATCGTGTACCGGTCATCGTCACGATCAGTCATTTTGCAACCGACATCGCGGTTGAGCGAGCAAAGATCGCAAAAGAGTTGGGTGCAGCTATCGTTATGATGATGGCACCGTATCACGGCGCATTGCTAAAGGGCACCCCGGAGCAAACGTTTGAACAGTTCGCCCGTGTCGGTGATGTGGGTATACCTATCATGTTGCAGGATGCGCCTTTATCCGGTGTTGAGCTGCAGGTCGATCTTCTGGCGAAAATGGCTCGCGAAATTGAGATGCTGAAGCTCTTCAAGATAGAAAGCGCTGGCACCGCCGCCAAACTCCGTGCGCTAATGCAGACGGCCGGCGATGCGATCGATGGCCCGTTTGATGGGGAGGAGGGAATCACGTTGTTGGCAGATCTGGATGCCGGTGCCACCGGCAGTATGACCTCCGCACTGATCCCCGATCTGATTCGACCGGTAATACAGTCACATCTGGCGGGCGATCGCGATGCAGCTCAGGACGCGTATAACCGGGTGCTGCCGATCATTAATTTTGAGAATCGCCAGTGTGGATTCCGCGCCTGCAAAGAAGCGATGGTAGAGGGTGGAGTGATCGGATCGGCGATTTGCCGCCATCCGATACCTTCTTTGCCAGCAGTGGTTCGTCAGCAGTTGATTGATCTGATAGAGCCGCTGCAACCGATGGTTCTACGCTGGGGCAAATAGCTTAACGCGTTTGCAGTGTTTTGAGTTAGATTGTCGCAAGCTCGAGGAAATGGCGCCGTCAGCCCCAGGCCCTCAGCCGTTGGCCCTGAGTTCTCTGGGTTCTGGTGATATGATCGATGGCGCTGAGTTCGCGGCCGATAAAAGGTACCCAGGACCACCCCCCGGCTACTGCCTCTAACTGTTCGTCGTTGAGTTCCATATCTGACATATCGGGTGGAATGGGTAACACTACCATGCCAGTCTCTTCGGTGACGACATGAATGTTAATGGAACTTAGGGCGCCCTGCGGAAGGTTGTAGTGGCTTTCCAGCGTGCCCTGTGGGTCTTGTACAAGTTGCTGGCGAAATCCAGGTTCCTGTATACAGGCTTGTGCCACCTCCTGTTTGATTTCTTCCAGGCGTTTATGTATCGCTTGCAAATCAATACTCATTGCATGATCTTCCAGGTTTGCTATTGCCGTCTATCATTCCCGACTTTAAGGGCCAACAGAAGCTGAGTAGCCGGCTACACAGACGGTTGCTGCGATTATCGTGCTGTCGTTGTCCCACTAAGTATTGGTACTCGCGGATATCTATCTGACTGCGGGCGTATGAGAACCGGCACATTTATCTGTGCCGGCGTACAGTACTATCGCCAGATACCGCGGACTGCTACCAGGGGGTCCTGGGAATCGGAAGTCCGGGCCATCTTGGACGTGTTGGAATCCGAATGGGCCATCTCGGCGGCCAGCCACCCGGCAGGATCGAGAGGCCGCCTGCGACCATTTCGAGTTGGTCGTCGCTCAGCTCCATGTCGCCGGTTTGCGGCGCGATTGGCATAACGACGGTGCCAACTTCCTCCTGCACAATCTGGATATTGATGTCCTTGAGTGATCCGCTCTCAAGGCCGTACAGATCTTCAATAGTGCCTTGAGGATCCTTCAGCAGGCTATCGCGAAACTCACTGCTTTGCAGGCAATTGTTTGCGAGTTCACTTTTGATATTGCCCAGTTGTTCCCGTGCTTGTTCGATGTTCATGTTGTCTCCTTGATGTTCCCTGTTATCGATATTCGTGCGTACGAACTACCACCATCCTTGTCGTCGTCCCTCTCTGGCTACTGCTATGCCCCCTCGGACCACCACAGGGGTTACGGCGACCGCCGCAGCTGCGGCAGCGCCGATGATCGCCACGGTTAGAAACTCTCCCCCTGCAACCTGTTCGAGTTCCTCGTCTGTGAGTTCTCCATCGAGATCGGGCGGAATCGGTATAACGATTGATCCAACCTCTTCAACGATGGGCAGAATCTTTACTGCATCGAGCGTCCCGGGGTCCATGCCGTATTCCTGTTCCACGGTCGCTTGCGGGTTCGACATCATCGACTTGCGAAACGCCGAGTTAGTTGCCGACTTTTTCATCACTTCGTCTTTGATTTCAAGTGTTCGCTGAGCGATCGACGCGAAATCTTCTTTACTTAGCTGTGGTGCTGACACGCTATTAGCCTCCTTTGCCGATGTAGAGAGCTTGTATGCAGAAATCTCGGCGGGTGTTAGCCCTTTCCATCCATAAAATAAAATCACGAGCATTGCGTGGATGCGCAATGTCTGCGATTAATCACCTGCCGACGTTGAAAAGGTATCAGAGGAACTGTCGCCTCGACAATGACGGAAAATAACCACTGCAATATAAAAAACATTGCCATATTGCTGTTTGCCGTTACATCAATAGGGTTATCTCGCCAAGGTTTTATCGGCTGTATACTTTTTATTGAGAAAAGGTTTGCCAACTGGAACAGAGCGGATTGATGCGATACAGTGTCAGGCGAGACCAATGGAGCAGTCTTTGGATGGACAATCGTTCTCGATCTCAATTCAGGTTGAGTGACTACTTGAAAATATTGCAGGGACGACTTTGTCCGGCAATTGTTGGTGAATATTACCTGGAAAGACTTTATCGATTGACAGACAATCTGCCCGGAGAGATAAGTACCTTCTTTGGATTAGAGTGTCCGATGGCGAGTGGGCGCAAGGATGCAGACTTTCTGTTTTGCTCGACTCAGCAAGAGCGTCATACGGCAATCATTGCAGGCAGTCATCCTGTCGTCCAGTTACCTGACAATCTAGTCGAGTCAGATCCATGGGAAACTGTTGTTAAATTCTGCCAGGCGTGGGAATCAGAAAAAAGTGATTTAAACGGTGGCATCCATAATCTCTGGCTTGAATTTGATGTCGGTGGATCTGACGGGCCGTGGGATCCGAGCCTCTTTTTTGGGTTGGAGTACGACCATAACCCAACAGTAAATGAGGTTCTGGAGGTCACCAAGCGGGCACTTCACTTCCTGGACCGTGACGCTTTATCGGGGCCTCGACTGAAGACCCTTGAGAGGGTGTTTAATAAAGTGCCGGATAACACGCGGATCTTTCAGGTTGGTGTGATGTTGGCTCGCCGGTCGAGCGCTTGCAGAATATGCATCCGGGGAATTCCGCCTGCACATTTAGCCGGGTTTCTCGCAGACGTTGGATATCAAGGTAATTTGGACGAACTATCTGCCTTTATTGACAACACAAATGGCTTTTTTGATAGTGTAGCGCTTGATCTGGATATAGGAGATGAGATTGGAGATAAGGTTGGTTTGGAGTTTTCTTTCGATTTGAACGACGATGCGCTGTCTCGCATTGAGGGATTCTTGTCACACTGCGTGGATCTTGGATTAACCGACCTTGAAACGATGCAGAGTTTGCTCGACTTTCATTTTGTCACGCACAGTGGCGAGGAGAGCGGGCTCTGGCCTGAGAAACTGCTCAAACAAGCAGCACTGTTCGGAGTTGGATCGATTGGTTTTATAGCGTGCTGGCTGCATCACGTGAAAATTGATTTTCACCCCAATAAGCCAATCAATGCGAAAGCTTATTTGGCTATGGAAGCCGGCAGGACAAAAGTGCAGGATTTCGTCTCTGCGGCTCGTCGGGCTTGAGAGAGCTATCACGGTAGTTGATACGGGATTTGATTCATCTGCCAGATTTATGTGGCGGTGTCAGATGATAGTCATGAACGTTCATCGAATCGGCTAATCGTATTATGGTTGCGGATGGTGTGCGGGCTGTATCATCATTGCTCAATGCATCGCACCGCAAGGATGCTTCTTAAATACACTTGTACGGAAACCATTCCATCGCAAATGCAATTGCATCACCGTTCTGCTCGAACCAGAATACCGTTGGGCCATTGTCGTCAGGTACAGGCAACCAACTTCCACGGCAGTTTTTCTCGCACCATTTAGTCATCGCCTCATGTTCTCGGCTAACGAAGGTATCCAGAGGCGGGAAGTCGCCGCTGCGAGAATCAGCCTTAACCGGTATTCGCACCGGGTGCCAGACTTCGGGGTCGAAATTGTGCAAAGACATGGTTTGACCGTGTGGTGAGATTGACGCTGTTTCGAGGCTCTGCCTGATCGGTGGCAGATGTGTCCCAGCCACTGGTGGACAGGGGCGGGGGTCGAAAGGCTATTGTCGCAGCATATTCAGAAAACGCATCTCGATTTTTGGCACCAGCGTGTCGATTCTGCGCACCGCTCCCAGTGGGCGTTGAAATTGTGGGTGGTCAAACTTCAAAAAGCGAAGCCTCGATTCGAGGTAGGGGGCCGTTGTGGCGCGCGGCATTGTGGTGATCAGGTCTGTTTGCGCGATCACTTCCAGAACCGTTCGGATCGAGTCGGTTTCAAGGCCGATCTGTATATCCGACAACCCCAGTGATATCAGTGCCGCTTCGGTTTGCTGGCGTAGCAGGCTGCCTCTGGAATGAGCGAGCCAGATTCGTTTGGCTAGATCGCCCGGTCGGATGGTCCTCCTGCGCGCCAGTGGATGTCCGCAGCGGCACAAAATACCCACCCGGTCGTCGATCAGGTGCTCGAAGACCAGGCCGCTGCTTGGGTCTGCAAGGCTGCGTGGGCCGAGTACCAGATCAATTTGGCCACGTTCCAGCATGCTGCGAAGTTCGTGTACCAGACCGGTGCGCAACTCAACGGTGCAGGATGGATTCGTGCGGATAAATTCAGAGAGTGCGTCAGTCAGGAATCGCCCGGCGACGATAGGCGGTGCACCGAGCCGCAATGCACCGGTCACCCCACTGACAGACAGATCGGCCGCCGCGCTCGCCTGCGCCTCGGCATGGCGGATCGCCAGCCCGTTGCGCGCCATTTGCAGGCCGAGATCGTTCGGGATGGATCGCCGACCATCTCGCTGAAACAGCTCTGTACCGACTCGAGTCTCCAGTGTTCGCATATTGCGGCTCAGCGCCGGCTGTGTCAGACCGAGCTGGCTGGCGGCGGCCTGGAATGAGCCCTCCTCGACGATGACAGACAATTGCACCAGGTGGCGTGGATCAAGTTTCATCGCAAATTGGTATGAATAGGTCCATTTGTTTGATTATACGAAATGATACGGCTTTGCTACGATCAGCAGGCATCTAACCGGGCACAGCGAGGAATCCATGTTCAAACTTCGTCACTTCATCGCATCGGCTTGCATTGCATCTGCCGCTGCGCTCACACCATCAATCACATCGGCCGAGATCTATAAGGGCGAAACCGCAGGTGCCGGCGACCCGGTGCACGCAATGTTTGTCGCCTTTGCGAATCAGGCAGCCAAAGCTGGTGTCGAGATCCAGGTCAATGCCGGACAGACGTTGACCAAATCCATGCTGAAAGGGGCCAAGGGTGAAATCGACTTTTTCTCATCGGTGCCGTCGCTGGTGAACCTGATGGCAGGCCAGAAGAAGATGTACAAGAACGTTGATGGCGCAGCAGAACTGTCAAAGAATCTGCGATCGATCGTAGGCTTCAAGGCCGGTGCTTACCACCCGGTGACACTGGCCGGTTCTGGCATCGAGAGCTGGGAAGATCTCAAGGGCAAGACAGTCTTCACTGGCCCGCCCGCAGGTTCTGCCTCAGCCACTTCTGAAGCGCTGATCAAGATTATCACCGGCTACGAGGGTGGCAAGGATTACACCGCCGTACGTCTGAGCTGGGGTGAAGGCTACACCGCACTGGCTGACGGAAAAGTCGACATGATGGTGCGCCCGGCCGAAATCGGCTCGTCTAATATTGAGCGCTTTGGTTTGTCTGGCGAGTTTCGGGTCCTGTCGATACCACAGGAGGTGGTCGGCAGTGATGCGATGCAGGCTCTGTTTGGTCGCCCGGGGCGCGGTATGCTGGAGTTTGAAGGCGACATCTACAAAGGTCAGCTGACCGATGGCAAGATCATCGCGCTTGGCTTTACCCAGTTTGTCGGTACTCAGGCTGAGGTGTCGGAAGAAGCGGTCTATGCAGCGACCAAGTCGTTCTGGGAAAACATCGACGAAGTTCATGCCACTGCTTTTTTTCTGAAGGCGGTCACCCCTGAGACGGCATTCACCGCGGTAAATGTGCCATTGCATCCGGGCGCGGCTCGATACTATGAGGAAGCCGGTATCGACATTCCAGAGGCGTTGCGCCCCTAGGGCGCAGCGCGCCCGGAGAGTTTGCGACAACCGCCAGCAGGGCATGACAGACAAGCCTTTGCCTGACACGGCGCTGTTTCGCTACGCGGCGATTGTCGCCTGCGCGGCGCTGGGGCTAATCGCGTTATATAGCTCCGGGGTCGGTTTGGTCGATCCCAAGCTGCACCGTGCTGCAGGCTTTGCGCTGGCGTTGATCGCTGGTGTGGCGCTCGCGCGCAAGCGGCGCCTCGCCAGAGCCGCCACCTTGCCGCCCTTCCAGACGATCATCGATATGCTGCTGCTGGTAGCGGGCCTCTGGGCGATTTGGTCGTTCTACTTTGTGCAAACACAGATGGAGACGGCGCTCTACGACGTCTCCAACCGCGATGCCTGGCCTGCGATGGCCGGGCTTGTGGTCTTTCTCGAGTTGTGCCGCAGGCTGTGGGGCTGGGGGCTTTTTGGTGTGGGTTTGTTTGGCGTGCTTTATTTGATGTTTGGGCAGGACTTGCCCGGCCTGCTCGCACACAGTGGATTCTCGCTCAAAGAAGTGGCCGAGGCGTTCTGGTACAACACCAATAAGGGGGTGTTCGGGTCGATCACTAACATTGTGCTTAGCACGGTGTTCATCTTCATTATATTTGGCGTGCTACTGGAGGGGACAGGGGCTGGTGATACGCTGCTGAAATTTGCCTTTCTGCTAACCCGTCGCACCCGTGGTGGCCCTGCCCATGCCGCGATTCTGGCCTCGTCGATGTTCGGCACCATGTCCGGCTCTACGGTTGCCAATATCGTCGGCACTGGAACCTTTACCATCCCGATGATCAAAAAGCGCGGGTTTTCCCCCGCTTTTGCCGGTGGCATCGAGGCTACTGCATCATCCGGTGGTCAGATCATGCCGCCGATCATGGGGGCAGCTGCGCTGGTAATGGCAGATCTGACTGGAGTGGGATATCTGAATATTATTGTCGCGGCGCTGGTGCCGGCACTGTTCTACTATTTCAGCCTGTTTTCCGCCGTCACCGTCGAGGCGCGACGACAAAACATCACGGCGAAACCGCTGGCAGTAGACGATCAGATTACCCGCACGGATGTTGTCAATTCGGTGTTGTTCGTCGGCCCGATCCTGACTGTGATTGTTACGCTTGCCAATGGATTGTCGACTTCTGCGGCCGGTTTTTTTGCCGTTATCGTGCTGCTGGTGCTGTCGGTCATCAACGCTGACGTGCGTCGCGAGCCGTCGCGGCTATGGCGGTCATTTTTAAAAGGGGCAGAGTCCGGTGCCTCGCTGTTAATTGCCATTGCCGCTATCGGAATTCTGGTGGGTGCGCTGGATTCGACCGGCCTGGGATTAAAACTCGCCAACGTAATTGGTGCGATTCGCGGAGACAGCCTGTTTTCAGCGCTGTTGGTTGCGATGGCAGGCGCGCTGATACTGGGTATGGGGATGCCGACCTTGCCCGCGTATTTGATCATCATCCTGGTGATGGGGCCCGCCATCCAGGCGCTGGGTGTGTCGATGCTGACCGCGCATATGTTTGTCTTTTATTACGGCGTTGCATCCTCGCTGACACCACCGGTGGCGATTGCAGCTTATGCTGCGGCGCCCATTGCCCGTGCAAATCCCTTGATGACGGCGCTGATGTCGTTTCGACTGGGCATGGCAAAATTTATCATCCCGTTTGTGTTTGCTTTCTATCCGACTATTCTGATCGTCGAGCAATTCGACCTCGTGGCTTTTGTGTGGATCGTTGCCCGAACCTGTTTTTGCATCTGGTTATTTTCGACCGCATTGTCGGGTTTTGATCGTCGCAAGCTCACGGCTATTGAGACCGGGCTGCGGTTTGTCCTCGCGTTCGCATGCCTTGCTATCGATCCGGTGATTCAAAGTGCGGCCATCCTCGGTGGCCTGTTGCTGATTTATTTTGATCGACGCAAAGCGTCCTCCCAATCCATCGCCAGCGGAACCAGCGTGTGAGTAAACGCCCGAATTTTCTGTTTATCATCACCGATCAGCAACGCGCTGATCACCTTGGGTGTTATGGCAATCCGGTGGTAAAAACGCCGGCAATCGATAAGCTTGCGGCCTCTGGTTGCCGATGGAATCGATTTTTTGTCGCCAACCCGATCTGCATGCCGAATCGTGCCTCGATCATGACCGGGCGCATGTGCTCGGTGCACGGCGCCAGGCACAATGGCATTCCGCTATCAAGGGATCACACAACCTTTGTCGAGCTGCTGCGAGATGCCGGTTACCGCACCGGCCTGATCGGTAAATCGCATTTACAGAGTTTCACAGGGCTTGCCGCAACCAATCGATACGAGCTTCAGGCGGGCAAGACAGCGCCATCACCTGCGTTGCGTGATGCGATGAAAAACAACCGCCATACACCTGACTATGATCTGGAGATCGCCCCGCGCTGGCAGACGCCGCTGGCTGAACGGATAGATGGCGATTTTTATGGTTTTGAACACGTTCAGGTTGTCGCTGATCACGGCGATAAGGCTTGTGGTGATTATTTACTGTGGGCGCGACAGCAAGATCCGAAATTCGATCAGCTGGTTGGCCCACAGAATGCCTTGCCCGGTAACTATGCATCGGCCCCGCAGGTGTGGCGCACCGCGGTACCGGAGGAATTGTATTCTACACACTGGATCGCGGAGCAATCGCAACAGTGGCTCAACAACAGAGCCAACGACGATCAGCCGTTTTTTTTGCAGATGTCGTTTCCCGATCCGCACCATCCGTTCACGCCACCCGGGCGTTTCTGGGATATGTACAATCCGGCAGATATCGAATTACCGGCATCTTTTGGCAAAAGCACATTGCCGCCAGTACTCGCTATGCAAGACGCCTTATTCGCCGGCACCGACGCCAGAGATAACCAGAACCCGTTTGCCGTCACCGAAGACGAGACGCGGCTGATCACAGCCCTGACCTACGGCATGATCACGATGATCGACGAGGCGATCGGCGGGGTGATGAAAAGTCTCGAAGAGGCGGGCCTGGCTGATAACACTATCGTGGTGTTTACATCCGATCACGGTGACTACATGGGTGATCACGGCCTGATGCTGAAACTGCTGCTGCACTACCAGGGCTTGATACGCGTGCCGTTTATCTGGTCCGACCCAACAGCCGGGCGACGCGCGCAAATAGACAATGGCCTGGCATCGTCAATTGATATCTCCGCCAGCATACTCGCACGCGCAGGTATTCAACCCTACAACGGTATCCAGGGGCGGGATTTGTTCGACAGTCAACCACCCGTGGCCATCCTCGTCGAGGAAGACAGCCAGCGCACGATGATCGGATTTGATCGCCCGCAGCGCATCCGTACTATCGTCACCGATCGCTATAGAATGTCACTGCGCGAAGGTGTGGACTGGGATGAATTCTATGACCTGAGAGATGATCCCGACGAATTGCACAACCGATATAATGACCCTTCGGTGTCAGAGGCGCAGCGCGAGGTGACCGAAACCATGCTGCGCAAAACAATTGAATTGCAGGATAGAGCACCGCTGCCTGCTTATCGGGCCTAGTGTTGTGGTTGTAATTCCTGGTGCGTGTACCGAATACATTGTCGCTGAAGATCGGGATTGCAACGGCTTATTTCAGATACAGGTCAAAATTGACTGCAACACCAATCATCGGTTTGACTAGCGTGTAATCGACGCAAGGCCTGCCAGTCAGCCCGTGATACCGCGCTGTTTGAGATCAGCTATAGCTGATTCATCGATACCAAGCTCACCGAGTACTGTGCTGGTGTCTGCCCCAAGCGCTGGTGGTGGGCTGGCAGGATGGGCGCTTTGGCCATCAACCTTGAAACCGAGTGTTGGCATGTGGGCTGCACGATCACTGCCCGGTACCTTCATGGTGTGCATTAGTGCGCGCGCTGCCAGTTGAGGATCGGTTAGAACTTCATTGATGGTGCGCACGCGGGCGGCGGGTACCGCATGGCTTGAGAATATCTCTTCCCACTCGCCCGCTGTTTTGTTCAATAGCGTGCTACTGATAATATCGCGAAGCTCACCCTGATGGTTGGCACGGGATGCCTGGTCGGCCCATTTAACATCGGTGAGTATATCCTCGCGATCTATAGCCTTGCACATATCGTGGAACTGTCGCTCGTTGTTCGCGGCAATCGATAACTTGCCGTCGGCCGTATCAAAAGTGCCTGACGATGGCGAGCGACTGAACGCCTCATTGCCGCTGGCCTGGTGTTGCATGCCCAGTGACAGTGCCTGCGTCAGCATGGAAGACATCAGCAGCATCGAGGAGTCGAGCATCGCCACATCTATATGCATGGCTTTGCCGCTAAGCTTTTGCTGGTGCAGTGCGGCTGTGATGGCAAATGCGCCATTCAGCCCAGTGGCGTAATCGATGTAGGGCGCGCCCACTTTGTTGGGGGCGGTATCGGGTGTGCCGGTTACGGTCATGATGCCGCACATGGCTTGCACGACGTGATCGTAGGCTGGTCGATTGCGCAGCGGGCCGTCCTGTCCGTAGGCAGATATCGAGCAATACAGAATGGTATCGTTGATGGCTTTTACGTCGTCAAATGAAAGGCCCAGCCGGTCGGCGGTACCGGGGCGGTAGTTCTCGACGAATACATCCGCCGTGGCGATCAGTTTTTTCAAAATCGCAAGGCCTTCTGGCGCCTTGAGATCGAGCGCGACTGATTGCTTGTTGGCGTTTTGGGTTAAAAAAGCGGTGCCCATGTTTTGCCCTTCGTGCCCGGGCAGTGCAAACCCGGCGCGCGCCCAGTCACCCCCACCGGGTGGCTCGATCTTGATGATCTCGGCACCCATCAGCGCCAGTTGATAGGTGGCATAGGGGCCGGCGAGGACCTGGGTCAGGTCTATGACACGCAGGCCTTCCAGTGGTTTGAAAGACATGGCGGGGCTACTTTGTCCGATCGGCGGATTCGTCGTCAGCAGGTTTGCCCCTTGGGGTGGCAGGCGGGTTGACGTAGATGATAGATGTGGTGGTCATGAGCGAGATTGAGCCCTCTGCTTTGATGCGTGCGACGGACGTGGCAGCCAGATCACCAGTGTCTCGCAGCCGATGCAACGATTGACAGGTTTTTTCGGCCAGTGTTTGCGCGAGTACCGCAGATGAGCATTCGGTCAGCCGTGATAGTGAGGCATCTTTTGATGCAATTGGCGTGCGTTTCACCCGTTTCATCCTCACTGGACGCTCGGCCACGAGACGCTAGCAAATCTGTCGCTACACGACAACACAGTGCCCCTTGTTGGCCTCTGGTTGCCCCCTCGTTCTCTACTTGGCTGCCTGTGGCAAGGTCGCAGGTGAGCGAAACCCGCTTCACCCGTGCTGGTTGGACTCGCCTGGTATCAGTTGCTGGATTGCCATGTAGTAGCGATCAGGGTGTGCCCTGTGGGCATGGGGCCGATATAATAGTTGTGGAATCCCTCAGGCCCCTGGCCGAGCGCTGACAGCGTTCGCGCCATTGCGCGCGTGCGTGATATCGATCGGACCAGTACTTCATTCAATAAGGCTGGTCCGGGCGCTTTCGCGCACGATGGCATTGACCGTGAGGAGATTGGTCGCCAGACGCTGCACAAACAAAATGCGCGTTTAATCCGCTGTGGTTCGCCGGCTACCGATTCGCCTAAAAAATACAATTCGGACTATACCCATGACTCGCACCTCCTATTTGCCCCCCTCACTGGTCAGAGTTGAGAAAATCGCGTTGCGTGGCCCCGGCGTGGTCATTCTCACTGGACCGTCAAGTTGCGGTAAGGGAGAGGTGGCCAGTGCGCTGTGCGACATGCTCTCGATCGATCCAGAGCGGCACCTGTCGATGGGTGGAATATTGCGCAGCACAGTTGAGCTCGCCCGCGATGATGCCGACTACGCATCCATGCTGGCTGAGCGCTACTCCCTGTCTAACTCGGTCAGCATGTTTGACTGTATCGACACAACGGACGAGCTGTCTGACAAAGTGCGCCGTTACCTGCCGGAACTGGAACGCCATTTTGGTCGCACCTCGGAACCGGACAAAGGCGATGCCAGTCAACTCGAGTGGCTGGAATTTTGTACCGTGCGCGGCCTGTTGATTCCCAATCGCTGGACTCAGGATCTGATCTCTGCAGCGATTGATCATATATTACAGATCGACTCTGACACCGGCGTCGACGGATACAACACCCCTTTTATTCTTGATGGCTATCCCAGAACTGTCGCAGCAGCGGCACATCTGCTCGACTATCTCAACAGTGTCAATGTACCGGTATTGAAGGTCTTGCATCTATCAATCAGCAAGGCTGAAATGAGTGCGCGCGCCGGCAAGCGTGGCCGAGCGGACGATCATGCTGAGGCGCTGCGCAGTCGATTTGAATTCTACGTCGAGAACGTGCAGCCTTCTGTCGACTACATGAAAACCAATCTGGGCGGTGCGGCGATCTCGCTGATCGATGCGCACCAGCCTGAGTTTGTCGAAGAAAACGGAGAGCGGAAGTTTCTGCTACAGGATTCGATCGACAACGTGGTCTCGACGTCACTGCGCGCGCTCGGCGTGCCACGTGTGGTGGTGCGTGATCTGATAGAGGCACGGCGCGAGGGCCGATAACAGCCTTTCACAGCCGTATAAAAAATCCGTATAAATACTGATCGCTACGCAAGGCAGCACGCACCTCCACCTCGCCTGCAGCCGGCTAACAGCGGGCAGTCGATAAACTCCGGACCTGCTTGAAAGATTGCATGCAACAAGCCTTTCGCTTTTGACTTGTGGTTTTATCTCTCCTCTATCACTGAAACTGGGTATTGACCGGAAACTGCGCCCGGATTCAGACTTCCCGCCCGAAGCTGTCGTTAGCATGAGGAAAACCGTGCTGCAGCTTTGTGGTTGTCGCTAACACACTGACGCGTTGGCGACAGGGAGATTCGTAAAATCAGAGGAGTTGTATAGTGTCTCTAGAAATGAAGAAAGCGATTTTTTACGGCAGTTGCGTCATGGGTTTTCTATGGCTATCACCTGCGTCTATGGCCCAGGACGTTACTGGTGGCGGCAGCGCCGAACCCGTATGCGTTGACGAAGATGGCGATGGCTGGGGGTGGGATGGCGCCGCATCATGTCGCATACCTGGATTTGTCCCTGCCGCTGGTGCGTGTGTAGACAATGATGGCGATGGCTACGGCTGGAATGGTGTGGCTTCTTGCATCGTGACAGAGCCATCGGCCTGTGTGGACGAAGATGGCGACGGCTGGGGATGGGATGGCAGCGCATCCTGCAGAATCGCGGACCATGTGCCAATGACGGGTGCCTGCATCGACACAGATGGCGACGGCTGGGGCTGGAATGGTGTTGCGAGTTGTCGGCCAGGCGATACCCAACCTGAGGCACCGGGTGGATTTGACGCGATGCTGGAAGGCGTTCGAAGCTATGGATGTGTACCGGGTGACGCGGGGTTTTTTACCACCGAGTTTGTAGAAGTGTTTGCCAACGGCCTCACCACCTATGACACCTGGCTCTACGAAGAACCCGACTGTGTCAGTCGACCATTGAGCGTTAATCGCACGCTGCCATTGAATAGCTACACGGTGCAGGAGCCTCTGACCGCCAATGATGGAACGCCGGTCTATGGTCTGATGTTCGAGGTGCTACAGCACTCGATTGAAGAGGGCGACGGTAACTTTCCCATCGGCACCCGCCTGTATGATATCGCCGCGATAGATCAGGGCGGTGTCAGGTTAGGGCAGAGTTTTGCGACCACACCGGAAGATCGGCCTATGGATCTGCTCGATGCATCAAGTGCCATGCCGGTTGGCCAGCGTGCCGATGCCGCGAGCGCCGAGGGATTGATGCATATCTGGCACGCCGCGTGTTTCAACGGCCAAGTACAGTGGCGCGAGTTTAACGAGCAGCACCTGATCGAGACCGTGCGGTATTTTGCCAATAATGAATGCACCGACAATGGTTTTTACGCCACACGTATCAATACCTGGGAAGTCAGCTACGGGGCTCCGGTAACCACAGTTTTCGGGCAACCGGCACTGCGCGTCAGGAGTGAACTCGCAGACTCCAGACTGGATGACATTGTGATTGGCTCCGGTTTGCCTTCTCCGCCGGCGCTGAGTGAAATCGGATTGGTGTTTGAGGATATCTGGGGTGTGGTCGACGGTGAGCTGGTCATTGGCACTTGTCTTGACAAGCGCTCTGACGACGCGTGCGGGTCAGCGCAGAATGTTCCGAATATGCTGAACTTCAACGTCGGCAATCGATACATTCGCCAGTAAGGCCAATTAATGTCTGACAACAGGGCGGTGACATAGCGTTGCCGCTCCTGTTTTTTTGTTGGCACTATAGATAACGCAGCACATCAGATATTTACTTGAATCGCTGCTTGTCGTTGGCCACTTTTTTTTAAACAGCAATGGTGTCATTGTGCCGGGTACATGTACCCGTACGATCAGTTGCTGCGAAACAGTACGTTGGGTGAATTGGACAAACGTTCCGATGAGTAGCCCAGTGTACAGACTTGATCGATAATGTCCTGTTCGTGAGTTTCATGGATGATTGTCGGGTGAGACTTCTCGATTATCATTTGCACTTTGACAAGACTATCGAGAAGCGCATATTCAGGTTTCTCTGTTGCGAAAGAGTTGTTGCCAAACTGCCGGGCAATTCGCATGCGCTTCATTTCAGATTGCCAGCGTTCGGGCATCTTAGAAACTAC
>CAZNIS010000008.1:83876-139183 GCA_964573105.1 uncultured Granulosicoccaceae bacterium
CATCACAGTTTGCAATTAGTGGCTGTTTTTGAATACAAGCTTTCGTTTTGTAGATGCTCCGAGGTAGCGGTGGTTAAAACGGTTCTTTTACTCGTATTGGCAGTGTTGCTCAGTGGCTGTGTGTCAGAACCAGAGGTGCAGTCGGCAGGTAGCACCTGGCCAACCGGATACGAGAAGCTGATTACAGACTGTCCGGCAATCGATCAGTCTGTGCTGAATCGACCCCGCGCGGCCCAAATCGTAGTGAGTGCAAGTCAGGACTGGCAACAGATACTTGAGGCCGCGACTGAGAATACCGAAATTCTATTGCAGGATGGCGTCTATCAATTGACGCAGCGCACTATCTATCTGCAACCCAACATCACGGTACGTGGGGCCAGCGGCAACCGTGAGGCGGTACAAATTGTCGGCTCAGGCTACCTATCGCGGGGGCAGGGATTTATGCTCTCTGGTGAGAGGACGACAATCGCCGATCTGACGATCAGTAATATCAGGGATCACGCTGTCCTGATTTTGCCCGGAGCGGATGAGGCCTATCTCTATAACCTGGACCTGAGCGACATTGGCACACAGCACATCAAGGCGAGCTCCGGTGGTAACCGCAACGGGGTCGTCGCCTGCTCGTCCATTGGCTACAGTGATCAGGGCGCGGTCGGTGATTACAACGGTGCCGTTGACCTGCACGAAGCGCACAATTGGCATATTGCCAGAAACTTTATCTACAACATACGTGGCGACGGCAGTGGCTGTGATGTCGATATACAGTGTGGACGCTACACTAGCGGCCCGGCGATTCTGGTATGGAACGGTTCAACCGATGTTTCGATTTACGACAATACCATCGTCGATAGTTTTCGGAATATCGCACTGGGGCTTGGCCGGGGGCATGTGGGTGGCTGGGTGGCAGACAACCTTATTCTGCAGAACAATTCCGGTGATGCAGGGATCGAACTTCAGACCGCGCGTGATGTACTGGTAGAGAGAAACACGGTGTTGCTCGGTGGTAACTACCGCGGCGCGATTGAATATCGGCAGTCAAGCAATATCCTCATCCGGCAGAATAGCGTGTCAGTGCGCCCGTGGGACAGAGGCAACAATCGATCTATATACCTTTTTGGTAACCGGGTTGTAGAAGCGACAAGCGTTGAGTAGTTTGCTTTTTACGCGTTTGGCCTTCTTCACTGGTGCGAGGTTTCGGGCTACTGCTAATCGGCGTTCTTCAGGGTGCCCGACTCAACAACCGGGCTTTTCCTGTCTGCGCCGGTGCTGCAGTAGGATGTAATCGTCTCGTCCAGTCCAGCCAGTTTTTTCGCCAGCATGCTTTGTTCCTCGTCAGATAAAGCCTGATACGAACGATGGTCGGGCCAGCCGAATCCCCAGCGGTGGTCTGCGATTGAGATCGGGCCACCCCCCAGTCGCACACCGAGCCACATCAGTTGGGCGTTGGCTGGTGCTCCGCTGTCTTTGATGCACTGTTTGAATGTGTCGTCTGCCTCGCTGCGCTGTTGCTCTGTACCGCCCATCCAGTAATAGATGTCGTGCTGTACGCAACAATGACACCACAGATTTTGTTCGGTGATTGTGCCTTCGGCGTAGTAGCTGCACTTATCACTGCTAAAGGGTTCGATTGAGTGATTGCTGCTGTCTGGTGCATTGCTGCACGATGAAAGCGCGAGAGGTACCAGACCGATCAGCACGTGTAACGGCGTACGGCACCTTCGAGCGCTTGCGCCGATGTTGGGCGGCAGCATTTTGCAACAATCATTAACCACTTTAGCCTCGGGGTTTGCCATCGGCTCCGGTGTACAGAGTATCCGTATCGTTTGCCAATCGCAGTGACTCGACAAAATCGGGCATATCCATCAAGGGTATGGTTTTGCAATACTTGGCCAGGCCCAGTGAGTCGGTCAGGTGCAGGTTGGCTGCCAGCGCCCGATCGTTTGGCATCTCGTAGATATAGATCATGTCGTATTCACCGTAGGAGCCGTACTGTGCGATCGGCTTGCCACCGAAGTCGGCGATTGCCTTGCGATGAATTTCAGCCCGGTCCCGGTATTCGGCATTGGTGAGCATGCCGGCCTTTTGGTCATTGTGGTACTTCACCATGTATAAAACCAGTATGCCCATCAACGTGTCCTCGGTTCTGACTTGGTTATGAACTGGCCGGACCGTAGCCGCCGCCGCCACCGGTTCGGAAGATCAGACGATCGCCGGATAATAGCTTTACGCCTGTTTTTGAACCCAGTTGGATTGTCTCGTCACCGCGTTCGATCAGTGATTCTGCAGGCGCGCCGTCAGCACCTCCAAACAAGCCGCGTGCGCCGCTTTTGAAACGATCGCAGTAGGTGGCAAATTGTACGTCATCGTCGAGTATTCGATAACTGCGCTCCAGTCCCATACCGCCTTTGGTTTTGCCCGCGCCTGCGGTGCCGTCGCGCAGGCGGTAGGTTTCCACACGTAAAAACGGATAGTCCATTTCGATAGCCTCCAGCGGTATGTTGGCGCAGTTTGACAACGGGCAATCGACGCCATCGCTGCCGTCGTTATTCACTCCGGCACCATAGCCCCCACCCAGTATTTCAAGGTAGATGTTGTAGCCGTCGACATCCAGGTGGCTCAGACAAATCGATGTGGTGGTATCAAACCCTTCGGCGATGACTCTGTCAGGTGCGACCGCTGCCAGTGCCTTCATGACTGCGTTGAACAATCGGTTCGATGGCAACAGGCGCGCCCGCACTGGCGCTGGCGGGCGAGGATTGAGAATCGATCCCCAGGGTGCTTGCACCGTTATCACCCGCGATACGCCATCGTTGAAAGGAATGTCGGGGTCGGTCAATACGGATTTGAGACAGGCGATGGTAGAGGAGTAGGTGGAGGCAAACGGGTTGTTGATGTTGCTGCCCACCTGATCACTTGTGCCGTCAAAGCTCACGGCAATGCTCTCATTGCTGATGTTGACCTGGGTTTTGATCGGCAACGGATCGCTGCCCAGGCCATCGTCATCGATGAAGGCCTCACCCTGGTAGATGCCATCCGGAAGATCGCGAATGGCAGCACGGATTCGTCGCTCGGAGTAGTTGAGCATTTCATCCATCGCATCCCCAAGATCAGTGGCGCCGTACTTTTGTGCCAATGCCGTCATGCGCTTGGCGCCAATAGCATTGGCGGCGAACTGGGCGTTGATATCGCCTATGGTTGCATCCGGCATTCGCACATTGGCGGCGATCAGTCGTTCAAGCGGGCCACCTTTCCAGTCGCGATCAATATTGTATTTGCTGGGTGGAAAGATGATGCCTTCCTGGTGTACATCGGCGGCGTCTGGATTCAGGCCCGGTGCGCCACCGCCCAGATCGATATGGTGCACCACGGATGCGCTGAACCCGATAAGTACCTGTTCGAAGAATATGGGCGTGAACAGGAAGATGTCGGGGATATGCTGTCCACCACTGTAGGGATCGTTGTTGATGAAAAAATCGCCCTCGGTGATGTCTTCGATCGGATACTGTGCCAGGCACGGCGCAAAGGTGTGGGCAACCGAGCCGAGTTGAATGGCGATGAGTTCAGACTGGGCCACGACCTCGCCACGTGCGTTCATGATCGCCGCTGAGCAATCCTGTGCTTCACGGACAATCGGTGAATGTGCCGAGCGCACGAGTTTGGTGCCCATTTCGTGTGTGGCTGCCACCAGTGCACGGTTGATGATGGCGTGATCGACGGCAGAGAGTGTCATGGCTGGTCGCGCTCCAGAATCAGATTGCCGATTTCATCGGTGCGTCCGCGCCAGCCGGTGGGCACGTAGACCGTAGCTGTGCCGTCCTCAATCAACGCTGCGCCGGTGATTCCTTTGTCGTCAACATTTGATCGCGGTAACACGGTGCAATCAATGGATTCGCCATTGTCAGTAATATTGATAGTGCGTGTAGCCGCGGTACCGCGTGATGACATGAATGGCGTAAACGGAAACTGCTCGACGCTCGCGTGTACTCCTACGCGGTAGGAGACGATTTCCACCGGGTCTTCGGGTGGTTTAGAGAATTCGAATACGCGATGGTGTGCATCGTGGAACAGCTTGCGGATTTGTTCGCAGCCTGGCTGTTCTGGATCGGCCGGCAGTGTTACCGACAGCTCGAATGCCTGGCCGACATAACGCATTTCCAGAATTTGTTCGTACCGCAATTCTCCCTGAACGCCGAGTGAGCTGAGATGTTGGCTCGCGCTGTCACGCAGCTCGGTAAGAATGGAGTAGATTTGCTCGATGGCGTTGTCGTTGAGTGTGAGCCGCTGCGTGCGAGATTGGTAGTGGACGTAATCAGACATCAGCAGTCCGGCTGCCGACAACACACCAGCATTTTGCGGTACAAGAATCGTATTGATGCCCAGCTCCTCGGCCACGCGCGCCGCATGCAGCGGTCCCGCGCCACCGAAGGGCACCAGAATGAATTCTCGTGGATCAAGTCCGCGTTCTGTCGAGACCTGTTGAATGGCGCGTACGATGTTCCCCTCGGCGATTCTGATGACGCTGTCGGCCAGCAGTCTTTCGGATAGTTCAAGCGACTTTGCGAGCGCGGACAGCGCCTGACTTGAGGCGTTCTGATCAACCGACATAGTGCCGCCCAGAAAAGACTCCGACTGCAGCGTGCCGCGTACCAGATGTGCATCGGTAACCGTGGGCAGCTTGCCGCCGCGTCCATAGCAGGCCGGGCCGGGTTGTGCACCGGCCGAACGTGGCCCGACGCGCAACAATCCGCCGTCGTCCAGCCAGGCTATCGAGCCGCCACCGGCGCCAACGGTTGCGATATCGATCACCGGCGTGCGCACCGGCAGACCGTCGATCATCGTTTGCGGGCTCAATGCCGGGTTTGCCTCGGCGACTAACGATACATCCGTGCTGGTTCCGCCCATATCCAGCGTGATGATATTGTTGAAGCCCGACCGCGATGCCGTCCTCATCGCCCCGACCACACCGGCTGCCGGTCCTGAAAACAGGCCGCTGATAGCGTTGCGCGCCATGCCCTTTGCCGGTATTCGCCCACCATTTGACTGCATGATGCTGAAGTTGCCAGCAAAGCCATCGCGCCCGAGTTGCTGTTCCAAACGCTGCAAATAGCCTGCAATCACGGGTTGCACGAAAGCTGCGAGCGCTGTGGTCGAGGCGCGCTCGTACTCGCGGAATTCTGGCGAGACGTCAGATGAGCAAGTGACAGGCATGTTGGGCGAGACCCGCCGAATCGCCCTGGCGACCTGCTGCTCGTGCGAGGGGTTGGCGTAGCTGTGCAGCAGGCAAATGGCGACTGCGTCGAAGTTTGCCGTGGCCAGGAATGCTCGGACGGTTTGCTCAAGATCGCCGTCATGCAGCGCGTCGACTACCGAGCCATCCGGCGCCAGTCGCTCAGCCACCTCACAGATATCGGCGCGATCAACGACCGGGTCCGGTTTTCGATAGTTCAGATCATAGATGGCGGTGCGATCCTGGCGCTGCAGATGAAACAGATCGCGGGTACCGCGAGTGACAAACACTGCGATCCGCCCACCCTTGCGTTCCAGCACGGCGTTGGTCGCAACCGTGGAGCCATGCACCAGATCAGAGATCTCATTGAGTGCGATCCCCGCTGCTGCAATGGCGTTTAGTGCGCCAACATCAGGTGCCGCCGGTGTACTGGGCACTTTGGCAACACGAATCGACCCCTCGTGTACCACTACGAGGTCGGTAAACGTACCACCTACTTCGACACCAACTCTCATCGTTCCTCCGATTGGCGAACAGGGGTACAGACTGAACAGCTCTGTCTGGCAGCTTAACGCTTTTCCAGTATGATCACAGAACAAGCTGCTTCATCGAATCCGATGACACCGCCCCCGTTTTCAGCCAGTGCGAGGTGGGCGTTGTCTGCTTGTCTGGCCCCAGCTTCGCCACGCAGCTGGGTATTCAATTCATGGATCATCGAAAGGCCGGTCGCACCGACCGGATGTCCTTTTGAGACGAGGCCGCCAGACAGGTTAACTGGCAGTTGACCACCCAGTGTGGTGGCACCACTCTCAACCAGTACTCCACCCTGACCATCCTCAGCAAAACCCAGCATCTCCAGTTGAAAGATCTCGCAAAACGAGGTGGCGTCGTGTAGTTCGACCAGGTTAATGTCGGCCGGCGTGAGGCCTGATTTGTCGTAGGCTTTTTTTGCCGCGACGCGACTCAGCCCGGCTTCTGATGGATCGCGGTATTTGCCGCCACTTAAAACGGATGCACGAATTTTTATCGCGCGTTTTTGAACACTGGCCGGTAGTTTGCCAAGTAAGTCTTTGGAGACCAAAAGGGCTGCCGCTGCGCCGTCGCCGATGGGTGCACACATGGCGCGGGTAAGTGGCCAGGAGATTTCACGATCGGCCAGCGCCTTTTCTACCGGCACTTCGAACTGGTATTGGGCTTTGGGGTTCATCGAGCCGTGCCAGTGGTTTTTGGATGCGGCGATGGCGATTTGTTCCTGTGTGGTGCCCCATTTTTTCATGTGCCAGGCCGCCTGCATCGCGTAGGTATCCATAAAGACGGTGCCGCCTCCGCCATTGGGATCGAAGGGTTTTCCGGTTTCTTCGGCGCGCTTGCTGTAATAGCTGTGCCATTCGTGTGGATCGATCTGGTCGATGCCGCCTTCGAAAATCTCGCTGGTGAGTTTAGGGTCGCCGGGGAAGTAGGTTTTTTCAACACCGATCGCAAGTGAGGCTTCCATGTCGCCGGAGGCGACGTCTTTCCATGCGCCATGAAACGCCATTGATGCGGTGGCACAGCCGCCTTCGACATTAATCATCGGGACGCGCTCGGGGAAGAGGCCATCTTGCACCAGTGGGGTGAAGCAGACCTGACCTCTGATGTTGCGCTGGCCGAAGGTGCCCATACCGCAGTTGCCAAACCAGGCCTGTTCGATCAGATCACCGTTTTCCAGTTCGGCGTCTGCCAGGCATTCGGTATAGGCTTCGCGCGCCAGAGACTTAAAGCTATCGTCCGGGCGTTTGCCGAATGCTGTGCAGCTTGAACCGATGATGTAGACTTCACGCATTGTGGGTTCCGGTTAATATTATTTTGCCGTTGCGGCCACCCTGTGCGGCATGGGCCAGGGCGTCTTTGATTTTTTCCAGCGGATAGCGTGCGTCAACAGCGGAGGTGATGCTGCCGGCCGCAAGTTGTTCTGCCAAAAGGCCGTGCAGCTTTTTTATTTGATCGGGTTCGGCGGTGGCGTACCAGTCTGCCAGCCAGAAACCCCTGGTGGTAATGTCGCGAAATACCAGGTCGCGTGCGCCGATGGTGCTGTCGATACCTGAAAGCAGGCCATACACAACCAACAGCCCGCGATTCGCCAGCGTGCTTGCGAGTGCTGCAGTTGCGCTGCCGCCTATGGCGTCGAGTGCGAGTTTTGGTGCTTGTGGCGACGCCTCACTGATGTGTGATGGCAGGTCGCCAGATCCATCGTCTACGATAACTGCATCAGCGCCCTCGGCTTTCAATTCCGATACTACATCGTCTCGCCTGACGATATTGATCGTATGCAATCCAAGATCGCGTGCGAAACGGATAACCAGTCGGCCGACACTGGAATTGGCGGCGTTTTGTATCACCCAGTCTCCCGGATTGAGTGCGACAAGATCGGTTAACATCAGGTAGGCGGTACCGGGATTGGCGCGCATCATTGCCGCCTGTTCCGGGTCGGTATTGGCCGGTGCTTTAGGGGCCATGCGTTCGTGCAGAATGACGGTGTCTGACCATAAGCCGCCGCTGCCCACCGGCAGTACGGCATCGCCAACGCTCAGTCGTTTGACGCCATCTCCAACCGCATCGACGATGCCATAGGCACCGGTGCCAGGGGTGCAGGGCAGGGTGATCGGCTCGTGGCCATAGCGCCCTTCGATGGTGAGCAGGTCGGCCGGGTTGATTGTCATCACCTGGTTTCTGACCCGGACTTCACTGGGGCCGGGGATGGGATCGGGCTCTTCCAGCAGTTCGATAACATCTTGCGGTGTGCCGTGTTGGTGGAAGATGACGCGTTTCATTGGATGTTTCTTTGCTGTGGTTATGGTGCGAAGCGCTATTTGGACATCAGCTGAAATGTTTTTGTGGCTAAATAGCAGGCCTCAATCAATGTGTGTCTCAGATATCGGTGTTTGTTGTACACCTAATAATCTCGGTGGTCTGACTCACTTAAGCGACAAGCCGGACTTGTGCATCGATAACATCCCAGGGAGAATGAATCTGTCCTTCTTCATTGCGTTGAATTAATTCGGCCTGTTCAAGCATTGCGGTATCAGTATGTACATTCTTGTAGTCGCGGTTCAAAATTTTGGCTAACGCTTTAACGCTAAGTGGGCCTTCACGACGCAAGGTTCGTAACAGTTCCAGTCGTTTTGTTGTTAACAGCCTGGCTAGATCTTCCAGGTTCTCGAAATTGAGGTGAACCTCCGGTTCATCTGATGATTTGTTTTCCGCTGATTTCCAGGCTTCGGAAAATCGCTTGAACCCTGCGTTGGCTTCTTCAATTCCGATATGGATTTTCTGTTTGCTCATGTGAGTTCTTCCCTCAGTCTTTTTATGTCCGATTCGAAATCGCTCATCAAATTTTCGACAGACGTGAATGAGTACTTCTCCTCTCTCTGCCCGTAATGGCGGTGATCGCCTTTGCCTTTTTCGTTATGATAGCCAATCAAGCGATCGCCCGGATAGCCGTAAAATAAGCTGTATTTCAAGCCGTGTGGTCGCTCTGTGTCCGGCTTCGGTAGCTTCCAAATAGTCATTTCCCGGATGGCTCCGTCCGAATAGACAAACTTATCGCGGAAAATTAGAACTGCATTTGCCATATGGTTGCTTATACCATACTTCAGGTTGCCTTGTAAGGTTTTTACGTGCTGCTGGTCGTCATGCTTGGGTTTATGACGTCTGATGCTTTCTTTTTTTCAATTGGCGTAAGTCGATAGCACCGGCCGCTTGCCTCGGATCTTCGTGATCTGGAAATATCAGGCCCTTTTGTACTTTTTGCGTGCCGGTTTTTGGCAGTTTATCGACGAAGATAATCCAGCCGGGCAGTTTGTAGTAGGTGAGCATTTGGCGCCCGTGATCGAAGATGGAGCGGGCGGTTGAGTCGTCTGTGTTGCTACCGGCTGTGGCGACGATACAGGCCATGACTTCTTCGTCGCGCATTTCATCGACTACACCAATAACGGCGACGGCGTCGATGGCCTCATGATCGATCAGTGCATTTTCTACTTCTACAGCAGATATGTTTTCACCGGATCGTCGAATGATGTTTTTGCGTCGTTCGACAAAGTGCAGCATGCCATCAGCCTGCTGCGTGACGACATCTCCGGTGTGAAACCAGTTGTCGGCCCAAGCGGCGCGAGTAGCGGCTTCGTCTTTCAGATACTCTCTGAAGAAGCCGTGGCGGGGATTGTCACCGCGTGTGCGCACGAGTAGCTCACCCGGTGTGTCGGCGGGTACGGGGTTGCCGTCGTCGTCGGCGACACGGGCTTCGAGTATGTCACCGATTTTCCCGAACGCACGGGTGTGTATTTGTCGTGGTTCGTGACAGTCGCCAATGAAACGGCCAGTCTCTGTCATGCCCCAGACTTCTACCATCGGTACTCCAAAGCGTTCTTCGAACGGTTGGTGGAGCTGTGGATCGATGCCGGCGCCAAGACCAAATCTCAAGGTGTGTTGACTATCGAGTGCGCTTGGCTGCTGCTTTAGCAGTATTGGTGGGATGATGCCCAGATAGTGCATTGCGGTGGCGCGGGTGGAGACGATGTCCTGCCACCAGCTATCCGGATGAAACCGATCGGGCAGGATCAGGCAGTTGCCGGTCAGGATAACGGTGGTCAGGGTATTGATACCGGCGTTGATGTGATACACCGGCAGCGGTACGTATATTCGATCGGTGCGGTGGGCCAGCGCCAGTCTGCCGCCAAGACTTGCATAAGCGATGGCGGATGAAAAATGATATTCCTGATCGATCACGCAGCCTTTGGGTCGACCCGTTGTTCCCGATGTATAGATGATTGCGGCTTCTGCTGCTCTCCCGGTAACCGATTCGCGAGGTTCACCGATGGCGGCGGGATAGGCGTCAGCGTGCAGGACAGCGGAAATGTTAAGCGGTTTGGCCACGCGCGCCAGTTGTTCGATGTTGTGATCAAGGCCAAGCGCGATGTCGGCTTCAGAATGTTCCAGCAGGTAGCTAAGCTCGTGATCAAGATACTCCGGGTTGACCGGCACCTGTGTCGCGCCCAGTTTGTAGAGCGCAAGCTGAGTGATGAAATGTTCTGGCCGGTTGTCCAGCATCAGGGCGACGCGTCTGCCGGCTGTATAGCCGCTGCTTTTGAGTTTTTCTGCCTGACTATCTATTTGCGCCAGTGCATCACCGTAGGTCAGCTCAATACCTTCCGGGTGATACGGGCGTTCTGCTCTTGCCGGGATGCACAAAAACGGCAGTTGTGGATAGTGTTTGGCGATGTCTGCGAATGCGTCGTATACAGTTGCTGCGCGGGCGGCGAGTGACTCGGCGGCACGCTGTGCGGGCAAGCCATCGATCAGTGCTGGCAGCTCGCGTTGTGTCAATGGTCGACTCGCTCAATCAACATCGCCATGCCTTGCCCTGCGCCCAGACACATCGACAATATGGCCCGTTTCCCGCCGGATTGTTTCAGGTGTTCCATGGCAGTCATACACATGCGCACGCCAGTCAGGCCCGGTGGATGGCCAACGGAGATGCCGCCACCGTACAGATTGTGAATGTCTCTGGGGATGCCGAGTTGTTTTTCGGCGTGCAGATTGACCACGGCAAAAGCTTCGTTGATTTCGAAGTAGTCGATATCGCTGACCGACAATCCGGTTTTGTCCAGTAGACCCTGAATCGCCGGCACCGGGCCATGGCCCATTATTCGCGGCGGTACGCCAACGACGTGCCAGTCGATAATTTTGGCTTCGGGTGTGCCGCCCTGTGATTCAATTAAACTGCGCTCACCAACAACGATAAATCCGGCGCCGTCGGTTACACCGGAGGAGTTGCCCGCGGTGACTTTCCCACCTTCGCGAAATGCGGGTCGCAGGCGGGCGAGTTTTTCAAGCGTGGCGTCGTGGCGTACGGATTCGTCCTGCTCGAAGCGTCTGGTTTTTTTGCCGTCGGGCACATCGATGGGTGTGATCTGGCGCGCCAGAAATCCGCTGTCGATCGCATCGATGGCGCGGCGCTGGCTCATCGCTGCCCATTCGTCCATTGGCTCGCGCTGATATTGATACTCCTCTGCCAGATTCTCTGCCGTCTCACCCATGTATTCCAGGCTGAACGGACAGCGGTAGGCCCATTCGAGCATGTCTTCCAGCTCCATGCCGCCGCGACCCACACCCCAGCGCGCTTTTGTTACCGCGTGTGGCGCGCGGGAATAGCACTCGGCGCCGCCGGCAATGGCAAGCTGTGAGTGACCGCCCTCGATTTGTTGTGCGGCAGACAGAATGGCTTGCAGGCCGGATGCACAGGCGCGCACCACATGCAGTGCGCCGGCTGACTCGGGGATGCCGGACTTAACACCGACCACGCGCGCGGCAAACAGCGTGTCGCGATCGGTTGGTACGGTAGTGGTAAAAACCATATGATCAAATTGATCGGCCGGTATGCCGGATTTGGCAATGCTGGCGCGTGCGGCGTGAGCGGCCATGTCGGTCAGCTCGACACCTTTCATCGATCCGCCGTAGTTGCCCAGCGGTGTTCGCACGCCGGCTGTCAGCACGATGTCGGTGCTCATGAGTGTCTCCGGGTGGTGATATCAATTTTTCCACTATTCATGGCAGACATAAGTTCAATGCTGTCAGGGTCGACCATCAGATCGCAAAACAGCGTGCGCTCATCCGCCAGACCTTCATTGATATTGCGTTGTGTGCTGCCTTTGATCAGGTACTTTATGTGTGCCAGCGCGCGCGGATGTTTGCTGGCCAGTTCAACCGCCATCTCGATCGCAGCTGGCAGCACATCGCCTTCAACACAACGCGAAGCAATGCCCATGGCCGCCGCTTCGCGTGGTGAAAATGTGGCGCCTTGCATGATCAGTTCCAGTGCTTTTGATTCGCCAATCAATCGGGCCAGACGTTGTGTGCCGCCGGCACCGGGCAACAGGCCGATATTGATTTCCGGCAGGCCAAGGTTGTATGGGCCATCCTGCACCAGGCGAATGTCGCAGGCCAGTGCCAGCTCGAATCCACCACCCATCGCCGTGCCATTGATCGCAGCGATAAAGGGTTTGGGCATGGTGTCGATTCGACGCAGGGCGATGAGATACGGAGACTCGGGAATAGACCTGGAGACATCGAAGGTATAGCCCTTGTCTGCCATCTGGCGTCCGCGCTGCTCCAGCAGGCCGACATCGTAATGACGAATGAATACGTCATCGAGACTCCCGGTCAGCACTACTACCCGGATATTATCGTCCTGTTCGACTCGATCCAGCAGCGCGACTAATTCGTTCGCCGTATCCTCGTTCATATAGCCCGACGGCGGATTGCCGATGCGAGCGATCAATACCGAACCGGTATTTTCGAGCGCGATTTGTGTCACGGATTCATCCCTTGCTGTTGCATGGTGTGTTACGCGAGTTTAATCGGTAACGATTTGGTACCGCGCGGGACCATCGCATCCTGCCAGACCGGCGGCTTGCCATCGATGAGCGATGCGTTTGGGAATCGATCGCAAAAGGCACGCAAGGCGATGCGACCCTCCTGTCTTGCCAGTTGCACACCCAGACATGAATGAATGCCGGTGCCAAACACCAGATGCCGATTTGGTTTGCGTTGCAGATTGATAGTATCGGGATCGTTGAAGGCGAGTGGATCCCGATTGGCGGCATTTAGCAGGGTGTAGACGCGATCATCCTTGCGAAGCAGTTTATACCCCAGTTCGTGATCGCGCGTGACCGAACGTACCACGGCGTTGCTTGGGCCGTCGTAACGCATGAGTTCTTCGCAGGCGAGATTGTTGGTTGCCGTGCTGTTTTTATACTCGCTGAAAACTGCCGGTTGGCGCAACAGGGTGAGCATTGAATTGCCAATCAGGTTGGTGGTGGTTTCATGGCCTGCAAACAATACCAGTATGCAGGTGGCGATCAATTCATCATCGCTCAGTTGGTCGCCCTCGAACTCTGCGTTAATCAGGTCCGGCAAAAAGCCCTCGCCGCCTTGTTCACGAATGGTATTGATTTGTGTGCGAAAGCAATCAGCCATGTGGCGACAGCCGCTTTGTGCACGCTGGTATTTGTCGGCAGCGTTGCGCGCCCCACCAATGAACACCGCCATATCATCTGCCCAGCGTTTGATATCCGGCAATTGTTCGCGTGGCAGGCCCAGTAGATCCATGATGACGTAGGCGGGTACCAGTAGCGCGTAGTCGGCGATAAAGTCTATCTCGGTGTGATTGTGCAAGCCATCCAGCAGGGATGTCACGATCTCACCAATGGCGCCATCCATATTGTTGTAGGTCGATGCCATGAAGGCTTTGCGCATGATCATTCTCATGCGGGTGTGATCGGGGGGATCCTGAAACGCGACCCACAGATTCAGATAGTGAATGATCTCGCGCATGCGCGAGGCATCTTCTGCTGGCAGGTTCTGGTAAAAGGCGTTGAGCTTGTTCACTGACATGGCATCGTGCAGCAGCACAGATTTAACGTCGTCGTAGCGGGTGACCACCCATGATTTGAGCACGGGGCTCCAGTGCACGGGATCCTGTTCGTGCAGGCGGCGAAAAGCCGGGAACGGGTCAGCCATAACGGCCGGGTCGCGAGGATCGTATAGCAGGCTTGAATCAGTGATGATGCTGCAGCCAGTCAGGAAATCGGAGTGGTTAGTTTATCGCACTCTGCTGTGGCTCGTAGAGCAGATAGCTTCGATCAAGCTTGTTGATATCGGCCACGCCCATCAGCGCCAGCGTCCGGTTGATTTCCTCGCGCATCAGGCTGAGCACTTTGTCGACACCTTGCTGGCCCGCAGCTGCCGCACCGTACAGGGTGGGGCGGCCCATCATCACAGCGCTCGCGCCGAGGCACAATGCCTTGACGACATCTGATCCACGTCGCACACCGCTGTCGAGGATCAGTGGCAGTTTGCCATCGAGGTGGGTCGAGATTTTGTCCAGCGCACGTATCGATGACAGCGCACCGTCGAGCTGGCGTCCGCCGTGGTTGGATACCACAATGCCGTCGAAACCGGCTGCCAGTGCGCGATCGGCATCATCGGTGCGCAGTATGCCTTTGATCAGCAGTTTGTGAGGCCATGCATCGCGAATCAGTTTGATGTCGTCCCAGTTGACCGAAGGGTCAAAGGCATCGTTGATCCAGGTCGCGTGCTGCGTGGCAGAGCGAGTGTCCATCTGCGCATAGGGCGTCAGTGATCGCATCATTGGCACGCCGGCGCGCAACGTTGCCAGTGACCACTGCGGGTGGCTGATCATGTCCCAACAGGTGCGCGGGGTCCACTTTAGCGGTACGGTAAAACCATTATGTACGTCTTTCTCACGTTTGCCGACTACCGCCGTATCAACGGTCAGTACCAGTGTCTCGTAGCCAGATTGCTTTGCGCGCTCGATTAACTGCAGGGTGATCTGGCGATCCTTTAGCACATAGAACTGGAACCATTTGCGTGCGTGGCCCACGGCGGCTACCTCTTCGATGTCACAGCTACCAAGTGCCGCCAGTGTGAACGGAATGTCGTGTTCTTTCGCGGCGGTGGCGAGCAAGAGCTCTGCCTCTGGCCAGGCGAGACCGGCAAGCCCGGTCGGCGAGATGATCACCGGCATGGAAGCGCTCGCGCCCAGAAAGCCCGATTGCAGCGAACAGCTCGATACATCGTTGAGAATATTGGGCTGCAGGTGGTAATCCGCGAAGTCGCGGCGGTTGCGTTGCAATGTGTTTTCATCGTCGGAGCCACCATCGATAAAATCGAACACGGCTTTGGGCAGTCGTTTGCGGGCTGCCAGTCGCATCCCGTCGATGCTGGGGATTTTATCCAGATTGGTCGCCATACCAGTAGTGGCCCAGGGAGCTTAGTGACGGCCACATTGTAGCGATTGCAACGGGCAGCGGGTATGCCTGCGCCGGATTGCACGATAGAAGCAAACGGGTGTCGAGCGTGCTAACAGCGTTAAGATCAGCGTAAAAGATTGAAAACACTACGATCGATAGCGAGGTACACCCGGTTGCGATCGCGAGCGAATGCTAATCTTAACCGTTGGCGGGCAGTCGTCTGATGGGTGACAGATCCGCAGAATTCACAAAACAGGAGTATCCCACATGGGTAAAGTCTTGAGACTAGGCATTGTTGTCGCGACCTTGCTGTTCAGTGCAATGACGTTCAGCGCGGAAGTGGTAGACATCAATCGCGCAACAGCCGAAACAATGATTCAGAACTGGAAGGGCATTGGCGAAGTCAAGGCGAAGGCTATTGTGGCCTACCGCAAGAAAAACGGTTCTTTCAAAAGCATCGATGAACTGGCCAACGTCAAAGGCGTGGGTGAGGGGTTAATCAAGAAAAATCGCAAGTATATGTCTGTCAAAGGCGGGTTGGCGAAGCCATCGGCGACCGCGAGCAAGCAGTCCTCCAGCTCGTCTGCCAAATCCACCAGCAAGTCGAAAAGCGACACCTCGAAGAGCAAGTCTACCGCTGATAAGAAAAAGTCTTCTTCAAGCAGTAAAAAGTCTTCATCGAGTTCAAAGAAATCTTCTTCTGATAAGAAAAAGCCGGCCAAGAAGAAAAAGACCGACAAAAAGAAAAAGAAAACAGATAAAAAGAACTCGACTACCTGAAAACCGCCGCAGCGCGATCTCGGTCGCGCTGCGGGTGCCCATCTGGCAAGATCGCTGCGTGCAGTAACCTTTTAGCCGATATCGAGTACGATTTTGCCGAACTGTTCGCCTTTGTCCATACGGGCAATGGCGTCATTGCCCCGCTGCAGGCTATAACTACTGTCGATGACAGGCTCAAGCTTTGTCTGTTCGACAAACCGCACCATGTCATTGAAATCCTGATCTGACCCCATGGTGCTGCCCAGGATATCGAGCTGATTGAAAAACACAATTTGCGGGCTGACCTTCTGCCATTCTCCGCAGGTGCCGCCGTAGAGCCCGATTCGCGCGCCCCGATTGGTCAGTTTGACAAGATCGGCGAATCCCGGGCCACCAGCACTATCGATGATCACATCAAAGCCACCGGCCTCCTTGCGGAACGCGCGTGCCCATTGATCGTCACGATAGATGGCGCCGCCTTTGGCACCCAATGCAACCGCTTTGGCAATCTTGTCGGGATTGCCTGAGGTTACCCAGGCCTCCGCGCCTGCGGCGACGGCGAACTGCAGGGCAAACAGCGCAACGCCACCACCGACACCTGAGATCAACACTTTTTCGCCTTTCTGCAGTTGGCAACGCGAGAACAGGGTTCGGTAGGCGGTCACGCCAGCCAGTGGCAGGGCCGCAGCCTGTTGTACAGACAGGTGGGCCGGCTTTTCCACCAGGCGGTCGGCGTCTATCACAATCTCTTCTGAAAAGGTGCCATGATCTGGCATACCAAGTATCTGGTGTTCCGGCGCCGGGTAGCGCTGATTGTCGCCCCAGTGGCGATTGGGATTAAGGATCACCTCGCGACCATTGTGCTCGCCACAGCCATCTGAGCCCAGAATGATATTCTCGCGAATGTGTGGATACATGCCTTTGGTGATCCAGTTGTCGCGATGATTCAGTGCTGCTGCCTTGAGCTTTACCCGGACCTGGCCGTCGGCAGGGTCGGCTAGTGTGACGTTTTCATAGGCGAGCGGGGCGTTTTTCGCCTTGTATACCAGTGCGTTCATATTGCGGCATTGTCCACGTTAGGTTTGGCAGTCCCGATCGCTGCCAGCGGCGAAATGCTAACTGATGTGGTTGCTAATGTCTCATGCCCGGTTGTGGGAAGTGCTAGCGGCGCAGCTTGTCTGGCAGCAGAAAAAGGTAGTCGCTGGATTTGGCTTGCAGGTGACAGGCGTGACAAAAAGTCATGCTGTCCGGGTTGGCGCCGGTAGTATCACCCAGCACCGAGCCGTCTGGCAGCAGCATCACATAGCGCCAGTCGGCGGTGGCGCTATTGGTACCCGCGGGCAGTTTCTCCATTAGAAACAGGGCGCCCGGGTAGACGTTTTCAGCCGCTGTTACGGTGAAGCTGTCCTTCGCGAGGATAGCGCCGGCGGGCAGTGTGCCGCCGTCTGCCATTTTGAAGTAGTCAGTAGCCTGGTCATTACCGTAGTTGTTTAAAAAGCGGTTGCCGTGACCGGGTGACAGGTATGGGCTGGTGTTGAATCGTTGCCAGTTTTGATAGTCACGAGCAGAAGAATACCGGGATTGTGCGTAGCCCTCGCGCATCTGTTCGGCGATGCCGTTGTAGATTGTCTCTGCCTGCTCGGCGCTTAGTTCAGCCGGGCGCTCGATCATGAAGTGGTCATCGGGCGTGATGCTGTCGGCGGCGAGTGCCGTGGCGCTGGCAAGCGCCAGTGATGCCACTGTTTTGAGGTGGCCACTATTATGGCCCCATTTCATTTTAGCTGCAGGCTGGCGGCGACGATCATTCATACAATGCATCCTCCGACGATCGCTTCAATCCGGCGTGTCATTCGTTTTGAGTTGGAGTCGATCGCTTGTGAATGGTTCCCGCAGCGAAACAACGGGAATGAGTGTTTCAGGTATATTGCGTCGCAACCCATGAAAACGGTGTAACCCATGAATATCTTTCGATCTGCGCTCTATTTACCTTGCAGCAATAGCCGGGCGATTGAAAAGTCGAGAACCATCGACACCGACTGCATCATTTTTGATCTTGAAGACGCCGTCGGTATAGATGAGAAAGTACCGGCCCGGCGCGCGTTGTGTGCGGGATTTGCCAGTGGAGGGTTTGGCTCGAGCACCACAGCCGTGCGTGTCAATGAGATTGGTTCGAACGACTATCAGCTAGATCTGGAAACGGTTGCCCAGTGTCAGCCTGATCTCGTGCTGTTGCCAAAGGTATCGTCTGTCGAAGCAGTAGAGACTTTTGCCAGCGATGCACGCGCGGCAGGACTTAACACCACCTTGCGCAGCTGGTTCATGATTGAGACTAGCGCTGGCTTGATGGAATTGAGTTCGATTGCCAAAGCCGGCATAGCCATTGACCACCGCTTGCAGTGTCTGGTGATAGGAACAAATGACATTGCGCGCGAGACGGGCGTGTCGATGGCGTCAGACCGGCGTTATCTTGTGCCGTGGCTGATGCAAACTGTGCTGGTAGCCAGACGATACGAATTGAGCGTACTGGATGGTGTCTGGAATCAATTTGCCGACATCGACGGATTCACGCGCGAGACACAACAGGCGGCCGACATGGGGTTCGATGGCAAAACGCTGATTCATCCATCACAGGTGCCGATCGCCAATGAGGTCTTTGCCCCGTCCGCGGAGCAACTGCAGCGCGCCACGCGCATCGTCGAGGCTTTTGAGCGCGAAGATAACCGGCAACGCAATGTCATCAATCTGGATGGCGAAATGGTTGAAAGGCTGCATCTGGAGCAGGCGCAGTCACTGCTACAGATTGGACAGCGACTGCAGCAAGGTGATGCGTGACCCGTGCGGGAACTGACTCGCCGCAGTGAGGTCCAAGCAAACGGCCTGCGGGCCATGTACCAGGACACGTACCAGTATTTATCAAGCCATTTCAAGGGGTAGAGTTTGCTCGCGAAGACAATGAAATATTCTTTTCTGCTGACAGCGTTGGGTCTGGTGTTGCAAGCGCCTTACGCCCGCGCTGACTGTGATATTGCGAGCGGGCCGCCCGATGCGACTGTCGCCAGCGCGTCCGGGAAAGGCATCACTCGCGCCTGGTACACCGATGCCACGCGCCGCTACGGCCACGCCATTCTCGGCGACGCGATTGAGGCCGGCGGACTATCTGCCAGTGCCGATGGCGGTGAGCCGTGCCAGTATCGTGTCATCCTGGACGAAGACTCGGTCTTCGAGGATGTCACGCCCAGAATTGCAGACGTCACCGGTGACGGGCGCAATGACGTCATCGTGATCGAAACGCGCGCCGACGCCGGGGCATCACTTGCCGTCTATGGCCTGAACGATCAGGACGAATTTACCAAGCTCGTGGCTACACCTTACATTGGCCGGCCCAATCGCTGGCTTGCCCCGGCCGGTATTGCCGATTTCAACGGCGACGGTGTGGACGACGTTGCGTTTGTGCAGACACCCCACATCGGTGGCATTCTTCGCATCTGGTCGTTTAACAATGGAGAGGCCGAACAACTGGCCGTGCGCGCTGGCTTCTCCAACCATCGCATCGGCGAGCGGACCATAGCCGGTGGACTGCGTGAGTGCGCTGGAAAACTGGAGCTGGTATTACCGAGTGCCAGTTGGCAATCAACGCTCGTCGCGGCGGTCACTGAATCGATGGAGATCGATGCGCGCGAAATAGCCGACAACAGCGACGCTGAGACAATTCAGCGGGCGTTGAAGTGTGAAAATTGATTAATCAACCTGAGTGTGATTTAAGCGCCGGACAAAATACGGTAAAAATACCGTTTTTTGGCGGTAATGATCGGCAGTAAATTGTGCAGCCTGCACGCATTATTCATGCAGGGTCAGATTCTCGCAAAGGCGTAAGGGATTGCGTCGATCAGGCCGTGGCTGGCATCGCCCGGGCAGGATACCCGCGGCAAACCAGTGGGGACAATTTACGTTCATTGGGCTGGCAGGAGGCTGGCAGGTGAGCACGCAGGGAGCACCTGTAATGTCATACCCTTTTTAGCCCGCTTCGCGCGGGCTTTTTTATTGTCGTTGAATAGTCACAGACTGATCGGACGATCTCAGCTCCTGGCATCCATCTCGATGATCTCGTCAACCAGCCCGTACTTGTCCAGATAGCGAGCGATGCTCGTGAAGGTGCTGGTGCGGATCGGGCCCGGGTGATCGTCAATCGACACCTCTTTTAGCAATGCCGCACCGGCAGCCAGCTTGAGTGGATTGATCTTCATTGGTTGAGGCTCGAAGTGATCCCGCAATGACTGCTTTATCTCATCGATGTCATCCGTGCCGTAGATCGCGGACTGCAGCACATTCAACGTGAACTCGGTGCAGTTTTGCTTCGCGTTGTTCATCGGATTGGCCAGTAGCGAGTAGGCCGGATTGTGCAAACTTGCGTAGGTGTCGCTGGTGATGACATCGAGCAGGCGGTTCTGCAACTGCGCCGTTGGAATGATCAGGCCCGTGCGAAGTTCGGGTACCGCGGCGAAGAAATCGAACGGATAATCCTGCACCAGTGAGCTGCGATGGGGCTTGCCAGCGTTCTGGTAGAGGTTATAGATCGCATAGCCGGGCTGCTGGTCGCCATTTGAGAGCGTCACCATCGAATAGACAGCGAATGCCACGTGGGTGTAGCTAACGCCTTTCGGCAAGTCTTTGCCTGGCCGCCCGGCGCGGGCGATGATCGCCACCCGCGCGCCACTACTGGCCAGAGTCTGTTCAACCCGCTTGGAGAAATCAGCGACTTCCTGAGCCTTGAGCACGGGTTCTGCACCCGCGGCGCTACTGTCGACGCCGGCGTAGCCAAACGGCGCTATAAACAGCGCCGCGGCAGCCAGCAAATTTGCCAGCAATTTCATCGTTTAGCGCCCTCTTTAGCCTTATCCATCATCTGTGCAGGCGTTGGAGTCTTTTGCAGCACCTGATGGCCGATTTCCAGCGGACGATTGGCTTCCTCAAGCAGGGCTTCACCCGCGGCTGTGCTGGCCTGGCCGGCTGAGCCCACGACTAACAAGGGGACTGCAGCGACAGCGGCGGTGCCTTTGATGACTGCGGCACCGGCATGCGCCGAACCCTGTACCGAGTGCGCGAGGGCCGCGCTGCTGTGCTGTGATGAGGGGCCGGCAATGGCGGCGCTGCTCAGCGCCAGGCCTGCGAAGATTGATAGGATAGTTTGACGAATATTCATGGGTTAGTTTCCCGTTTGTGGCTGGTCGGCCGATCCGACTAGCTGATGGGAAGTATAATAATGACAACTGACTAGACTTCAGTTTGCAAATAGACGCCTGTTGGGCTAAAAATACTATACCCGACTGGAAAAGCCTGATATGTCTGAAACTGTCGCGCTGGTTAACACCCTGAAAAACGCGTTAAAAGCCAACGGCAAGACTTATTTCGATGTGGCCGATGCGCTGAATTTGTCTGAGGCGAGCGTCAAGCAGATGTTCGCCGGCAACCGCATCACCCTGCTGCGGCTGGATGCTATCTGCAACGACGTGCTGGGTATCGAGATATCTGAGCTGGTCGAGCAGATGCGCGCTCGCGTGCAGTATGTGTCGGAACTAACTGAGGAGCAGGAGGCGCAGCTGGTCGCCAATCTGCGCTTGCTGGTAGTGGCCGTATCGGTAATGAACAACTGGACGCCGGAGGAAATAGTTGCGCGGTTTCAGATCGAGGCGCGCGAGTGCCGACAGCACCTTGAGGTGCTTGAAAAGCTGAAGTTGATCAGCGTACGGCCAAACGGCGGGGTAAGGCTGCTGATCGATCGAAACTTCCAGTGGCGGCCCAACGGGCCAATTCAGCGATTTTTCCAGCAGCACATTCAGAGTGACTTTCTGGATTCGGATTTTGACCGGCCAGGCGAGAAGCTGGTCTTTCTAACCGGGATGCTGTCCAGGAAGTCTGCGGTATCTCTGGTACGCAGGATTGAAAAACTGGCGGCAGAGTTTCTTGAATTAAATGCGGAAGACAGCCGTCTCGATCTGAATAATCGAGTCGGTAGCAGTATTATTATTGCGTTGCGGCCATGGCAAATGGCCGCCTTCGCGGAGCTGCGCCGAGCTCCGGAAGATGATGCGTGAGTATGGTTTTGAACAATGGCCGCCTCTTTGGTAGGGGCGGCCGATTGTCATGCACAGGCCTTTTGTAAATGACCCGTAATTTTCTGGTAAAGACAGCGTGGGGTGGTTACGCCGCATTTGTTTTTGCTGTTTGAGCTGCGCGTTGCACGGCGGATTCTGTCGCCGGTGCTGATGTCTGAAGCCAGGCGGCTACGGCTTTCAGCCAGCCTGTCGGAGTTGTACCAGTGATCAAATGCGCCCTGGTTATAGTTGGTCATTTCCTTTCTCTTGCTTACCTGCAAAATTAGATTGGTACGTTTTACAAAATTTCAAGTTCATGGACTGCGAAGGCTGTGCATTGGTTCGCAATCAGATTCTGTTCCCTGAATTCATGGCCTGCCATCAATAGCGCACAACAATAATTATCGGTGAACGGCAGGATTTCCGCTGATTGGTAATACCCGAAAATTGTGGGAAAAGTACCGTTTCTCTGTCACGTGTAACAGCGCATGAGTTATCAGCTTTCCAGTTTGCATACCTCAACCAGTGCATCGTAGCTGGCCTGCCCGACACTGAACGGAAACAGGTTTAGCGCGGGCTCCGGCAGAACAGCGCTGCCGTCAGTGAGCCGGTTGATGCCCTGCCAACCATCCTGTATCCACACACAGCCGCTTTTGATTTTATCGGTTACCTGCACGGTGGCATTAAATTCCCCGCGTTGGTTATAGATCCTGACGGTGGATGCCTGTTCGATGGCTCTGTCATTTGCATCTTCAATCGCCATCCACAATTGCGGCTGCCCGTTGAGTCGAGCCAGTGTCGGCAATGCACGGCCGTTGTCATAGAAGCTGTGAAAGTGTGTCAGTGTTCGGCCCTGGCGCATCTGCAGCGGGTAGGAGCGCTGTGGTGGCACGGGCAGGTACTCCGGCATGGCGGGCAAACCCATGCGCTCGGCGCGGCTGGAAAAAAATTCCAGTTTCCCGCTTGGAGTGGCGTAGCGATGATCAGGATGTCCGTGGTGAGAGATTTCAAGTGCGCATCTGCCATGGTTGTTGCGCAGTTTGGCAACGCTTGCATAACCCGTTGCCGGATGATTAATCACCGCGTCAATCATTCCCTCGTCATCAGGCCAGGGAAAATAATCATCAAGCTGCAATCGATCGGCCAGATCCTGCAGCAGTGCGCTAAGCGTATGGGCCTCGCCGGCCGGTTCACACGCCTTGTCCATCAGGTACAAATGCGTATGTGTCATCTTGGCGCCGAGTTGTTCCAGCCAGGCGGTGGCGGGCAAGACGATATCGGCGCATTCGCGAATCGTGTCGTTGAAGAAGAGATCCTGACACACGATGAGTTCGGTCTTCGCCATCCCCTCGCGCAAACGCACGGTGTCGGCAAACGATGAGATCATATTGGTGCCACTTAAAAGCAGCGCCTTGACGGTGCCATCACAAATGGCATCGGTGATGGCTGACATCTGATTGGGGATCGGCTTGCCGCATCGATTGCTGTCAGGCGGCAGCAGATCGTTGAGGCCCTGGCCGTGACTGGGCGAGCCGTGTCTGGGGCCAAGGCCACCGCCGGGTTGCCCGGCGTTACCGGTGACTGCCGGCAGGCATGCGATTGTTCTGGCACCCATCCAGCCGTTGCTGCTTTTGTGCATCGAACTGCCGCCGAGCACGATCATCGCCGGTTTAATGCGCGCGTACTGTTCGGCAAGGGAGGTGATCTGATCGGTAGTCAGGCCGGTGATACTGGCAGCCCATGACACGGTGTATTGGCTGATGTGCTCTTGCAGTTGGGCAAAACCGACGGTGTGTTGCTCGATAAACGATTCGTCATGCAACTGGCTTTGTACGATGTGATTGATCATTGCCAGCGCCAGGGCGGCGTCGGTACCGGGAGCGATAATCAGGGTTTCGTCGGCTTGAGCGGTGGCCGCAGTCTCGCGCACATCAATTGCAATGACTTTGACCCCTCTTTTTTTAGCCGCTTTTAGATGCGGAGCCGTGTTGGGCTGGCTGTCCAGATTGGCACCCCACATCACAATCAATTCGGCATTGGCCGACATATCTTCTTTGGTGTTGACTTCGAGCAAACCGGTGATGCCAAGGCCAAAACCGCCCAGACCCCAGCAGATCATTGACGGGTGCCACCACTGACAGCCGTATAAATGTGCAAAGCGGCGCGCCAGCAGACCACCGATGCGCGTGCCGTAGTTGGTGGCTGCATCGCCATGACCCTGCCAGATGCCAAACTGTTCGTTCTTTAAGGCGCCAAGTTTGTCGCAAATCCTGTCCATCGCGTCGGACCAGCTGATTTGTCGCCACTGATCAGTGTTGCGATCATCGCGGATCATCGGGTGCAGAATGCGATCGGGGTTGCCAATAATTTCCCGCGAGGCGCGACCTCTGACGCACAGAAATCCGCGACTGTCGGGATTGTCTTTGTCGCCTACGATGGTTACGGTCTGATCGGCGTCTACCGTTGCCTTCATACCACACAGGGTTGGGTGGCAATTCATCGGGCACATGGTCTGGACGGTTTTTGAAGTCTGATTCATGGCTGCGTGTTCTTTGATGTGTATCGTTGCGTACCGCCCTTATCCAATGACTTCTCAGGCGGTAAAGCGCTTGATCACGTTTTCGACAATCCGTGAAATGTTATTGTCGAAATTATTGTGCGGCAGACTGCCACAAAAGGTAATTGAACCCGTGGCGAATACCTTGCCTCCACCCGACACATCAAAATAGACCATGTCGGCGCGCAGCAGATCGTCAATCGGCTCACCCGACCAGGTCGTGATATGGGTCAGCTGCTCTTCGGGCACCAGCACAAATGAGTCGCTGGCCGTCTCTGAACTTGCGAGCACGACGACCGATTCCGGCGTACCCAGTCGCGTATCGGCACGATCGAGCTCAAAGCCGGCAGCCCCGCCACCACTAAGACCGAAATCGCCAATCACCTCTTCGTCCACTCCATCGAATATCCACTGGTAGGCGTCGGTGTAGCTGGCCGGGCTGCGTCGATACCAGGTGCCTTCGAATTGGCCCTGAGCAGAAAAGCCGATGCCGGCCAGTTGCTGTGGCGGGCGACCGTTGCGACGCCACAAGCCGCCGTACTGACCATCGAACGCGTGATAGTACTCACCCGGTTCCGCCGCCCAGGCGCGAATGCCGCCTTCGGCTCGACGAATCTCAATCGCGCCCGGCTGTTCCTGGTGCAGCGCCACGCGCCAATAAAATCCGTTGCCACCCAAATAGAGAAAGTGGCCGCCATTGTCGCGATAGTGTTGCAGTGCGTCGAGGCTCTCGGGCGTGTGATACTCGGGATGGCTGCCCGTCGTTAATGCCTGATAGCCGCTGATGCAATCCACGCCTTTAGCGTGCAACTCGTCGTCGGTGACGATATCGTAGTCGATGCCTTTGGCGTGCAGCCAGGCGATCAGGTGGGTATCGGCCTGCAAGTGGCGCAGCCCGGAGCCAGGCCCGTAGCCGAAAGTCAGGTATCCGGATTTAAGGTTAAACAGCGGCCTGCGATGGGATGCGTGGCAGATGCCCGAGCCATCGGAATGGAAGTTATAGGTCGATAGGCCATACTCCCGGTACTCTGCCGGGTTCCATGGATAGGCATTCCAGCCGGCAAAGCGTTTTTTCCACTCGGGGATAAAATCTGGTCGCGCGTGGTTGCCATAAACCGAATAGGTGTAGGTTGAAATCAACACAGCGAGTCGAGCCGTGGTTTTACCGGCTGGCGGGCACACGAAAAATGTCATTGAATCTTCGTGCCCGGCCGTCGAGATTCTTGCCGCATAAATGCCGGATGGCAGGTCGTTTGGGATAGTGAAACTGAAATCGGTCTGCCAGTCGAAATCGATGATGTCATCATCGTGAAAGTGAATCGCACCGTATTGTTCCGGCGCATGGTTCCAGTTCATTTCACTGCCGTCCCAGTTGCTGCCGGTCATAGCGCGCGCCGGCATGTTGCGAAGCTGCGCGTGCAGCTTGTTGGGTCCAATGTCCATCACGGTCAGCGATGGTGTCTCGAGGCTGAAATCCCATCGCGCAAGCAGTTTTTGGTCACAGGCTTCGGCAGCTGCATAGATAGCCGGTGATTCTATTTTTCCGTTGTAGTGATGGCGGGCAATCTGGTTATCATCGAACTCGGCTGCGATCACCACCAGCGCGGCTGTCGATTGTGCGGCAAAGCCGTTGGGGGCAGTGGTCGATGCGGCGATGTCATCGGGGTGTGTACCTTTGCAGCGCTTGCAGCTGATCGACAGGGTTTTCTGTGCCGCACACCATTGCAGCTGCACCTGGTACCAATGACGAATTGGCAGCCTGCGTTCGGTGTTGACGCGCAGGTCTGCAAACGCTCCACAAAGCTTTCCGCCAGCGTCGATGAAGAGGCGTTTGTTACCCCATGAGATGATCGCTTGTGGTTGATCCTTGTGCAGCGTTGGCCAGATATTGGCGCTGATCAGCCAGTCGTTATCGTCACTGACTGGTGCCAGCGTGCTATTGGTGACGGCACAGGAGCCGGGATAAAAAGGTTGCTCTCGGGACAGGTATTCGCCCTCGAAGCTGCTGCTGACAGATTCTTCCAGAATGCCGGGGCCTTCGGGGTTCGGGTCGGCGCTGATGATTCTGACCAGCCGCGCGTTGTAGGCCTCACGGGCCAGGCTCGAGACCTTGAAATTGACGGTGTCGCCGGCCCGACAGGAGAGTCTGTCGCAATAGCCCAGTAGAGGAATTGGCTGGCGGGCGGCGTCGCTCATGTTGGTCTCGCGTGGTGTTAGAGAGGCAGAACACCAGTTTAACCGACAGCAGACACCAAGTAATGGGTGTATCAGTTGTCAGAGGTGCGTCTACTGATCAGCGCCAGACAGACAACGGCAATAGACAGACACAACAGGACTTCCGGCACCGACGACTCCACGAGAGCGGGGTTGTCTGTGATGGTAGTGGTGGCAGCTCAGCCGGTTTGTGATCGGATGCGCGATTGTGAGTCAATTTGACTGACGCACGTCAACGCCTGGAAAACTCCTGCAGCGGCGTAGTGGCCGGAGTTGTGACCGTAGTGATCCAGTGCGGCGGCGGCGTTTGTCACCTTATTGATGTGGTTGCACAGGATGGCACTGATCAGATCGTGCAGAAGCTGCACCGCCTCGCCGTTGCAGGCGGCAGCAAGGTGGGCTGCACTGATGCGGCTGGTCAGTGTGGCAAGCTTCGGTCGGACCGCGTCGGCGATGGTGTTGGCAGCGGGATGTCCGAGTGCATGCAGCGCTACAAGGTAGCCACAAAGCAGATCGTCACCGGCAGGTGTCAGGCCTTCACCGCAGCCAATCATCGCACGGACGGGCACGGGTAACTGTTGATTCTCTGGATGTTCGATCCAGTGATTCAGTGCAATGCAACCTTCGGCAAGTTGTGCCTGTACCGAACGGTGGCTTGCCATTATGCCTCGTTGGCATAGTAGCGGCTTTGTTAATGCCAGTCCGGCGTCGAGCGTTTCGGTCGATCGATAAAAAGGAGCCGGAGCCGTCCATGTTGTGGTTTCATCGATAATTGCGATCGGGCGATTGTCCACCGCCAGGCAGCTGTCCCGGTATTGCCATGCCGCCCCGGTGGCGGGCAGCACCAGATTCGTGCTATCGATGCAAAGGTTGATTGGGCCGGCTGGCATAGTGGCCGAGCCTATTGCCAGCAGATCGCCTGCGGTGTTTTCCAGATAAGCGGTGGAGTCGAATCGGGCGAGAACCACGCCCTGGCCCGTTTTCAGCACACGCAGCGCGCGTGCGCCACAGTGCGTTGCCGTGACGGTGCGAACAGTCACCGGCGCAGATTAGGCGCTTTTTAGTTGGGCGATATCGGTTGCCAGTTGTGCGGCATCTGCGTTGCACGCACAAACGATCACGCCGGCATCCTGCAGTATCGCAATCTGTTCTTGCAGTGGTTGCGGATCGCCGGCTGTGCCACAGACCGATGCGATTACAACCGGTCTTTCAACGGACGCGTCAGTTAGTGCTTCGGCCACCACTTGTGCAGGATTGGCGTGTGCGCCATAGCCCAGCACCAGATCGATCAGCACGACGGCAACATCGTTGTTGGTCATTGCCGCTTGTAGTGATGGTGTTCTAACTGCCGGTTCGATCATCGGGTGGGGTTTACCCACGGTGTATTCATCGGCGCCAAGGTCGATGATTTCATGGGCGGCATCCGCTACTGCAGCCGGGGTTGGCGCATTCGACGTTACCGACAGGCCCGCCTGCTGCATGACGATCTGGGCCTCGGTGCACAGCGTGCCGCCGGTGTACAGGCCACAAATACTCTTGCGTGCAGGGGCAAGCTTTGCTGCCAGTGATTGCGCAGTGGGTGTATCGTTGCCCGGAAGCGCAGCGTTGACGGCTAGTTCTGCGGCGCCCTTCAATGTGCCTGCATACGCTACCTCGGCAGGCAGTGATGATGCGTCGTATCCAAACACGCAAGCAATCGCGGCTCTGCCGGAAGCGGCCAGTTTGTCAAACACGCGACTGGCGGTGGCCTGACCCGGTGGTTTTGAAATCAGTACGATTTGTTCAACCAGTGGATCGGCTGCCAGCAGATCAATGGCCATGAGTGTAGAGATGGCGCCGACATCGTCGGAAAGGTCGCGTCCACCCACACCGATGGCATGGCGGATTCCGCCACCCATTCGGGATAACAACACACTAAATTCCTGCAGGCCGGTGCCGGAAGCTGCAATAACCGCGGTATTGCCTTGTGGCACGGCGTTGGCGAAAGCCAGTGCGCGTCCGCCGATGATTGCGGTGCCACAGTCGGGACCCATGACCAGCAGCCCGTCACGCTCGGCTTGTTGTTTCAGTTCCACTTCGTCTGCAAGACTCACGTTGTCACTGAAAATCATTACATTCAGCCCTTGTCGCAACGCGGCTTTGGCTTCGCGCGTGGCATAGCTGCCCGGTGTTGATACCAGCGCCAGGTTTGCCTCTGGCAACTGCTCACAAGCACTTGCAAGCGTTGGCGGCTGCACCGAGTTGCCGGCACTTTTTAGCGTGCCACCCTCGAGTGATTTCTTTGCCTTTGCAATCGCGCGGTTGGCATCTCCGTCGCTGTCGGCGCGCAGGGCGATCACCAGATCATTAGCACCGGCGCGCTCGCCTTCTTCGTTAAGCAAGCCGGCGTCTGCCATGATTTGTTTGTTCGATGGCGTGCCGATCATCATCACTGCGTCGTCGACGCCATCCGATGCGGCAATATCGGCAGACATTCTCATCAACGCGACGGAATCGAGGTAGAAGCCCTTGCGCACTTCGTTGACGATCACACTCATGATGATTGCTCCGCAAGTGCTACGCAGGCCTGTTCAAAACACGACAGCGGCGCATTGACTACGCCGGCGCCAACTTGTCCGATACCGGGTTCGCGATGCGCGATACCGGTATTGATCGTCGGCGTAATGCCGGTGTTGACGACACTGCGCACATCGATTGCGGTCGGCACGCCGGCAAACTCCATGGCGGGAATGGTCCACTCCGGATTGCGGCCGACGGTGATTTCGATCATCCGGTTGGTATAGGCGATCGCGTCGGCGGCGCTGCCGGCGCCAACAAATCCGGCCACTGCCGGTGACGCCGCCATCGCAAAGCCACCGAGTCCGATTGTCTCGACAATCGTCGAGTCGCCCATGTCGGGGTTGGCATCTTTTTCTGTGAAGCCTGGAAAATACAGGCCGCGTGGCATTTCCACATCGGCCACGAACCAGCGATCGCCACAACCGCTGACGCGAATGCCGAAGCGCGTGCCGTTGCGCGCCATCGCGGTGACCACAGAACTTTGATCGATATCGCGCACCGGATCCATAATCGACTTGCCCATCACCATGGCGATATTCAAAAAGAACTGATCGTTGCCGGCCATGAATTTCAATACTTCAGATGCTGTGTCGCCATCGGTGACGCGCGCGATCGCCGGCGCCAGTTCGCGCAGGATAAGACTGGTGCAGGCGACATTGCGCTGGTGCATTTCATCGCCCATGGAAAGACCGCGCGCGATGATATTTTTCAGGCCCACGCCTTCGTTTGCCAACAGTGCATCGGCCATCAGCGGGCCGAGTGTGCTCTCGAGCCAGCGCAGGCGATCCAGCACGGAATCATCGTTGCCGCCAAAACGCATGACCTTGCCAAGGCCTTCATTGATGGCGCAGTAGGCACGATTGCCGAAGGCGCGATTTTCAACCACCATCAACGGCATGGACTGCGTGGTCATGCCCGTCATCGGCCCGACCGTTGCGTGATGATGGTTGGGCTCGAATTCGATTTTTCCGCTCTCGGCCAGCCGCTCGGCTGCAGCCAGATCCTTGGCCCAGCCCTCAAGCACGATGGCTCCGCAGATTGCCCCCTGCATTGGGCCACACATGTCCGGCCATTCGATCGGTGGGCCGGCGTGCAGGATCTTGTGATCGCCGAGAGATTCGATCAACTCGCCGGCGGGCCGCACATCGATGAGTACCGGATCGGCGGCCAGCATTTTTTCCAGCGCCTTCTGATTGGCGCGATCGACACGACTGCCAAGCTGGCCGTTAGTCAGCCGGTCACTGGCATCGAGTACCGCAGGGTCAGTCGTTGCCGGCGGACGCCAGTCGACTGCGACAGCCTCTGCACCCTGGGCTTTCAGATCATCGACGAAGCCTTTCAGTCCCACGCCAACGACAGTGGGACCATTTTTCAGAAGATCGCTTGCGGACATGCGGTTATGGCTCAGGCGGACTGCAGAGTGGGTTCGACGAAAATATCTTGTTCCGGATCGCTGTAAACCGCGAGCGCCGCATCGACACCGGCACCGGCTTGAGCATTATGTCCGTGTCGGCGCAGGCAGGTCTCAAGTGCAGCCAGGCAACTGACCACGTTATCCTTGCGGCAGCCATAACCCATGGTGCCGATGCGCCAGATTTTGCCATGCAGCGGGCCAAACGAAGTGCCGATTTCAATCGCGAAGTGATCGAGCATCTCGGTGCGCACCGCGTCGCCAACGACGTTTTCAGGGATATACACACCGGTGACATTGGGCATTTTGTTTGACTGATCGCCGAATAATTGCAGATCCATCGCAGTCAGGCCTGCGCACAGTGCGGCGCTGGTTTGGCGATGGCGGGCGAAGCGCACCTGCCAGCCCTCCTGCAAGACGATGCGTGCACATTCACGCGCCGCGTAAAGCATGGAGGTGGCCTCGGTGTGATGGTTGAGCCGTGCCTCGCTCCAGTAATCCATGATCATCGACAGATCAAAATAGTTGGACTGAATGATCTCGCCGTCACTGGCCTGGTAGTCGTCTGGACGAATGCCCTGTTCAACGTGTTTGCGAGACTGCACCAGCTCTGCGACTCGATCGTTGAGGGTGACCGGTGCAATACCTGGCGGACCAGACAGGCACTTTTGCAGGCCTGCCGATACCGCATCGAGCTGCCAGTCGTCGGTGTCCAGCGGCATGCCAGTGATCGAGGCGGTGGCATCGACGCAACACAGCACGCCGCGTGATCGACAGATCCTGCCGACTTCCTGCAGCGGTTGCGCCATGGTGGTGGATGTGTCGCCCTGTACACAGGCCAGCACTTTGGGCCGATGTTTAATGATGGCGTCTTCGATTTGTTGTGGATCGAAAACCGTACCCCATTCGGTTTCGATGGTGACGACTTCCGCCCGGCAGCGACCGGCGATTTCTGTCAGCAGATGTCCAAAGCGCCCAAAAACGGGCACGAGTACCTTATCGCCCGGTTCCAGGATCGAGACCATCACCGCCTCAATGCCGGCGCGCGCGGTGCCATCGATCATCAGGGTCCAGTGATTGTTGGTCTGGAAGATCGAGCGGTACAGCGACATGACCTCGTTCATGTACTCGGTGAATCGCGGGTCGAACTGACCGAGCATCGGCATCGACATCGCGTTCAGGACGCGCGGGTCGACATCGACCGGGCCAGGTCCCATCAGCCGTCGAAGCGGTGGGTTTAAGTCTTCGTAGAGCATTTGCATTCGCAGATTCCGACTATCGGTTCAACCCTGCCATGATAATGCAAGCAGGGTCGCGATTGTGTGTATGGATGATGCGCCTTGCGGGCGCTAACTGTGACAGGTACAACGAAACGTAATCAGGTGGTCAGTTGGGTGCCGGCGTCGCCTTGCATAGCGGCCAGCGCGTCATCCAGGTGGGCGATCACCGCGCGCTTGCCACCGCCCTGGATGAACCGGATCGCGGCGGCCACTTTGGGGCCCATGCTGCCGGCCGAGAATTCGCCCTCGGCCTCAAACTGTTGCAACTCTGCGAGCCGGATGTGGTCGAGGCGGCGCTGCTCGGGGGTGCCAAACTTCACGTAGACACCATCAACCGCAGTCAGGATCATCAGTGTCTCGATGCCCAGCACGTTCGCCATATGGGCCGAACTCAGGTCTTTGTCGATCACCGCTTCTACGCCCTCGCGCGTGCCGTCCGGATGGCGTATCACCGGAATCCCGCCGCCGCCGCCGGCGATCACCACCGCGCCGCTGTTGGCGATCGTCTCGATCAGCGAAATATCGACAATATGCCGCGGTTCTGGAGACGGCACCACATAGCGCCAGCCGCGACCTGCGTCCTCGCGCATGGTCCAGCCGAGCTTGCTGGCAATGTCCTGTGCGTCGGCCTCGTTCTCGTAGAAAAAGCCAACCGGCTTGGTCGGGTTATCGAAGGCGGGATCGTCGCGATCAACCTCCACCTGGGTCAGCAGGCACACCACGTGACGATCGTTGTCATGCTGGCGCAATATGTTTTCCAGGCTCTGCATCAACAGGTAGGCGATTCCACCCTGGCTGTGCGCCACGCAAACGTCCATGCTCATCGGCGGTATGGTGTCGCGGGATAATGCCTGACGCATCAGGATCTTGCCGACTACCGGGCCGTTGCCGTGGGTGATGATCAGTTGATTGTTCTGCAGCATCACAGGCAGCAGTGCATCGGCGGTTTTTCTTGCAAACTCGATTTGCTGGGCGACCGTGCCAGGGCGTCTGGTCGGGTGAATGGCATTGCCACCGACCGCAATCAGTAACCGTCCACCGTTCATTTGCCTGCCCCATTAGCATGCGGATCGAAATCGCGCAGAAAGCTGATCAGCACCTGGACGGCGGCGTCGGCATCTTGCTGTGTAATCGACTCGTCCGGGTGGTGGCTGATGCCGTCCAGACAGCGCACAAACAGCATGGCAATGGGCGTTATGGCCGCCATCGCCATTGCGTCATGCCCGGCGCCGCTGGGCATTTCAACAACCGGGTAGCCGTTGTTCTGGATGGCGCGGCTCAACTGTGCGCTGAGCGATTGGTCGCAGCTGACGCCACTGGCGTTGTAATAGCGTTGTGGTTCGATATCGAGTTGGCGGCTCGTTGCTATCGATGCCAGCGCGTTCTGCAGGTTTTGTTCTGCCGTGGCCAGCAGATCGTCGCGCGGGGCGCGAATATCGATCAGAAACTGCACGTTGCCAGGGATCACGTTGCCGGCTCCGGGCAGCGCGGTTATCTGGCCGACGGTTGCGACCGTATCCGCTAACCCGGCGGCTATTTTTTCGATAGCCAATATGCACTCGGCGGCCGCACACAGCGCATCCTGACGCATACCCATTGGCACAGTGCCGGCATGACCGGCCTTACCGGTGATCGCCACCTTGTAGCGCGAGGCACTGGCGATCGCGGTGACCAGGCCGACTGGCAACTGTTGTTGTTCCAGCACCGGGCCCTGTTCGATATGCAGTTCGACAAAGCCCAGGAAATCCTCGGGATTTCTGCGCGCGCTAAATAGCGATGCCGGATCGGCGCCAAACTCGCGCAACGCGGTGGCGACGCTGATGCCGCAGTCGTCGGTCTCATCCAGCACCGTCTGTGGCAGGGTGCCGGCAATGGCGCGGCTGCCGAGCAGTGTCGAGGGAAAACGCACGCCTTCTTCATCGCTGAAGCCGACGATCTCGATCGGGAACGGTAATTTTTCGTTATTGGCGTGCAGCTGTTCCACGCAGGCAATTGGTACCAGCACGCCCAGCATGCCATCGAATCGACCGCCATCGCGCACGGTGTCAAGGTGCGAGCCCATCAGCAGCGCCGGTCCGTCCGATTGGCCGGGGTAGCGGCCGATGATATTGCCGATGGCGTCGGTTCTGACCTGCATGCCGGCGGCTGTCATCCAGTCTGCCACCAGATTGTTGGCGCGCTTGTGCTCGACCGTGAGAGAGCGGCGAGTGAGGTTGTCGGGGCATTCGGAAATCGCGGCCAGCGCCTCGATACCCTCCATGATCCGCCTGCCGACTGAGAAGCTGTTGCTCAAGAATTACTCTATGTTTTTGGCCTTTGAACATCATAGTACCTGATCCACCGTATTACAGACCTGTACGCGCTGTTCGCGGTGGTTGTTCTGACGTGGCGATTCTCGGGCATGGTCTGTCCATCACCACCCGGTATACTCGTCAGACCGGCGAGACCCTGACGATACGCCGACAACCCACGCGAGCGGCCGATGCGCATTCTGGTAATCAATCCCAATACGACGTCGAGCATGACGCAAAAAATTGCTGCTACCGCACGCGCGATGGCAGCACCGGGCAGCGAGATCGTCGCCACCCAACCGCCGATGGGGCCGGTCAGCATCGAGGGGTACTATGACGAGGCATTTGCAGTGCCCGGTTTGCTGGGCGAGATTCTCGCCGCCGACTCACCCGATGCGGTAGTCCTTGCGTGTTTTGACGATACCGGGCTCGACGCTGCGCGTTGTGCCACCGATGTGCCGGTCGTCGGCATCGGCGAGGCGGCCTATCACTTTGCCAGCATGGTGGCGAACCGGTTTGGTGTGGTGACAACGCTGTCCCGATCGGTGCCGGCGCTGGAGCACAACCTGGCTCGCTACGGACTGGCTGCAAGATGTGCGGGCGTGCGTGCCTCGGATGTGCCGGTTCTCGATCTTGAGCGCGAAGGTTCCGATGCACGCGATCGCATCGCCGCGGAGATAGAGCTGTCACTGACACAGGATCGTGCCGAGGCGATTGTACTTGGCTGTGCCGGTATGACCGATCTGGCCCGCGCCTTCGAACAACAGTTTGGCGTGCCGGTGATCGACGGTGTTGCCAGTGCGGTGAAGCTCGCCGAGGCGATGGTCTCGCTCGGTCTGCGGACTTCGCGACGCGGTGGCTATGCAACGCCGGGCCGCAAGCAATACGACGGTATACTGCAGCCGTTTGCGCCGAAGTAACGGCCGATAGCCTCCATTACCGGGAAGCTATGTAAAACAGGGAAGAAACGTTGGGATGAGTAAATACGAAGAACTGGCCGCACTGATGGCCACCAGAGCAGAAGACACCAAAGCGCTGTGCACTGAACTGTATCAGGCGGCGGTTGATCTCGGCCAGATCGTTGCCCGCATCGTAGACGCACCAAGCGATCCGTTAATTCTGCACCGACCCGACGAAGAAGCCGTCACTGCAGACCGGGTAGAGATTCGAGAGCCACTGTCGGGTAAGGCTAAAGCCTACGATGAATATCAGTTGTTGAATCCGGTGCTGGCCATGAAGTGCACGCGCAAAGGTGTATTGCGATTCACACTGGTGCTGGCATTCCCGGGCGGTGATGCCGAGAACCCGAAAATCAAACGCATAGCCATGGTCGTTGGCGCCATGTATGAGGCGGGCAGTGTGGTATTTGCACTGCTGGATCGAGACAGTCTCAAGATTGAATCTGAATCGGCAACGGCATCGATCATGGCGCAGCGCATTGTGGAGCACTTTTTCACAGACTTCAGTCGCGACATCAGGCAGGGACGCACATCAGCCTCTATTGGATTCGTGCTCGACTGATTATTGTTTTGGCCTATGGTGTCGATTGTTGGTTCAGGCGATGTGCTGTATCGACACTTTCTGCGAATCGCCATACAGGGTTGACCACCTGCAATTATCTGTAGTAGCTTTCAGTTGAGACCGAAACGAACGTCAACACAGACACATGCCACTCTCCATCAATCAACACGATCACGTATCAAACGCGGCTGCTAACGCCGGGCTTGCGTGTGTCGTTGACGGTGCAGTGAGTGTGGCTGGCGGTGTCGTCGTGGGTGTGGTGCTTGTGGTGGTGACCACACACACAACGCCGTAGCGGTTGCTAGAACCTGACTTCTAAAAACCCCTCGGCGAAAGTCGAGGGGTTTTTTTTTGCCAGTAGCTTTCAGCTTCGTGCATCGGCTGAACAAACCAATTGATGACCCCTGAGCCTTGCAAAGAAATAGATAAAAATGAACGAGACCGATACCCCCGTTGCCCCGTCGACGCGCAGTGAATCGAGCGTTGCATCCAGCGCCGACAGCAAAACTTCGAATCTGCAGGCTCGCGAATTGTCTGGCGCACAGTTGTTGATTGAACTGCTTGAACGGCAGGGCATCAGCCATATCGCCGGTGTGCCTGGTGGCGCCAACCTGCCCATTTACGATGCGCTGAGTGCATCGAACATTCGTCACGTGCTGGCGCGTCATGAACAGGGCGCCGGCTTTATAGCGCAAGGCATGGCTCGGGTCACCGGCGAGGCACAGGTGTGTTTTGCCAGTTCCGGCCCGGGTGCGACCAATCTGGTGACCGCCGTTGCCGATGCAATGCTCGACTCCATCCCGCTGGTCGCGATAACGGGCCAGGTTCCACAGGCGATGATTGGCACTGATGCATTTCAGGAGATCGACACCTTCGGCCTGATGCTGCCGATTACCAAGCACAACTGGCTGGTGCGATCGGCACAGGAACTGATCGAGGTCATCCCCAAGGCATTCGAGCTCGCCCTGTCCGGGCGCCCTGGCCCGGTTTCTATCGATATTCCCAAAGATGTGCAAAACGAGATCATCAGTGTTGAGGCGCTGCCACCGCCGGGCACACGCTTGCCTGATCCCGCTGTTGTCAGCGAAGAAGTCGATGAACTGCTGGCGCGAATTACCGCGGCCAAGCAGCCGGTACTGATGATCGGCGGCGGCATTGTTTACGCCGGTGCCACGCAAACGCTGCGGCAATTTGCCGAACAACTCGATCTGCCTGCGGTGCAGACTTTCATGGGGCTGGGTGTATTGCCGGCTGATCACAAGCAGTCGCTCGGTATGCTGGGCATGCACGGCGCGCCGTTCACCAATCTGGTGCTGGAAGAGTGTGATCTGCTGGTGGGTCTGGGGGTTCGATTCGATGATCGCGCGACCGGCAAAGTAGCGGCGTTTTGTCCGAACGCCGAGTTCATTCACGTCGATATCGATCGCAGTGAAATCGGCAAGGTGCTGGAGCCGGTATTGTCGATTACAGCAGATGTCGGTGACGTGCTGCGTATGGCCGTCGAGCGTCTGCAACCGGCCACTCGGCCCGAGTGGCAAAGTCGGGTGCAACACCTTAAGCGTGAACATCCGCTGCAACTGGATGGACACAATGATTTGTTTCGTCCCTATGGGGCGATCAAGGCAGTCGCATCGATGCTGGATGAGCGCGCCAATGTCACCACTGATGTTGGCCAACACCAGATGTGGGTGGCGCAGGCCTACCCGATGGTGCGACCGCGGCAGTGGATCAGTTCCGGCGGGCTTGGCACCATGGGCTTTGGATTGCCAGCGGCGATCGGCATGGCGCTGGCGCAGCCGGATCGCAAATGCATCTGCTTTTCCGGTGATGGCAGCCTGATGATGAACCTGCAGGAGTTCGCCACCGCCGCTGAGCACAATCTCGATCTGAAAGTCATTATTTTAAACAACAATCATCTGGGGCTGGTACGTCAGCAGCAGACGCTGTTTTATCGCAAGAATCTATCCGCGGTTGAGTTTGAGCAACGCACCAATTTTCCGATGGCTGCGGCGTCAATGGGTGTTAAGGGTGTGGATTTGAGCGAGTGCGAAGATCCACATGAAGCACTTCGTCAGGCATTGGAAGAACACGGCCCCTGTCTGATCAATATTCCGATCAGCGAGACGGAGATGGTCTTTCCGATGGTTGCACCAGGCGGTGCCAACAAAGACATGATCACCGGAGCACCGGCGTGAAAGTAACAGATCCTGCGATACTGAAACTCACCGTCAACAATCACCCGGGTGTGTTGTCGCACGTGGCTGGTTTGTTTGCGCGGCGCGCCTACAATCTGGAGGGCGTGATGGTGCGTCCGGTTCCGGGTGGGCCGCCGCATCGCAGCCGCATGTGGTTGCTGGTCAACGAAGAAGACCGGCTACAGCAGTTGATTCGGCAGACGGAAAAACTGGTGGATGTAATCAGCGTTGAGCAGCATCCAATGGAAGGCAGCGTATTTGAGAGCACGCAGCAGTACTTCACTTAAAAAAAACCATCCGCAACCTTTTGCTTGTACGCCCATCAGGGCGTACAAAACCGTGTGTGCCTGTTGTTAGAGCTGAGGTGCCAGCGGCGCCTGGTGTTGTTGCGGCTGGCTTGCTCGTTGATCCAGTTTTCTGCGTGCGATCTCAGCGATCAACACCCCGAGCGGCGCCGAAAACCAGATGCAGATCAATAGTGCGGCCGCCTCGTAGTTGCGCAGCAGCGGGCCGAGTACAAACAGCATGACTCTGAACAACCAGAACGACCCCCACATCGCACCGGCAAATCGAATCATCCAGATTCGATGAGACTCGGCGTCGCCGCGCACCGCTTTTACAACGCCCATTACTGCACACGAGTAAACGCACAACGACATCGAATAGAAGCCCCAGGTTGACAGGCTGCCACCATATTCGCCGACTGGTCCGTGTTGCGAGGCGAGCCAGCTTGCGCAAATGACAGACAGCGTGAGAAACCCGAAGGTCAGCCGGCCGAGCAGACGATGCGAACCGGCGTGTGGGCCTGCCCCGGTGCGCAAAAGCTGCACATGCATCAGCACAAAGGCAAGGGTGTTGAATCCGATGTGGCCGTAGAGCAGCGACGTGCGCAGGCCGGTTTCGGACAGGAATCGTTCGTGAAAGGCGACGCCCCAGGATGGATGAGTCTGGTAGCGATCACCCCATACTGTGCAGGCGTTGTCCGGGCAACTGGCGAGCGCGGCGGCATTGCCGGAAGCGCCGAGGTTGTCCAGTACATCGTAGATGCCAATGAAGAACGCGATCGCATCCGGCGCGCCTTCAATGAAGTAGCGAATGTTCAGCGCCAGCAGAAACACGATGCCAAAATTGATGAAGGCTGAAAACGACTGTTGCCGTAACCCGCGAAAGAGCAACACCGCCCAGACGATCAGGGCGGCGTAGACGATCAAAACACCTATCGGAAGATCCACTGGCAGCTCCACTATTTTGTTCAGTGACCATCCTAACCAGATGCCCGGTAAATGCCAATTGCAACCGAGGGTTGTAGCGCTTGATCCGAACGCGGTTGCCGCGTTGATCTGTCGGGTATACTGCGAATCGTTCGTCGGCTAAATTCAATCCACCCTCTGTCGCGCTGCCGATCGTCTTTCTTTTCCCATCGCCACTGTGCGAATAAGGCAGCCACTATCGAACCGTCTATGCGCACTACCGTACCTGCCGATTCCAGCGCTGTGTCTGTAGTCGCGCCACCCATCTGGTTTCTCGCGCTGTGCACGGCCAGTGCGGTTGTCGGCCTGACTATCCTCACACCTGCGGTGCCGCTGATCAAAGCCGAGCTTGGTGTATCCAGTGCTGCGGTGCAGCAGTTGCTGACGGTGTTTATGATTGCACTGGCGCTGGGGCAATTGATTTGCGGCCCGATCTCGGACCGGCTGGGGCGACGGCCAGTGTTGCTGGCCGGCGGCCTTTTATATGTGATCGGTAGCATCGGGGCACTAGTGACCAATCGCATCGAGTGGCTGATTGGATTGCGCATTGTGCAGGGGCTGGGTGCCGCTGCCTGTATGTCGATGGGGCGGGCGATCGTCAATGATGCATTTGAACGCAGTGAAGCGGCGCGCCAGATGTCGACTATCTCGATGGTGTTGGCGGTGGCGCCAGCGCTGTCGATAGCGTTTGGAGGTGTGCTGGCAGAGACCGCTGGCTGGAAGGGCACGATGGTGTTGTTAAGTGCGGCAGGTATCGCGGTACTGGTATCGGCCTGGTACCTCGCGGCCGAAACCAATCTCAACAAACTGGACAAGATCAATCCCGGTACCGTGGCGCACGCCTATCGCGAGGTACTGAGCAACAACAGGTTTCTGTGCTGGGCGCTGTCCAGTGGCATGCAGATCGGGATCTTTTTTTCGCTGAACGCGTTTCTCGCCTATCAATACCAGCGCCACGGTTACTCACTGGCAGAGTTCGGTCTGTGGTTTGCGTTGACGCCGCTGTTTTATTTGATCGGCAACACCTGCAATCGACAATGGTTTGCCGCCAGAGGACTTGAGCGTGCGGCAATGGTTGGCTGTGTGCTGAGCCTGGTCGCCGTCACCGCACTTTTTGTCACTCAAGCTATCGGTATGACACACGCCTTGTCGCTGGCGTTGCCCTGTTGTCTGTTCGGATTCAGTAACGGCATTGTGGTGGCGAATGCGACCGTCGGTGCGATATCCGAGTCAGGCCGGCATGTCGGTACCGGCACCGGTATCGTCGGTGCCTGGCAGATGGCAACTGGTGGTATTTCCGGTGCGATCATTGTGGCGCTGGGTGGTGCGCAGGTATTCGCGGTAGCGGCAGGTGCACTGATCGTGATGTCGATCGTGTCTGTGATGTCGATGTTGTACGTCTATCGCAAGTCTTTACACTAGCTGCCCGCGTTGTGCCGTGCCCAGACCGGCCCGGTTTTATCATGCTGGCGTACGCGGGATTCGATGGCCTGCAGTTTGGGTAGCGAAAACTCGCCTTCACACCAGCTAATGAACATCGCAAAGTAAATATCGGCGGCGCACATGTCATTGCCGAGTAAAAACGGGCCAGGTCCGATAGCCTCCTCCAGTGTGGTCAGCGCGCTTTGCAGTCTTGTCGTGGCGGCACTTTTAACGTCGCCGTAGTGATCGGGATTATCGGTAAAGCGGGACGAGTATATTCGCCGCGATATCGCCTCGTGAATATTCACCGAGCTGAAGATCGTCCAGCGTAGAAATCTGGCGCCCGCGGGTGTGGCGGCGGACGGACCGATGGCGGTATCCGGGTGTGCGGCGGCCAGATGTATCAGCATCGCCGAGACTTCGGTCAATGTATCGCCGCTGGGCAGAATCAGCGCTGGAACCTGACCCCAGGGATTGATCTGCCGAAAGGATGCCGGCGTTGGCTGATCAGCGATGGATTCGATGTTTTCCAGTTCATAGCTGATGCCGGCAAATTCGAAAGTCGCCTCGACAGCCATGCCCGCTGAGCCCGGTCGATTAAAGAGTTTGTAGACCATGGGGCATCTTGGCACGAACGCGCCTGACTATCGATTGGATGGCGCCCGTTGTCGGGCGCCATCGATCGGGGCGCGACTAGTTTTTGCGGCGGCGAGTGTACACTCGGCCAACAAGCAATAACAAGGTGGCAAGCCAGGGGTTCAGCGCGCCGCCACCGCCACCTGTGCCTGTAACAATGGTCGCAGCGCTGGTTGTTGGTGCAGCGTCGGACTGCAGCAGTGGGGCCGTTTGTGCCGTCTCGTTGTTGTCCAGATAGTCCGCTTTGCCATCGGCGTCATCGTCGATCAGCTCGACGTTGGCTTGTGCCAGTGCGTCGTGCCAGCCGTCTGCGTTTTCATCGACGATATTGTCGATTCGGCCGTCGCTATCAGCATCGACACCATTACCAGCGACTTCGGCGATATCGAATATGCCGTCATCATCGCTGTCGGTATCGATGTGGTTCGGCAGACCATCATTGTCGTGATCGGCAAGTGGTGTGGCGATTTGCTCGCCTTCGATATGTGTGCCGTCGCCGTTTTCATCGACACCGCCAGCCTCGATCACATCGGCGATACCGTCGTTGTCCGAATCGAGATCGAGATAGTCGGGAATGGCGTCGCCATCACTGTCCTCGAATCCTTCATCGCCATTGTTGATGCCGTCGCCATCGTAGTCAGCCGCTGCCAGTGCCAGAGCGTCTGCCTCGTCGGTATTGCTGGCGGGCGGTGGGCTGTCGGGTTCGGCGTCGAACGCATCATCCAGTCCGTCGCCGTCGCTGTCCAGTCCACTGGCGCCGGCCTGCACGCCATCTTCAACCCCGTCACCGTCGGAATCGGTATCGAGGTAATCGGCGATGCCATTGCCATCACTATCGGCGAAGCCTTCGAGTGAATCGGGCACCCGGTCGCCATCTGAATCCAGGTCTATCAGGTCGGCAAGACCGTCGCCGTCGCTGTCACTGAGGCCGGCAAAGTCGTCGCGAATGCCGTTGCTGTTGGCATCTTCACCGCCGGTCAGATCGACGTCAAACCGGTCGTCGATACCGTCGTCGTCGGAATCGAGCCAGAAGACGCGCGCTTCGATGCTGTCTTCAATCCCGTCGTTGTCAGAGTCCCGATCAAGGTAGTTGGGCGTGCCACTGCGATCGCTGTCGACCAGGCCTTCCAGTGCATCGGGAACTCTGTCACCGTCAGAGTCGACATCGTAGGCGTTCGGTATGCCATCGCCATCGGTGTCGACTGTGCCAGCGGCGAAGATATCGTCGACACCGTTGTTGTTCGCATCTACCCCGCCGGTGACGTCAACGTCAAACAGATCGTCAATGCCATCTTCATCGCTGTCGATGCCAGTGACCTGTGCCTCGACACCATCTGGAATACCGTCGTTGTCGGAATCTTTGTCCAGATAGTTGGGCGTACCGCTGCCGTCGGTATCGGTGCCAGAGTCGATAGCATCGGGAATGCCGTCGTCATCCGAGTCGCGATCCTGTGAGTTAGGTACGCCGTCGCCATCGGTGTCGAGCAACTGCGATACGCTGTTTAAGCTGTCGTCAACGCCATCGCGGTTGGTATCTTCGCCACCGGTTGCATCGACGTCAAAGTAGTCATCGATGCCATCGTTGTCCTGATCCAGTCCGCTGATGCGTGCCTCTTCGCCATCGACAATGCCGTCGTTGTCGGTATCGGCATCGAGGTAGTCAGGCGTGCCACTCAAGTCGGTATCAGCGCTGCCTTCTACCGCATCCGGCAGACCGTCGCCATCACTGTCCACATCGTAGGGGTTGGCGATGCCATCGGCGTCATTGTCGGCGATGATTCCGCTTGCCATCGCATCGTCGATGCCATCGCGGTTGTCGTCGATCCCACCAGTGACATCAACATCAAGCAGATCGTCGATGCCGTCGCCATCGGTATCGATGCCGGGCAGGCCAGACTCGTCGCGATCGCTGATGCCGTCGTTGTCTGAGTCGGTGTCCAGATAATCGGGCGTGCCGCTGTTGTCGGCGTCGCCAAGGCCCTCGATGGCATCGGGAATACCGTCGCCGTCAGAGTCGTTGTCGCGAATGTCGGGTGTGCCATCCGCGTCTGAATCGCGGGTGCCGAAAATGACAAACAGATCGTCGATACCGTTGTTGTTGGCATCGATTCCACCGGTGGCGTCGACATCAAACAAATCGTCAATACCGTCTGCGTCAGAGTCGAGTCCGGTCAGCGCCGCCTCAATGGCATCGCCGATGCCATCGTTATCGGAGTCGGTATCCAGATAGTCAGGGGTGCCGCCACCATCGGTGTCGCTAGTGCCTTCCAGTGCGTCTGGCAGGCCGTCGCCATCGGTGTCGACATCGCGACTGTCGGGGATGCCATCGGCATCGGTGTCGAGCAGATTGTCGCCGCTGATTGCGTCATCCACTCCGTCACCATTGGCGTCGAGTCCACCCGTGCTATCCACGTCGAAGGTATCGTCGATGCCGTCCTGATCGGTATCGAGACCGGAGATTGCCGCCTCGGTACCGTCATCTATGCCATCGTTGTCAGAGTCTGCATCGAGAAAGTCGAGTTCACCCTGACCGTCGGTATCGCGGCGACCTTCGATCGCATCCGGCAGTCCGTCGTTATCTGAATCGAGATCGTGAGCATTGATCAGACCGTCGCCATCGCTGTCGGCAAGACCCGATGCCTGAATGCTGTCATCGATGCCGTTGCCATCCAGATCATCGCCACCGGTGCTGTCGACATCAAATCGATCATCTATCCCGTCACCGTCTGAGTCGGTGCCAATTGCACGCGCCTCCGGGCCATCCTGCAAACCGTCGTTGTCTGAATCGGTATCGAGGAAGTCGGGCGTGCCGCCGCCATCTGCATCCCCGGTAGATTCCAGTGCATCCGGTACACCGTCACCGTCCGAATCGAGATCGCGTGAGTTAGGTTTGCCATCGCCATCATTGTCGCGCCGGCCCTCCTGTACATCGGCGATGCCGTCGGCGTCGGTGTCGAGTTGCAGTCCGGCCTGCGGATAGCACAGGCCGAATTCTGCCTGGCCGCCGGTGCTTCCCGCGGTCAGGGCGAGCGAGGAAAAGTAGCCTTCGCCTGACGGATGCGCATAGAGCCACTTGGAGCTGACATCGGGGGTGTCGGCAAGTTTTGCGGTGATGCGATTGTTGCCCAGATCGAAGATATCGAGGCCATCGTGATAGGTCTCGAGTTCATTGCCGACACTAAGCGTTTTCACACCCGTGTGCTCGCCGGTTATCTGCGGACTTTCGATGTACTTGCCATCGCCGAAGTGACCGATGTGAAATCCGAAGTCGCGCAGGTAGGCTGGTTTGTCAGTATTGTGTTCGAAGAACTCAAGCACGACCCGCATGCGTCTCGCGTCTTCTGCCGAAACGGCTTCCAGCTGAGTAGAAAAATTCTCGATTGCCAGCGGTGTGCGAGCAGTGGCATCGCTGTAGGCAGACAGTTTGATGTCTACACCGGAACCCCCGACATTGGCCCACTGCATAACCGATTCGCCGATGCGAACACCCAGCATCCCGCGTGCTACGTTTTCGTTTTGCTCAGAAGTCAACTGCAAGGGATATTGAAGGCAGAAATTGTCAACGTGCATATCGCCCGGCGCAGCCTGTGCGATGGATGGGGGAACGGCTGATACTGCCCCTGTCGCCAGTGCCATGAATATGGCGCGTTGCAGTGGCAGAAGATTGAAACTGCAGTTGACTTTCTTCATTAATAAATTCCGACAAAGATTTATTTTCACAGCAAGTATTCTGTGTTTTGAGGGTTGTCGACAGCTCCGTGTGATGGTTGATGTGACTCAGGTTTCGTGAACAACTGTTCTTATCAATGTGCCGAGTGACAGAGCACAGAATCACGAACTCAACAGGCGTTGACTGGACATGTTCAGCGGCAACCTTGTATTGGCTGAAAAAAGGCTTGAAAACAAGTAGTTTGGCACGCGCAGAACTGGCTTGGCTGTGGTCAGTAAATCTTACGGGACAACCCTTACGCGACTACCGAAGGTTGGTGTCGGGCTCTTGTCGCCCGCAATAAACAGGGCTTAGGCAGTCGATTGATTTCTGACAGCGCAGAATGTGTCAGTGGGAGTAACAGCGAAGGCTGCGAAGATGGTTTAGAACAGAGACGTTCGCTGCATTGCGTGGTGACGCAGGGCGATAGGGTATGGGGTAGTTTATTTTAGGTACCACCCTGAAAGGCTCAGGGTGGTTTTGGCAGGGCAGGGCTTGCGACGCTTACTTTTTTCTAAAGCGGCGCAGTGTCGAGATCAATGCGACGATCAATAGCCCGGGTAGAAACGGAAACTTACCGCTGATGATACTCAGACTGCCGCCGCCTGCAGCGCCACCAGTCGATAGTGGTGAGGGGTTTATGCCGTCGTTGAAGAGTCCCACCGTTATATCGGTATCCAGATGATCCGGGCGTCCGTCACCGTCGCTGTCGCTCAGGCGTGTTGGTGCAAACGCCACGGTATCGTCCAGTCCATCTGAATTGCGATCGGCGAAGTTATCGATCTTGCCATCGCCATCGCGATCGACAGCCTGCCCCTGGGTCTCGACAATATCGGCAATGCCATCGTTGTCACTGTCCAAATCAATCAGGTCAGGCAATCCGTCTTCATCAAAGTCCGGTAATGGCCCTTCGATCCGAGTTGAAAAATCCTCGATGCCGTTGCCGTCGAGATCGCTGCCGCCAGCTTCGGTGGTGTCAGTGATGCCGTCGTTATCGGAATCCAGATCCAGATAATCAGATACACCATCGCCATCCGAATCGGTGAATTTTTCCAGCCGATCAAGTATGCCGTCGCGATCCGAGTCGGTGTCCGATAACGGATTGCTCTCGCTGTCAGTAGGCAGCTGAGTGATGTTGTTAAACTGATCGTCAATGTTGTCGTTGTTCAGATCGACGCCCGCGGTCTGATCGACATCGAAGCTATCGTCGATGCCGTCATTGTCGGAGTCATTGCCGCTGATACCCAGCGTGGCACCATCACCTATGCCATTGTTGTCCGAATCTGAATCCAGATAGTCCGGAAATCCATCGGCATCGCGATCACCAGCGCCTTCCATTGCATCCGGCACACCGTCCGAATCGGAATCGGTGTCGATCAGGTCTGGTATGCCATCGGCATCGGAGTCCAGTGTGCCGTTGCCAAATCGATCGTCTATGCCGTTCTGGTTGGCGTCGGCACCGCCTGTGGCGTCGGCATCAAAAGTATCGTCGATCCCATCTTCATCAGCATCACTGTTAGTGGCTCTGGCTTCGGTGCCGTCGGCAAGTCCATCGTTGTCCGAATCTGCATCGCGGTAGTTGTCCAGACCGTCGCCGTCGGTATCTGCAGTGCCCTCCAGCGCATCGGGAACGCGGTCGTTGTCGGAATCAGTATCAATGCGATCCGGCAGGCCGTCGCCATCGCTATCGAGTGTGCCTGCGGCGAAGCTGTCATCGATACCGTTGTTGTTGACATCGACACCACCGGTTGCATCCACGTCGAATAGGTCATCGATACCATCGGCATCGTTATCCTGGTGCAACACCTGGCTCTCGCTGCCATCGCTGATACCGTCGTTATCGGCGTCTTGATCCAGATAGTCTGGAACGCCAGTGCCGTCGGTATCGCGTGTGCCTTCGATTGAATCGGGCACGCCATCGTCATCGGAGTCGCGGTCGCGCATGTTGGCGATGCCGTCGCCGTCAGTATCGAGTGTGCCAGCGGCGAAGCTGTCATCAATGCCATTGTTGTTGGCATCGACACCACCGGTAGCGTCGACGTCGAAAAGGTCGTCGAGTCCGTCGGCGTCGCTGTCAATACCGGTTATTCCCGCTTCAACGCCGTCTGGGATACTGTCGTTGTCAGAGTCGGTATCCAGATAGTCCGCGGTGCCACTGCCATCGGTATCGACAGTGCCCTCCAGCGCATCCGGTATGCCGTCGCCGTCAGCGTCGATGTCGGCGACATCGGGCGTGCCGTCTTTGTCGGTATCCAGCAGGCCGGCGCCAAAGCTGTCGTCAATGCCATTGCCGTTTGCATCCACACCGCCCGTCGCATCGACGTCGAAGAGATCATCCAGCCCGTCGTTATCGCTGTCTTTACCGGTGACGCCGGCTTCGATGGTGTCTGAGATGCCATCGTTGTCGGAGTCTGAATCTTCGAAATCCGGTGAGCCGCTGCCATCGGTGTCGGTTTGCCGTTCCAGCACGTCCGGTATGCCGTCGGCATCGCTGTCCGCGTACGTGCTGTTTGAAGGTGTTTGTACCGGCGCTTGTGGCTGAGCGGGTGCAGGTGCCTGACTCGAGCCGGGGTTGTCATCAACGCCATCGAGGTTGACGTCGCTGCCACCGGTGATGTCAACGTCGTAGCGATCATCGATACCATCTGCATCGGCATCGTTTCCGCTAATGCCGGCCTGCAGGCCATCGGCGATGCCGTCGCTGTCTGAGTCGGTTTGTCGATAGTCGGCCGTGCCGTTGCCATCGGTGTCTGTAGTGCCTTCGATCGCATCGGGCACACCGTCGCCATCGCTGTCGCGATCGCGCACGTCGGGTTGTCCGTCCCCATCGGTATCGCGCAGCGGTTGATCGATCAGGGCATCGTCAAGGTTGTCCAGGTTAGCGTCTGCTCCGCCGGTCGCGTCCACGTCCCAGGCGGCATCGACACCGTCGCCATCGGCATCGCGTCCGGTCGCGCCGGCTTCTATTCGATCGCCAATACCGTCATTGTCTGAATCGCCGTCAATGTAATCGGGGGTGCCGCTGCCATCGGTGTCGCGGGTGCCTTCGACAGCATCGGGAATGGTATCGTTATCTGAGTCGCGGTCTCTGACGTTCGGTACGCCATCGCCGTCGGTATCCAGCAGGCCAGCGGCGAAACTGTCGTCGATACCGTTGCCGTTTGCGTCTATGCCGCCGGTCGCGTCGACATCAAAAAGATCGTCGAGTCCATCGCCATCGGAGTCGGCAAACAGAATACCCGCCTCGACACCATCTTCAATGCCATCGTTATCTGAATCTCTGTCCTGAAAGTCGGGTGTGCCACCACCGTCTGTATCGGACTGACTTTCGAGGATGTCTGGAATGCCGTCGCCGTCCGAGTCGGCATACAGACCCTGGGCATCATTGGAGAGCAATGCCAGGCTGGATTGAGCAGACACCTCGCTTGCGTGTGGTACCAGCAGGGCAGCTGCAACCAGTACGGCCAGGGAGGTTCTTGATAGGGGTGCGGGTCGTAGTGCGTGCGATCCGAAACCAATGTTTTTCATTGATTACTTCCGATTCTAGTTTTTGTTCTAAGAGACTGACAACAGCATGATTTCAGCTAAGGGTGTCGTCATTGCCACTCGAACGTTGAAGGCGAATTTCAGAACAGTTGTTCCTTAAAAACAGTCATTTACGTGGAATTCCGTAGTGCTGCTCTGGTAGCCACCTTCCCGGCACCTGGGCGTCATAAATCCAGCGTTTACGCCTGCCTGGCGTGTCTGGATGGATTGGTCGGGGAGCCCGAGCCAGTGTCGTGCCATAGCGCGGACAGTCGCATCGTCCACTTTGGCTGCACTTTGCTAAATGTGCGCTGGTCGATACTTGTCGTTGCTCAACCATCGCAGCGTATGCACAATGGCCGTCGAACAACTGACGGAGTAAGCGGTGATTTCACTTTGGGATTTGGGCAACGTCATGGTCAGGTGGGATCCGCAAGGGATACTCGCTTCGCTTGACTGCCCGGCGCACGAAGTTGCATTGCTGCGCGATGAACTGCTAATGCATGACGACTGGCAGCGCCTGGATCAGGGCACCGTTGATGAATCCAGCGTCGCTCTGCGATTAGTGGATCAGGTGGGCATAGCGCCGGATAGTGTCGCCCAGTGTTTTCGATTGTCGCGTGAGTCACTGGTCAACATCGAGCCATCCATTGAATTACTGCAAAAAGTCAAAGCGGCGGGGCAGCGCGCCTATTGTTTGTCGAATATGTCCCACAGTACTTATGAGCATCTTCGCGATCGGTACTTTTTCGAGTACTTCGACGGGATTGTGATTTCCGCTCAGGAGCGAATGATCAAGCCGGATGCCGGTATATTTAATCTGGTACTGGATCGCTTTGACCTGCGAGCCCAGGAGGTTTTGTTTATCGACGACAGTGCAGCCAATGTGCAGTCTGCCACCGCACTGGGGATAGACTGTGTTCACTTCAAAGGCTCGTCACAATGCTATGCCAGTATTTGCAGCAAACTGGGGCTCGACTAGCCTAACAGGGCGTTGAAAAACTATTGCGCTCGGTCTGAGGGCGTTAAATTCTCCCTCAAAATGCTCATTTATAAACCATAAACTGCGCTTTTTCGGTCTAATTTGCCTACTCAGACCTTCGCTCATGACGTTTTTCAACACCCTGCTAAGTTGATTCCACAGAGAGTTGCTCCATCATCTCGGCTTCATCTATCTCGATCAGTACCGCGCTGGTATCGCGTTGCGCGGCTTCAATCGCTTTCAATAGTTCCACCGGTGAGTGGATGCGACTGGACTGCAGGTCATAGGCGTGGGCGATCTGGCAAAAATCGGGTACCGACAGATCAACGCCGACCGGTGTCACATCCACACCCTGCATTGCGTTTTTGATCTCGCGATAGCCCTGATTGGCCCAGACCAGCACAATCAGCGGCCTACCGCTATCGGCCAGTGTGCCCAGTTCGCCGAGCACAAACTGCAGGCCGCCATCGCCGATCAGGCAGATCACAGGGCCGGCAGGTTTAGCGATAGCCGCGCCGATCGATGCGGGCAGCGCATAACCCAGCGTGCCAAAGCCGGTCGATGAGTTAAACCAATGCCCCTCTGCGTGCGTGCCGAAGTACAGATTGCCGCTATAGACGAGCTGGGTCGAGTCGCCGACAAAGGCCGCAGCCGGAAATTGATCGCGTATGGCCTGCAGCAACACGATGTGTTTTTGCATAGAGCCGTCCAGCTCATTGAACGCCGCGTCCAGTGTGTGCTTCACCGCTGTGTTTGCCTGGTGCTGACCCGGTTCGACCGCCGTTATCAGTTGCTCGACACAGGCTTTCGCATCGCCGAGTAAGGCGATGTCGCAGAAAAAATTGGTCTGCAATGCGCGGTAGTCGATATCACAGCGAATCAGCTTGCCAGGGATATCGAAGCCGAAATTGCGATACATGTCGTAATCGGTTGGTGCCAGTTCGGTGCCAATGGCAAGCACCGTGTCGGATTGTTCGATCAGTTGACGAACTGCATTCAGTGAGCCGCTTGCTGGCAAGGCCAGCGGATGATCGGTTGGTAAAACCGATCGTGCGTTGATGGTCATGGCGACCGGTGCGTCGATTTTTTCGGCCAGACGCCTGATCGCATCGCCGGCGTTTCGCGCGCCGCCACCGGCGAGAATGATTGGCTTCGTACTGGCGTTCAGCAACTGTGCCGCAGAGTGGATAGCGCCCGCATCAGCTGCCGGTGGTGAGCGCAGGGTAGCGTTTAACGGTGGCAGTTCGCAGGGTTCACTCAACAGTGGCACCGGTATTTCAAGATGCACAGGGCCGGGCCGGGCGCTTGCGAATAAGCTGAAGGCCCGCGCCATAGCGCCTGCAAGATCATCGATACTGGTGATCGTTTCACTAAAACGGGCCACATTGGAAGCATAGCCGCTCTGGTTTGGCATTTCGTGCAGTTGACCACTGGTATGCGGTGTACTGCCGGGGTGATTCACCGCCGAGATCACCAGCATCGGGATAGAATCGGCCAGCGCCTGACCCATCGCAGTACTGATATTGGTCAGCCCCGGACCGGTAATCACCAGACAGACGCCCGGCTTGCCACTGCTGCGAGCATAGCCATCTGCCATAAAACCTGCGCCCTGCTCGTGGCGAGGTGTGTGGTGGGTGATGGATGAGTCGCCCAGGCCGCGATACAGCTCAATGGTGTGTACGCCAGGTATGCCGAACACATGCTCTACCTGATACTGCTCAAGCAGGCGGATTAGTGCTACGCCGAGGGTTGTGGTCATGGTTGCATGTGCCGCTGCTGGCTAGCCGTGCCAGTCGCCGCTGGCCTTGAGTTCCTGCATGGCCTGTTCAATACACGTGCGCAGGGTAGAGACAATAAAATCGACCTGGACGCGGGTGATAATCAGCGGCGGCGACATGACATTCAGGTTGATGATCGGTCGCACCAGCAGGCCTTTCTGGTCGGCGATGTTGGATATGACTTTGCCGATGTCCAGTTCTTCAGGAAATATCTCACGCGTTTCCTGGTTGGCGACAAATTCGACACACTGCATCAGTCGATAGCCGCGTACCTCACCGACAATCGGCAGGTCGCGCAGGGTCTGCAACTGGTGCTGGAAGTAGTCACCAACGTCACATGCGTGAGTAAAAAGATCCTCGCGCTCCATGATCTCGATATTTTTCAGCGCGGCGGCGCAACAGACCGGATGGGCCGAGTAGGTGTAGCCATTGGCAAAATAGCGATCGTGACCGGTTTCTGAAATCACCTCGTGTATCGCATCTGAATACAAAGTGGCCCCAATCGGCAGATACCCGGAACTTAGCCCCTTAGCGCAGGTGATGATGTCCGGCTGAATGCCGAATACGTCTTTGGAAGCGAACCAGTGGCCCAATCTGCCAAAGGCGGTTACCACTTCATCAGACACATAGAGTACGTCGTAGCGTTTGCAAACGTCGTAGGTGCGCTTGTGATATCCGTTGGGCGGCACAATGACACCGCCGGCGCCCAGAATTGGCTCGGCAAAAAAGGCGGCGACGTTGTCAGGGCCGATATCGAGAATTTTCTGCTCCAGTTCATCGACCAGAAAATCCAGAAATTCGGCCTCGCTCTGGCCAGGGGTGGCGCGATAGAAATTGGGGCTGGATACATGGTGGATGTCGTCGCGTTTGTAGTCGAATTCCGGTGGATGATCGGCCAGTTTGTTGCCGATCGACATCGCCAGATACGTGCTGCCATGGTAAGACGCATCGCGCGCGATGATATGTTTTTTGCCGTGTTTACCGCGACAGTTCTGGTAGAACTGAATCAGTCGATAGGCGCTGTCGTTGGCAGTCGAGCCGCCGCAGCTAAACATCACGTGATTCAGTGGCCCGGGCGCGAGCTCGGCCAGTTTGGCGGCAAGCTCTGCGGCCGGCACGTTGCCGATATCCACAAACGGGCTGGCGTAGGCCATCTGGCGAACCTGATCGGCAATGGCGTCCGCCATCTCGTCGCGACCCAGGCCAATATTGGTGCACCACAAACCACCCACCGAATCCAGATACTGATTGCCTTCCATGTCGGTGATGACGGCACCTTCGGCGCGTTCAACGATCATCGCCCCTTCGGATTCGAAGGAGTCGAACACCTGCCAGGGATGCAGGTGGTGTTCCTTGTCTTTTGCCCAGATGTCGCGGGCGTAGTTGCTTCGGTCTGTAGTGTCAGACATGGTGGATCTCTGGTGGTGCCTGGATGGCAGATCGATAATCGTAGGCTGTGCAGTCTATCGCTCACGCACCGGCGCTGCTATCACGATAGCGCAGTGATACACTGCTGTAACTTCGAAAGTGTGATCTCATGAGCAAGCCCAGACCTTCAGCCGTGCCGAGCGTTCAGGTAGACAATGATCGCGTGGTGGTGACCGAGTGGCGTTTCGCGCCAGGCGCCGAGACTGGCTGGCATCGGCATGGCTACGATTACGTGGTGGTGCCGCAGACGACCGGCCAGCTGTTACTGGAGACGGCCGATGGCGAGCATTTGGCCGATCTAACCGCCGGTGTGTCCTACTATCGGGGCGAGGGCGTTGAGCACAATGTGGTGAACGCCAACGACTACGAGTTTGTGTTTGTCGAAATCGAGGTCAAGTAGCCGCGCAGGCAGACTCAGGCGGTCACATCGACGTGACGATCTTCCTGCAGCGCCTGTTTGATCCACTCCGGCACTGGCACTGCCTTTAGTACATCCGGTGTTTGTGGATCCGAAGTTCCCCAGACGCGCACCTCCGAGCCATTGCAGAGCGTTTGATCATCGCGGGTGAACCGGTGTGAGGTCACAAACGACTTGTTGCCAAAGCGCGACACATGCGTATGCAGCGTTAGCACATCTCCATAGTAGGCCGGGGATATAAACTCCGCCTCACTTTTGACCAGCGGAAAGCCGCGTACGGTCGGATCCTGTAACTTTTCTGCCAGATCAAAGCCTGCAACCTTTAACAGGCCGTGCGTGGCGTAGTCCATCCAGATATAGTAATTGGGATTAAAAATGATGCGTGCAGGGTCACAGTGGCCCCATTCTACGCGGACCCGCATGGTCACGTGCAAGCCCTTTGTGTTGGTGTCGCTCAAGATCAGGATTTCCCGCGTTTGAAGTGATCGGCACTTTGATTGAACAGTACATCGTTGTTTTGTGCATTGTGCTGTCCGCGATTTTGCTGATCCTTCATCAGGTTCACTCCGCGCTGCACCGCCTCACGATTTTTTATCCGTCCACGCCACGCCGTGACATTCGGAAATTCATCCAGTGAGGCTGTCAATGGCTTTGCAATCAGGATCCACGGAAACGCGATGATATCGGCAATGGAATAGTCGCCCAGAATATACTCACGATCCGCAAGGCGTCGTTCCAGCACACCGACATTGCGATCATATTCACCCGCGTAGCGCTTGCGCCCGTAGTCTTGTCCGTCCGGTGCATAGTTGACGAAATGGCTCAGTTGTCCTGCCATCGGGCCCTGATTGGCCACTTGCCAGAACAGCCATTCCAGCGCTTCGTGGCGGCCTTGTTTGGTATCGGGGATAAAGCGTCCGGTCTTGGTGGCCAGATAATAAAGGATCGCGCCGGATTCGAAGACGGTGACCGGATCACCCGCCACATCGTGATCGACGATGGCCGGCATCTTGGCGTTCGGGCTGATGTTGAGAAAGTGATCGCTAAACTGATCACCCTTGCCGATGTTGACCGGGATGGTGTTGTATTCAAGCCCCAGTTCCTCCAGGAGAATGGAGACTTTCCAGCCGTTTGGTGTGGGCCAGTAGTAGAGATCGATCATGCGGTTTCTCCGGGTGTGATGGCAGCGCCGGACTGCAACAATGTCTGAATGTCATCGCTGGACAGGCCGGCCTGTGATAATACCGCCTCGGTGTGCTGGCCCAGTAGTGGCGCGCCGCTGCGATGCTCGACCACGGTCCCTGAGAACTGTGCCGGTTGGCGCGCCTGGCGTAACGGCCCCGCCTGCGGATGCTCCGAGTGCATGATCGCACCATTGGCTTCAATTTGCGGATGGCGAATCATCTCACGCCGCGTCAGCACCGGCGCGCAGGGCACATCCTGTTGTTCGAGCCTGTCGATAATCTCGTCACTTGCAAAGCCGAGCAAGGCCTCTTGTGTCAGGCGCGTGCGGGCGTCCTTGTTGATCTCTCGCAGCTCGGCGGTGGCAAAGCGTTCGTCCTCCAGGAAATCTGGCCGCTCAACGGCGCTCGCAAGCCCTCGCCAGTCTTTGTCAGCCACCACCGCCACACTGATGTAACCGTCTGTTGTCTCATAGATCAGATCGATATACGACTGCGCAGTTTCGGCATCCAGCTCGTCGCCAACGAACGTGTGTCCGCCCATGTCAGAGCTCCAGAGAAAGAACACCAGCGTATCGAGCATCGAGATGCGAATGCTCTGTCCCTCGCCAGAGCGCGCACGAGCATAGAGTGCCGCCGAAATCGCCTGTGAGGTCTGAATCGCTGTTAGCTTGTCCGGCACAATTGTGCGCACCAGGCGCGGGCGCTGCTCATCGGATCCACCCTGCACACTGGTCAGCCCCGAGACCGCCTGAATCAGCGGATCGAAGACCGGCTTTTGCGCATAGGGCCCCGAATCGCCAAATCCACAGATCGACACATAAATAATGTCAGGCCGCATCGCGCGAATCGCCGCCTCACCAATGCCCATGCGCTCAGCCACACCGGGGCGAAAGTTCTGCACGAACACATCCGCATCGCGAACGATCGACTGCAGCGCCGCAACCGCCCCAGGCTTTTTAAGGTCCAGACAGACCGATCGCTTGTTGCGATTGTTATTCACAAACGAGGCAGAGAAGTCACCGCGTCGCGTCGCCACATGGCGGGCAAAATCCCCGCGCGG
>CAZNIS010000009.1:0-28433 GCA_964573105.1 uncultured Granulosicoccaceae bacterium
GCAACGCCGACTCCTCCCACACCACAGCCTTATCCATCCACAGCGCAAGCCCCCCCCCCCAATCCACCTCCCCGCCGAAAGTAGGAAACCCGAAGCGTAAGCGAGGCAACACCACCCCTTCACCCACCAAAAGTTCATCAGTCCATATACAGCACAGACAACACCCCAATCCACCACCCGGCCTCAACCAGAAAACCCGACGCGTAAGCGAGGCAACACCACCCCGTCACTTGTCGCTCAACCTGACCGACACCCCACACACCAACAGAACCATCCAAAACCCGTTAACATGGCAGCTGCAAAGCCCGCCACCCACCTTCCACTTTGATCTGCCAACAGCCCGATGACCGACCCGACTAACCGCCACATCAAACACCAGCGCGAACTGCCCCGCTATGGCCCACCCGGCCACGCAGGCACGACCAACATTCGCCTGTTCGATCGCAGCTTTTGCGAAAATTTCGAGATGATTCTGGGTGAGATCGAACCGGGCGGCATTGCCGATCGCCACAGCCACGAGATCGAACACCAGGCCATGTATGTGCTGCAAGGCAACGCAAAAGTGACGCTGAATGACGACCCTCCGGTCAATTGCGGCCCAGGCTCGATCATCGAACTGCCGCCAGGTCTTGAGCATGAAGTGGTCAGCCTGGGCCCGGACAATCTCAAACTCATGATCGTCTACAGCCCGCCGTTGCCGCCGCGTGCAGACACACCACACAGTTGACGGCAGGCACCATCGACATCCGCCGAGCGATCAGGCGGGAAATAGCATCGATCGATCCATTCGATGACATCGAGCGGCAGTGCCAGGCAGATGTCATCGAATGGATCGACAGTGGCGCGGAGATTTTTCGACAGCGCAAACCCGCTGACCCACCACAGCACCTGATCGCCTACTGTGTGTTGATCGACGGAGACTACGTGCTGCTCTGCGACCATATCAATGCGCAACTGTGGCTGCCGACAGGCGGCCATGTCGATCCGGGTGAACACCCGCGCGACACCGCGCGGCGTGAGGCCCACGAGGAGCTGGGGGTCGACTATAACTCTGCAGACATCGGATCGCCGGCGTTTCTGAGCCTGATCGACACCGTGGGCAAAACGGCCGGTCATACCGATGTTTGTCTTTGGTATGTATTACCGGCGCAACGCGAGTGGCAACTGCGACAGGATCTTTCGGAGTTCAACGCCATTGCCTGGTATCACCGCGATGAGCTGCCACTTGATCGCACCGACGCGCATCTGCAGCGATTCAGGGGCAAGTTTTTCAACACCCCGTGAAGTTCAATGCCAAGCGACCAGCCAGTCGGGCGTTGCGGTTTCGCGTGTCACCCGGACCCATTACAATATCGCGATTGCAACCGCGAGAAGACCCTTACTGTGAGCACCGAGTGGACACCCAGCCCGCGCTATCCCGATCCGGCCATCGTGGCGGTCGATTCCCAATTTGAACAGTACATGTTGCCACTGGCCAAAGTCGAGCGCATCGCGACAGGCTTTCGCTGGTGCGAGGGGCCAGTCTGGATGGGTGATACACGTACGCTGATCTGGAGTGACGTACCCGGCAATTGCATGTACCGATGGGATGAGCAATCGGGCACCACTCAGGTATTTCGCCAGCCGTCAGACAACAGCAACGGCAACTCGCGCGATCGACAGGGACGCCTCGTTACCTGCCAGCATTTGAATCGCCGCGTGGTGCGGACCAGCTACGATGGACACATCGAAGTGATCGCCGATCAGTTTGAGGGTAAGCCGCTGAACTCTCCGAACGACGTTGTGTGTCATTCGGATGGATCGATCTGGTTCACCGATCCAGTATTCGGCATCATCGGTTACTACGAGGGTGAAAAACGCACGCCATCACTCGAGGCTAACGTCTACCGCGTAGATCCGGATGGCAGCATCCAGCTGATGGCCACCGGCATCAACCAGCCAAACGGTCTGGCCTTTTCACCCGATGAGTCGATTCTGTACGTTGTGCAGTCGCGCGGCGAGCCGCGCAAGATTCTGGCGCTGGATGTGGCAGCGGACGGCACGCTATCGAACCAGAGGGACCTGATCGATGCCGGCTCCAAGGGCACGCCCGATGGATTCAGGGTCGATATACATGGCAACCTGTGGTGCGGCTGGGGCATGGGTGAACACGGCCTGGACGGTGTGCATATTTTTACCCCAGACGGCCAGCTCATCGGCCGCATCGACCTTCCAGAGCGTTGTGCGAACGTCTGCTTCGGCGGGTTGCATCGCAATCGCCTGTTCATGGCGGCTAGTACATCGGTTTATGCCTTGTATGTAAACACACAAGGCTGCCCCGGCGGTTAATCCAATCGCCGTTTCCCGATTGCTTGCCTATCGCGGCCAGGCAGCCCCGACCTGACGCAGGCGATCGCGTTGCCGGCTCGAATGTGAATCATCAAGTGTCGATTTCTTTCGCCGATCACTCTTGTTAAAGCAACGGGAAACACCTGGCCGAACAATGCGCCACCTGCCGCACGGATGGTGGGTACGCAACGCACCCAGCAGGCGTTGAAGAGGAACACTCTGACGATCCTGGGCCGCCAGCCGTGACCCGCAACAGGGACATGTTGGCATGCAATTTTCGCTTAGGGAACTTGGACTACTGCATTCGGAACCGGAATCCGATTACGACAACCTCACCAGTTTAGCCGCGACTATGCTGGGCGTTCCCACCGCCCACATATCGATACTGGATACCACCACCGATACTGTTCACTACAAAAGCCAGACTGGCCATCCAGCCGAGTTGGCTGAACTGGGCAAACTGCCCATGGAACAGACCTATTGCCAGCACGTGCCGCTGACAGGCAGCGCAGTGATTGCGCCAAACGCCTCGGAACACCCGCTGCTGCGCGATCTGGCACGCGCAAGTCCGGATCAGCCACAGGCTTATCTCGGCGTCCCGATAGTTACCCCCGGAAACGTCATCGTCGGTGGCCTGTGCCTGATGCAGCCCGAACCGCGAGACTGGACAGATCAGGAAATAGCACTGGCCGAGAATTTTGCCCGCTGCGTGTCAGATCTGATCAAGTGCAAAAGCGCGTTTCTGACCAGCGAAAAACTGCGTCAGGAACTGGACGCGGCGACCAGCAAGTTTGGTCACTACGCGAGACTCTCGAGCAACTGGATGTGGGAGCTGGATGAAAATCTGTGTTACCTCTGGCACTCGACACACGAGCAACCGCTGGCGGGCCCGGATGCACTGGAACTGGTTGGGAAATCACGTGTCATCGAACTAAACGGTATGGTAGCTGACGACGATCAGTTGCGCAGTCACAACGAACGGCTACGCAACTACGAGTTTGTCGATGTGGTTTTGACTTGGTCATTCGACAACGGACGCATCGTCTACAGCCACGTGCTCGCCGAGCCGCAGTTTGATGACGCGGGCCGCTTCACCGGATATCTGGGCTGTGGTCGCAATATCACCGAGCGCAAAGAGTTGGAGGAACAAATTGTCCAGAGCAGTAAAATGCAATCGATTGGACAGCTGGCGGCAGGAATTGCGCACGAGATCAATACACCGGCCCAGTTCGTCGGCGACAACACCCGCTTTTTGCGCGAGTCGTTCGAAGATCTAACCGAACTAACAACGCAATACGACAAGCTTTTGGAAGCCGCGCGTGAAGACAAAATCACACCCGAGTTGATCTCGCAGACGACCAGTGCCGTCGACGAGGCAGACATAGAGTATTTGCAGGAAGAGATACCCACTGCGATTGAACAATCACTGGAAGGAATCGGCAGGATTTCAAGAATTGTACTCGCAATGAAGGAGTTCTCTCACCCGGGTAGCGAAGACAAACATCCAGTCGATCTGAACCGCATTATCGAAAATACCGTGACAATTGCAGCCAATGAATGGAAGTATCTGGCCACATTGGAGACGAACTTTGCCACAGACCTGCCAATGGTTAACTGCCACGAGCAGGAGATCAGCCAGGTGGTGCTGAACATGATTGTCAACGCCGCACACGCGATTGCTGAGAAGAACGCCGATGCGACGAATATCAGTGGTCAGATAACCATCTCAACGACAAGCCAGGACGACTCGGTTCGAATTGTCATAGCTGACACGGGCAACGGCATCACAGCAGAGCACCAGAAGCGCATCTTCGATCCGTTTTTCACCACTAAGGACGTCGGCAAAGGTACCGGACAGGGACTGTCGATGGCCTATACCTCGATCGTAGAGAATCATGCTGGACAGATCAGCGTCAGCTCGGAGCCAGGCACCGGTACGCAATTCACGATTGACCTGCCAGCGGCGGCCCAGCCCGATGCGGAGCTCGCCGCATGAGACGGGTGGTTTTTGTAGACGATGAGTCTTTTGTTCTTGACGGCATCCGGCGCATGCTGCGCCACTATCGCAAGAAGTGGGACATGGAGTTTTTCAGCGACGGGGAATCCGCACTGAAGGCAATCGAAAGCCGACCTTGCGATGTCATCGTCTCTGACATCCAGATGCCAGGTCTTGATGGCATCACGCTGCTCAGTATCGTCAATGAAAAATTCCCGGATACGGTGCGCATCGCATTGTCCGGTCAGACCGACCCGCAACTGATCTACCAGTGCATCGAGCACTCGCATCAGTACCTGTCAAAACCCTGTGAGGCAGACCAGCTGATCGAGACGATCGATCGCGGTTGCAACCTGCACAAATTGTTGTCCGACGATCATCTGAAAGCGTTAATCAACAAAATGTCGTCGGTGCCTACGGTGCCAAGTTCATACCAGCGCATCAAGGCCGAGCTGCAGGCTGAAGAGGTAGATATCACCGCTATCGGCAAAATCGTCAACGAGGATCCGGCGATTTCGATGCAAATTCTGAAAATCGTCAATTCGGCTTACTTTGGCCTGGCGCGCAAGATATCGACACCACTCGAGGCAACGATCTATCTCGGTGCCGATGTGATCCACAGCCTGGTGCTGGCGAACAGCGTTTTTTCTCAATTCAGTGAGCAGACGGTACAAAAACTGAATCTGGCATCGGTATGGGAATCCAGTCTGCGCACCTACTCGCTGGCGAAAACCATCGCACGGGATCAAAGCGACGACGACCTGCTGACAAGCTATGCGTCCACCGGTGGGCTTTTGATCGACATTGGCACCCTGGTCCTGTGCTCCGAAGTACCAGAGAAAATGCAAGCGATGGTTGCGCAACAGGAAACTTCAGGTCAGCCACTGTGGCAAATAGAGGCGCAAAATCTTGGCTTTAGTCATATGGAAGTGGGCGCCTACATCGCGGCCCTGTGGGGCCTGCCCAATCCGATTGTCGAAGCGATCGCCTTCCACCATTGCCCGCAGCGCAGCGGAACGACGCTTTTCTCACCGCTGACCGCCGTGCACATCGCCAATGCCATCGTCCAGTCGGCTGACGCAGATGATCTGCAGGAGTACGATGCGGACTACGTTGAAACCGTCGGTGTCACTGATGCGGTTGCTGGCTGGCGCGCGAACTATGGCAACGCACAGCAGTAACAACAGGATACGACAGTGACGACAAAAATTCTGTTTGTAGACGACGAGCCCAATGTGCTGGACTCGATCAAACGGGGGTTGCGTAAAAAGTATAAGCTGCACACCGCCCTGTCAGGCGCCCAGGCGCTGGAAAAACTCGCGCAAAACGGTCCATTCGCGGTGATCGTGTCCGACATGCAAATGCCGCAGATGAATGGCGCGCAGCTGTTGTCGAAAGCGAAGGTGATCGCGCCTGAGACAGTCAGAATCATGTTGACCGGCAACGCGGATCAACAGACGGCAATCGATGCAATCAACGAAGGCGACATCCTTCGGTTTCTGAATAAGCCCGCCAGTACCGAACAGCTCGTCGCGGCAATCGAGGCTGGACTGACACAGCACCGGTTAATTGTCGCAGAGCGCGAGATCCTCGATCAGACGGTCAGGGGAAGTATTCAGGCGATGTCAGAGATTCTCTCGCTGGCAAGCCCCGAAGTATTTGGCCGCACCGCGAGAATAAAAAACCGACTGCAGCAGGTCGCCGTTGCAATGGGCCTGGAATACACATGGCAGATGGAGTCAACCGCCCTGTTGTCACAGATCGGCTGCATATCGATACCACCGGACATCATGTCGAGAAAACTGTCCGGTGGCCGACTGCAGGCGGACGAGCAGGATCAATACACAGCACACACAGATGCCGGCGCTGACATACTTTCACGTATTCCACGTATGGAAGAAGTCGCTCGCGCGATTCGCTATCAGGAAAAATCATTCAACGGCAGCGGCTACCCGGCAGATGACGTGGCTGGAGAGGACATCCCAGTTACTGCCCGAATCCTGCGCGCACTGCTGGATCTGGACAGCTTTGTCGTATCCGGCGCCAGTGATGCAGAGGCACTCGCACACCTGAACAAGCAGCATGAAAACTACGATCCCGCTGTTCTTCAGGCGCTAAAGTCAGTGCTGTCACACACTGACGAATGGGAGATGGTCAGCCTGCCACTGACCAGGCTCGAAGTCGATATGCAGATCGCCTCTGATATCTATACAGAGTCGGGCACTCTGCTGGTATCCAAGGGCCAGACTATCACCGCGGCGGTAACCCGTCATTTATTTAACTACGAAGCCAACGGACAGATCGCGGCAAACGTGGACGTGTGGCGAAAATCAGAGGCAGCCTGACCAGTAGAATTCAGTTGGCGTCAGCTCATCAGTGATTCATCGAGCGGATAGCTGGACAGCAACTCGACGCCGCTGTCGGTAATCAGCACCTGTTGTTCAAGCTTCACACCGTCGCGCTCACCTACCGCACCGATATAGCTCTCTACGCAGATCACCATACCGGCTTCGAATTGACCATCATAGGGTGTGGGCCCGCGAAAAACTGGATTGACTCGCGGGTACTCATCGCACATGCCAACCGCGTGCACCACACAGGGATAGGCGTTTTGCCAGAACTCCTCGGGCACCGGCCAGGCACGCTGTTGAAACTCGGAAAATCGTAAACCGGGTTTCAGCAGATTCACGTTGTGTTGAATTTCGCTGACTGCAGTTTGATAGAGCTCGCGCTGGCGCCGACTGGGGCTGCCCGGGCCGCAGAACAGTGTGCGGGAAACATCGGCAAAATATCCGAACGGGCCAACCATATCGGTGTCAAAGCCGACCAGATCTCCCGCTTCGACCCGGCGCGGTGAAGCTTCCTGTAACCATGGATTGATACGCGGACCGCTGGCGAGCATGCGCCCGTCGTGCCAGTCGCCATCATTCGCAAGATTGGTGTAGTTCAGCAAACCCCACAACTGCAACTCACTGACACCAGGCTGCAATGCGCGCTCAAGCTGTGCTATGCCATGCTCCGCCACCGCGATAGACCAACGCATACAAGCCAGTTCATCTTCGGACTTTATAACGCGCGCGTGCTCGCTAATCAGCGTGCCGTCAATAACGTCGAAGTCATACTGTGCAAGCGCCAGAGTGACCGTGGGATTAACTGCCTCGATAGCGATACGACGTCTGCTCTCGCCAACCTCACTGAGAAATTCGGATAGATCACGGGCGACGTGCCCGGCCTGTTCTGCCAGTTCAAAGCCGCCGTCGAAAAACGCCAGTGCGCGGCCCGGGCGACAATCATCAGCACGGCTGTCTTCACTGTAACCGCCACACAGCACGACCGGACCATTGGCAGGTATCAATACATAGGCGCTGGGTATGCGAGACTGGAACAATCCGTAGTTGCGATAGTTGATCGCGTAGCGCAGCGACACCGGATTGTGCAGCAAAGCGAGCGCGACGTTGTGTCTGGCCATCTCTGCACGCAATCTTCCGAGCCGATAGCGGTGCAATCGATCCTTATCAACGATCGGCAGTGGATGAAAACGTGCCAGATCACTCCAGTCGTCGCGGCGGATTAGTTCGTCAGGTGTTGGCATGACTTAAACAGGGCACTCCGTCAATGCAGCGTACTGCCGAGCTTCTATCACGATCACCGATCCGATGCCATAGGCCCGAACAGCACTTGTCTGAATGGTGTCGTCTTCAGGTATAGATTGAGCCATCGCAGATTGCCACTATTCAACAATCGGCTGACAGCCCGAGTGCAGCCGGATCAACGGCTCACCTGGCCAGCTGCTGGTAACCGGCTTTGCGACTGTCCGGGGCTTGTCAACAGGCGATCAAATTGCCGCACTACACTGACTGACCATGAAAATTAAATGCATCTCGATCTATCAAACCGAATTGCCCTACATAGACGGCAGCTATTGCTGGGGTGCGGGCAACGCTATATCGATCGCACGCGCAAGCGTGGCGGTGATCGAAACCGAGTGTGGCCTGACAGGCTGCGGTGAATTTACCCCCTGTGGCGAGAACTACATGATCGCCCATTCAGAGGGCGTAGCGGCTACCGCAAGGCTGCTCGCGCCGCTGCTGCTGGGCGAAGATCCGAGACAGATTGAATCGATTGATCGCAGGATGGACAGCACCGTGCTCGGTCACGGTTACGCAAAAGCGCCACTGATTGCCGCCTGTTATGATCTGTTGGGCAAGTCATCCGACCTGCCGGTCTGGATGTTACTGGGTGGCAAACAAACCGACGGAGCACCGATGTATCGCGTGGCACCACAGAAATCGGTTACAGAGACCCGGGCCGAGATGCAGCGCCATCGCGCCGCAGGTTATCGCCAGTTTCAAATTAAGGTGGGCGCCGACTGGGAACGGGATATCGATCGTATTCGCGAGACTGTGGCGATACTGGAACCCGGCGAAAAAGCCATGGCCGACGCCAACCAGGGCTGGCGGGTAGATAATGCCATTCGCGTGGCCAACGCCACTCGCGATCTGGACTACATCTTTGAGCAACCATGCCACAGCTACGAAGAGTGCCAGCGGGTGAGATCACACGTCGCACAACCGATGAAACTGGATGAATGCGTAACCGGCATCATGGCTGCGCAACAGATTGTCGCCGATCGTGGTGCCGAGATTTGCTGCCTGAAAATTTCCAACCTCGGCGGGCTTGCCAAGGCGCGACTGGTCAGAGACTATCTGGTGGCCAATCGAATACCGGTTGTCGCAGAGGATACCTGGGGTGGTGAAATCACCAGCGCTACAGTGGCCCACTTCGCAGCCTCAACACCGGAAGACTATCTGATCAACTCCACCGACCTGCACCACTACAACACGCGTTCAACCGGCATAGGCGGGCCGATCGTGAAAGACGGGAAACTCTATGCCACTGATGAACCCGGGCTCGGTGTCGAGCCCGACTATGACTCGCTTGGTGATCCGGTTGTGGTGTTTGGTGATAGTTGAATACGCGTGGTGTCGGTTTGTTGCGATGGTCAGCTGTATTAACTATTAAGGGGAACGGGGAGTCCCTTGTAACGCTTGTTGGGCACGCGATCTGAACGTTGGCGTATCGCGTCATGCCTTGCCGAAAATGAAGAAACGTCACGTTGAGCGCGGGCTTTGCCCAACCTACATGGCGGAAAAGCTGTTTGCACAGCTCGAAGCGTTACTGAATCATGACCCCAACACGGCTTGTTCGTGCAATTGGGTGGTCCGACCACCCGTTCCTGGTGCGAATTGTTCGCCATCCGTGAAAACCGCTCCCGCAACAATTCACAAACACTGCGCCAACACTTTCAATAAGCAGTCTCCCGATTGTTGTTCGATACTTCTGGTATCACCAGGGGAGAACGGATGTGATCAACTTCAGGATTGGCGTGTCGGCGCTGGTGTTGTGCCTGTCGGCCTGCACCGGCAGCGGCGAGAACGATGCCACAAACTCCATGACAGATGCTGCAAACGGCGGGCAACAGGCACCTGAACTGGTTGATACCATTGGTGAGCAGCAGGCGGCGAATGACGATACCTTTGCCAATCTGCGCAAATCGATGCGATTTCTGAATCAGGCAACCTTTGGCGCCAATGCCGACAACGCACAAGCACTGATCGGTAAAAGTGCGTCACAGTGGTTTCAGTCACAACTTGCCATACCGGCGAGCGGCAATCTGGAACAAGTGCAGGCACTGATCAGCGAGGAAGAGGAGCTTAACCTTTTCAATGCAGCCGCCACCACGATAGCGTTCTGGCGCAATTCGATTGCAGGTCAAGATCAGTTGCGCCAGCGCATGGCCTTCGCGCTATCGCAGATCCTGGTGGTCTCCAACGCGGGCGGTGAAGAATTAACCGATATACCATCCGCGGTTGCGTACTATCAACAAATTTTGAGCGATCACGCGTTTGGCAACTACCGCGACTTGCTTGAAGCGGTCACCTACTCGCCCGCGATGGGTTATTACCTGACCTACCTCGGCAATGAAAAGAGTGATCCAGAGTCCGGTCGTATGCCGGATGAAAATTACGCCCGCGAAATCATGCAGCTCTTCTCCATCGGGCTGGTGGAACTGCAGCCTGACGGCACGCCCAAACTCGATGGCAACGGCTCACCGATAGAAACCTACAGCAATACCGACATTACAGGCCTTGCGCGCGTTTTTACTGGCCTGGTACTGCCCGAGGAAATCGATGAGCGCTGGTGGAGTGCGTGGAGCGCACCAATGGTCATCGATGAGGCCGTGCACTCGGATCTTGAAAAATCCTTTTTGGGCGTATCGATACCGGCTGGCACCGCGGCGCGTGAGAGTATTTCTCTGGCGCTTGATGCACTGGTCAATCACCCGAACACGCCCCCTTTTATTGCGCGCCAATTGATACAGCGCTTTGTCAGCAGCCATCCGACGCCCGACTATATCAACCGGGTCGCCACAGCCTTTTCACAAGGCCGTTACCGGTTGCCAGACGGCAGCTCTGTTGGCGATGGTCGACGCGGCGATCTGGCGGCAACACTGGCAGCGGTACTATTCGATCAACGCGCACGCAGCACAGACGCAATTGACACCGGTGGCAAGATTCGCGAGCCGATACTGCGTTTCACCGGCTGGGCGCGCGCGTTTGATGTACCGGCACAACACCCGGAGTTGATGCCAATACTGTGGGAGACCGAGTCGCCGCAGGCGCTCGGACAGCATCCCTATCGCTCGCCATCGGTATTTAATTTCTATCGACCGGGTTATCAGCCCCCGGCCACCCTGAGTGCTGCTGCCGGCATGACGGTACCCGAGATGCAGATCGTCAACGCGAGTTCACTCCCGGGCTATGCCAATTTCATGACCTGGTTTGTCTATCGCGAAATGGCAAGCGCCGAATTTCGTGAGGAACTGTCCGAGATAGCGGCAGAGGTGCCGATCACACTGGATTTCGAACAAGCATCGCAGCAGTTCTACAGCAACTACGACGAAGCCATGGCACTGGCCAATCAACCTTCAGAATTGCTGGACTACCTGACGACCCGACTGGGTATTTTCAATCTATCAACGGCCACTGCCGATCTGCTGCTTGAATCAATAGCGCAGGTTGAGATGGATTCAAGCGACGATATGGACGGCGCACAGGAGCGCGTGATGCGCACACTGCTGATGCTATCGGTGTTGTTGCCACCGCGTCTGTTCTCTCACAACGATCAACAGGCCACCTGGATGTCGAGCTCACCCGAGGGTGCAACACGCGGCTGGGGTGGCGGCTTTATCGACGCGATGCTCGCCGCCAGCGCGAATACAAATCCAGAGTTCAGCGTGATCACCAGCGGCGGCAATGATCTGTTTCTAACCGGGCAAAACGCAGTACCCTATCAGATCAGCCTCGATGGAGCATCCGCACCGTGGCAACTGGAGGGTATTGTACCCGGCAGCCGCGAGCACGATATTTTTCGCATGTTGCATCGGGCAGAGACCGACGACAGTACTGCATTGATCCGTCGTGACTATGCACAGGCCATGCGCAACGCTTTTGACAGCAACAACAAGTACAACACTGCGTTGACATCAGCGGCACTGTCGACGGCACAGTTTCCAGCGTCGTATATCGGTCAGCAGCTCAAATCCGTCGCCAATGCAATTGCGATTCGCGACAACCTCGGCGTGCGCCGTCAGGTATTTATCATCGGTATGGGTGGTTTCGACACACACGATCAACAGGCGAGCGACCTGCCGCAACTGCACAGCCAACTGGATGAAGCGATCACCGCGTTCTACAACGACATGCAATCCAGTGGCCTGGGATCAAAGGTGACGTTGTTTACCGCATCGGATTTCGGCCGCACACTGGCCGTCAACGGTGATGGCACAGACCACGGCTGGGGTGGCCATCAGTTTGTCATCGGAGACGCGGTTGCCGGCGGACAGATCTATGGCGAACTCCCCACCACCACGCCCGGCCATCTGCAGGACTCAGGCAGCGGCCGATTGATACCCACAACATCGGTAGAACAGTTTGCTGCACCATTGGGCCGCTGGTTTGGATTAAACGAAAGCGAGATCGCGAACTCACTGCCACGGCTGACAAACTTTTCCGGACCGCCGGGTTTTATGGGATGAAGCTGGTATCACAATGAACGATAGTCAAATCGCAAATTGCTGAGAAACTTTCACAATACACATTGGCAGAAAAAGTTTCCATGGGTCCAGGTTTGTAATGACAAGTATTTTTCGTATCGCAACAGCGCGAAGTGGACCCTATATAATTAAGGCGAGGAAATTTTCCACTGGTCTCGCAACAAAGAATTAAACGTGCCAGTGTATCCGGTGGAATGATTAACTTCTTACATAGAAGCACCTGGCTCAAGTAGCAGGTTGTACGTCGCCGACGGTCAACGCCTTGCGATGGCCCTGTACAGCCGAGTGTTGCGGCAATGCGTGCGGTACTGGTACATGAGCTTAGGCTTATGGCCCCCACGTTACTATGGCACTTTATGAATTGTGAAATGCAATCGGGGTGACACGGTGAATTGCTAACAGTTGTTCGCAAAGACTTACCGATCAATACCCAGAATAGAAAACATCCTGCTTTACACCCACTTGTGGAGTCGCTTTAAGATTACCATTTGCGACACAGTTCGTACAGCTTGTGAAAATCACGTTTGCAGAACGAGACTACACCGGGTAGACTGATTTTCGAGAAAACAAACACGGGGACCTTATGAACGATTTCGCTTCGATGGATCGCCTGGAACAACAAAGAGCACTGGACCTGCTGGAGCGCGAACATACAGCGCTCGACAAAGAAATTGCCTCGAACGTCACATCGATTGGTTTCGATCAATCCGCGTTAAAATACAAGAAAAAACGTAAACTCGAAATCAAAGACACCATCTCCTCCCTGTCGAACGAGTTATCGCCCTGATCGTTCGGCGGCCTGCCCTCAGGCCATAACAACAAAGACGTAGGATATCCAACCGGTATGAGCGTTATGCCGCGCCCGGTGCTTGCTTTCAATAAGTGACTACGGCTTGTCGTGCACAGCTGGTATCCCCCGGTGCAAGCAAGGCTGCATACCAGTGCAAAATCCCTCATGCGAGCACGGTGAGCCCCCCCAAACGGAGACCCGCTGCGTCAGCAGGCGAGTCACCCATCGGAAACGCGCAGCGTCAGTGGCGTCATGACAAAGCCATAACACTACCACTCGAATAGCCTGACGGCAGGAATGGCATCCCCCCCAAAGATGAGGCTGAGCTTGAGTGCGCACACCGCATAGTGGAGCGTTCGCACGAATAAGCCTCTGACATCGAACTGCCCTAACCTATCCTGGGGCGGTCATTCGTCCGACAAAAATACCGCTTGACTCTCCCATTGGGGAAGACTCGAACCTTGACGCGTCGCCTGCCGGCTCGTCTGGTTGTCGACAACCCACAACACCCAAAGGAGAGTTTTATGAACAGCTTGCTTCCCGTGCTTTGTGTGCGATCAGTGTCCGACAACCAACAGTTTTACGAGTCCCTGTTTGGCTTGCGCGCCGCATTCGAGATCGACTGGTACGTGCAGTTGCAATCAACTGACAACGCGGCGATCCAGATCGCGTTTGTCGAGGTCAATCACCCGAGTGTGCCCGGCGCCTACCAGCAGACACCGGCGGGCACGGTGATCACGCTTGAGGTGGACGATGCTGATAGCTACTATCAGCGGGCCACCAACCTTGGGCTCAAGGTGGTGATACCGTTGCGCGACGAAGACTTCGGTCAGCGTCATTTCATGGTTGAAGACCCGAACGGCTTGCTGGTGGATGTCGTTAAACTGATTGAGCCCTCGGCCGAGTTCCAACAGCACTATCAATCCTGATCAAAGACGTGACCACAGAATCACTCGACAACCTGATGCCAATCGGCCGCTTTGCGAAAAGCTGCCGATTGAGCATCAAGGCCTTGCGCCACTACGGTGAGCAAGGTCTGCTGGCGCCGGCTTTTATCGATCCGCAAACCGGCTATCGCTACTACCGGCGTTCGCAGGCGCAGACTGCCGTGATGATAGGCATGCTGCGAGCGCTGGACATGCCGCTGCCGACGATACGCGAACTACTGGAATCAGAACCGGCGACACTGACCGGCATTCTCGATCGACAGGCCGACAGGTTGCTTCGTGAGTTAACACACAAGCAGCAGGCGCTGGCAGCGGTGCAGAGGCTCAGGCAGGAGCAGTCACTCATGCCCTATGAGGTCGCCTTTCGTCGCGAACCACAGCGTGAAGTAACGCGGCGCACCATTGAAACGTGCAATGAGTCCATTTTGAAAGACTCGAGCGCTGAGGTAGAGCACTTGATTGCTGCGGCTATAAAAGTATCCGATGTTTTGCCCGAGCTTGTCATGTGCATCAACGAAGATCCCGATGCCGATGGTCGAATAAAGGTGGATATTTGCATCGACGCAGCGCCGGAACACGAGTGCATAGCCAATACAGAACCTGCCACTATTGAGGGCGGACCGGTAGCCTGGTGCCTGCATTGCGGCGCCTACGACACCCTGGGGCTGGCGTATCACACCGTGTTTGCAACCATGCAGGCACGTGGACACACACAGTCCGGTGCAATGCGGGAAATCTATCTAAATGATCCGGCCGATACACCGGTTGAGCGGCTGCTGACCGAGGTCATCGTGCCAATCACAACAGATTGATAACTGCCGTGTCACGACGATCCACTTGTTCAAACCAGCACGTGCTGCGACAGCACGACTACACCTGTCAGCTGCCAACACGCCTCGCCCAGGCTGCAGTTTGCTGTTTGAAGTTCCCCGTGTACGTACAACGCTATAACAGGTGCGCCAACAGCGCTTGTACAACGGCTTCGGGTTGCTCTTGCTGTACCCAGTGGCCAGCCCCGTCTATCAACTCCACGTGGCGCATGTCACTACAGGCCCGGGACTGCATGCGCTCGAACTCACCGGGCTTTTGATGGATGCCCCAGTCACTGGTGCCAGCGATAAACATTGACGGCACGCCGATCGACAAACCTGAAAACATCTGCATTTCGCTGATGTAGTCGCCACTGGTGACACATCGATACCAGTTCAAACCACCCTGCAATCCGGTTTGACTAAAGGATGCGGTATACACCGCCAGTTCGGTATCGGGCAGCCAGCCGCAGTTTGCAATACGATCGATCGAGGGCATGAACGGCTCGACAGTCTCTGCCATGCCCGCCTCGTTATCCATCACATAGTAGGTTGGCAGTTGTGCAAAACTTTGCGCCGACCAGTCCGCCAATGCATACGGCCGGTTCTCCGTCCAGTCGGCACTTTTGTAGTGGTAATAGGCGCGTAAAAAATCGTGCAGGCCCTGCCGACAATGCAGCATATTGTGTTCGGCATCGGCTTGCGAGTAGTACCATTGATAGTGCTTGCGCGGTCGCGGCAGATCGGCCAGCGCCTGATGATCGATGCCAGCAACACTACACGGGGTCGATGCAGTCGGCAAGGTCGGCATACCGGCAAACGGCGCACTCATCAACGCGACTCTGCGAAATACGTCCGGGCGGATGACGGCACAGGTGGCGGCGACCGGCGAACCAAAATCGTGCCCGACTACCGCGTGCACGTGATCGCGCCCAAGCGCATGCACCAGCCCTAAAACATCGCGCGCGAGGTTGAACTGACGAAAGGAACCCACGTCGCCATCGTAGCGGTTGTCAGCGCCAGTCGTCATACCATAGCCGCGCTGATCAGGTGCCACTACATGAAACCCCGCATTTGCCAGTGGCAGCATGACCTTTCGCCAACTAAAAGCCAACTCGGGGAAACCGTGCAACAACAGCACGCAAGGGTTGTTGGCAGCGCCCGCCTCCAGCACTCGCATGCGCAGTCCGTTGTGGTTATCGATGATACGGCTGCGAATGTCGGCGGGCAGAACCTGCTGCTCCAATTGAGCCAGTGTCGGTGCCACAGCAATCTCCCGTTGTCAGTGCCGTCACTCTAAATCAGCTGAGGCGACATCGCCAGTCACGCATCATTGATGACAGGACAGCGCCTTATCGAGTGCGCAAATTTTGTTGTGAACTCTTGCGGCCATGTAGAGCTGGGCAAAAACATTGGCAGCCATGATGTCGCGCGGCGTATCGGTTGCCACCACTCGATCAAACCACGCACCGTTTACATCATCGCCACGATGGCAAAATCCACGAACTTCATCACCTGCTGTCTGACCGCCATTGCCGTCGTAGCCGGATAAGGGAACATAGTGCCAAAAGCCATCGCTTTCGGCCTCAAGCGTCCGACCCGCTTCATCCATCGCGGCCAAAACCGGTCGCACCCATTGTTGCTGTAGTTGTCGTACGCCTTCCCGCTCCGACTGCAACCATCCTGTTACGGAGTCGATGGCCGAGCGCACCCGCCCGCGCGCACGCTGGACCGGGGTCGTCACTGCAGAGGAATCGCTGCACAGCTCGCGACTCGTACGATGCAACGGATCGAGCTTGCCGGTCATGATGACGCGTGATTGAGGAAACTGCTGTCGCAGTGCTGTCGCGAGTCTGCGATAGTCGCTCAGCAGCTGCTTGCCCGCTGCTGCAGACAGTGTTTCAATCGAGTCAAGGTCACCGTCGAGCGCTGCCGTGATGCGCTGATAGTAGCCTAGGTCAGCGGCCCCTGCCGATAGAAGGACGTAGTCGGGTTGATGCACATTTTTACTGCAGTCTGCCGTGTGGCCACACAGATCCTCGACAGCCGCTGCAATCTGCGGGCGGCGCACGCGCGCCGGCACTTCGACCCCTTTAGCACCTACGGTCAACAGCGGGTGTTCGACGCCACTGTGGTCTTTGTCCAGCAAGTTAGCGATAGTGGCACCGGCACAGGCGCGACTGATAACATTAAATTGCGTACCGGGCTGCTCGGACGCCCAGCGCTCCGCCAGTAAAAACGGCCAGGACAGCGTGGAGCGATGACACTGCACATCGTGCCAGTGCCCCACGCCCTCACCGGCAATGTCCGCATCGCCCAGTGCCAGCACGGTCACCTGGCGAGGCATCACGCGCACCTCGCGACGCTGGTCGCGCGCGTCTGTGACGCTCAGGTTCCGGCCTTGCGCAGGTACCGCAAAAGCAATCGATTGACAATCGTTTTGATGGGTTTTTCCATCGATCTGCCACTGACATGGCGGCATCAACGCCTGTACATTGGCGACGATCGGAACAAACTGCGCCGGCACGTAGGGGATGTCAGGTCGAAATTCTCGCCACTGTTCGACCTTTTTCATAGCAAACAATGGCGTCAGCCGGGTATGACCTGCCATGGCATAGGCATGGCTGTCGATCACCTCGCGATAATGCAGGTGCAGGCGTGCCACCTCTGCCGGCAGTTTGGAGTTGCGTAGATGACTGTCACTCAACGACTTTGCCTGAGCGGCTACATGACTCAGCTCACGTCGCTCTGCCGCCATCAGCGAGATATCGCCTTTAGCCAGCAATTCATCGCTGTTACCGAGCCAGTCAGCGTCTACTCGATTGACACTAAGCGGAGTGAAATTTCCAACCACACGCCATTCAATACCAGTAGCTGCATCACCGACGACTGCCGCAGGCTGATAAGACTGGTCATGACTTGTGGGCGCAGCACTACAGGCGGACAAAGCGAACAACAGGCTTGCTAAAGCAAATCGATAGGCGTGCATACAGGATCTCTTGCTGGATCGGGACAGACATCGTGGTTGACCGCATCATCGACAGATCGGCCGCAGGCAAGTTCAATCCGACCAACACCATCGCAGTCGACAAGGTATCAGACGATCAGCTCTGCATGACTCTCAGCTTCGCCTGTATGAATTCACGATGGTTGACGTAGATCAGACCGCACAGTTTTCGAATCGTATGCTCTTCGTACTTGTCGAGATCGCCATCGGCGATCGCTACGCGCCACATCTGCTCGACCAGCGCCAGTTTCTGCTCGCGGCTAAAGCCGTCGTTTATCTGCCGCACCTGATTGTGCAGCGACACCGCGGCATCGGCGTCCTGCCTGGCGCTGTCAAGGATCTCGTCAATTTCCGTGGCATCCATCGACGAGCTGCTGGCCTGCAGCGCTTGTCGAATGGTGTCGATTTCTTCAGCGTCGATACTCGCATCCGAGCGGGCAATCTCGACCAGCAATAACGCACTGACGCGTTCGACCCAGCGAACATCATTTGCGACCTCATCGCCACTGGCTTGCTGAAGATTTTTTATCCACTGTTGAAACATGTTTGCCCACCACTGGGTTGGTTGTTCGGTGTTGACGCAAAGAACGAGCGCTCGAGGTGTGCTCCATGATAAGGCAAGCGGCTATCGCCACGAGTAATCAGTTGACAAGCTGTAAACTCACAGGCAACGCGACGAACCGGTTTTCACCGGACGGGCTTTTCGCAAACACTGGCAGGAAGATCCTGGTGCAGCATAAAAGCCGGCAAAGTCGATCCGCGGCGCCTGTCTGGTGCTACTGTTGCGCACCGCCGTTGAACAGTGACGCGATTTCACTTGCCTGCACCGCCTCACCGGCAATGACAATAGAATCGATGCGCCCGCGAAAGGGTTGCCAGCGATCATCTTTACGCCAGCCCAGCTCCAGGGTGAGGATATCTTGTGCGGCGGGCGGATCGAGCAACGTCCGCTCAAAGCCTACGGCCTCGCCATCAAACCAGGTGGTTTGCCACTCCCCGTCATAGACGATCACCACTTCATGGTAGCGATCTGACACGCGCTTGGAAATACTGGTGCTGGTGTTTTCGAACGGGTTCAAGCGGATAGAGGTAAACAGGTTTTTACCGCGCCACAGCACTCTGGCGAAAGTTCGCCCCGAATGGTCACCGCGAACAACCGATGCCACCACGCCTGGCCAGCGTGGCCGTTTGTCGGTATCGCTTTTGAAGCGCACACCGAAGGTGAGTTGACCGCTCTGCGCGCTCGCCTTCAGCAAGCCTTTCAATGGTGCCGATGCCACAGCGCCTCCCTGCAGCACGAGCTCGCCATCGTCTGTGTCGACGCCCGCGGCAAACTCACAGAACACGGCATTGCTGGAGTGGATTTGCTCCCCGACCCGCTTGAAATCGTCAATGACTGCAAGCGACCAGTCGACCACTGGCGACGGGGCGCTACAAGCCGTGACCGGCGGCCGTGGCTTCAGGCTCAAACCGCTAACCACCAGCAACACCAGCACCGAGGCAGTGATCGATAGATTAAAAAACCGATTAAAACCGAGCCAGCGTACCAGTGCGGCGCTCAGCAATCCGCCACTCGCGCCACCGGCAACGCCGTCGATCATGTCCTGAAATTCGAAATTGCGCGCAGAGAATATTGGCTGCAGACATTCAAGCAACACTACCATCATGGTGACGACGATTAATGTCAGCCAACCCGTCTGCGACGCTCCGTTCGCCATACCACCAGCGAGCAACACCGCAGCCACCGCGATCGCGAGGAATAAGCTACTGGTAAAATGCGCGGGTTCTGCCCAGGCACCCAGTCTCGGCACCTTATCAATGTTCAGCAAAATCGCTAGAAAAATCACCCAGCAGACTAGCACGAGAACACTCAGGCGAAATTGCCAGTTACTCAATTACTGGACTCACTGCGGGCCGGGATTATCATCGTGACAAGTGTAGCAGTCACACCGCCGCGGATGCCCAGACAATGTTTTCAGAACACTAATCTGCGATTGGGCGCGCGCTGACAACTGATTAGCAGCGCCTGCCAGGGGTCGTAACCGTGCCTTGGGGTGCCCGGTGTAGTGACAACGATACCGCAGCGCTTGAGTGGCGCTTAACGCGCATCCGGTTGGTGCGACCCACAGACGGGGCATGCCAACCATTATTCAGAGTTGATGCGTACCCGGCAGGCAAACGCGATTCTTGCCCAGTTCCTTCGCGTCGTACATGGCGACGTCGGCGAGCTTGCAAAGCGTTTGCAGACTGTCTGCATGTTCCGGATATGCTGCGACCCCGGCCGATACCGTCACGGTTGGCAGCAACTGCCCCTGGTAGCGGAACTCGTGGCATTCAACACACTGAATGAACTCGGCGGCACGCTCGACGGCGCTGGCTGAATCGCAATCGGGTATCAGTATCGAGAACTCCTCACCGCCGATTCTGCAACAGACCTCGTCGTTATTAAAAAATCGGCGGGTCAATTCGCCCACGCTGCAGAGTAAATAATCACCTGCATCGTGTCCGTAGTTATCGTTGTAGCTTTTAAAGTTGTCGGCATCGAGTGAAATCAGTGCCAGGGTGCCGCCGTCTCGCTCCACCAGTGATATTGCCGAGCGGCTGCGCTCCAGGAAGTAACGGCGGTTGTAGAGACCAGTGAGTGGATCGCGGGTCGATTGTTCGTGCAATTCGTCGCGCAGTTTGACATTGGCAATCGCCATGCTGATCTGTTCGGAACAGCGCTGGGCAAAGGCGAGCAGATTGTCATCGATGGGTGGCGCCTGCGGATGGTCGCTTTCGAACGCAATGTGCAACATGCCGACCGTGTCGCCCTGAGCGATGATCGGCAGACAGAGATAGCGATCCGGCTTTGCATCGACCGGAACGTGATTGCAGGCTAACTTCACCACGCCCTCACCGTATTGAAACAGGCGGCCACGACGCAGCGACCAGCAATCCTGTGGTTGAATGCTGCGAATCAGGTCGATGTCACCCCAGGTCACAGCGCCGTCCAGCACATCGCGCGAGTTGCTGTAGATAAACAACTGACCTCCGGAACCTACAAACATCGACGCCATGGCCTGGCGCACGATTTCGTAGAGTTCATCGATGGATTTGCAGCACTGCAGCCAGTCGCTCAAATCGGACAGCGCACGCGTTTCGGCGCGTCTGTCCTGCTCCTGTGTCAGGGCCTCGCGAGCACTGCGCTCAGCGTTCTCGGCGCGCTCGATCGCAAGCGACAGCGCCTCCTGACTCTTTTTTGTCTCAGTGATATCGGTGTAGGTGACGACGTGTCCGCCGGACTGCATCGGCCTGATGTATACCGCGACCATCGCACCTGTGCCGGCCTGACGCTCGATGCTGAAAGGCTGGCGTGCCGACAGACTGGCCTCGAGCCGCTCGACCATCTCTTGCGTCGCGTCGCCTCGTCTCACCAGCCCCTGGAAATATTCCGCACGCCGCATCCCGACATGCAGATAGTCGCGGCCCTCGCCCATGAGTCGATAGTAGCGCGAGTTGACCAGTTCGCAGACGCCACAGTCGGACCAGACGATCACCCCCTGCTCCATTGAATCGATCACTTCCGATCGGATCCGCTGATCGTCCAGCGGTTCAGCATCTCGGCCGGCAGGAAACCTGATTGTGTTGGGCTCACTCTCGAACTTGTTGACCGACAAAGATTTGTCTGACACCTTCCCGCCCTGATCTTGCTGTCATTATGGGCATACTCCGTCCATAGATCCGGTATGCTGCGTGATGTAATTTGCGTCAAATTGTCGACAATCTTTACCATCAAGGCAGCCAGGGCGACCAAACTCAGCGCCGATCCCCCCGCCAGATCGGCATCACCCTGGCAATTGCCCTCAGTTACCACAAACCACGGGAGCACCATGAAAAATACCGCCACCGGCCTGAATAGAATCGTCCGTGCTGCCGGCTTTTCCTATGAAGGGTTCGTCAGCGCAATCCGCACCGAGGCGGCGTTTCGACAGGAATTGATCATCGCTGCCATAGCGATACCTGTGGGCATGTGGCTCGCAGACAACGGTGTCGAGCGCGCATTGTTGCTCGGCAGTGTTGTGTTGATTCTCGTCATCGAACTACTCAACTCGGCGGTTGAAGCAGTGGTAGATCGCGTCGGCGAGGACTATCACCCGCTATCGAAAAAGGCCAAGGACATTGGATCGGCCGCGGTATTTCTGGGCTTTGGCAATGCACTGATGATATGGGTGCTGGTACTGACCGGTTAACGCGCGCCTGGCTGCTCAGCCGGCTGGCGGTTCGCCAGATACATGCCCGGCAAAATCAACGCCGCACCGGCCAGGTGAAACCATTGAGGCGCCTCGGCCAGATACCACCAGGCGATCAGCGCGGTGTAGAGCGGACTCAGGTACAGCACCATACCGGCCTGCGCGGTGCCGAGCTCGCGCTGCATGAAGGAATAGGCCTGATAGGCGCCAAACCCCGGTAGCACCGCCACCACCAGTGCGAGCCACAATGCTCGCGGCCAGTCATCGGGGGTGCCAGTGATCGCAAGCTCCGCCAGTGTGAATGGCAACAGCACCAACACGCCACCGGCGGTTATCGCAGTCAGTCGGGCAAACGGGCCCAGCACACTGGGCCGCTGACGCAGAATCAGTGAGTAGACCACCCAGCTGGCCACCGCCGTCAGAATCCACAGATCCCCCCCGGCAAAACGCACCGCCAGTAGATTTTCAACCGAGCCACGAGCGACAATAACCAACATGCCGGCAAGCGCCAGCCACAGCCCGGCCCACTGCCAGCCGCGCAGTTTGTCCGAGAACCACAAGGCGGCGGCGATCGCGATTAACACCGGTGCGATAGCATACAAAAGCCCAATGTTAACCGCCTCAGTCGTTTGCGCGCCGATGTAGACAAAGGCCCCGCAAATCCACATCCCAAGCCCACCAAGCACCAGCATATCGCGCCACTCGCGACGCCACGCGGGCCACTGGCGCACAAGTTCCGGTGCGGCGAAACACAACATCAGCACCAGAGCGAAAAGCCAGCGCAGAAACGCCAGCAGGTGCGGTTCGATAACGCCGGGGGCGAGCCGGCCGACAACGTAGTTGGCGGCAAAAAGCCCCGGCGCGATGAATATCAGAGCACGGGCAAGACGCCGGCGCGCAAGCGATGACAAGCGGTGACTCCAGTGGATATGAACTTGGACAACCGGGAAGCGGTGATCGGAGGTGGGCAAAGCCTGAATCACCATCGTGCATTCACTGCACGGCTTGATAATAAACCTGCCGCTGGCGCATTGTATCCACTATGCTTGGCGATTGGGCTGCCGTTTCGCCCTCTCACCAAGGTCTAGTCACATTGCGTCCGCTACTCGGCATCGCCTTTAAGGTCTCCTCGATCGTCTCCTTCGTGGTCATGATGATATTCATCAAGACGCTGAGCCCGGAGGTGCCGATAGGACAGATCATTTTCTTCCGCGCACTGATTGGCCTGGCGGCCATTGCACTGGTCTATGCGCTTGCCGGCCGGTTGCAGGGCACCTTCACGCTGCGCTCGCCACGCCGGCATCTGGCCTGGTCGCTGACAGCGGGGTTTTCGATGTCCTGCTGGTTCGTATCGATCACGCTGATCCCTTTGCCCGAGGCGACGGCGATTGGCTTCGTCATGCCGCTCATCACCGTGGCACTCGCCTGGCTGATGCTCGGCGAACAAGTGAGAATATTTCGCTGGGCGGCCGTGCTGGTCGGCATGATCGGCGTCGGCATCATCATCTGGCCGCGACTCGGTGGCAGCGGCAGCTCGGAAAGCAGTGCTGCGCTGGGCGCGGTGCTGGCGCTGCTGGCCGCCAGTTGCTGGGCGCTGGCACAGATATTCATGCGCCGACTCACGCGCACCGAGACCAGTGGCTCCGCGGTGATGAGTTTTTCCCTGGTGACCATGCTACTGGCACTGCTGACCCTGCCACTCGGCTGGACGACACCGAGTGCAACACAATGGGCACTGATCGCAGGTTGTGGGCTGGCTGGCGGCTTTGGTCAGTTTTGTGTTGCCGAGTCACTGCGCCACGGCGAGGCGTCGACGGTGGCACCGTTTGAGTATCTGACGTTTCCGGTCGCAAGCCTGGCCGCGGCCATCATCTTTAGCGAATACCCGGACACCAATGTGTGGATTGGCCTGCCGTTTGTCGTCGCCGCCGGTTTGTTTGTGATCTACCGCGAGCACCAACTGGCGGCCAGAGCTAAAGCTGCCAGTAGCAACTGATCAGCGCAGCACCTGCACGGACAAATCTCCCAGCGCCCGCTCGTAAGCGGCTCTTTTTTGCATCAGGCATTCGTTGTCAGTTGCCAACCCGGGCGCGCGCGAGACACCGACGCCACAGGCTGGTTCTCCCGCTATCAGCAGCTTTGAATTGTGACTTAACGAACAACCGGACAACAGCAACGCCAGCGCGGCGACCACAGAGGGTGCGCCGAGCGCACGCAACAGTTCAATCTTTAAGGGTGGTTGTGTCGAGTACATCGCCTGGTCTCCGGGTGGCTGCCACGGTGCGGCAACATCGTTGGGCCATTATCGGCACACTTGCTTAAGACTGGCTGAAGCATCCGGCTTACTGCCGCCGTGCATTGTGAAACATTGTCGCATTGCCGTCTCACAGGCGGCGTCTCGGGCAACCAGTGACACCGGGCTTGTATTGCCCACTCACGACCGCCTTTCATCTGAAGCACGCCGCGAAACGCAGCCTCGAATCGGTTACAGTAGCCGCCTGGAATCCTCCCGCCAGTGGACACCCGGACGCCCGGGAAAACACGATGACTGAAAAATCCATTGTCAACAAAACAGCCCTGCTGATCGTCATCGGCGCCATCAGCGCGCTGTTCCTGACGACCATAGGCCGTTTCCTGGAATCCATATTTCTGGCCGGTCTGTTCGCTGCCGTTTTTCACCCGCTATACCGAAAGCTGTGCACCTGGCTTGGCGGCATGCGAGGGGTCGCAGCCATGGCGACGCTGGTCATCGTGCTGCTATTCATCCTGATACCACTGGTATTTCTGGTGTTGACTGTCGCCTCGCAGGCGCAGGTGTTTGCCCGCAACGGATTGCCGGAGTTACAAGGTCTATTGGCGGATGAGGGCGCGCTGAGCGCCCGACTGCAGGGTCTGCCGTTCTATGACACGCTGGTGCCATACCAGGAATTTCTGCGCGAGCGTTTGTCGAGTCTGGTCAATTCTGCCAGCGGCGCGATGCTTGAGTTCATGCAGTCGGCCACCGTCGGCACTTTTAATGTCGTGCTGACATCACTGATTGTGCTGTACAGCTTTTTCTTCCTGCTGATGGATGGCGACAAGCTGGTCTATCGCATCTTGTTGTATCTGCCGCTGGACGACGATCATGAGCAAAGACTACTGAATCGCTTTCGCTCCGTTACGCTCGCGACACTCAAGGGCACCGCAGTGATCGGTTTTCTGCAAGGCGCCATCGCCGGCACCGCACTGGCAATCGCGGGTATTCCCCAGGCGTTACTGTGGAGCGTTGCGATGATGTTGTTGTCTGTCGTGCCGGGTATCGGAGCTGCACTGATCTGGATCCCCGCGACGATCTACCTGCTCGCCAACGGCGAGTACTTCACCGCGATTGCGCTGGCAGTATTCTGCGGTGTGCTGGTCGGCAGCATCGACAATATTTTGCGTCCCAAGCTCGTCGGCAGCGACACACAGTTGCATGAACTGATGATTTTTTTCAGCACCCTCGGCGGCCTGCTGACGTTTGGCATGTCGGGCTTCATCATCGGCCCGATCATTGCGGCGCTGTTTGTCACCGTCTGGGACATCTACGGCGAGGAGTTTCGCGCGTGGCTGCCGGCGACGCGCTTTGAACTCCACGATCCCGAACACGGTCACATAGATGCCGATGACACGGACGTCACGCCGAATGAACGGAAACAGGAAGTGACAGACGAAGTGACCGATGTCGCCGCGACAGACCACCAACCACCGCAACAGTCGGAGACAAAACCAGACCCCACATGATTTCGCACCGTGTACAGCTTTGCAAACTGGCCCTGCTGATGTGTCTGGGGATCACAGCGGCCGAGGCCAGTCCGCTGCAGTGCCGAGTCGAGATGCTGCAGTCTCTGGGCTGGAACACGGTAGCCGAGTCCGGCAGCGGCCAGGCAGACACCCTTAACACCTGCGATTCATTTGCCGCACCGGCTTTTCGCTACGACACCGATCCACTGGCGAGTGACAAAATGATCGAGCTCGCCGATCGCGCGCTCGACTCAGACACCAGTCGCTGCCTGATGAATCGCAAGTTTGGTCGCTCGGTCAGAATCGCGGTGGACAAACTGCAGGACAACACAGAGTTTACGTTCCCCCGAGGCGGCAGCGACCCGCGCGATCCATTCATACCGCCGGCGCAATCGTGGCAACCGACACGCAGACGCGGCTACGACAGCCCGAAGGTGAGTGTCAGTGAGGCGATCGAATCTCTGTACCGCGAACCCTTCATCGCAGAGTGCGCTGCGGCCAAACAGGTGGCGCAAATCGCCTCGCTCTACGAGCACTATCAGGATGATATCGACGACCTGCTCCACCCACGCGAAATCGGCATCGGCCTGTGGCAACGCTATCTGAACAGCCCGGCAATCCGGTCTCGAACCCCCTTGCTGATCAACAGCGCCGAGCGAAAAAACGCACTGCGCAAACTGGCGGCGCTTGGACGTTATGCCTTCAACGGACAGATGGGTTATATACGGGCAGCCAAGGGCGAGGAGTACATCGACTCACCGGACAACCGCGGGCAGAATTTTCTCATCACCGAAATCACACCTGCAGCGGTCGAGGCATTGCGCCAGCGCGACAAGCCGTTGAGCGAATTGTCTGCGCTGTCGGTGCAGCTATGGCGCAAATACTCGGACAGACTGGCCGACGGTGGCACGCGAAAAACGTTGCGCAGGGAATTCGAGGCCGAGCTATCAGACTCAGACCCCTTTTTCCGGGACGTGAAAATATATGTTCACCCGCTCGGCGTGAGAACCTTTGCGTTTCATATTGCGCGACAGTTTCGCTACAACCCTCGCACACCATATACGCTGGAAATGTACGAGGACCACCTCAATGGTTACACCTATCAGCGATTTCTGACGCGCGGCAAATATCGATGCGAACAACAGGCCTATTGTCGCCCGATAGACAAACGCAAATTTCTGATGATCGGCCGGGACGGCAAACCGAGGGGGGCGACCTATAGTTCCCTGCGCAGCTGTCTTAGAGCAGCCGGCGGACAATAGGCATTGACACAGGCGGGGTGATAAACAACAGCCGCAGTCAATCTGCGGCTGAAGCTGAATTGACCGCCGGCGAAAGCCACCGGCGGCCCTTGCTTTCTGCTAGTTCAGCGGTACCAGCAACAGTGAATTGTCGTCGATGTCATGCGCATCGAGCGAATACAAGCCATTGTCCAGCGCCTGCACTTCGGCTGCAGAAAAAGTACCGTAGTCGAAAAAGCGCGCCGGATTACTCGGTCGCTGTGACAGATCGCGGATCACCGTCTCGCCTCCTGACAGATCACCCTCCAGCAGATGCGCACGAGTCAGCGTGCCAGCACCTTCGGTGTTGTAGGTAATCGCATAGTCGCGAGTGTTGCGATTGAGATTGACAATTCCGATTGCGCTTGAACCGTCGGCCGCCGTGACCTGACCTTCGGCACGAGTTACCTCAGGCGAGATGATTTGCCTGCGCAGCACCCCATTGGGTTGCTCATCAGTGGATGCCAGCACGTACAGATTGCCGAGATTGATGTTCTGCAGCAGGATATCGCGCTGTTGTTGCGACAGTACGGCGGGTATCTCCCAGCGATTGCCACCAACGTGTTCGAGATCCACAGCAACAAAACCATTGGTACCGGATGGCCCCAGCATAATGTCGACCCGGTCTGCATTGAAATTGCTCAGTTGCACAAATCCGAATGCATCACCCGTGTTCCGATTGAAGACAAGGTCTGCAACGCCACTGGCTACACCCGACGCAGGATTGGTTGTATCACCAGCCGGTATGACTTCCGTGGTGTTGAGATCAGTCGCGAAGCCGCCGTCGGCCTGCAATGGCGCAGAACCATCTCCGCCATCGGTACCACCGCCGTCAGTGCCACCGCCGCCGTCAGTGCTGCCACCATCGACACCACCACCGTCAGTACCACCACCATCGACACCACCGCCGTCGGTGCCACCACCATCAACGCCACCACCGTCGGCGCCGCCACCATCGACACCACCACCGTCGGTGCCGCCACCATCAACGCCACCGCCGTCGGTGCCACCACCATCGGCACCACCGCCGTCAGTACCACCACCATCGGCGCCGCCGCCGTCAGTACCACCACCATCGGCACCACCGCCGTCAACGCCACCACCATCGGCACCGCCGCCGTCAGTACCACCACCATCGGCACCACCGCCGTCAACGCCACCACCAT
>CAZNIS010000009.1:28533-33721 GCA_964573105.1 uncultured Granulosicoccaceae bacterium
CCACCACCATCGGCGCCGCCGCCGTCAGTACCACCACCATCGGCACCACCGCCGTCAACGCCACCACCATCGGCACCGCCGTCGGTGCCATCAGAATTGATCACAGCATCGTCATCGTCATCCAGGCCCAGCAACACACCGACTAACGCAACGCCGCCAATGACCCCAAGTGTGCTGCCGGAAACTGGTGCGCCGCCCGCCAATCCATCGTTCGTCGTGCCAAGCTGATCGCCGCCGGAACAACCGCCAATCGCAATCGCGACAGACAAGGCCAGCGGAGCCAGGCGGGGTCGCCTGGCAAGTTCAGGTAATTTATCCATAGTCGTGCTCTCGTGTTGAGGGGACCGAGTAATCTCGTCGGCAAAACAGTGGGCGGGACGCAGGCCACGGCCAGGTCACTGGCCGATTAGTTTGTGCGATTGACGACCCGGCACCAGCGGATTCGAAACTACTACCGTTTTCACCTGCCGGAATCGTTGAGTTGTTGCATACCCGCACCACTACAGGATTCCATTCTAACTACGGAAACAGCGATTTCTGTAAACAATTCCCACTCTGACACCAATCTTGACTATTATTTTTTCATACTTTCACTTTAAGTACATTTAGTTTCATATTTGATACAACTTTTATTGACCTTGCATCGCTTACTCCAGGTCATGATGACGAAACTGGTCAATACCGAGCGACGCTCTCAGGTCTGCTGTCGGGTCTTCAGCATGGCCAAGACCAATCCCCGTTCCATTGGCAATGCGCACCATGCGTTGAAAATTCGAGGCGACACCTGCCGCTTCGATCATCTGCGCGACACTGGCGACGGCCAGCAATTGCGTTCGCGCGTGCTCAATGCGTATGGGATCTCGACGAACGATCGCCTCAGCAAAGGCAATCAGCTCGGCGCCAGCGGCAATGCCACTGTCGACTCCACCTTGCATAAGCGCATTCAAATCAACCGACTCATTACGACTCTCGCTGCTCACACGGAGCATCTGGGCATGAGAGCTGGTTCAGTAAAAGCACGCGTTGAGTGCTGAGGTGCGACCGGCGACCAACTCCATTTGCGTTCTGCTCAACTCACGCTCGCCGGCATAGCCTGGCTTGCGCACGTCGGCCATTGCCAGATAGTGCGCTTCGGACAGATCTTTCAGGCTGCGAACTTCTTCCGGCACCAGGCTTAGCGCGCGAACGACATTGCCGGTGGCGTTGGCAACCCACAAGTCTGCCTCGGGTGTATCGCGATTGTCCTCGTGGACCATCGGCACCCAGGCATCATCCGGTCCGGCAGTGGCCGGTCGATAGTGATCCGGTGCACCTGTGCCGGCATCCGGCAGCACTCTTTCATTCACCCCCATTGCGGTGGCAAAACTGTCAATGCTGACAATTGCCACAACGGTACCGAGCAGCTCGATGTAGTGACCCTCCCCCAAACCCTGATCCAGCAAGCCCTGGTACCAGCGTCGGCTCAGTCGGGATGAATCCGTGACGATGCGATGAATGGCATCGATCGCAAAGTCTGGCAGGGTTGTGACTGTGCTGTGCTCGCCAGTGACTGCAAACGGCGATAGTGCCTGAACGCATTGTTTGCAATGTTCACAGTGCCAGGCGGCGCGGACCTCGCGTGCGATGGCTATTCGTTCAGCACTGCTCCACCAGCTGCCAGCGCTCTGCAAACGCGCCCAGTAACGCGCGTGCGCGAGGGTGTATCGTTCGGGGATCGGCCACGGTACATCGCCGTAGTCGAGTGGGGGTGATGCGACCATTGTTTGCTCCTGCGTCAGGTAGCTTGTCTGCGGGGAAATGCCATTTCCGGCCGATAGCTTGCAAAACTATCGAGCGTTTGCCGATTGGCCTGCTCTTGCCAGCTGCTGCCAGGCACCACAGCTGAGATACAGGGATATCGTTGGCGATACTCGTCGGTGCGAGGATTTTGCTCAAACACAATTGCGCACAGTCCAGCGACAACGCCCTGCTGTCGCTCGACCAGTCTGATCGCACCATCCATTGTGCCGCCAGTCTCGACCCATTGATCGACCAGCAGCACTCGCGTGCCGGGTGCAAACGCCGGCTGACGCATTTCCATATCCTGAGTGCGACCGGAATAGTTGGTGAAAGAGACAGAATCGGTATCCACGCACAGCTTGCCGGCTTTGCGGATCGGCAGAAAGCCGCGCTCAAGGCGGGCGCCGATCGCGGCACCCAGCACAAACCCCATCGCGTCCAGACCGGCAACCACATCGATTGCCGACGGATCCAGGTCGGCACACAGATCATCGAGCAGATCGTTGAAGGCGGCGCCGTTGATATAAATGGATGTGGGGTCCAGCCAGGCAAACCGGGCACCTTTGGTGTTCGGTGCCATTAGCGACAGATACCAGCGGTCGTCGCGTGGCCCCTTGTCAGCCGGTCGAGCGGATTCAGCCATGGGTTGCTCCGTATTCACGACAAATTTGTACCAGCGCACGAAGTTTTTCAGCGTCGATGTTGTAGAAGTCGTCGCTGCGATTAATGCCGGTGGCGACCAGAAACGCATCGACCATCGGCGCATAGCGCCCCGCATTCTCGGGCGTGATGCCCGAGGCAACCGCCAGTGCCGTATCGCCGCAGACCTCGCGGAACACGGCAATCTTATCCAGTTCTGCCGCATTGCCGGTGGCCGTGCCCGAGGTCGTAACGACATCCATCCATTGGCTGGCGATGGCCGCTGCACGCGGGTAGTCAGCCTGCGCCACCGCGCGCTGCTTTTTAAACGCGGTGCCACCAAAATAGAGTCCCGGCCAGTGTGCGGCAGAACGTTGCGCACTGGCGCGACTGGCCTCTGGCTGTCGGTCGGTCGGTTGCGACTCATCTATACGCGCGTCATCTGCCCAGTAGCCGTCTATCGCCACGCCGTCTCGCTGCAAGTCGGCGATCGTCGGCATGGCGTCGGCCAGTGGTACGCCGAGAAAATTTACCCCGAGCCAAAGCGACGGGTAGCTTGAGCGGAGGTGGCGAATGATCGGCAAAAAAGGCTCGACCGCAAAATCGTGATTGATCAAAAAGATGCCGTGCGCACCGCACTCGATGGCGAGCGCAGCATTGCGCTCGGCCTGCCTGTCGTCAAGCACGTGTATAACCGGCAGCACAGCCGGGCCGACACTGCGAAAGGCCTTGTGAAAGTCGAGTCTGTTCATTCTGTTCCCGGTTGGCAGTGTACGCATGGGCGACCCGAATCTGACCAGGCCTGATTTGCCGCTTGTGCGGACACCGACTTCGGGTAAGAATATTACACGCCGTCCACACTAACAACGCACGTCGCCAGAGGCTGCGACGGCAAGTGCACGCGACCACCACTCACGCACCGGAGAACCGCATGAAAAAAATCCCAGGCCCAACTACCGTTAACAATGGCCGCAGAGGCATCCTTAAAGCGGGTGCCGCACTCGGTGTGTCCACCATCGTGGGGGCCCCGTACATCCGGCCAGCTCATGCGGCCCCGACCGAAATCAACATGCTGGCGTGGTATGGCCACGGCGAGCCGGATATGGTCGGCGCATTTGAAGAGGCCAACAACGTCAAGTTCAAGCCCAAGTACTACGCCGGCGGCGACAACATGCTCGCGCTGATCGCCCAGTCACCGCCCGGCACCTACGACCTGATTCTGTCAGACGCGGAGTTCGTGCAACAGCTCAACGCGGCCGGCTACATCGAGGAGCTGAATGCCGGCGACTACGATTTCGACGATTTCGTCTTTGCCGACTTCCAGAACTTCCCCGGCCACTGGACCGACGACAAACTCTGGTCGGTCATGGTCCGCTACGGTCACCTGGGTGTGTCGTACAACACCGAGCGCGTATCGGCTGAAGAGGCACAGAGCTACAAGGTGTTCTGGAAACCGGAACTCGAAGGCAAAGTCGGCCACTTCGACTGGCACCTGCCAAGCCTTGGCCAACTCAGCCTGTACGGCGGCAACAACTCGCCCTCCCCGTTCGACATCGACGAAGGCGCGTGGACGAAATTGCAGGACGTCACGCTGTCACTTCGTTCCCAGGTGGGCGGCTTCTTCGACTACGGTGGCACCTTTGCCTCACTGAAGAACGGCGAGATGTCGGCGATGTGTGGCATCGGCGACTGGATCACCGGCGTATTGGAGCGCGATGGCGCACCGGTTGCGAGTGTGGTGCCAAAAGAAGGCGGTATTCAGTGGACCGAATCCTATTCCATCGGCAAAGGCAGCGAGAAAGCCGATATCGTTAAAAAATTCATTCAGCACATGCTCACCCCCGAGGGACAGGCGACCTCGGCACAAATGGTGGCCTATCCCGGTTTCTGCGTAACCAATGCCGGTATGAAAAAGCTCCAGGAAGTCAACATGGCCGAGGCCCAGCGCACAGGCCAGGTCGACGGTGCGGCCAACAATCCGGTCAGCCTGATCAAGGATGGACGCATTCACTATCGCGATATCCCCAAGCAACAGTCGCTGGAAGACTGGAACGATTTCTGGTCAGAGTACAAGGACGCCTGATCATCCCTGCCTCGAGTGGCGGCGGGTCATCCGCCGCCACGCTCTGTAGAACCCAATCCCCTCCCCGCTCCTGATGCCTGCAACCGAAGGTCGCACCAGCAGACTGTACGCCCATCTATGGCGCTGGCCGATGCCGATTTGGCAGCTGCTGTTCTTTTTGGTGCCACTGTGCTTTATGGTGCTGATGAGCTTTTGGCTGGTTAAAAACTATCGGATGGAACCGGCTTTTGTCACCAAAAACTGGGACAAAATGTTCTCCCGCGGTTATTTCTGGAGCGCCTACTGGCGCACCCTGGGACTTGCCGGACTCACCACCCTGATCGCGACGGTGTTGTCATTCCCCGCCGCCTACGCGCTGTCGTTCAAGGTCAGCGCCACGGTGCGGCGCTGGGTCATCTTTTTACTGATCATTCCATTTTTCACGAGCTTTCTCGTGCGCATCTACGCCTGGCAAGTGATACTGGCGGAAAGCGGTGTAATCAATGCCGGCCTGGGCACTCTCGGCATTGGCCCCTTTACCATGCTGAACACCGCATTCGGCACCATAGTTGGCTACCTGACGCTTACCCTGCCACTGGTGGTGATACTGCAGACCATGTCGATGAGTCAGGTCGATCGCTCACTGATCGAGGCGGCCTGGAATCTGGGTTGCAGTCGAACCAAAACCATCGCCACCGTGATTATGCC
>CAZNIS010000009.1:33821-77714 GCA_964573105.1 uncultured Granulosicoccaceae bacterium
AGCCGGGTCAGACGCACATGAAAAGCGCCACCCTGAGCACCTGGATTTTGCGTGCGTATATCGCAATCGTACTGTTGTTTGTGTTTGCACCATTGCTGGCTAGCCTGGTGTTTTCTTTTAACTCGGACCGATTCCCCAGCCTGCCACTGGGTGAGTTCACCACCCACTGGTACCAGGCGGTGTGGAACAACGATGCCGTGCCCGAGGCATTGCGCAACAGCGTGATCGTGAGTTTGTCCAGCGCGTTGCTGGGCACCTTTATCGGTTTTTGCACCGCCTACACGGATTATCGCTATCAGTTTCGCGGCAAGTCACTGTATCTGGGGCTGGCACTGCTGCCACCGACGATACCGTTGGTAATCATGGGGCTTGCCATGCTCGCCTGGCTGTCACGCGCCGGATTGTCCGGCACACTGTTCGCGATCATCATTGCGCATACCGTTTTGTGCGCACCGTTTGCCATGGCACTGATCCGTCTGCGCCTGCAGCAAATAGACCCAAACCTTGAGGCCGCGGCGTGGAATCTCGGCGCATCCGAGTGGCGCACCATGCGCAGCGTCATCCTGCCGTTCACCCGTCCCTCAATCATTGCTGCACTGTGCCTGACTGCAGCTGTCTCGTTCGATGAATTTGCCGTCGCCTGGTTTGTCAGTGGCTTGAACAAAACCGTGCCGGTAGTGATTCTTGAAATTTTGCAGGGCAACGTCGATCCGCAGATCAATGCGATCGGCACATTTGTATTTTTGGTGTCGATTACGCTCGTGGTCATCACCCAGCTCATCGTGATGAAACAGAACAAGAGGCATCGACATGGCCGATGATCTGGTCGTATTCGACGGCGTCGAAAAACACTTTGGCGCCTTTACCGCGGTGCGATCACTCGACCTGTCTATTCAATCGGGCGAGTTCGTCGCGCTGATGGGGCCATCGGGCTGTGGTAAAACCACCACCCTGCGCATGCTAGCAGGCCTGGATACGCCCAGTGCCGGCGAGATTCGACTCAACGGCGAACGCATCAACGAACTGCCGGCCCATCACCGGCAGACGCCGATGGTCTGGCAGTCGCTGGCGCTTTTTCCGTTTTTGAATGTGCGGGAAAACGTCGAGTTTGGCCTGAAGATGCAAAACGTCGATCCGGCGATGCGCAAAAGCCGCGCGATGGACTGGCTCGATCGCATGGAGATCGTGCAATTTGCCGATCGCCATATCGATCAACTATCCGGCGGCCAGCGACAGCGCGTGGCGCTGGCCCGAGCGCTCGTCACCGAGCCATCAATTCTGTTGCTCGATGAACCCCTGTCTGCACTGGATGCGAATCTGGTGATACGGATGCAAGGGGTACTAACGCGGCTGCAGCGATCGCTCGGGATTACGTTTATCTACGTCACCCATTCACAATCCGAAGCCTTTGCGATGGCCGATCGGGTCGTCATCATGAATGAGGGCGAGATCGCCCAGGTTGGCAGCTCGCGCGATATCTATCGCAATCCGGCCAACCAGTTTGTCGCTGAGTTTGTCGGTCGCAACAATATTATCAGTGGAACCGTGCACGCGGCTGCTGGCGACATTGGACAGCATGGCGAAACGGTGCCGACGGGCTGTATCGAAATCAGTGCTGACGCCGGCGTGTTTCAGGTCAGCTGCGGCAGCGGCGAGCCCGCTAAAGGCAGCGCGGCAACCTTTGTCGTCGGCGCTGATCTGGCCTCGGTCACTACAGCGGAGCCCGCCGATGGCAACAAGCTGCAGGCAACCGTTATTTCAGAGGAATTCGTCGGTGCGGTAGTGACACTCTTTCTGGAGACTGCAGACGCGGTTGAATTCAAAGTACAGTTACAACAGCGCGAATTGGACAAACTCGCTGTGGAAGCAGGCAGCAGCCTGTGGGTGAGCTGGGATACGTCGAGCGCGCATCTCATCGAGCAGCGTTAATCGCGGCGTCCGCCGCCCCGCCGCACGCCGGCGACGATAAACGCCAGCAGTCCAAGTAACAGCAACGTGGGATCGACCGCCCCCTCGACAACCGCAGGCGCTGCAGTGGATGTGCCCGCATTGACCGGCGCGGCTACGATCATTATGGCCATAGCAGTACTCAACAAACCGGTACCAAGGCGTACCGTCTGGCTATCGATTGCATTCATCACCTGTTCCCTTAGTAGCCCTGTCATGCAATGTGCGAATCTGTTCCTGCAGATTCTCTGTTATCTCCGCCAGCGGCCGATGCGTGAAAAACTTGAACACCCCCCTCACCGGCTACGGGCGATCACACCCATACCTGATCGCCGGGCGCGCGCAAAAACACCATCGCTCGACCGGTGCCGGCGGTAGAATGGCGGGGTCGTCAATGCAGGTGGTCCACCATGTTTCCGATTCGCGATGAAAACCCGCAAATCAATATCCCGTACGTTACCTATGCGCTGATTGCGCTAAACGTCTTTGCCTGGTTTGTGCTGCAGGGATTCGGGCAGGAACCTGCGCTCAGCCGCTCGGTCTGCAGCTTCGGGCTGATCCCAGCCGACCTTCGCGGACTGGAACTGGCCGCCACACCGGGATTCTGTCCGGTTGATGGTCGCCCTGAGTGGAGCACGACGATCAGCTCGATGTTCATGCACGGCAGCTGGATGCACATCATTGGCAACATGTGGTTTCTGTGGATTTTCGGCAACAACGTCGAGGACTCGATGGGGCCATCGCGATTTCTCGCCTTCTACCTGCTGTGTGGATTGGTGGCGGCTGCCACGCAAGTGATTTTCGACGCCAACTCGGCCATTCCGATGGTCGGCGCCTCTGGTGCGATTGGCGGTGTAATGGGCGCCTACATTGTGTTGTACCCGCGCGTGCACGTACACCTGTTCATTTTTCTGGGCATCATTTTCTACACCTTCGCGGTGCCGGCCATCATGATGCTTGGCTACTGGATTGTGGTGCAGCTGATTGGCGGCTTCAGCTCGATCGGCTCGGATGAAGGCGGGGTTGCATTCTGGGCTCACGTCGGCGGCTTCGTCGCCGGCGCCGCGCTGGTCCTGTTGTTCAAGGATGAAAAATTGCTCGCCGGACACCCGTATCGCGGCTGGACACAAAAGGAACACGCCGATGCGGCTTGGAAACAGATCCGCGAAAAGCGCGGCAGCTGGCACTGATGGACTGGCACCTTAAAGCTGACAGGCCACGTCATGATTGAGGCCTGGATACCCATCGCAATCGCTGCAGCCTTTTTCCAAAACCTGCGCTCGGCGCTGCAAAAGCACCTGAAAGGCAAGCTGTCGAACAGCGGTGCCGGTTACGCACGATTTCTCTATGCGCTGCCGCTGGCAATACTCTACTTGTGGGCCATCGCGGTATGGACCGGCAGCCCGCTGCCGAGCATGAATCTGCGCTTTGTGCTGTACTGCATCGCCGGCGGTGTTGCGCAGATTATTTTCACCGTGCTGCTGCTGTGGATGTTTTCGTTTCGCAGCTTTGCCGTGGGCACTACCTTCTCCAAGCTGGAGGTGGTAATGGTAGCCGCGCTGGGCGCGTTGATCCTTGACGATGGTCTAAGCTCGCTGGCGGTGCTCGCGATTGCAATCAGTGCGATCGGAGTAGTTGCACTGTCGATGGCGCAGACCAAACTATCGCTGCGTGCGCTGTTGGCAGGTATCACCGGCCGCGATACCGTAGTCGGCTTGATTTGCGCGAGTTTTCTCGGGGCGTCCGTGGTGTTTTTTCGCGGCGCGTCGCTGCAGCTGCAACACGACAACGTCCTTATGTCGGCCGCTTTCACGCTGGCCGTGGCACTTTTTATTCAGAATATCATCATGGGACTGTGGCTGTGGTTTCGCGAGCCCGGTGAAATCGGCCGGGTATTTGGTGAGTGGCGTTGGGCGAGCCTGGTGGGGGTGACAGGCGTTTTGGCGTCAATTGGCTGGTTTACCGCGTTTACCCTGCAAAACGCAAGCTACGTGCGCGCGGTCGGGCAGATCGAACTATTGTTCACCTTTATCTTCACCACGCGCGTTTTCAAGGAGCAGGTCAGCCGTGTCGAGATGCTCGGCATTGTGCTGGTAGCCATCGGCATCGTGCTGATTCTGCTAGCCCCCTGAGCACTATTCAACACTGGCACATTCCGTTACCATCGGCTCCACTCTAGCGCAGATAAAACGAAGGTAAATTCAATGGAATCAAGAGCTGCCATCGCCGTACAAGCCGGCAAACCGCTCGAGGTGGGCACGGTTGAAGTCGAGGGACCGAAGGCGGGCGAGTGCCTGGTTGAAATCAAGGCGACTGGCATCTGCCACACGGACGAATTCACGCTCTCTGGCGCCGATCCGGAAGGTATCTTTCCAGCGATTCTGGGTCACGAGGGTGCCGGCGTCGTCGTCGATGTCGGTGAAGGCGTCACCAGCCTGAAAAAGGGCGATCATGTGATTCCGCTCTACACCCCTGAGTGCCGGGTCTGCGAATACTGCACCTCAGGCAAGACCAATCTCTGCCAGCAGATCCGCGTCACTCAGGGCCAGGGCCTGATGCCGGACAGCTCCAGCCGTTTCTCGCGCGGCTCGGACAAAATCTTCCACTACATGGGTACGTCCACCTTTTCCAACTACACGGTGGTGCCGGAAATCGCACTGGCCAAGGTCCGCGAGGACGCACCGTTTGAGAAGATCTGCTACATCGGCTGTGGTGTTACCACCGGCATCGGTGCGGTCATCAACACCGCCAAGGTACAGCCGGGCGACAACGTGGTGGTATTCGGTCTCGGCGGCATCGGCCTGAACGTTATTCAGGGTGCCCGACTGGCAGGCGCCGACATGATCGTCGGCGTCGATTTGAATCCGGCACGCAAGGAAATGGCCGAGCGCTTCGGCATGACACACTTCGTCAATCCGAAAGAAGCCGGCGATGATCTGGTCGCCTATCTGGTCGACCTGACCAAAGGTGGTGCCGACTACTCATTCGAGTGTATCGGCAACGTTGAGGTCATGCGCCAGGCGCTGGAGTGCTGCCACAAGGGCTGGGGCACCTCGGTGATTATTGGCGTGGCGCCGGCCGGTGCCGAAATCTCTACTCGTCCGTTTCAGCTCGTCACCGGGCGCAACTGGCGAGGCACAGCGTTTGGCGGCGCCAAGGGCCGCACCGACGTACCGAAGATCGTCGACTGGTACATGAACGGCAAGATCGAAATCGATCCACTGATCACGCATGTGATGCCACTGGACGATATCAACAACGCCTTCGATTTGATGCACAAGGGCGAATCCATTCGCTCTGTAGTGACTTTCTAAAGCGGCACCTTCTACCGCGTATTACGCCCGGACTGATTGTCCGGGCGTGCCTTCGATGTCAACGATGGCGATAAACCGGTGCGCGCTTCTCCAGAAACGCCTGAACCCCTTCTGCCGCGTCTTCGGTTTCAAAGACTTCCCGCATGAGCTGATCCTCGAAATCCAGCCCCGCCTGGGTGACCTGTGATCCGGCTTGTTCGACACACGCCCGAATCGCGTCGCGCGCCGGGCGACTGTGCACAGCCATCTGCATGGCGTAATCGCGCGCCTGCTCCAGCAGCGATGAATCGGCGGTCGCGATACGATTGATCAAGCCGATTCGCAGTGCCTCGTCGGTTTGCACCGCGCGCCCGGTCAGCATCATTTCAGTGGCCGCGTATTTACCGACCAGCAGCGGCAGGAACTGGGTACCGCCGTAGGCCGGTATCAGACCGAGTTTGATCTCTGGCAACGACACTTTCACATGCGCTGCGGCAATGCGAAACTCACAAGCCATCGCGAGCTCCAGCCCGCCGCCGTAGGCCAGCCCGTTGAGTGCGGCCATGGTGAGAATCGGTGAGCGGGATATCCGAAACATCAACTGGCGCGCAGTGTGGTTTTTTTCCATCCGCGCATCCCGTGTCATGCCCTGCAATTCACCGAGATCCGTGCCCGCACAAAAGGCACGTTCCTCACTGCCGGTGAAAATAAGCATATGGGCGTGCTCGCGCTCGGCGATATCCAGACTCTCGGCGATGCCGGCGAGCACCGGACGGGTCAGCGCATTGAGTTTTTCCGGGCGTTCGATCCGAAACAAACCAATGCCGTCGTCGTCCAGGTCAAAGGTGAATGCGTTGGGTACGGCCAGTTGCATTTGTCGTATCCTGCCAGTGAGATTGCGATATGTTACCAGCCCCTTCCACACCTTCGCGATCCACTGATGACGCCAGGCCCCCAATCCAGTACCACTGCGGCCAGTACCACTGACGCCAATCTGCGCGGCGCCGGCCTGATGGTATTCAGCATGCTCGGCTATGGCTGCAACGATGCGCTGATCAAACTTGCTTCCAGCGAACTGCCGCTGGTGGAATCGATATTCATTCGCGGGCTGTTTGTGGTCATTGCAGTGCTGATGCTGGTCAGACATCAGGGCGTGACAATACGACTGCCGCCTCGTGGTGATCGAACGCTGATCGGTCTGCGACTGATTGGCGAGGTAGTGTCGACCATCTGCTTTCTCACCGCGCTGATGCATATGCCAATCGCCAACGTCACCGCGGTGCTACAGGCGACACCAATCGCATTGACGCTGGCGGCCGCCTTTGTCCTGGGCGAGCGAATCGGCTGGCGCAGATATCTTGCCATCGCGATCGGTTTTATTGGCGTGATCGTGCTGATTCAGCCCGGCGGCGACTCGTTTAACCGGTATTCGCTATGGGCGCTCGCGGCGGTGTTCTTTCTGGTCTTGCGGGATCTGAGCACGCGCAGGCTGTCGGCCCAACTGCCGTCGCTGCTGGTCACGCTCTACACCGCGGTTGCGATTACTGTGGTCGCAGGTTTCATTGGCCTTTTTAGCGACTGGCAGCTACCGTCACCACGGGCGCTGGCGCTGTTGGGCATCGCCGCGATGTTTCTGCTGGCGGGCTATCAGTTTGGCATTATGGCGATGCGCATTGGCGACATCGGGTTTGTCTCACCTTTTCGCTATTCGATTATGCTGTGGGCGATTGGCCTGGGTGTGGTGGTTTTTCGCGAGGTGCCCGACGCGATGACCCTGCTCGGCACGCTGATTGTTGCCGCCACCGGCAGCTACACCTACTACCGCGAATACCGGCAGCGCCAGCACAGCTAGCAAACCACGACAAGTGCATATACAACGCCGGTCGCTGCATGCAGAATATGCGCTTTACCCTTCCCTCTGATTACCTTTTTGTGGAGCGATAACATGGCAACCTGCCCCGTCTGCGATGCCGAAGTAGAAAAGCCCGACGATCCGGTCGTCGGCGAACTGCTGACCTGCGATGACTGTGGCTGCGAACTCGAAGTACTGGAACTCGAGCCGTTCAAACTGGGCGAGGCACCGGAAGCCGAGGAGGACTGGGGCGAGTGAAAATCGGCCTGCTCCACTCTCTGATCCGCAAGGACGAAAAGCTGCTGCTCGAGGCGTTTAAAAATACCTCATGCGAGTTGCAGATGATCGATGATCGCAAACTGATCATGGATTTCAGCTCGGCGCCGCAGGTCGATGTGCTGCTGGAACGTTCGATCAACCACTCGCGCGCGCTGCACGCATTGCGGCTGTTCGAAAGCGTCGGGGTCAAATGCATTAATAAGCACGAGGTGGCGACGATTTGCGGAGACAAAATCCTGACTACCGCGGCACTGGCCGAAGCGGGCGTCGCACAACCCGGTAGTCGCGTGGCCTTCACCGAAGACTCCGCACTCGATGCGATCGAAGCGATGGGCTATCCGGTGGTGCTGAAACCGGCGGTAGGCTCCTGGGGCCGGCTGCTGTCGAAGGTCAATGATCGCGACGCCGCCGAATCCATTCTCGAACACAAGACGATTCTCGGCAGCTACCACCACTCGGTGTTTTACATCCAGGAGTACATTGAAAAGGCCGGCCGCGATATTCGCACTTTCGTTGTCGGCGACGAATGCATCGCCGGCATCTATCGAAGCTCCAAACACTGGATCACCAATACCGCGCGCGGCGCCGAGGCCAGTAACTGCGACATCACCCCCGAGATCGCAGAGATATCGCTGGCCGCAGCCAGAGCGGTCGGCGGCGGCGTGGTAGCTGTCGATCTGCTCGAATCAGTCCGCGGCCTGCTGGTCAACGAAGTGAACTACACGATGGAATTTAAAAACAGCATCGACACCACCGGCGTCGATATTCCCGCGCGAATTGTCGATTACGCGATTCGGGAAGCCTCGCAATGAAGGTATCGATCGCCGGCGGTTCCGGCTATGCGGGCGGCGATCTGCTGCGCATTCTGTTGTTCCACCCGGAAGTTGAAATCGTCCAGGTCACCTCGGAGCGCCACGCCGGCAAGCCGGTGACGCTGGCGCATCCGAATCTGCGCAAACTGACCAAACTCAAATTCTGCTCGGCCAGTGAACTGGAACCCTGCGATGTCCTTTTCACCGGTCTGCCGCACGGACACGTGATGGGCAGACTTGCCGAATTCGAGGAGCTGGCACCGGTTCTAATCGATTTGTCTGCCGACTTTCGGATGAACGAGCCGGCCACTTATGAAAAATGGTACGGCCAGCCGCACAGCTGCGGTGAACGTCTGGCCGATTTCGTCTACGGCATACCCGAGTTGCATCGCGAGCAAATGCGCGGCGCCAGGAGAATCTCAGGTGCCGGCTGCAATGCCACCGCCACCATACTCGCGCTGCATCCGCTTTTCGCCGACGATCTGGTCGAAAGTGCGGTGGTCGAAGTCAAGGCGGGATCCAGTCAGGCCGGCAACGCCGCAAACGAAGGCAGCCACCACCCGGAACGCAGTGGCGCGGTTCGCTCTTATAAACCGACCGGCCATCGTCATCTGGCCGAGATCCATCAGGAACTCGGCGCCGAGGGTCGGGTGCATTTTTCCGCAACATCAATTGAAATGGTCCGCGGACTACTGGCCACCTGTCACGTGTTCCTAAAGCAATCCATGACCGACAAAGACATGTGGAAGCTCTTTCGCAAATACTATGGTGATGAGCCTTTTATTCGCATCGTCAAAGAGCGAACTGGCATCCACCGATACCCTGAGCCCAAGCTCGTGGCCGGCAGCAACTACTGCGATATCGGCTTTGAAGTCGATCCGCACAGCAATCGTGTGGTGGTGATGTGCGCCATCGACAATCTGATGAAAGGCGCTGCCGGCCAGGCGGTTCAAGCCTTTAATATCGCTCACGGGTTTGACGAAACCACCGGGTTGCAATTCCCCGGGCTGCATCCGGTTTAGCTTATGTGCCGCATTATGCTGGGCAGTGCTGACAAGCCGTTCGCCATAGCGCCGCTGCTGCAGTCATTCGCCGCTATCAGCCGTGACAGCCGCGAGTATCAGGGTCACGGCTGGGGCTGTTCGTGGCAGACGGATGCGGGCTGGCAACACTACCATTGCATCGACCCGGTCTGGACTGACGATCTGATGCAGTTTGGCGAGACCCGCCTGCTGCTGGCACATGCGCGCTCAGCGTTTCGCGACGAGGGCATTGTGGTGGAAAACAATATGCCGTTTAGCGACGGTGACAGTGTTTTCATTTTCAACGGTGAGTTGCGCGGGGTGCGTATAAAATCCGAGGGTCGTATCGGTGCCGAGAAAATTTATAACTACATTCGCCGAATGGACAAAGGCGATCTGCTGGCGGCGCTTGAAAAAGGGGTCAATATCATTAGTCATCGCAGTCAGTACGTCAGGGCGATGAATATATTGATGTCAGACGGCAAGCGTCATTTGTTATCGAGCAACTACAACGAAGATACCGAGTACTTTCAGATGCACCGAACGGTGCGCGACGGCGTGCTCGTGGTCTGCTCCGATCCTTTCCACAACGAAACTGACTGGCAACCGATCGCCAATCACACGACCCTGCAACTGCAATAAGGTGACACGGTGTATCTGATCAAAATCGGGGGTGGTGAATCCATCAACGCAGAAGGCATCATCGCGGATCTGGCTGAGTGTCAGCAACCCTTTATCATTGTGCATGGCGCCAATGCCTTGCGCGACAGCGTAGCGATGCAGATGGGATGGGAGAAACAGACGCTGACGTCAGTATCGGGGTACAGCAGTGTATTCTCTGACAAGCAGGCGATTGATGCGATCCTGATGAGCTATGCGGGTCTGCGCAACAAACGCCTGGTGGAAGCCTGCCAATTAAACGGCATCAATGCGGTGGGATTGTCCGGCATTGATGGCCAGCTGGTCAAAGGGCGTCGAAATAAAGGTATCAGAGTCAGAGAGAATGGCAAAAACCTGATCAAACGAGACTTCTCCGGTAAACCGAAAGAGCTTAACACCGCCCTGCTGGAGTTGCTGTTATCGAACGGCTACAACCCGGTTCTGTGCATCCCGATCATCGATGAGAACGGCTATGCGATCAACACGGAAAACGATGACATCGTGACGCTGCTCGCCTCGGCGCTGAAACCCGAGTGCGTGTTTCAGTTCATTGAGGCGCCGGGATTCATGGATGATCCGGCAGATGACAGCTCGTTGGTAAAAACCCTTTCAGGGGCCGAACTCAGCGCGCGCGAAGAGCAAGTCGAGGGACGCATGAAACGCAAAATGCTGGCACTGAAGAATCTTTTCGAGCAATCACCGGGCAAGGTGATCATCAGTGACGGGCGCATCGAACATCCGCTTAAAGCCGCGCTTGCCGGCGACGGCACCGTCATTCAGTAGCGCAGCTGCACCGCAGGCCGTTTAGCTGGCGCTCTGATCAACCAGTGGGCTCGCGTAGTTGAGCTCCATATCCCACGGGAAGTTAATCCAGGTATCCTGAGACACCACCTTGATGCAGTCGTCTACCTCGGAGTGGCCCTCGGGCTTGGCGTAGACGGTGACAAAGCGCGCTTTGGGCACCAGCGCTTTAACCACACGCGCAGTTTTTCCGGTATCGACCAAATCGTCGATCAGCAACATGCCCTCACCATCGCCATGACAGGCTTTGAGAATCTCGCTCGATCCCTGCTCGCGATAGTCGTAGGTTTTAATGCAGATGGTATCGACGAGCCGAATGTTCAGTTCGCGGGCGATAATCGCGGCCGGTACCAGCCCCCCGCGAGTGATTGCTATCGCACCAGACCATTGCTCTGCCGGTAGCAGGCGCCGTGCGAGCTCGCGCGTATCGCGGTGAAGCTCTTCCCACGATACAAAAAAATTCTCCTGCTTGCCCGGCGGCATGGCGTGTCTCCCGATATGACAGTTTCAGTCCGTGGGACAAGCCCGGTCTGGCGACGCGCCCACAGCGTGGCAGACAGTGGATTGTGACATAATCACCGCAGCTTTTGTCCCCGATTTCCCTGCTGCAGACACACCGTATGAATGCCCAAGAGTACAAGGACCTTGAGAATCAGTATGGCCTGAATCTCTATGCCAAACGCGACGCGGTCATTGTTCGCGGCGAGGGGGCGTTTGTCTTTGACAGCGACGGTCATCGCTACATTGACTGCGCCGCCGGCATCAGCGTTGCCAACACGGGACACTGCCACCCGGAGATCGTCACCGCCATGCAACGTCAGGCGGCAACCCTCACCGTGGTGGCTAACACCCTGTATAACAATCAGCGCGCAGCGTGTTTGCGGCGCCTGATCGATGTGGCACCGGCGGGGCTTGAGCGCGCCTACCTGTGCAATTCCGGCTCTGAAGCCATCGAGGCCGCACTCAAATTTGCGCGCCTGGCCACCGGACGCACCGATTTCGTCACCGCGATGCGCGGGTTTCACGGACGCACCATGGGTGCGGTCAGCGCCACCTTCACGAAAAAATATCGCGATCCGTTTGCGCCATTGATCCCCGGTTTCTCGTATGTGCCGCTGAACAAGATCGAGAAGCTGGACGCCGCAGTCACCGACCAAACTGCCGCGGTATTGCTGGAGCTGATTCAAGGTGAGGGCGGTGTCAACATCGCCGACGCAGACTACATCGCGGCGGCGCGCAAGCTTTGCGACGAACGCGGCGCCCTGTTGATCGTGGATGAAATACAGACCGGGCTGTGCAGAACCGGAAAATTCTTCGCCTGCGAGCACTACGATCTGCAACCCGATATGCTCACCGTCGCCAAGGCGCTGGCCAGCGGAATTCCGATAGGCGCAACGCTACTGAACGATAAAATCAGTGTTGATCCGGGTCTGCACGGAACCACTTTCGGCGGTAACCCAATGGCCTGCGCTGCGGCAATCGCCACGCTCGATGTGATGCAGAATGAAGACCTGGCCGCCCGCGCCAGTGAAAACGGTGAATATTTCGAGCAGCAACTGGAGGCTTCGAATCTGTCACAGATACGTGAGCTGCGCCGCCGCGGGCTGATGATCGGCATCGAACTCAAGGGCAAGGTGCAGCCGGTGCTGGAACAACTGATGGCGCGCGGCGTGATCGCCCTGCCCGCCGGCGCCACGGTGCTGCGGCTCTTGCCGCCGCTGACAATCGAGCGCGAACAACTGGATATTGTCGTCAATCACTTGCAAGAGTTACTGGCCTGACCCTATGAGCTTTCAAACCGACAGCGCCTTCACCCGCGAGAATGACAAAGGCATCATTCAGGAGCACACCTTTGCCGGTGCGCTGAGCTTCATGCGGCGGCGCTACACGCGCGATTTAGCCAATTTCGAACTGGCCGTCACCGGTATCCCGTTTGACTGCGCCACCACCAATCGGCCCGGCACGCGTTTTGGCCCACGCGCGATTCGCGAGCAGTCCTCACTGCAAGCGCACGACGCCCCGTATGGCTGGAGCATTGACCCGTTTGGCGAGATTGCCATTGCCGACTTCGGCGACTGCGCCTTTGATCACGCGCGCGTCGATCAGATACCCACCGCCATCAGAGACCATACCACCGCCATACTGGACACCAACACGGCGGTACTGACACTCGGTGGCGATCACTACATCAGCTATCCGGTCATTGCCGCGCACGCACAAAAATACGGGCCACTGTCACTGATTCAATTCGATGCGCACTCAGATACCTGGGCCGACGACGAAGCCGACCGGATCGATCACGGCACCATGTTCTACAAGGCATTTCGCGAAGGGCTGGTGGTGCCGGAGCGCTCGGTACAGGTGGGTATCAGGACCAGCAATCCGGATACTCTCGGTGTGAATATCATTGATGCGATGACGGTGCACCAGACGCCGCTGACTGAAATCGCCGCGCAAATTCGTGGCATTGTCGGTGACAACCCGGTCTATCTCACCTTTGACATCGACAGCCTCGATCCGGCTTACGCGCCAGGTACCGGCACACCGGTCAGCGGTGGATTGACGAGCGCCCAGGTGGCAATACTGCTGCGTCAACTGGTCGGTATCAATCTGATTGGTATGGACGTGGTCGAGGTCGCGCCCGCTTATGACCACAGCGGCATTACGGCAATCGCAGCGGCCCACGTGGCCGTTGACTTGATTTGTCTGTGGGCCGCGAGCCCGGGGCGTACCAGTCCCTGACGGGCGCAGCGATCAGACGCTCCCCCCTCCTGTCCCGCCCCTTGCGAAACGCGGGCTGACGCCTCTACTGACTGCGGTGACTCAACGCGCAACGGATTCGCTAAAGAGGCAATAGGCTGCGCCGCTAGCATCTGCAACGGTTGCAGCGGCAACTCGCACGTGCGTGCGAATCTGATCGCAAAACCGCCCCCCGACAAACGGCTTGTTTGTCACAGCTCGAAGTCGCCCCTGTCTGCGGTTTTCTCCGCCTGGCGACACTGGACATTTGCGAGCTGAATCTCGATGTCACCGCCAAGGACCCAGCAATATGACAAAACCCTCTTTTCTTCTCACCCTCACCAGCGCCGCGATCATCGCTACCCTGAGCGGCTGCGGTGGTGGTGGCGGCGTAAGCTCTGCCAGCAACCAAAACGCTAACCCTACCGATTCCAATCAGAATCCAGTCACAAGCCCTGATACCATCACTGGACGCGTGGCCGACGGCTATCTGCAAGGTGCATTGGTCTGTGTCGATCTCAATGAGAACCGCGCCTGCGATGACGATGAGCCATCGGCGATCAGTGGCGAGGGCGGCACCTATGAAATAGAGCGCACTGCAGAGACCGAAGGCAAACCGATTGTTGCCGACGTCCCTCCTACGGCGATCGATGAAGACACCAACGAACCGATCGGCAAGGAGCTGGTACTGAGCGCACCAGCCGAAAAGCCCGACTTTATCAGCCCGATTACCACGCTGGTTCATCAGGAACTGGAGGACAATCCGGCCCTCGATGTAGACGAGGCCGAGGCAAGCGTTAAAGAAGAGCTGGGCCTGGGTGATGATGAAGACACCAGCCTGTTCACCGACTATGTGGAACAGAGTCGCGACGAAAACGCCGAGCGTCCGGAGCAGTTTCAGTACCTGCACCAGACCGCGCAAATCGTCGCGCGCATGATGCAGGAGATACAGGACACGATTGAAGAGGCAGTCACCTCTGAAGGTGTGGATCTGGCTGGCGACAAGGACACTCGCAAAGCACTGCAGCGGCTGCTGCGCGAGCAGGTGCGAGAGATGTTGCCGGAGATCACTCGCGCGGTCAGCGACAGCCTGGCCGCGGAGGCGAGCGCTGAAGGTCAGGACAGCGAGGCGGCAGAATTCGACCCTGACGCGATTACCGCAAGCTTGCGCCCGACTCGCGTCGACGTCGATGCCAATCGTCTGCAGGCCGAGGTCAATCGACGCCCAGCGCAGCGCACCACCGTTGAAGAAATACTGACAGACGGTTTCTACTGGATTGATGTCGATTGTCACAGCGGCTACGACTACGATGAATCTGAAGCGCCCAGCGGCGAGACCGACCAACAACTGGCCGACGATGCCAACGACATGACGTCTGCCGAGTTCTGTCAGGCGGAATACGGCCACATCATTCTGTCTGACGGCGGCGATTCCATTGTCGAGACTAACTACGAGTTCGACCACGAAACCGCCAGCTGGGTACAGCGACTGGAAGAAGACGACAGTGACGAGCCTGCCTTTGCACTGCGCCTGGTCAATGGCGAGTGGACGGCTGAGGCAAGCGCGGCAGGTGGCAGCGTGGAGTTCACCGCAGACGGCGGTGCCATCGTCACCACCGATGATGGCCGAATGACCGTATCAGCTGCTGTCCGGGATCTGACTGATCGCCCGGTGCTGCACCATCTTTGGGACCTCGGCGCGGCAGAGGATTTTTCCGCGACCAGCGATAGCGATCTGTTTCCGGCCGATTCCAGTGCCTACCTCTTCAATATCAAACGCAGCGAGTCTCAGCATGTGCTGTTCAACTGGTATGACGAGTTTGGCGAGGGTCAGTGCGATCAATACAACGGCAACTGCAACGCGGTACAGCTGGTCGACGACACCGGTCTGAACACGGCGTCCACGCTGGACGACGTACTGACCGCTGCGGCCGACGGCGTGACCCTAACCGGCTTGGCACACGACTACTACGGCCAGCCGATCGATGCCGAGATGAGCGTCACTGGCAACGGCAACAATCGTAACGGCGGCCTGATCAAATGGCGCCTGAACGACTTTCAGCCACGAGATCAGATTGATCTGCCGGAGAATCCTGACGCTATCGAGCCCTATCCGGAAGATGAGTTTTACTGTGTCGATGTGACGGGACACCCTGAGATCGTTGATGGCCCCCTGCCTGAGGGCGAGCTGCCGGTGCCCAACCCCGTCGATCCGATCCCGGATCACAACCAGCTGATGCAGGATGAGTCGTTCGACGAGCAATCGGTCCCGCCAGAGATTGTCAGCTGTCACGAACCGGATCACCTCGATCGCGTACTCGCCAATGATGGAATCAGGGATATCGTGGTCGAGACAGGCGCCGCGACACCACTGTCACGCGTCGCCTTCGGCACCAGTCGCTGGCAGGTCGTCGAAGTGGACGGGGTGCAAATGATCGAGTTGTCGATTCCGGTGGCACTGCGCCATCGCACCGACATGGAGGACGCATCAGCGATCTTGTTGATCGAACACGACGGTTTCGTGAGGCGAGGCATGCGCTTTGGTGACAGCGGTACCGACAGCGAGATCATGTACAACGAGACGGCGTTTGATGTGATGCAGGCGGTGATGCAAGGATACGTCAATCAGCGCTGATTGCAGCGACCCCGATTGACTGTATCGCCACGGGCGTTGACTGAATAGTCAGCGCCCTTTTTGGTTCCGGTATCAGGTACGCGCGCGGCTGCTCTGACTGTGGTACGTGTGCTCGAACGGCACGGCGCAGGCGGCGACAAAACCGCGACAACGTCTGGCCGCCGCACGCAATCGGCGCACCCAAACCGAATCGAATATGCTGTCATCGATCGGGAGAAATTCCGCCGGGTCGATGGCGGGAATCGTCTCTTCGCCGTCGCGTTCGGCGGCGGCTTCACGATGGTCTGTGCGAAAGCGGCTGACAGCTCGGCCGAGCGACAGGGGTCGCGACGCTTTGCGACGGGACTCGACAGGCAGAAGATCCGCTGCCTCATCGCTGTGGATGTCCAGTCCGGTCACTATTTCCAGGCGCTCGCGCAAGTGCTTTATCAAGCGGTGCTGGACCCTGAGCTTGCGCCGGGCCGAATCGCACTGGGTCTGCAGTTTGTCGCGGGATTGTTCAAGTGTCTCGATCTGGCTGGCAAGCTGCTTCACTAGCAGATGATATTCTTCCAGAGACAGCAGGGGTGACTCGTCTGGCCGACTATCCATTGTCACAGGTTCGCATTGGGAATCACTTGTCGTTTGCATAGTTACCCTATGATTCAACATGCTGGTGGTAGGGGCGCTGAGCTGTGACAGGCGATACGCCTTGCGGAGTTGGCTCCGAGGACAGCGATGCGCTACGGTCCTTCGACCGCAAACATAATCCAGAACCCCCGCAACTCGCAATCAAATTTGCTCAAACTGGCACGTTTTTACACCAAACTAAGGCATCCGTCACCGAATTCTGCTGCCCGATAAGGGCGATCAACGGAAAAATGTCCGTTCTCTGACTATTCGAAAAAGATGCTCACATTGCCAAAATCGCCATAGTCGGCATGGATAGTCGAGCCGTGCGGAGCCTCGACTGGACGGATAAACGAGCCTGAAATAACGATTTCACCCGCTTTGATCTGCTGGCCATACTGCGCCAGTCGCCTGGCCAGCCACACGATGCCCTGGGCCGGATGACCGAGCACACCGGCGCCAAGACCCGTCTCTTCAATGCACGCATTGCGCGACAGCACTACGCCGACCCGGGCCAGATCCAGTGCAGCCGGATCCATCGGGTTGCCGCCCAACACAATGCCGGCGTTGGCGGCATTGTCGGCGACGGTATCGTGAATGGTCCGCGTCCGGCCGCTGTCCGGATCACTGCGCAGGATTCGGGTATCGAGAATCTCAAGCGCCGGGCAGACGTACTCAGTGGCGTCCATCACGCCATGCAGGTCAAGCCGATCGGCATCGAGGTCGCGTTTCATGATAAACGCGATCTCGGCTTCGACACGCGGCTGGATGAAGCGATCGGCCGCCACCCGCCCGCCATTGTCGAACAACATATTGTCCAGCAACACGCCAGAATCCGGTGTCTCGATGTTGAGCGCCGCCTGCATGGCGCGTGACGTCAGGCCAATTTTCCAGCCGCGAATCACCAACCCGGACTCGCGTTTGAGACTGACCAGCGCAGCCTGCACGGCGTAGGCATCATCAAGTGTGATATCCGGATATTCGATCGACAAAAGCCCGCGCTGAGTGCCGGTTTTTTCAGCGTCAAAGAGGGACTGAGCCGCCTGTGCTATCTGTGCCGGTGTCATAGTTAAAACTGTTCCTGTCGCCATTTAAAAGTTGCAGTTACAGGGTGAGAGCCCACTCACCTTGCCGGGTTTACTGTAACACCGTAAAGACAGAGACCGCCCGCCCAATCTGCCGTTGATTGTGCCCCACTGTCGACCGAAAACCCAACCCGACAGGCTATACAGCGCGAGCGATCAATCAATAGTATGATTCGCCGCGTCACGCGCGGCATCTGCACAAGGCATTCATGGCCCCTTTTCGTCACCTGCTCTACAACCTCACGCTGATTCTGCTGGCGTTGCCGATCGCCGCCTTTACCCTTTGGCAGGCGGTCAAACGCCGCGGTGGCGGGCGCTTTATCCTGCAACGCATCCTCGTGCATCGCGCGATCGCACCAATGGATGAGCAACCACTGTGGGTGCACGCCGCATCCATTGGTGAGGTCAAGGCGATGCTGCCAGTGCTGGACGAGTTGTTACTCGGACCGGACATCAAACACTGCCTGTTGACGACCAATACCCCGGAAGCTGCGCGACTGGTAGAAAAACACGGCCACATCGCTATCCGGCACCGCTACTGTCCGATCGACTGGCCCTTTCTGACCGCCTGGTTTGTCAACCGCATCAATCCGCGTGCAGTGCTGATCGCCGAGACCGAAATCTGGCCCAACCTCTATCGCGCCATCGGTAACCACCTGGCGCCTCTGATTATTGTCAATGGTCGCCTCAGCGCAAAAACCCTTGATCAACCCGGCGCGATTCGCCAGTTGCTCGGCGACGCACTGACCCACGTCGACCAGATCCTCGCGCGTGCCCAGACTGACGTCGAGGGATTCGAGCAACTGGGCGTGGCGGCGGCGAACATCACACTGTGCGGCAATATCAAGCTTGCCGCCAGACGCAGGGCCGACACGCAAGCGTTGGCGGAACTGGCAGATCGACGCTATTGCCTGGCGGTGTCGACGCATGCACCCGAAGAGCGTTTGCTGGCGCAGACGCTGTTGCAATTGCCGGAGCCTGCGCTGATGGTCATCGTGCCCCGCCACCCACAACGCAGTGCCGACATTCAATCTGAACTTGCCGCCCTTGGTGTCGCATTCGCAGTTCGAAGCAAGGCCGAGCCACCCGTCGCCGGACGCTCGATATATCTGGCCGATACTGTCGGTGAGGTCGAAGCGCTGATCAGCGCCGCAAGCTTTGTCTATGTCGGAGGCTCTCTGGCCCCTATCGGTGGGCACAATGTGCTGGAGCCGGCGGCCTGGGGCAAAGCGGTAATCAGTGGCCCGGCGCTGCACAATTTCACCGAAGAAGCCGAACTGCTGCAGTCATTTGATGCCCTGCTACTGGTGCAGGATGAATCAGAGCTCACCCGGTGCTTTAGACGTCTGTATGATTCCGGAGCCTTGCAAATGCAGTACGGCAATGCAGCGCGGCTCGCGATAGACAGCTGCCACAGCACGCTCGCACGCTATGTGGAAGAACTCAACAAAACGCTGAATACCCGCCCTGCCGCTCACTAAACCACAACTTACAACACTCGCCCATGCCGCAGATAACCGGTGTTAATCACATCACCCTAGCCGTCTCGCATCTGGAGCGATCTTTCAGGTTCTACACCGACTTGCTGGAACTGACACCACACGTGCGCTGGGATGCCGGCGCCTATCTGACCAGCGGAGATCTGTGGATTTGCCTGTCTTGCGATAACAGTGAACCTGCCCGCGATTACACCCATATTGCGTTTAACGTCGGCCAGTCGAGTTTCGATCAGGTCGCGCACCGATTGCGCAACGCCGCAGTCATCGAATGGAAAGACAATCACAGCGAAGGGCAATCGATCTATTTCCTCGATCCGGACGGTCACAAGCTGGAAGTCCACAGCGGCACGCTACAGGATCGACTGCAATCCCTGCAGCACTCACCTTACGCCGGATTGCAGTGGTGTTGACGCTAACGATTGCGCGGCATCGGGTGTTTGATAACAAATTGCCGATCCAGCACTACCTCGCGCCAGAATACGTAGAGCCCTGAGAACAATATCAGTGCGATACCGATCCATGCGGCCAGATCAGGCCATTCATCAAATAGCGTGATACCCCAGAAGATGGCCAGTATTAACGCCAGGTATTCAAACGGCGCAATCACTGTTGCCTCGCTCACTCGATAGGCCTGACTGATCAGGTAGCCACCGAGCCCGCTGGACAGGCCAAGCCCAATCATGATTGCAAAATCACTCAGCAACGGCCATTGCCATTGCCGCAGCAGAAAATCCAGCGATGGGTTATTGCCAGGTGCGTACTGACCATCGCCAACCAGCAAACCGGTTAACGCGCATACCACGACAAAAACCAGTTGAATATAAAAGCTCATGGTCGAGGCTTTTTCAGTCACACCCATGGAGCGCGTCAGAACTTGCAGGGTGGCATAGGCTGCCGCAGCAAACAGTGGCAGCAACGCGGCGACACGAAACGCCTCGGAACCCGGACGCAGCATGACCAGCACGCCAATAAAGCCAATCATGACTGCGAACCATCGTCGCGGGCCTACCGGCTCGCCGAGAAAAATCGCCGACAAAGCGGTGATAATCAGTGGCGCGATGAAAAATATCGCGCTCGCCTCGGGCAGACTGATGGTGGCGAGACCGGTAAAAAATGCAAGATTCGCACAGACCACACAGAATCCGCGTATCAGATGCATCACCGGTCGACTGGTCTTTAGCACCGAAAGACCGCCCTCCATCGGCACGAACACCGCCAAGGTGAAAGCCATTCCGGTCAGGGCTCTGATCAAGACAATCTGATGCAGCGCGTAGTCGCCACTGAGATACTTGATGCCGATGTCGTTCAGCGAGAACATGAACCAGGCACCCAGTGCGCAAAGCACACCGGTAAGGTTTTTAGGCAAAAGTGTTCCGGTACGGGTGGCACTGATCGCAAGGACGACCATTGTGGCCATACAGCAGCACTGCAATCAAGCCTTGAGTTGATCGAGTACCGTTTGAAACGGAATGGCCTCTGCCACCCCAAACAGCGCAGATTTACCCAGTTTGGCTCGTCCGATTGCGGGTGATGTGACACCGCAAAGCAATCTGGCAAGCTCGATATTCGACTGCAGTACGTCCGCATGATCGCGTTGCAGTTGACGCGCCTGCGCGACGATGTCAGGTGTTAAAGGCGTACTCTGCAGCTCGGCCAGTTGCACCGGCGTGCGTTGCCGACACCAGCCACAGTGCCCGCAGGGTCGCTCGAGCGGATTTTCGAATCGCTCTGACAGGGCCGATGACTGGCAGCCATCGAGTGCAATCCAGTCGAACACCTGCTGCAATCGCTGTAGCTCGCGGCGTTCACGCAAGTTTGCGGCATCGATCAGCTCGCGCGCAAAATCCTTGTTTGACTTCGGCCGGCGCTCAATTTTATAGCGATTGCGCACACCGGATACTTTGACCTCCAGCAGGCCGCGCTCACCCAGATAATCCAGTGCATCAATCAGCCTTTTGCGCGGCTGTTGCATCGCACTTGCGGCCTGATCGAGATCGATTTTGAACCAGATCCGCTGCGCACTGGCCTGGCGAAACAGTGCCGCCAGAAACTCCCGCCGACTGTCATCGAACTGCTGCAGTATCTCGGCCGAGCTCAACAGGGGTTTGAACTGATAGTCAGAGTAAAATGGCGTGCCACCAGTCAAATAACCATTCAGCTCCAGACCGGTTAACAGCGTGCGCAACACCAGTGGCCGGATATCGCACGCTCGTGATAGCTCAAACAGCGAAATATCGAAATCATCCGGCTGACTGAACACTGTCTCGACAAAGGTCTCGATCGCGCGCGGTGCCGGTGTGTCACCGTAAATAAAATTCTGCAGTGGAATGACATCTTCAGCACAGGCGAAAAGGTGGCAGATTGACTCTTTGCCATCGCGTCCGGCACGCCCGATTTCCTGTGAGTAGTTCTCCAGACTCTTTGGCAGGTTGTAGTGATAGACATAGCGGATATCTGCCTTGTCGATTCCCATGCCAAACGCGATCGTCGCCACAACGATGGCATTGTCGGAATGGATAAACCATTCCTGCACCGCACTGCGGGCATCATCTTTCATACCGGCGTGGTAATGGCGCGCCGCATGCCCGGCATCGTCCAGCAGTTTGGCCACACGCTCGGCCGTCTTTTGCAACGTGACGTAGACGATCGCCGATCCGGCGGGCCGCGCTGCGATCTGTTCTAACAGATAGTCATCTCGCTCTGGTTCGCTGACGGCCGTGGTATAGAGCGCAAGGTTCGCACGATAGAACCCGGTGTTGACGGTACTGTCGCGCGCTATCTCAAACACCCGGCAGATGTCGTCGAGCACCGCACGGGTGGCCGTGGCGGTCAACGCCAGCACGCGTTCGGCTTTAATATGCTTGGCGAACTGCACGAGTTTAAGGTAGTCGGGTCGGAAATTGTGCCCCCACTCGGAGATGCAATGCGCCTCGTCGATCGCGAACAGGGCGATTCGCCGATCGCTGATCGCCTGTCGAAAGCGCTCGTTGTTGAAACGTTCGGGGGCGACGTACAACAACCGCAGTTCACCGTTGCGGATCTCGCTCATGACTTGCCGATAGCCTTCCAGATCAAGGCTTGAATCCAGCCGGCGGGCGACGATGCCACGCGCCGCCAACGCATCGATCTGATCCTTCATCAGGGCGATCAGCGGCGAGACGACGATCGTCAGGCCATCCAGCAGCAGCGCGGGCAATTGATAACAAAGTGATTTGCCGCCACCGGTGGGAAACACCGCAGCGGCGGATCGACCGGCCAGCAGATGCGCTATCACATCGCGCTGGCCAGGTCTGAATTGATCGAATCCGAAATACTTCTGCAGCGCCGCTGGCGCTGAATCAGGCAGGCTTACTTCCACAGCGAATACTCCCGTTGATAAAAACTACTCACCCCGTCGGGCTGTGCGATTGCTCGGCGCGCATGTGCGGAAACAAAATCACATCGCGGATCGACGGTGAACCGGTGAACAACATCACCAGACGGTCGATGCCTATCCCCTCGCCGGCCGTCGGCGGCATGCCGTACTCGAGCGCTCGAATGTAGTCTGCATCATAATGCATTGCCTCATCATCACCGGACTCCAGATTTGCGACCTGGTCGCGGAATCGTGCGGCCTGATCCTCGGCGTCGTTGAGTTCTGAAAATCCGTTCGCCAACTCGCGACCGCCAACGAAGAATTCGAATCGGTCAGTGACTTGCGGGTTATCGTCGTTGCGCCTGGCGAGCGGCGATACCTCTGCCGGATAGGCCGTGATGAATGTGGGATCAGAGAGCTGGTGTTCGACAGTCGCTTCGAAAATTTCAGTCTGCAGTTTGCCAACCCCCCAGTTATCTTTTATTTGAATACCCTTGTTGCGCGCGATCGACTGCATCGCGGCCAGTTCTTCCATATCACCAGCGTAGATGTCGGGGTTGTAGCGAATAATCGCCTCGGCCATGGTCAGTCGTTCAAACGGTTTGGCAAAGTCATAACTGCCCTCACCCTCTGCCGCGTCGATGGTGGTGCTGCCGACGACCTGCTCGGCTATTTCGCGCAGCAGGGTTTCGGTCAGGTCCATCAGATCGTTGTAGTCGGCGTAGGCCTGATAAAACTCAAGCATGGTGAATTCTGGATTGTGCCGGGTGGACAGACCTTCATTGCGAAAGTTTCGGTTGATCTCGAACACGCGCTCGAAGCCACCAACGACCAGGCGCTTGAGATACAGCTCTGGCGCGATGCGCAGATACAGATCCATATCCAGTGCATTGTGGTGGGTGATAAACGGTCGTGCCGCGGCGCCACCGGGAATCACCTGCATCATCGGTGTCTCCACCTCGATGAAATTGCGGGCGTTGAAAAATTCGCGAATGTGTTGAACGATCGCGGCACGCAATCGAAAGGTGTCACGCACCTGTTCATTCATGATCATGTCGAGGTAGCGCTGACGATAGCGTTGTTCGGTATCGGTCAGGCCGTGCCATTTCTCGGGCAGCGGGCGCAGGGACTTTGTCAACAGCCGCACCGCCGATACCTTGATCGTCAGTTCACCTGTCTTGGTGAAAAACAGTTTGCCCTCAACGCCAAGTACGTCGCCAACATCCATGTGTTTGAACTCGGCATAGGTCTCCTCGCCAATGGCCGCGCCCTGTAAAAACAGTTGAATGCGACCAGATGAATCCTGCAACTGCGCAAAGCTTGCCTTGCCCATCACGCGCTTGGCCATCAAACGGCCCGCAACGGTGACCTTTTCTTCGTGGCTGTCGAAGTATTCGCGATCGCGATGCTGATGCTCTTCGAGTATATCCAGCGCCAGATCAGCCGGCCGAAAGTCGTTTGGAAAGGCCGGCCCCTTTTCCCGAATGCTGGTGAGTTTCTCCCGCCGCTGGGCGATCAGCTGGTTTTCTTCGTCGTTTGCCATGGTGTTCCATTTGGCCGCATGTGGCCGGGTCAAGGTTTGCTATCCGGTGGCTGCCTGCCGATCCGGGTGGAGGCTAGCCCGGATTATTCATGAAAGGGCGAGAATATCGCGCAGATAATTGTTTCTGCAGCGGAAATCGCGACCGCGTCGAATACTTACTGATATTTGCAAGGGAGCGAGATTCGCTGCAGGAACAAGGATCAAGTGAGAAATCGTCCATTTCGTGAATAATCCGGGCTAGAGCCCGCTTTTCAGACTCGCTTCGATGAACGGGTCGAGTGCGCCGTCGAGTACCGCCTGGGTGTTGCCGGTTTCGACGTTGGTGCGCAGGTCTTTGATGCGCGACTGATCGAGCACGTAGTTGCGAATCTGGCTGCCCCAGCCAATATCAGATTTGCTGTCTTCCAGTTCCTGTTGATCGCCGCGACGCTTTTGCATTTCGAGCTCGTACAATTTGGCTTTGAGCTGTTTCATCGCTTGATCCTTGTTCTTGTGCTGCGAGCGGTCATTCTGGCACTGCACCACCACCCCGGAAGGCGCGTGCGTGATGCGCACGGCGGACTCGGTGCGGTTCACGTGCTGGCCGCCGGCACCGGATGCGCGATAGACATCGATTCGCAGGTCGGCAGGATTGATTTCAATTTCCACGCTGTCGTCGATTTCAGGTGCGACGAAAACGGCTGCAAACGAAGTGTGGCGACGGCTACCGGAATCGAAAGGCGACTTTCGCACCAGTCGATGCACACCGGTTTCGGTACGCAGCCAGCCAAACGCATACTCGCCTTCAAATCGAACGGTAGCCGATTTGATACCGGCGACATCACCCGGTGAGGCCTCCATCAATTCGGTGCGAAATCCGTGCGCCTCACCCCAGCGCAAATACATGCGTAACAGCATCTCGGCCCAGTCTTGCGCCTCGGTGCCGCCCGAGCCTGACTGAATATCGATAAAGGCGTTGGCGGCGTCGTGCTCGCCGCTGAACATACGCTGGAATTCAAGCTTGGCAACTTTTGCCTCAAGTGCCTGCAGATCTTCCTCGACGGAATCGAGGGTTTCCTGATCATCTTCTTCGCGGGCCATTTCGACGAGTTCGGCGGCATCGTCGAGGCCACTGCCGAGCGAGCTTAGTAAATCGACGACGGTTTCGAGTTGCGCGCGCTGTCGACCCAGCGTCTGAGCGCGTTCGGGCTCGTTCCAGACCGCCGGGTCTTCGAGCTCCATCTGCACTTCTTCGAGTTGCTCGCGCTTGGTATCGTAGTCAAAGATACCCCCTCAGCGCGTCACCGCGCTCGCGAAGCTCTTCGATTTTGTTCAACGCCGGGTTGATTTCCATTGCTTGTCGTAGCTTTAGATATGACTGAATGTAACTATTCTAGCGCGTGACGCCGCGCACCGCTGATCAACTTCCGTCACCCGTCTACTCATCTTCCAGCGGGGCCATGTACTGCACCCCAAGCTGCAGCGATTCACTGCCCGAGTATCGATTGACGCCGAGTGAGTAGACCACCTGCCAGCGACGGGCCTGACCGGGGTCGACGCGTCGATTGAAGGCGATAGCCGCCAGCTCGCGACCGCCATCGCAGCGCTTCAGACGCAACCGGGAATGGTTGCTGCCGACCGGTCGCACGTCGGTAATTTCAAAGGTGTCGTCGAACAGCGGCGCCGGAAACCCCTGCCCCCACGGCTGCAGCAATTCCAGTTCGCGGGCGTGTTCGAGTCTGAAGTCGTCGTCGTCGAGGCAGCCGTCGGTCAGCCACTCACGCGCCGGCAACTGGCCCTTCAACAGACGCGTGACCTCGGCGCGAAAACACGCATCAAAACGGGCCAGATCTCGCTCGGCGAGACTCAAGCCCGCAGCCATGGCGTGGCCGCCAAACTTCTTTAGGAGACCTGGCGAGGTAGCGGCGATCGCACTGAGCACATCGCGCAGATGCACACCGGGAATCGATCGACCGGACCCTTTAAGCTCGCCGCTGCCGGATTTCGCGAACGCAAACACCGGGCGATGGCAGTGTTCGCGAATACGCCCTGCGACGATGCCGACCACACCCTCGTGCCAGTCTTCGCGGTAGAGACTGATCGCCTCGGGAAACTGTTTTTCACTGTGCGCCTGCAAGATGGCATCGACCTGCTCCAGCGCGACTTCACGCATGCCTCTTTCGATATCGCGTCGCTGCCGGTTCAGCGCGTCCAGCTGACGGGCGATTTTGCCAGCCTCGATTTCGCCTTCACTCAACAGGCATTCAATGCCGATGCTGATATCGTCCAGTCTGCCAGCTGCATTCAGCCTGGGGCCGACACAAAACCCGAGGTCCTCGGCACGCGCGAGCTTGTGATCGCGTCCTGCGATGGAGAAAAGCGCCAGCACGCCCGGTCGCGTGCGCCCGGCGCGTATGCGCCGCAATCCCTGCTCGACCAGAATGCGATTGTTGTAGTCCAGCGGCACCACATCGGCGACAGTGGCGATCGCGACCAGATCGAGGTAGTCAGCCATGACCGGACGCGCGAGCCGGCGTTGTTCGTACCAGCCTTCATCACCCAGTCGTCTGCACAGTACAGCCAGTACATAGAAAATGACGCCGGCACCGCACAGATTGCCGCCGTCGCTTTGATCATCGTGGCGATTGGGATTGACTAGAGCGTCGGCTGCCGGCAGCTCATCGGGTGGCAGGTGATGATCGGTAACCAGCACCTGAATGCCGGCCGCGCGGGCGGCCGCGACGCCATCATGCGAGGCGACGCCGTTGTCGACCGTGACGATCAGGTCGGGCTCGCGCGGTATCGCAAGCTCGACGATCTGAGGCGACAGGCCGTAGCCGAATTCGAATCGGTTGGGCACCAGCCAGTCGACGTGCCTGGCCCCCATTGCCCGCAGCGCGTGTACTGCAATCGCGGTACTGGTGGCACCGTCGGCATCATAATCGCCGATGATCAGAATCCGCTTGGCGTCGACAACGGCCGCCCGCAGCAAAGCCACTGCGCGCTCCAGATCGACCATGCGGTCGGGTCGCAACATACCGTTGAGTGCCAGCTGCAAGTCGCCGCTGGATTGCACACCGCGCGCCGCCAGCACCCGCCCGATAAATCCGCATTGGTGTAACTGGCCCGCCAATTGCGCGTCGTACTGGCGTCGTCGCACCGTGTCACTGAGCATCCGCGGGCTCCAGGAAGGTGTCGAAGGGGCGCGAGCGCAGCCAGAATCGGCGGCGCGCGCGATAGTCGGTTCGCCACCACTGGCGACCGGTCCACAAGCGAACCTCGGCCACGCTGGCTGCACCCAGCATTTTCCAAAGCGGCGCGAACAACGCATGGTCGAGCTCTTCCAGCACCAGCCGCCGCATGGCTTTGTCACCGGTGTTCTGTGCGGTCTGAAGGCGGCGATCGACAAATAGCGAGGCGAGCGGCTTGCTAAAATCCGCCGCTGTCTGTTCGAGCCAGGTCGATGACGTGAAACGAGCGAGACTTCGGGTGTAGAAATCATCCCCGACAACCTGCCGTTCGATATTGTCGACGGCTGCGGCCTGCGGATTGCCCTCGCCCCATAGCCACAAAGAATTGACCGGCAGTTGTCCGCGTTGCTCGCGCGCGCGATTGACGGGATGATCAAACAGGATCATCTGACACTCGGTGAGCAGCCGCTGCCACTGGCCGGCATCGGTGCCGCTGGCGTTGGTCACGGCGATGTTGTGACCGATGGCGGTGGTCAGATCGGTCGATCGCAACTGAAGCTCACGTGCAGTGTGCAGGTACCAGCGCTGTGCCGCGCCGACCGTCAGTTGCAGTGCATCGCCGGCGAGGTGCTCGTTAAGCGATTCGACCAGCGCCTGCGCCTCGTCGTTCGACAGTTCCAGCAACGTGGGGTCACCCAGCAGAACACTATGCATATCAATTTGTTGGTAGACCGGATCGGCTCTAAATCGCAACTGCATTGCCGCGTCTGCCAGGGTCATCTCGACACCGTCCAGCGGTGCGCCCAGAATCGCCGCACAGCTTGCGTCATCCGCTTGGTTGACATTGAACCAATCGAGCGCGACCTGCTCAAACCTGCGAGCATCGGGATTCAACAACTCCGCCCGACTCAGCAACCGGCAAATGCCCGGCAGCCCGGTGTGGTCGACACCGGGTTCGGGCGATTGCAACAAGCCAGGCAACAACAGACTAACCGACCGCGCACGCGGGCTCGTCCGATTTTCCGCTGACTCAGATTTTGCAGAGTGTACTGACATGAACAAGACGAAAATATTGGTGTTGCTGGCGGCGGTCGCGTTGATTGCGGCGTTTTTCCTGTTCGATCTCGGGCAGTACCTCTCGCTCGATTTTCTGAAGGAAAAACACCAGACTATACTCGATTTTTACGCCCAGAACCGACTCCTGACACTGGCCGGGTTTTTCGTGGGCTATGTACTCGTCACCGCGCTATCGTTGCCTGGCGCTGCGATTCTCACCCTCGCTGCCGGGGCGATATTCGGGTTTCTGACCGGGCTGATTCTGGTGTCATTCGCATCTACGCTGGGGGCGACGCTGGCGTTTCTGTTTTCGCGCTTTTTGTTTCGCGAAACCGTGCAAAACAAGTTTGGCAATCAGCTGGGTGCCATCAACCGCGGTGTAGAGGAAGAAGGCGCCTTCTATCTTTTTACCCTGCGCTTGATTCCGGCCGTGCCGTTTTTCGTCATCAATCTGCTGATGGGCCTGACGCCGATTAAAACCGGCATCTATGCAATCGTCAGCCAGCTGGGCATGCTGCCCGGCACCGCTGTGTTCGTCAACGCCGGCGCGCAGCTGTCGAAAATCGAATCGCTTAAAGATATTCTCTCACCCGGGCTGATCGGCGCATTTGTGCTGCTTGGCGTCTTTCCGATCGTGGCCAAGAAGCTACTCGCCTATTACAAACAGAACAAGGTCGCAGCACTATGAGCGGGCAACACGAACAACCGCGGCATTTCGATACCAATATCATCGTCATCGGGGCCGGGTCCGGTGGTCTGGTAACCGCACTGATTGCCGCCGCGGTCAAGGCTCGCGTCACACTGATCGAGCGCCACAAAATGGGTGGCGATTGCCTGAACACCGGCTGTGTACCATCGAAGGCGCTGATTCGCTCGGCGAAGTTTCTGTCCGATGTGGCCAACGCAAAAAAATTCGGCGTGCACACCGCCAGCGCCGATTTCGATTTCGCCGAGATCATGGAGCGCGTGCAGGGCATCATCAAGCGTATCGAGCCGCACGACTCGGTCGAGCGCTTCACCGGCCTGGGTGTCGACTGCATCATGGGTGAGGCGCGCGTAGTCAGCCCCTGGGCAGTCGAGGTGAACGGCCAGACAATCACCGCAAGAAACATCGTGCTGGCCACCGGTGCACGCCCGTTTGTGCCGCCGATCAAGGGGCTGGAACAGGTTAGCTGGTACAACTCCGACACGCTATGGGATCTGCGCGAGCAACCAGGCCGCATGGTGGTACTCGGGGGCGGACCAATCGGCTGCGAGCTGGCACAATCCTTTGCTCGGCTCGGCAGCGAAGTCTCGCTGGTCGAAATGGCACCGCGGATCATGATTCGCGAGGACGAAGAAATCTCCGAGATGATCAAACAGCGGTTCGAATCCGAATCGATGCAGGTGCTGACGGGCACGCGCGCGGTCGAGTGTCGCCGCGACGGTGACACCCAGTTGCTGATCTGCGAGCGCGACGGCAAGACGCTGGAGATTCCTTTCGATGGTCTGATGGTGGCGATCGGCCGCAAACCGAACGTCGAGGGCTTTGGTCTGGAGGAACTGGGCGTCGAGCTGCGCAAGAACACAACCATCCAGACCGATGACTTTCTGCGCACTAACTTCCCAAGCATTCTGGCAGTCGGGGATGTCACTGGCCCCTATCAGTTCACTCACACAGCTTCACACCAGGCGTGGTTTGCAGCGGTCAACAGCTTGTTTGGGATGGTAAAGAAATTTCGCGTCGATTACTCCGTCGTGCCGTGGGCGACGTTCACCGATCCGGAAGTGGCCCGGGTGGGTCTGAACGAGTCCGAGGCAAAGGAAAAGAACATCCCGCACGAGGTCACCACTTACGACATTGGCTCGCTGGATCGCGCGGTCGCCGACAGCACGGACTATGGCCTGGTAAAAGTGCTCACGGTGCCGGGCAAGGACAAGATTCTCGGTGCGACGATTGTCGGCGCGCACGCGGGGGATCTATTAGCTGAATATGTGTTTGCGATGAAACACAAGCTTGGGCTGAACAAGATTCTCGGCACCATCCACACCTACCCGACGATGGCCGAGGCCAATAAATTTGCCGCCGGCAACTGGAAACGCGCCAATGCGCCGCAAAAGCTACTGGGATGGGTCGAAAAATTTCACACCTGGCGCCGCGGCAAGAAATGACAGCCGGATAAAAGTTTACTTCGGGTCAATCAGGACGGGCTTGCCTATGTGGTAGCCCTGCGCAAAGTCGACGCCCATATCTCTGAGCTTATCCAGCACCGCTTCGTTTTCAACATATTCGGCAATGGTCTTTTTGCCAAGCGTCTGCCCGATGTCGTTGATCGCCTTGACCATCGCAAAGTCGATTGGATCTTCAAGGATATCCCGCACAAACAATCCATCGATCTTAAGGTAACTGACGGGCAGGTTTTTCAGATAGGCAAACGATGACAGGCCGCTGCCAAAATCATCGAGTGAAAACTGACAACCCAGTTCGCCAACCTGTTTCATAAATCGTGACGCGACGGTCAGGTTGGCAATGGTCGCAGTCTCCGTGACCTCAAAGCAGATGCGCGACACATCGACCCTGGCGTCAGAGAGTTTCTTCATCAACAGCCGGGTAAATTCCTCATCGGCGAAAGACTGACCGATCAGATTGATACCGCACATTTTCAGACTTTCAATCAGGTGCGGCTGGCTCGCAAGCCAGCTCAAGGCAACATCGACAACCGCCAGATCGATTCTCGAGGCCAAGCCGTAGCGCTCTGCTGCGGGCAGAAACGAGCGAGGACTGACCAATTCGTTTTCCGGCGTCATGATGCGCATCAGCAGTTCGGTGTAGCGGCTCGCCTGATCTTCTTCATTGAGCGGCTTGATACGCTGCATCATCAGGCGAATGCGCTCATCATCCAGCGCGGAGTTGATCAGCTCTACCCAGGGTCGCTCGCCACTGCGAGCCTCGCGTTCGTTTTCATCGGCCTGAAACACGGCAACCCGATTGCGGCCCTGATTCTTGGCATCGTAACAGGCCGAGTCTGCCGCACCGAACACGGCCGATCTGGATTCCCAGCGCTCATCGACAATCACAAGTCCGATACTCGCGCCAACTGAGAAACGGTTGTCCTCCCACAGGAACTGAAAGTTCTCGACTTCGGCACGAATTTGATTGGCCAGACGCAGCGCCTCGTTCAGGCCAACGTTAAAGACCAGCACGCCAAATTCATCGCCACCGAGGCGCGCCAGCACATCGCTCTTTCGAACGAGCCCGGTGAACATTGCAGACAATTGGCGAAGCAGTTCGTCACCGGCCAGGTGTCCGCTGGTGTCATTGACGGTTTTGAAGTTGTCGAGGTCGATGAAACACAACGCGTGCGTGCTGTTGGCATTGCGCGCCGATGCGACCGCATCATCACAACGCTTTTCGAATTCACGTCGATTCACCAGTCCGGTCAATGCGTCGTGGCTGGCATGGTAGGCGACGGCGATGGTATCTTCATAGTAGCGAGTGATGTCGCGTCCGCCGCCACGATAGCCGACAAACTGACCATCCTCGTCGAACACCGGCACCGCGGAAATCCGCAACACCGCGACACGGCCATCGGCGGTCTGCCATTTCAGTTCGCGATCGCGCAACATCTGATGCCGGTTCATGTCGGCAAGCACGGCATCCCAAACCCCCTGACTGTCTGGCACGGCCAGACTTTGCGCGAGTTCGGCAAGCGTGCGCCCGACGAGTATCGAGGCATCGAAGGCAGCGGCCGAATGCGCCAGCGCATCGTAGCGGGTGACGCGAAAGTCAGCGTCGACCTCGATCAGAAAGTCGGCTGCCGCCTGGGCAAAATCGTGCAGTCGCACCAGATCGTTGCGGGTTTCATCTGGCGCCAGCGCGCCGGCTCGCAGGCGATGCAAACCGAACAACGTGCGCAACTGTCCGTGCCATTCGAGCATGCTCACGGAGACCTGATGGAGTTCACCCGCTATTCGGCTGATTAAATGAACCGGTTCGCTAAAGTGCTTGCGATCGCGCATGCCGGCCTCAATTTGTGCTTGATCACGATCAGTGAAAAGCTGGCTTATATCGCCACCCACGGTCAATTGGCCGGCAAACAGCGTGGCGGCCGCAGGGTTGTTGTACAAGAGTGTCCAGCCATCGCAGATCATCATCGGGTTGGGCAAGGCGTCGAACACCAGCGGCTGCTCCTGCACCACCGCACCACCGACTGGCTGACCCGTCTCGCCCTGGCGTCGATGACCGCGCCTCTTTTCGACGTAAGCTCGCTTGTCTGTGGTTACGGGCGCATCTGTCGCGTCGGCCCTGGCCGATACGTAGACAGCCTCAGCCGGCATTCCATTCCAGCGAACGGCTATCCGATGCGCGTACAAGGTACGACCGGCGTCATACTCGGACGACTGACTGGCCGCAGCGGCTGCCAGCCAGGTTTTGAGTTGCTCGCGTGAAGGTGTCTCGGACAACTGGTGCAATCGCAACCAGCTGGCGTTAGTGAAAAGTGTTTGATAGTCGCGATGTACCAGCACCCCCCAGGGCGAGCGAGTGCTCAATTCGCGCATCTGCAATAAGCTGGCAAACATGTTCTGTTGCGCAGCAGGCAAGAGTGCCATATCGACAATTTGCACCTCGAGGCCTGCCAACACGCCATTGCGCGACAACAAGGGCAATGTGCAAATGGTCTTGCCGCCAAGTCGGCTCGATAACAACCCCCCATCGATAAACGCGGGCTCAAGCGAATCGCGCACCAGTTTGTCGCTGTCCCGGACCAAACGGGCCGCTTCACGGGGCAGCAGATCAAAGTCGTCCCGATCGACGATACTGGAAGCTGAGTTGAGACGCATGGCACGGGCGTATCCACCTGTACAGACCCGATACCGCAACTGCAGGTCTTTTAAAGCAATGCTGTCTGATTGAGCGGCGGCCATCACAAAATGCCTCTCACCAGCATCGATGCGCACAGCCGCGCGATGAATGGAGGCAGGACAGACGGGCTGTTCGCAACTGGTTGGTTTTGCAGTTTGCCAAGGTAGCAGGAGCGCCGGGACGGGTTGGGCGGACTCTACCAAATAGTACCGGCAGTCGATTCAACCACTTCACAATTCGTTCGCCCGCAAATCGCCAGGACTAGCCGATTGCGACGAGTGCGCTCGTTCGCGCATTTTTACATCAAAAAATACAGCTCAATCACCCAATCCGGGCAGAACTCCTTGCCGCGAGGGCCGCATGGCGACGCTCGGATTCAGCGTCGGGGGATTGCAGTGGCAGGCGGCTAGTTGCCGCTTAGCATCCCGCTGCCTGAGTAGGGTTGCGGTGTCGGTTCTGCCGGACTGCCTGGCGCCACATCGATAGGTTCGCTGGACAGGGAATCGACGACGCTCTCAATACGACTTAGAAAAATATAGAGCGTCGATTGCTCCTCACGGGTAAGGCCGGAAAGCATTTGTTCGTTACGTGCTTCCATCATAGTGTGCACGCGATCAAATTTCTCTCTTCCTGACTCGCTAAGGTCGAGCAGCACGTTGCGTGATTGCCCGTTGCTGGTGTCCGCAACCAGCAGACCGTTTTTGAGCATCGACTTAACTGTACGACTGATCTGCCCTTTATCCATACCGATACGCACTCTGACATCGGCCTGGCTCAATGGCCCACCGCGCGCCACAAGTGCAAGTATTCGCCACTCGGGCAAACGCAAATCAGCTAGTTTTTGCACAGCCTGGCCCACTTGACGGCTGATTTTCGCCTGCACGACATTCAGCTTAAGACTGATAAGCGAATGCAGAGCCCCTTCGTCGATCTGGTTATCCATCTGGGAATTGTTTCGCCTCAACTTGTAGAATTGCCAGCCTGTAGACTGCCAGTGATTGCGTGAATACTACGTGAATTAATAACGCGGTAACCTTACAAACCGAAGGATAAATCTGCGTAGCACAACAACCCGCGCACACCATCCAAATCGGTAACAGTTCAAACCACCTTTTTATTCGGAACCGATCATGAGCGCACAAATAACACTGGAAAACCTTTCGCGACTGATGATCGATGCGTTGTGTCACCACAAAACCTCCAACGCCAATGCCACATCAGTGGCCCGGGCGCTGGTCTCCGCCGAGGCACAGGGACTGGGCGGTCATGGGCTCTCGCGATTGCACGCTTATTGTGGACAAGCGGCGAGCGGCAAGGTTCAAGGATTTGCAACGCCGACAGCGTCCCGAATTTCACCTTCATTAATTAAAATCGATGCCGGCAACGGGTTTGCCTACCCGGCAATCGATCTGGCTATCGAGTCCTGTACGGCATCCGCTCGAGAGAATGCGATCGGCTGCGCGCTGATCGGCAACTCGCACCACTTCGGTGCTGCGGGGCTTGCGGCGGAAAAAATTGCCGGTGCCGGGCAAATCGCAATCATGACGGGAAATTCCCCCAAAGCCATCGCCCCCGCGGGAGGGAATGAGCCGATGTTTGGCACTAACCCGATTGCTTTTGCCGCACCGCGCCGCAACCTGCCACCGCTGGTGATCGATCTGTCGCTTTCAACGGTGGCGCGCGGCAAAGTCATGGTGGCGGCGCAGCGCGGTGAACCGATCCCGACCGGCTGGGCACGCGACGCCGAAGGCAAACCGACGACCGATGCGCAGGCTGGCCTGGATGGATCCATGGAGGCGATCGGTGGCGCCAAGGGGGCGATGCTGGCAATGATGATCGAGATTCTGGTCGCCGGTTTGACGAGCTCCAATTTTGGCTATGAAGCGACTTCATTTTTCACAGCCGAAGGGGCACCGCCGTGTACCGCACAGATGCTGATCGTGATCGATCCGCAACGTGCAGGTGCCGGCAACTTTGATCAAAGACTCGAGTCGTTGCTGTCTGCAATGCTCGAACAGCCTGGCGTCAGACTACCAGGCAGCCGACGCGCCGATCTGCTGGCCGCTGCCGAACGCGACGGCGTAACGATCAGCGACGACGCCTATCAACAGTTACTGGAACTGGCTCAGACCGATTTGCCGAATTGAGTTGCGATGGGCTCGCAAACACCAGCGCCGCCTCGGGCGGTCATATCAACTTGATCAAGTAGATTTTAAGCCTTGCGCGGACGCAGGCTCACTCAAATCGACCAGGGTAGCAATGACATCGCCGTTTGCATCGAAGGTATGGCTGATTGCCATTTATAGTTAAAACTCGTTCTCGGGCGCAAACACCCGCCACTACCGCCCTCCACTCACGTCAATGAATGTTCCGGTGCAATAGGCGGACTGCGGCGACATCAGCCACAGCACGGCATCAGCCACCTCCTCTACTGTGCCGCCTCTTTGCATCGGCACACCCGATTTAACCCGATCAACGCGATCCGGTTCTCCGCCGCTGGCATGAATGTCGGTGTATATAACGCCGGGACGAACGGCATTGACCCTGATACCGCAATCGGCGGTCTCACGCGACAGGCCGATCGTCATACTGTCTATGGCCCCTTTACTCGCCGCGTAGTCGACGTATTCGTTCGGCGCACCCAGGCGCGCGGCCATTGATGAAATATTAACGATTGCGCCACCCTGCCCGCCCGATTTTGTCGACATGCGTTTTATCGCCTCGCGCGCGCACATCAGCGAACCGATAACATTGGTGTCAAACACGCGCCGAAACCGCTCGGTGGACATGTCTGCAAGCGGACTGTGATGCTCAAGAATGCCGGCATTGTTGACCAGTGCTGTCACCTGCCCAAGCGCCGATGCCGATTCCTCAAACAGGCGCAGTACGTCATCTTCAATGGCCACATCGCCCTGGACGGTGATCGCCCGGCCACCGTCTGATTCTATTTGCGCTTTGAGTTCCTGCGCGCGCGCCTCGCTTCGATGGTAATTGATACAGACCGCGTAACCATCGCGGGCCGCCGCCCGCGCCACCGCAGCACCAATACCGCGGCTCGCACCTGTGACGATTGCTACACTCATGGGCATTGATCTCCAGCTTGTTTGATGACGAACTACATATTCCGGCGGTATTTGCCACCCACCTCGAACAGCGCATCGGTAATCTGCCCGAGTGAACAATACTGCGCGGCATCGACCAACTCTGCAAATACGTTTTCATCGGCGACAGCGGCAGACTTTACACGCGCCAGCGCAGCAGCTGCCTGATCACTGTTGCGGCTATGGAAATCCCGCAGGCGCTGTATCTGGCTTTGTTTTTCATCGTCGGTGGAGCGCGCCAGTTCCACCACTGCCTCAACTTCGTTTTCATCCGGGTTGCGATAGGTATTCACGCCGATGATCGGCAGGCTGCCATCGTGCTTGCGGTGTTCATACAGCATCGATTCCTCCTGAATCTTGCCACGCTGGTAGCCTGTCTCCATTGCGCCGAGCACACCGCCGCGTTCAGAGATTCGCTCAAACTCCTGCAATACTGCCTCTTCAACCAGATCGGTGAGCTCGTCGATAACGAAACTGCCCTGATTGGGGTTTTCGTTGCGCGCCAGACCCCATTCGCGATTGATGATCAACTGAATCGCAATCGCCCGGCGCACGGATTCTTCAGTCGGTGTGGTGACCGCCTCATCGTAGGCGTTGGTATGCAGCGAATTGCAATTATCGTAAACGGCAATCAATGCCTGTAACGTCGTGCGTATGTCGTTAAACGCCATTTCCTGCGCGTGCAGCGAGCGGCCTGAAGTCTGGATGTGGTACTTGAGTTTTTGGCTGCGCTCGTTGGCACCGTAGCGCTCGCGCATCGCCACTGCCCAGATGCGTCGCGCAACGCGGCCCATCACGGTGTACTCCGGGTCCATGCCGTTGCTGAAGAAGAACGACAGATTGGGGGCGAAATCATCGATGTTCATGCCGCGTGCGAGGTAACTCTCAACGTAGGTAAATCCATTCGCAAGCGTAAAGGCCAACTGGCTGATCGGGTTCGCCCCGGCCTCGGCAATGTGATAGCCGGAAATCGACACAGAATAAAAATTTCGCACCTGATGAGTGACGAAGTACTCCTGAATATCGCCCATCACCTTGAGGCTGAACTCAGTGGAGAAAATACAGGTATTCTGGCCTTGATCCTCTTTCAGGATGTCGGCCTGAACTGTGCCACGCACATTGGAAAGCGTCCAGGCGCGAATCTGAGCCAGTTCCGTGTCGTCAGGGGCGCGGTTGTTTTCCTGCTCAAACTTGCGTTGCTGCTGTCGGAACGCGGTGTTGAAGTAAAACGCCAGTATCGTCGGCGCCGGGCCATTGATGGTCATGGACACCGAGGTGGTCGGATCGCACAAATCAAAGCCATCGTACAACGCCTCCATGTCTTCGACAGTGGCGATCGATACTCCCGAATTACCGACTTTGCCGTAGATGTCGGGGCGTTCGTGCGGATCATTGCCGTACAGCGTGACGGAATCAAACGCCGTCGATAGTCGCTTCGCAGCGGCATGTTCAGACAGCGCCTTAAAGCGCCGGTTGGTGCGAAAAGCGTCGCCCTCGCCCGCGAACATGCGCGTTGGATCTTCGCCCTCGCGTTTGAACGGGAAGACACCCGCGGTAAACGGAAAGTACCCGGGCAAATTCTCCAGCAGCAACCAGCGTAACAGATCACCCTGATCCGAGAATCGCGGCAGCGAAACTTTATTCACCACACTGCCAGACAATGTGGTGTGTTTAAGATCGGTGCGAATTTCGAGATCGCGCACGGTGGTGACAAATTGATCGGCCCGGTAGCGTTCGCACAGGGTTGGCCACTGTTCAAGCAATTGACGATTGTGGCGGTCAATCGATTCGTGGCGTTCGTTCAACAGACTATCCAGCGCGCCCGCATCCACTTCCACTGCGGCATCAGCCAGCATCGATCTGGCGGCCTGCAACTGCTGGTGCGCGCGAGCGAGATCGGCCTGTTGCTCAACATTCGCCCGATAGCCGCGCAGACAATCGGCGATCTCGGCCAGATAGCGCTGGCGATTGGCCGGTAGTATGACGGCGTTGTCGGTCGAGTGGCGGGTGTCAACCGAGGGCAAGTGCCCTCCCTGCGCTGACAGCCCCGCCGCTTTCAGGTCGCTGAGCAGGCGCTGGTACAGAGAGGTAACGCCGTCGTCGTTAAATCGCGCCGCCATGGTGCCAAAGACCGGCATCTGTTCGGGTGGGACACTGAATTGCTCGCGATTGCGCTGGACCTGTTTGCTGACGTCGCGCAGCGCATCGGCCGCACCCTTGCGATCGAATTTATTGATCGCGATGACATCGGCAAAATCCAGCATATCGATCTTTTCAAGCTGGCTCGCGGCACCAAATTCCGGTGTCATCACGTACATTGACACGTCACAGTAGGGCACGATGCCGGCATCACCCTGACCGATGCCGGGCGTTTCGACGATCACAAAATCAAAGCCCGCCAGGCGTGTCGCGGCGATCATGTCGCCAAGCTGTTGCGGTACGTCTCCGCCCGCCTCGCGCGTGGCGATGGAGCGCATGAAGATATTCGGGTGGTCTATCGCGTTCATGCGAATGCGATCGCCGAGCAGTGCGCCACCGGTTTTGCGCCGCGTCGGGTCGACCGCGAGTATGGCGATCTTAAGTTGATCGGCATGATCCAGGCGAAAGCGTCGAATCACCTCGTCTGTCAGAGACGACTTGCCCGAGCCACCGGTGCCGGTGATGCCGAGAACCGGCACCGCGTCTATGGCGCTGGCGGCCTCTCGTATGCGTTTGCACGCAGCCTCAGGGTAACTGTCGTTCTCCAGCGAGGTGAGAATCGCAGCCAGCCTGCCGGTATCGCCGGCCAGCTTGTCCAGATCTGTGCTGGCGCGTTGACCGGGATCGAAATCGCAGCGGCCCAGCATGTCATCGATCATGCCCTGCAAGCCAATCTTCTGACCATCTTCCGGCGAGTAGATGCGCGCGACTCCGTACTGGTGTAGTTCGTCGATCTCTTCTGCCACGATCACACCGCCACCGCCGCCAAACACCTGAATGTGCTCGCATCCACGGTCGCGCAGCATATCGACCATGTACTTGAAGTATTCAACGTGCCCGCCCTGATAAGAGCTGATCGCAATGCCCTGCACATCCTCCTGGATTGCCGCCACCACGATCTCCTCGACCGAGCGGTTGTGCCCCAGATGAATCACCTCGGCGCCGGAGCCTTGCAGAATCCGCCGCATGATGTTGATCGACGCGTCGTGACCGTCAAACAGACTCGCGGCGGTGACAAACCGGATATGTCGAACCGCGTCTGCTTTGCTGATGTTCAGCACATCGCCTGCAGGAGTTGACATGCAGAGTTCCTCGCTTGAGATTGAGCTGGGTTATCAAGTGCGTGAATCAGACCAACCAGAACATCCGCGCAGCCTTGATTTTGCAGGGTGTGAGTGTATATTCACGTTTACGTAAACGTCAATCAAAGCGTCCGCCCCGTCAATGACTGACTCCGAAGCAAGCGACACGTTCAGTATCTCCGAACTTGGCAAGGAATTTGGCATCACTGCCAGGGCAATGCGTTTTTACGAAGACAAAGGCCTGCTGAACCCGCGACGCTGTGGGCAGCGGCGCATCTACTCGCGCGCTGATCGCACCCGTCTGATTCTGGTGATGCGCGGTCGCAGACTAGGCTGGCAGCTTGACGAGATCCGCGCTGTGATCGACATGTACGACACTTCTGAAGGTGAGCTCAAGCAGCTGGAGTACACCTGCGAGAAGATCGCCGAGCGGCGAGCGCGGCTGCTGCAGCAGCAACGCGATATCGAATCCTCGCTGCGTGACATGCTGGAAATCGAGCAGCGCTGTCGAGACCGAATAGAACAAATGAACATAAAAGCTGTGAAAACCCCATCCATATCCAAACCGGAGCCGGTACCCGATGAGTGAAAAAGATCCGATCGTCATTACCGCCGCGCAGCGCACACCGATGGGTGGATTCCAGGGCGTGCTGGGTGACATGACTGCCGCTCAGCTGGGATCCACCGCGATCGCTGCGGCCGTTGAGAACAGCCAGCTGCAACCGGCTGACATCGAGGAAGTCATTATGGGTTGTGTGCTGCCGGCCGGTCAGGGTCAGGCGCCAGCGCGTCAGGCAGCGCTCGGTGCCGAGCTGCCGCTCGGCACCAGTTGCACCACGCTGAACAAGATGTGCGGCTCCGGCATGAAGGCAGTGATGGTCGCGCACGACACGCTGCTTGCCAACAGTAATCAGGTCATGGTCGCTGGCGGCATGGAGAGCATGACCAACGCCCCGTACCTGCTGCCCAAGGCGCGCGGCGGTCTGCGCATGGGCCACGGCAACGTGCTCGATCACATGTTCCTCGACGGCCTTGAGGACGCCTATGACAAAGGGCGGCTTATGGGCAGCTTTGCCGAGGACTGCGCCAGCAAATACACCTTCACGCGCGAGCAACAGGATGCGTTTGCGATCGAATCGCTGACACGCGCCAAAGCTGCCATCGACGCCGGCCACTTCGCGACCGAAATCGCCGCCTGCAGCGTGACCAATCGGCGCGGCACAACCGAGGTCACAACTGACGAGCAGCCGCACAAGGCCAACATTGACAAGATCCCTCAGCTTCGACCCGCCTTTGCCAAAGACGGATCGGTGACCGCGGCCAACGCCAGCTCAATCTCGGATGGCGCCGCCGCACTGGTCATGATGCGCCGCAGCGAGGCGGAGCGACGAGGCATTGCACCGCTGGCCACCATCCTCGGCCACAGCTCGCACGCGCACGAGCCCAACTGGTTTACCACCGCGCCGGTCTATGCGATGAAAAACCTGCTCGACAAGCTCGGGTTCACGCAAAGCGAGATTGACTTGTATGAAATCAACGAGGCTTTCGCCGTGGTGACGATGGCTGCGATGAATGAGCTGGAGCTGCCGCACGAAAAGGTCAATGTACACGGCGGCGCCTGTGCGCTGGGCCACCCGATTGGCGCATCCGGCGCGCGGATTCTGGTCACCCTGATTCACGCTCTGCAGCAGCGCGGCCTGAATCGCGGCATGGCCTCGCTTTGCATCGGCGGTGGCGAGGCAACCGCCGTCGCCATCGAACTGAACCCGGCCTGACGGTATTCCGATGCGATACACCGACGAGCAACTGATGATTCGCGACACCGCGCGCGAATTTGCCACCGAACAACTGGCCCCGAACGCCGCCCGCTGGGACGCCGAATGTCATTTCCCGCGCGAGGCAATCAGTGCGATGGGCGCACTCGGTCTGCTGGGTATGGTGGTGCCGGAACAGTATGGTGGCTCGGCCACCGACAACGTCGCCTACGCCATGGCACTGGAAGAGATCGCCGCCGGCGACGGGGCCTGCTCAACCATCATGAGCGTGCACAACTCTGTGGGTTGCCTGCCGATCCTGCGATTTGGCAGTGACGAGCAAAAAAAGCGCTGGCTTGAGCCACTGGCCACCGGTCAGCTACTGGCAGCCTTTTGCCTGACCGAACCGCAGGCCGGCTCAGACGCATCAGCGCTAACCACGCGCGCCACGCCCCATGAGGGCGGATACCGACTCAATGGCGTCAAGCAGTTCATCACCTCGGGCAGCAACGCCGATATCGCCATCGTCTTTGCCGTCACCGATCCGGATGCCGGCAAGCGCGGCATCAGCGCCTTCATCGTGCCAACCGAGAACCCCGGGTATCAGGTGTCATCGGTTGAGAAAAAGATGGGGCAGCGGGCGTCTGACACCTGCCAGATTCTGCTCGACAACTGCGATATCCCGGCCGATTGCCTGCTTGGAACCGAAGGCGAAGGCTATCGCATCGCGTTATCCAACCTGGAGGGCGGCCGAATTGGCATCGCCGCGCAGTCGGTCGGCATGGCGCGGGCCGCCTACGAACACGCACTGGCCTATGCAACCGAGCGTCAGGCTTTCGGGCAGCCGATCTTCAACCAGCAGGCGATCTCATTCAAACTGGCAGACATGAACACCGCAATCGATGCGGCGAGATTGCTGGTGCACAGGGCAGCAACCCTGCGAGATGACGACTTACCGTGCCTGAAAGAAGCATCCATGGCCAAGCTCTTCGCCAGCGAAATGGCTGAAAAAGTGTGCTCCGATGCAATTCAGATTCACGGTGGCTACGGCTATCTGGCCGATTTTCCAGTCGAACGCATCGCCCGCGATGTTCGCGTCTGCCAGATCTACGAGGGCACTTCGGACATTCAGCGATTGGTGATCAGCCGCTCGCTGGTTGCCTGACCGCATCCAGTGGTGATCGACCAGGAACGACAACTGGCTCGTCTGGGCTACCTGCTTTTCGCGCTTGGCATTTTGTTTGGCATCACCGCGGTCATGGGTGCGATCATCAGCCACAGCAAATATCGCAGCGTCACAAACGCTGCCGTGCGTAAGCATCTGCGCCTGCAACTGGTTTCTTTCTGGTGCATGGCGCTATTGCTCGCGACAGCGATATGGCAGTGGCCGGGCGCACTTGCAAGCGCACTTGCAGCAACGGCGCTCGGCATCTGGCTCGGCACCTGGACCATCGGCCTTTTGAAGCTTGAGCGGCAAACCAAACTCACTGATCACAAATCCGCTGCTCGCCTATAATAGACGCGCATTCACAACGGGAACTCCCTATGTCCGACCCTGAAATCGCCGGCACCGCGCCGATCGCCGTCGAGGTTGAAAACGGCAAGAACTACTTCTGGTGTTCGTGCGGCAAAAGCTCAAAACAACCCTTTTGTGATGGTTCGCACAAGGGCAGTGACTTTGCACCGGTCAAGTACACGGCAGACAAGGACGGCAAGGTGTTTTTTTGCACCTGCAAACGCAGCGCAAAGGCACCGCTGTGCGACGGCAGTCATAAAACACTCTGACCGCCTGCCGGGCGATGGCGATCACTTGCCATCGCTCACCCGTTATGCGACCGGCAGAAGTTTGCGCGAGGTCAAGTTTCCAGAAACCACTACAAACTTTTTACAGTCTCTATGTAAATCCGCTACTTAGCGAATGTTCGGTGAAAACCTCTCAACCGCGATTTACCGCTAACTCGCGACAAACCATGCACTTAGCGCCGATTTGCGATAGTCACTCTAAACATAGCCTCCACAACACCGGCAATCCACGATAACTGTCCGCACTTCAAGCACTTCGCGTCACTATTAAAAACAGTACTCAAACAGGGCATAGATCCGGTCTGTCAACACCCCGCGGATTCGGCCGATTACTGTCTCGACGCCTGTGCAGCACGGGTGTCTCCGAGACTGGCACGCAAGACTCGATTTGAGTAGTCAGGCGCCCTGCGAATACGGCACAGTTGGTGTCGGCAGCGCCACACGATCGACTGGCAGCCAGTCGGGTACTCCAGACTGGTTCTGGTGCCCAGCGGGCCCGATTGCCTCTGTTGAAACTATGGCGGTATAACACTGGGAGTTTTTGGCGAGAGATCTGACAAAAGTGTTGATGGGAGACCAGGCACAAGCGCTTTGACACCAATAAAAATAATACTGGGTGTCTGATGTTCCGGGCGCAGCCGCGGCAACCTCAACGTAAAAAATAAATCGCAGATCAACGCAATCGGGAGCACTGCCTGGGGGGGCCCGCCCGCGCGCCGGCGCCTAATATAAAACCCCCCCCCCCCCCCACAGC
>CAZNIS010000009.1:77724-108797 GCA_964573105.1 uncultured Granulosicoccaceae bacterium
ACCCCAAACCACCCCCCGGGCCCCCGGGGCGGGGGCCCCCCCGCCCCCCCACGTCTTTATATCTCAACCCGCCCCACGGCAGACTTGCCGCACTCACACCTGCATGGCTATAGTGCCGGTTTCGACTGGAGCACGCCGATGACCGACATACTGCTCAATTCCCGCGTTGACCACGTCACCACACTCACCCTCAATCGCGCAGACAAATTCAATGCGCTGTCCGAGGAATTGCTGACCCAATTGCAGCAGGCACTTGACGATATTGCCGGCGACGACTCGGTTCGTGTCGTGGTGCTGGCCGCGAGCGGCCGCGCCTTTTGCGCCGGACACGATTTGCGCCAGATGCGCGGCAATCACGACAGGGCCTACTACGATGGATTGTTTGCCCAATGCAGCAAAATGATGCAAACAATCGCAGACCTGCCCCAGCCTGTCATCGCGAGCGTTCAGGGCCTGGCAACCGCCGCCGGCTGCCAGTTGGTGGCGACCTGCGATCTGGCAATCGCCGCTCAATCGGCGCGGTTTGCCGTATCTGGCGTCAATCTCGGGCTCTTTTGCAGTACGCCAGCGGTGGCACTGTCGCGCAATGTCTCGCGCAAACGCTCGCTGGAGATGTTGCTGACTGGCGATTTTATCGATGCTGCAACCGCGGCAGAATATGGACTGATTAATCGCGCCGTGGCTGACGATGAACTGACCGGAGAGGTCGCATCGCTCGCGGCCCGCATCAGCGCCAAGCCCGGGCACGCGGTGCGGCATGGGAAGGCACTATTCTATCGCCAGCTGCAACAGCCTCTCGGCGACGCCTATGGACTCGCTGCCGACGTGATGGCGTGCAACATGATGGAGGTGGATACGGTCGAGGGGGTCGATGCGTTCCTCGAGAAACGCGAGCCGCGTTTTGTCCGCGACGACTGATTCGCGGGGATCAAGTACCGCGATGCCACGCCGATAACGCTTGAGTTAGCGCATATCATTCACGGCCCTTACAGGGCCTTCGAGGCGGCCCGCATGAGCGACACCACACCACTGACCTATCTCAATGCACTGGCGATCAGCTGCCTGGCGACAGGTCTGATCGACGAGGCAGAGCCCGCATTCAAGGAACTCGCCGCCCAATTGCCTGACCATTCCGCAGGCCCCGTTGGGCTTGCCAGCAGCGAGCTGGCACGCGGCAATATCGATGCCGCCTGCCAAATCCTGCGCGAGCACGTAGATGAATCGAACAGTCGCAGCGGCGAGACCAAGCGCATCCTGATAACCGCGCTGACATCAGCCAATCGCCTCGATCAGGCAGACCAGCTGCACCAGAGCCTGATGCACCTGGAAGCGGCGAACGACGACAGTGAGTACGTGCGCGCCACACATCATTTCTTTCGCACCGGACACCCCGCCGATTTGGGCGATTCGGCCTAATAAGCCACTCCCCGCCGCACGCTAGCTGTATGATGTCGCCACCGACAGCGTGGCGACTATGAGCGACAAAACCGAAACCGAATTTATCGATAGCGACGCAGCGCTGGCGCCGTTGTGCGCTCAACTGGCGCACTACGACTGGCTCGCGATCGACACAGAGTTTCTGCGCGAGCGCACCTACCGCCCGGAACTCGCACTGATCCAGATCGCGACCACCGACCGCGTGGCCATCGTCGATCCACTCGCGCTGGAATCACTCGAGCCATTGCTCGACCTGCTGTATAACCCGGCCATCACCAAGGTGCTGCACGCCGCCGGACAAGATCTGGAAATTTTCTACTGGATGCGCGGCGAGGTGCCGCACAATCTTTTCGACACACAGGTCGCAGCGCCACTGCTGGGTTATCAGGAACAGCTTGGCTATGGCAATCTGATGCGCGAAGTGCTGGGTGTCGAGCTTGCCAAAAGCCACGCGCGAGCCGACTGGATGCGCCGCCCGTTGCCGACCAAACAATTGCAGTACGCCGCAGATGACGTCATCTATCTCGCCAAAGCCTATCCAAAGATGCGCGATAAGCTCAAATCGCTCGGTCGGCTAGACTGGCTCGATGCCGAATGGCGAGACATGACCGACCCCGAGCGCTACGAGAAACCGGCACAGCTGATGTGGAAGCGCGTCAAGCAGATCAACAATCTCAAAGGGGCGCGACTGGCCGTGGCCCAGCAGCTGGCCGCCTGGCGGGAAGAGACAGCCAGAGAGGCAAACACACCGCGCAACTGGCTGCTCAAGGATCCGTTGATTCTCGATCTTGCGCGGCAGATGCCGGACGATATCGACGAACTCAAGCATGTGCGCGGGCTGTCTGCTGGCACCATCCGTCAACACGGCAAGGCGATCATCGCACTGATCGCAGACGCCAAAAATGACAAACCCCAGCCGCTCGCTACCCCGATCCGCAAAGGCGGCCTGACGGTCGAGCAGGACGCCGCTGCCGATGTGCTCGAAGCCGTGTCGAAACTGCATGCCGCGAAGCTTGCGATCAATGCGGCAGTATTGGCACCGCGCAGGTCGATCGAAGATCTGATTCGCGGCCAGCACGACACCACGGTGATGCAGGGCTGGCGGCAGGAGCTGATCGGCGCGCCCTTGCTGCGCGTGCTGCAGGGGGACACGGGCGTGGCTGTTGTCGATGGAGAGCTTCAGATCCAGCAGCGCACAGGCTCAGCCTGAAAGATCGGGCCGAGGCGGCATTTTGCTGTAAATGTTGCCCCTATCGAATACACTTGTCGGCCCCGCATCACCGTGTCCCGCACACATGACCACAAAACTCACCAATATCAACATCGTCTCGGAATCCGTGCTGGTCACGCCGCAGGAGCTGCGCACCGCACTGCCCCGCTCCGAGGTGGCCACGGCAACCGTCGACAACGCCCGAACCGTGGTCGAGAACATTCTCACGCGTCGCGATCACCGACTGCTGGTGGTCGCCGGCCCGTGCTCGATTCACGACATCGACGCGGCCCAAGAGTATGCACGGCGCCTGAAAGACCTGGCTGACAAACACGCCGAGCATCTGTACGTGGTGATGCGTGTTTATTTCGAGAAGCCACGCACCGCACTGGGCTGGAAAGGCTTTATCAACGATCCGGCACTGGATGATTCATTCGACATCGATCGCGGTCTGCGCAAGGCGCGCGAATTGTTATTGTGGCTGGCCGAACTCGGGTTGCCTGCCGGTACCGAGGCGCTGGATCCCATCAGCCCGCAGTATTTGTCCGATCTGTTCGCCTGGACTGCAATCGGCGCGAGAACGTCGGAGTCACAAACCCATCGCGAGATGTCCAGCGGACTGTCGACGCCGGTCGGTTTTAAAAACGGCACCGACGGCAGTCTGGATATCGCGATCAATGCGATGAAGTCGGCTGCATCGCCGCATCGCTTTCTCGGTATCAACCTGCACGGTCAGGTGACGCGGCTGGAGACGGCCGGTAATCAGTACGGTCATATCATTCTGCGCGGCGGCTCAGAGCCGAACTATGATTCGGTCAGTGTCGCACTGGCCGAGCAGGCACTGGACAAGGCTGGTTTATCCAGCAGTCTGATTGTCGATTGCAGTCACGCGAACTCGCACAAAGACTACTCGCTGCAGCCACTAGTGGCCGACAACGTCAGCAAACAGATTGCCGAGGGCAATCAGTCGATCATAGGCATCATGCTGGAGAGTCACCTGGGAGCCGGCAACCAAAAGCTGGGCAAGGATCCATCGGCACTGGAGTACGGCGTATCGATTACCGATGGCTGCATCGACTGGGAGACGACCGAACAATTATTCGATGCGATGGCAAACCAGCTGGCCGAACCGCTGCGCACCCGTATCAGTGAAGGCTAGATCAGTGGATTGGGGGCGAGCAAGACTCGGCAGAGCACGATGAGCAGAGCACAGAATCGCTACTTCGACGACTACATCAAGTCCCGTGTGCGCACCATCCCGGACTGGCCGGTCGATGGCGTGCAGTTTCGCGATATCACACCGCTGATGCAGAACCCGGCCACCTTCAGGCGGCTGGTCGACTGCTTCGTGCACCGCTACTACGATCACGACATAGACGTGCTGGCCTGCATCGACGCGCGCGGCTTCATCATTGGTGGTGCCCTGGCCTACGAACTCAGCACCAGTCTGGTACCGATTCGCAAGCGCGGCAAACTGCCATTCGATACGGTCAGCGAATCCTATGAGCTGGAGTACGGCAAAGCCGAAGTCGAGCTGCACAAGGATGCCATTGCGCCTGGCCAGAAAGTATTGTTGCTCGACGACCTGATCGCCACCGGCGGCACCATGCTGGCCGCCGCCTCGCTGATCGGAAAGCTTGGTGGCGAGCTGACCGAGGCCGCAGCCATCATCGACCTGCCCGATCTCGGTGGCTCGGCCCGACTGCGCGAGTCGGGCTACGAGGTTTTCAGTATCTGTTCGTTCGACGGCGAGTAGTCTCGCCGTCTACTGCCGCGCTAGCGGCTGGCGACCTTGATCACCGTGTGCAGTACGATGTCGTACTCGAAGTAGACTTCAAAGCCAGCATATTCCCAGCTTGAGATCGGCGGATTGCCGACCGCAGCGTGGCGGTGAACGGGCTCGCCGTATTTGGCCAGCACGTCCTTGCGATGCAGGCCGGACCGGGGCACTGCCGCAGATTGAGTGACCGACAGGCTGCCTTCGTGATGGCGAATGATTTCAGCATTGAGCGGTGTGTAGGCCGACAGCATCAGTGCAGCGGCGACAATCGGGGTTGCTACGAGTTTCATTGTTATTCTTCTCCGTGGACCGTAACAAGATCGTCCGTCAAAATTCTTTCTTTAGACAACAAATTGACGTCAAACGGACGATATGACCGTTTTGTCGTTTGTCCTGGCAACCGTGCCGCCGTAATCTGCAGACGACTTCTCAAACCCCTCTGGAGTCAGCGCATGCTGAGATTTTTCGCCGGAATCCTGCTGGCGCAACTGGCGGCGGTACTGCTGTCTGCGGTATTGCTGGATCCGTTCACCGTCGAAAACGTGCTGATCTTTCTGTTTCCGGTGTCGATCATCTCGGTGATCTTCATGTTCTGGTTTCGCTCGATTGCCGCACAGCTGGCCGAACAGCGCATTGCGAACTTGTCTGCGCAATTTGCTCGCGAGCGCGAGAATCTGAATCTCAACGCCGAGCGCGCGAAAACCCGGCTGGTGCGACAAACCCAGAAGGAGATCGCCACCGAGACGCGCAAAGCGCGCAACCGGGCCAATCTCAAGGTGGGGGTTGCGGTCGCAGTGGCCGGTGGTTTCGGCATGATCATGCTATTCAGCCAGATGGTGACACTCGGCCTGCTCACGCTGACGACAGCCGGTGGCGCAATGGGCGGCTATCTGGCCCGGGCGCGACGCGACACTGCCGCCCTGCCCAACCAGGACTACAAACTGATCGAATCGATCGACGACGAATCCGCCAGCACAGCGGCAGAATCAGCCAAGCCAACGCTGGTCGACCTCAAGCCCGAAACAGGCCGCTGATCCAGTCGTGCGCCTCGGGGAAATGATCGAGGTCCAGCACGAATTCCTGACCACGCGCCGCCGTTCGCAGCCGCACACCGGCCCTTTCGGGTGACCAGCGATCCACATCTGTGTGGTAACTCAGGGCGCTGCGTCGATCGCGCGGATCAAACCAGCCGGGCAATTGCCAGATTGAGCGGGTGCAGCCTGGTGCGGTCAGCACACGATCGGACCGCAGACAATCAAACACGCCGGCAGCCGCGTGACCGGGCGCCCAGCGCAGTGGCTCACGCGTAACCGTGTAGAGACTGTTACCCACACCGAACGAGCCATGAAAGTGCGGATGATACTGCGCCCAGGCGGCCTGCAATTGTGCCGCAGGGGTGATCGCGCCCACCTGCAACCAGCCAAAGATCAGATGGATATCAGGCGCATCGGCGACGTAGTACCAGCGCCTGCCGAGACGCTGCACTTGTCTGAACCAGCCAAAGAACAGAAATAAATCGCCGGGCTGCACGCCCTGCAACTGCAAATGGCGCTGCGCGGCCCCGTGTTGACCAAAGATCCCGCGCCAGCCCGGCGCACGAGGCAAGGTATCTGCGGCCAGATCAGGGTCCATGTGCACCCGAGTGCTGCCGACAACGCGCCCGCGGCTGAGGTTGTGAACAATCTTCGAGGCGTCTTGCGGGTTATTCAAGTCGCGATACCGCAGCGGCGAGCGTGGATCGGGGATCGGCACCGACCAGATACTGCCGTCCGGAAAAATCGGGCTTGCAAATCCGCCGGCGCTGCTGTCGACGCCCTTGCGGCTCAGTATCAATCGCAAGCGGACCAGTCCACGCTGTCGGTGGCGCGCCACAGATACCAGCTCGCCACCGATCGGTGAGGGCTCCAGACTTCTCCTGCACGGGCCAGCTGTTTAGCTGGTAACAGCTCGTCCAGCCCGTAGGCAAGCGCATGCCCCTTGCGAATACCAAGATCAGTTGACGGCAGTACATCGGCGCGCTGCAAATTGAAAATCATCAGCACTTCGACACTCCAGCGCCCGATGCCGCGCACCGTGGTCAGCAGTTTGATCAGTGCCTCGTCATCGAGCCTGCCGAGCTTACGATCATCGGGAATGCTGCCATTGAGCATTTTCTCGCTCAGATCCATAGCCGATGCGACTTTGGCACGACTAAAGCCGATGTCTCGCAGTGGCTGCTCGCCGAGATCCATAATCGACTGCGGCGTCACACCGCCCGGGCAGGCCTGCAGCAGTCTTTCATGAATGGCATTGGCCGATTGCGTGGATAACATCTGGTACACAATCGCACGCACCAGCGACTGATACACCGTGCGTTGACGCTCACTGCGCACCCGTGTCGGCCCCACCCGCTCAATCAGACGCGCCATCTGCGGGTCGACATCGCTCAAATAAGCCTGGCCCTGCTTGAGCGAGAGTTTGGTGATTGTCGACGCAGTTTTGCCGGCTCGTTTTTGCATGGCCGATACGATAACCCGCAAACCCGGTTTGTGTGCTGCCGAACGCGCAGCGAGCGATTACAATCCCGTGTTTCTCTTTAACGTTCGAGAGCGATGCCGCTTGCATAAAGACAATATCTTTGCAGAACCCCTGGCCGAGGTTGAACACTTTAACTTCGATGCGCGCGTGGCTGGCGTGTTCGACGACATGATCGAGCGCTCGGTGCCGGGCTATCGCGCCATTGTGTCGCAGACCGGCATGCTGACAGGCCGATTCGCCCAGCCCGACACCCATTGCTACGATCTGGGCTGCTCGCTGGGCGCCTCAACCTTTGCAATGCGAGCCGCACTCGCTAACACTCGCTGCAGGTTGATTGCTGTAGACAACTCCGAGGCTATGCTGGCGCGCATGCGCGAGCGTCTGGCTGAGCAGCCAATCGCGCAGCCAGAGGTAGAAATTGTCAACGCCGACATCGCCACCCTGGCGCTACAGCCGTGCAGCGTTGCAGTGCTCAATTTCACCCTGCAATTCATCGCCCGAGCGCATCGAGCGGATTTCATCGCGCGACTGGGTACCGCCATGCTGCCTGGCGGCGCGTTGGTGTTGTCAGAGAAGATTCGCTACGAAGACCCTGCCCAGCATGAATTGCACATTCAGATGCACGAACAATTCAAGCGCAGCAACGGCTACAGCGAACTTGAAATCAGCCAAAAGCGCGAGGCACTGGAGGAAGTGATGGTGCCCGAGTCTTTGACCACCCACCGCGAACGACTGTTGAATGCCGGCTTTCGCAGTGTTGAAGTCTGGTTCCAGTATTACAACTTCATGTCGCTGGTCGCGCTGAAATGAGCCTGCTGGATGACTTTCTGAGCGGGCCACACACGCCCGAGCTGCGCGAGTGGCTGGATGTCATCGGTCCGCTTGCAGTGAGCAAACTGGAAGCCAGCGGGCACGGCGACTACCCGCGCTGGCGCGACGCGTTGCAGCAGTTGCCGCAATTGCCTGTCGCCTGCACGCAACTAAACAATGATGCGGTCGGCTGCCGCAGCGAATCTGCCTTAAACGCCGACCAGCACCAGCAACTTGAGCGCGCGCTCCGGCAACTGAGCCCGTGGCGCAAGGGCCCCTTCAATCTTTTCGGCGTTCACATCGACGCCGAGTGGCGATCGGATCGCAAGTGGCACCGCGTACTGCCCCACCTGCACACTCTGTCTGGCCGACAGGTGCTGGATGTCGGCTGCGGCAATGGCTATTACGCCATGCGCATGCTTGGCGCCGGGGCTGCCAGCGTCGTCGGGCTGGATCCGGGACTGCTGTTCAATTTGCAGTTTCACGCCATCAATCATTACTGCCAGCAATACCAAGCGGCCGTGCTGCCGCTGCCCGGCGAAATACTTGGGGAACAGCCGTTCGAGTTCGACACGGTTTTCTCGATGGGTGTGCTCTACCACCGGCGCGACCCACAGGCGCATCTGCAGACGCTGTATCACTGCCTGCGGCCCGGTGGACAGCTGGTGCTGGAGACGCTGGTGATCGACGATCCCGCTGCCACATTCATCAACGGCGAGCGCTACGCCAACATGCGCAACGTGTGGTATCTGGAGAGCACATCCAATCTGCTGGATCTGGTTGCCGCCTGCGGCTTCACAGACGCCCGCTGCGTCGATTTTCACCACACCGACAGCAGCGAGCAACGACAGACTGAATGGATGACATTTCATTCTCTGGCGCATGCGCTGGACCCTGCCGATCCGACTCGCACCATCGAGGGCCACCCGTCGCCCAGGCGCGTGATTGTGACCGCCATCAAAACCGATTCGTAAGGGTTGGAACAATAATTGACCGTGTTCACAAATGGCTGTGCACTCTCTTTTTGCCTGTGTAATAATCCGCCGCCTGCAAACGGCCTGTACGGGCCGGGACACGGAAAATCGCGCTGCCGCTAGCGCGCCACCGGGCAATTCCCAGTACTCATGAACTTTGCATGCAACTCAACAACCTTTCGCCAGGGTGGTGTTTGGGAGACGCAGGCCGGCAAACCCGCCGACGGCACCAAACGCCGCGTCGAGAACCAGGAGTTTGTGTTCTACGAGGGTTACTGGATTCGTTACTACGAACCCCCTGAAGACACCCTCGAAGCGCGCAAACGACTCATCGAATCCCTGACCCGCCGTACTTTTCACCACACTGAGCCCGGCATCAACACCCCCGGCAAGGCGCTGGACACGGCAAGGCTTCACTACGAGCGCGAGACCGATCCGCGCAAGAAAAGGGTCAACGCAGCGATGTTGGCAGGCGCCCTGTTTAATCGGGCGACCGACATCTTCAATGCAATTGTCGACCTCAACGCCAAGGGTGTGACCATCGATCGCAGCAATGAACTCATGCGTCAGTGCGGTCACTGCTTCAAAGAGGCACTCGATCTGGGCAAACAGGTCAAGCACTACAGCGGACAGGAGGGGATAGACGAACTGTGGGGCGAGCCGTTTCGCGCTTTCACCGCGCCGATCCAGCAGTTCTACCGCTCGCGCTATATCAAAGTGGCGCAGGCGATGCGCAATATCGACTGTATCGCTGATCACATCAAATGCGCGTTTGCCCCGTCTCCGGCATTTGCCGAGCTCGACTGGTACGTCGACCACTTCGCCACCGCGGCGAAATACGAGTGCGAAACCATGCGCAGCGACGCGACCAACAACTTCGTCATTTGGCCCCAGTTCGTGTCCGCTGGCGAGCTAATGGAAGAATTTCGCAGCAATTCGCGCAACGACGCCATCACCCCCGGCTATCTGCTCGAACATGGCGAGGCGCTGATTATCGAGGGCAAGAAACTGATCGAATGGGTCGCGATGGCGCGCGTGCCGATGCCGGTCAGCACCCATACCTACCTGGAGAAATGCGACAGTTTTCGAGTCGCGCTGCAGCGCATACCGAAAGCGGCACAGAGTCGATTCTAGCGACAAGTGAAAGTTCGCGAGACGGCCGACGGCACGCTGACGCTGGAGGATCCGGCGAGCGGCCAGACCTACCGCTCAATACACGGCGCGGCCACCGAATCCCGACTGGTTTTTCTGCAGAACAGCGGTGTGGCGGCAAGGCTTAATGCCGGCGAGCCGACGCGCGTACTGGAAATCGGCTTTGGCACCGGCCTGAATTTCTGCATTACCGCGACACTCGCGATCGAAAACCGCTGCCAGCTGCACTACGCCGCCTGCGAGTTCGCACTGCCGGACATCGATCTGCTTGAATCGCTGCTGCAGCACAACCTGCCTGACGCACGGCATCTGACTGGCGAACTGGTCGCGCTGCTGGCGCAATCATCGGACGGCGAGCACAGTAAGGGGTGTCTGTCTGAATGGGTGGAACTGGATCTCTACCGTGGCGACGCCAGAACCGCGAGCTGGCCAGACGCACACTTTGATGCCATTTACCTGGATGCCTTTAGCGCCCGGTGCAACCCGCAACTGTGGCAGCGTGCGTTTCTGGCGCAGCTGCGGCCCACCCTGCACAAACGCGGGCGACTGGCAACGTTTGGCGTCAACCGCGCGTTTCGGCAAGCATTGTCCGAGGCGGGATTCAGCTGGTCCAAATACCCCGGGCCACCAGGCAAACGCGAGGTTCTGGTCGCGACAAAAGCCGCTTAGACCGCCGCTTTCATCTGGTAGCCACGCTGTTGTAACTCGCTGGTGTAGCGAGCAATATTGGACCGCGCCGCCGATTCGTAGCGCTCGAAGAACCAGGGATAGGTATAGAGCGGCTTGCGATCGGCCAGCGACTGCATGAAACGCATCTGGGCCGGATAGAACTCATCGTCGGTGAGGTGGGTCATTTCGCCGCGAACGTTGCGTCCGTCGGACTGAAAGCGATCCCACGGCAGGCCGAAGCCTGATAAATCTACCTCGACGATAAAGCGTTGATCGTGCTCGGTAGGTGCGTGCGAGTGATCGGTTGCCATGATCAGATCGAATATTCGCTGGCGTGCGGTATCGTCTATCTGGCCGTCGCTGGCAGCCATGAAATGTTCGGCACTCTTGAGTTCGTTGTCAGCCCCCCCCATCACATAGATAACGTCGTGAAACCAGAGCGCCATTTCGATCAGATCGGGCTCGTCACAGTATTCACGCGCGGCGTCAAACACGCTGAGGCAGTACTCGATGTGCGCCAGGTTGTGATAGTAGCGGCCTTCGGACTCGTAATAGGCGCTGATGTCCCCGAACACGCCGCTGACATCCAGATCACTGCCGAGGCGATTCCAGAGTGCCTGGAACCGCGCAAGCTGTTTTGACTGCTTATCCATTTATCCGTAATGGCGCAAGTATTGAAGCATAATAACGGGTAATTCCGACCAGCTCTGAAAAAAGCGTACCATTAATCACTCGCTCGGCAGGGACTTTGCACGGCTCGATAACACGAGTTGTGCGCACACCGCTACTGTACGGCCTATCCGGCTCAAAGGAAACAGTGACGGCACGATCGCATAGACTACGAAGTCACAATAATGCGAACCCCCGATCAACGATTCCGGCTCGTGCCGGTTCTGGGATAGATACCTAAAATGAATGTAACTTTGTATGGCTCTGGCTACGTTGGACTGGTCACCGGCTCTCTGCTTGCCGATGTCGGCAACAACGTGCTCTGCGTCGATATCGACGACGAGAAAGTCGAGGCGCTGAACAATGGCATCATTCCGATTCACGAGCCCGGCCTCGACGATATCATCAAGCGCAACGTCGAGATCGGACGCCTGCACTTCACCACCGATCAGGACAAGGCCGTCGCCCACAGCGAGATGCAGTTCATCGCGGTGGGAACCCCGCCGGACGAAGACGGCTCGGCCGACCTGAAACACGTGCTGGCCGTGGCGCAGACCATCGCCGAACGCATGGACGGCCGCAAACTCGTGGTCACCAAATCGACAGTACCGGTCGGCACGTCAGACAAAGTAGCCGCGCGGATGCGCGAAGTGCTCGAAAGCCGCAACGCCAGTTTCGAATACACCACGATTTCAAACCCCGAGTTTCTCAAGGAAGGGGCGGCCATCGAGGATTTTCGCAAACCCGATCGAATCATCGTCGGCACCGAGGACAGCTACGCGATCGAGCAGATGCGCAAGTTGTACGCCCCCTTCTGCCGCAACCACGACCGGTTGATTTTCATGGATGTACGCTCCTCTGAACTGACCAAGTACGCGGCCAACTCCATGCTCGCGACCAAGATCAGCTTCATGAACGAATTATCCAATCTGTCCGACGCGCTCGGTGCGGACATCGAGAACGTCCGTATCGGAATTGGCTCGGATCCACGCATCGGCTACAGCTTCATTTATCCCGGCATCGGCTACGGTGGTTCATGCTTCCCGAAAGACGTGAAAGCGCTGGTGGCCACCGCTCGTGAAGTGGGCTATCGGGCGGAGCTGCTGGAGTCTGTCGAGAGCGTTAACGAAAGACAGAAACACGTCATCTTCAACAAGCTATCGCACCATTTCAACGGCGATCTGTCAGGCAAGACATTCGCAGTCTGGGGGCTTGCGTTCAAACCCAACACCGACGACATGCGCGAGGCGCCCAGCCGCGTGCTGATGGAAGCACTGTGGGCGCAGGGGGCAAAAGTTCAGGCCTACGATCCGGTCGCGATGGACGAGGTGCGACGCATCTACCCGGCTGAGAGCAACCTGATGCTGACCCATTCGGCGATGGACGCGATCAACAACGCCGATGCACTGATTATCAACACCGAGTGGCAGGAATTTCGCAGCCCGGACTGGCACCGCATCAAAGAGGGCTTGCGCCAGCCGCTGGTCTTCGACGGACGCAACATCTACGATCCTGAAATTCTCAGCGAAAACGACATTCAGTACTACTGCATCGGCAGGCCAAACAGCGCCGCCTGATCGCCTGTCGTCTCAGACCAATTCGCACCGCCGGTATTTACGCCGGCGGTGCCACCTCACCCCGGTAGCTATTCGCAGCACGCCTGTCGCACCCGTGGGCGGTGTCGGTCGTACTCAAATACCCATGTATGTTCCGTGCGACCTCCTACCCCACGTGCACGACAGACGCACTGTGAACAGCCACCAAATAAGTGCCTAGTATGGCGTGAACGGATACCTCACCCCGCTGTAAGCAACCTCTCCCGACTGCCGTATAATCCCGACGTTTTCCGATTCAGGTCGACTGCCCTTGCAGCCCGGTAAAAACTGGCACCGCCGAGTCTGGCTGCTCGCCGTGCCGATCATTCTGTCGAATGTAACCGTGCCACTGGTCGGTGCAGCTGACACTGCGGTCATGGGTTATCTGCCGGGCGCTGAAAACATTGCGGCAGTTGCATTGGGCGCCTCGATTTTCAGCCTGGTGTTCTGGACTTTCGGATTTCTGCGCATGGGCAGCAGCGGCCTGATTGCGCAGCATTTTGGCGCCACAGATGCAGCCAGTACCCAGCTCACCCTGCTGCGCTACCTGCTAACGGCGATTGCGATCAGTGGCGTGGTGTTGTTGCTGCAATCCCCATTGCTCGCGCTGTGCCTGTGGCTGCTGGACGCCGAGCCGCAGCTGCAAGCGATGACCCGCGACTATTACTCCATTCGCATCTGGTCAGCCCCTGCGACCTTTGCCAACTACGTGCTGCTGGGCACCTTTATCGGGCTGCAGCAGACAGGCCGTGTGCTCGCCTTTCAGCTGTTGCTAAATCTGCTGAATATCGCGCTGGATCTAGTGTTTGTACTGGTGTTCGAATTTGCCATTCGCGGCGTGGCGCTGGCGTCGGTGATTAGTGAATATTGCGCCATGCTGTTTGCACTTTTTTTGATCCGAAGGCATCTGCTGGCCGCGATTCAAAACAGCCGGGCAACCGAGCTTTGCAATCGGCAGGCAATGTTTCAGCTTTTCAACATCAACTCGAATATCTTCCTGCGCACACTGTTGCTGGTCGGCAGTTTTTTCTACTTTCATGCCGTTGGCGCACGGCTTGGCACTGTTACCCTGGCCGCCAACGCGATACTACTGCAGCTGCTGCATATCTGTGCTCATGCGCTCGACGGCTTCGCCCACGCCACGGAGACGCTGGTCGGACAAGCCATCGGCGCGCGCAATCGCGCCGACTTTTCAAGTGCAATACGGGCCGCCACGTTGCAGGCGCTCACGGTCGCGGCAGTTTTCTCACTGACTATCTTCTTTTTGGGGCCACAGTTCATCGCCCTGTTCACCAATCAAGCCGTCATTATCGACGCTGCAACGGCCATGCTGCCATGGCTTGTCGCGATGCCGATGCTGTCTATCTGGAGCTATCAGCTCGATGGTATTTTTATCGGCGCCACCAGTACCGCGGCGATGCGAAACGGCATGCTGGTCTCGACCATCGCATTCATAGCGGTAACTGAAATGGTCAGTGAAACACTCAACAATAACGGACTCTGGCTGGCGTTTTCATTATTCAGTTTGCTGCGCGCCACCACACTGTTAATCAAGCTACCCTCTATCCACCGCAATATCGGTGCTGCCCCGCATGCAACCTAGCCACGATCACTCGTTGAAGGCGCTCAACACATTCGGTTTCGATGTGAAGGCTGAGCACTTCGTGCGCGTGTCCAGCCTTGCCGAGTTGCAGGCAGCGCTTGCCTGGGCGAAGCTCGAGGCGCAACCCGTGTTCGTTCTCGGCGGCGGCAGCAATACAGTTTTTACCCGTGACGTATCGGGCCTGGTCGTGCAGATGAATCTGCAGGCACTGGAATTTGCCTCTTCAGATCGCAGCCACGCCACGGTCGTCGCCGGCGCGGGCATCGACTGGCATCAGCTGGTTGAACAATGCCTGTCCAGGCAACGCTACGGCCTTGAAAATCTGGCCCTGATTCCTGGCTGTGCCGGTGCCGCACCGATCCAGAACATCGGCGCCTACGGTCGCGAACTGAGCGAGTTCCTGGTCGGCGTCGAAACACTCAATCGCAGTACTGGTGAAGTCTTGACACTACCACGCGAGCAGTGCCGGTTTGGTTATAGGGACAGCGTTTTCAAGTCCCCCGCCGGTCGCGATCTTATTGTACTGGGCATTCAGTTGCGACTCGCTACCCGGGATCAGCCAGTGTGGCACTACGCCTCGTTGTCGCAGTCGCTGCAGCAGGCCGGTATCAGCGCGCCGAGCAGCCACGACGTGTTCACGCATGTTTGCGCCATTCGTCGCAGCAAGCTGCCCGATCCCGCACAGATCGGTAACGCGGGCAGCTTCTTCAAAAATCCGGTTGTCAGTGACAAACAATTGCGCAGCCTGCTACAGGATTACCCGGGCTTGCCGCACTATCCGCAACCCGATGGGCAGTGCAAGCTCGCAGCCGGTTGGCTGATCGAACAGGCCGGCTGGAAAGGCCATCGCCGAGACGGAGTTGGCGTTCACGCCGATCAGGCGTTGGTATTGGTCAATCTCGGCGATGGAAATGGTCAGCAGATTGCAATACTTGCCGCTGACATTCAGCGCGATATCGCGCGAAAATTTGACATCGAACTGGAGACGGAGCCGCGCCTGCACTAACAGCGCTGCGCCACAAACCGACGAGCAGATATTGACCCAGACAAGCCCCACGGTAGGCAGCAAAATCATCGATCTTACGCTCGGCAATATCCTGAGTGCCTGGAAAGGTATCAGTACCCCGTTCGCCGTCAAAAGGCTTGAGCTGAGCCCCTATCTGCACGAGGACGAAGTCGCACCGCTGCGCGACAAGATCAACGACTGCCTCGACGCCAGAGGTGGCGAAGTCTCGGCCAGAGCGCGCGCTGCAGAGCTGGGCAAGGCGTATCTTGGGCTGAACGATGAAGGGCGGCTGAAATTCCTGAAATTGCTGGCTACCGAATTCGACGTCGATCACGATGCGGTGCGTACGACGGCCGAAGCGCTATTTACCGATCTGGATAACAGCGCGCGACTGAAGGTGGAACAACGCCTGAGAGCTCAGCTCAAACCGCCCCATTTGACCCTGTTGACGCAGTTCAACGCCCTGCCACAGGGAATCAAGTTTCTAGTTGATCTGCGTGCCGATTTGCTGCGCTTCACGCCCGACAACCCCGAGCTTGGATCAATCAGCACTGTGTTGCGTGAACAGTTATCAAGCTGGTTTGATATCGGCTTTCTGGAGCTTCGCGAAATAAGCTGGGACGCACCAGCCTCGCTGCTGGAAAAGCTGATTCAATACGAGGCTGTACACGAAATCGCCAGCTGGGACGACCTGCGCCACCGGCTGGCAGAGAATCGTCGCTGCTTTGCGTTCTTTCACCCCGGTATGCCGGATGAGCCGCTGATCTTCATTTGGGTGGCGTTGGTGATGGAGCTATCTGACAACGTCGATACACTGCTAGACACCAGCCAGATTCAAGCGCAGCAAGACAAACCAACCAACGCAATTTTCTATTCGATCTCCAGCGCGCAACAGGGCTTGAGTGGCGTCAGCCTGGGCAACTTTCTGATCAAGCGCGTCGTCTCGCAACTGCGACACGAGCTGCCGAGCCTGGAAGTGTTCTCGACGCTGTCACCGATCACCGGCTTTTCACGCTGGCTTACCAATGAGCTGGTCGCGGATCAAACGATACTGACCGATGATGAGAAAACGCAGCTGGCAAAAGTAAGCGAATCGTCCTTTGCCGATACGTTAGCAAGCGACGATTGGCTCGACGACGACGCAGTCAAAGCGGCGATGAGCACGCCGTTGTGCCGACTGGTGGCAAAGTACCTGACAACCGAACTACCTGGCAGACAACGTGTCACCGACGCTGTGGGCCATTTTCATCTCTCTAACGGGGCGAGAATCGAGCGCATCAACTGGGACGCCGACACCAGCGCCCGCGGCCGCAAACAGTCTTACGGGCTGATGGTTAACTATCTCTACGACCTGGCCGAGATCGACAGCAACCACGAGCAATATATCACCAGTGGCACAGTGGCGAGCTCAAAGCCCGTCAGCGCGCTGGTCCGTCAGGCTGGCAACACCTGAGCGAAAGCCTGCCGACTATCAGGCGCGACTGACGCTAATCCCTGCTAACGGACTTCCGATCTGACGGTAATGGTTCGGGTAATCACAACGCCATCCCGGTCGTATTCCATTGTGACAACAATCTCGCCGACGCCGTTAACGGTCACGAGACCACGACTGCCGCTGCTGTCACTCAAATCCAGTGCGCCTATGTCTCCGGTACTGCTCCAGTCCGCCAGTTCTGAAATATCCTCTTCAGTATTGTCGGAAAAACGAACGATGCCTTGTAACTGAACGCTATCTAGATCTACATCGACGACCAAGGGCTCCTCTTCGGGTCTGATCACAACTTCGCGTAACGTCGGTGGAAGTTCAGCGCGTAGATCACGCATTTGCGTCACATCGCCGCAAGTGACTGTCAGCACCCCACCCCCCGATTGCGTGGCATTCACGATGCCTTTGGTCGGCAGTGTATCGCTGACGTTCGCGAACTGTGCCGTACCTTCATTAACCGGCAAGCTCCAGTTAGCGTTGTTGGTGATATCGACGTTTTGTCCGCCGTCAGAAAAACTCCCAAGCGCCCTGAAGCCCAGTGGAACACCCACCGTCACCTGTGTCGTCGAGGGGCTGAGCTGTATTGCATCAAGGGTCGACAAAGCCTCGAGTGACAATACGCCGGGAGGAGCGTCATCAAATCTGGCTGTCACTTCAATATTCCCGGCATCGCTTATACGCAACAAGCCGGCAGGGTCGGTTTGCTGATTGAAACTGGCGATGTCCGCACCGCCCGTCACCTGCCACTCAACAGCGTTGGTAATCGTTCTGACATCAGAGCCATCACCCTGATAGGTTCCCATAGCCACCAGCTGTTGCGAGGTACACTCATTGGGCTGCGTCAGAGGTGCTGTGATCGCAATAGATTCGAGCGGCGCCGACGACACCTGCACGCTGACCACATCGGCAAATGGGCCATAGACGGCACGCAGTTCAACCGTGCCATCGCTGATTCCCAACGCCACACCATCCTGATCGATTGTGGCAATCGCCGTATCCGAGCTCGACCACTGCGCCAGCCGTGTAACTGTGGTAACAATGCCCGACGCATTGGTTGCCTGCAGTTGCAGCGGCAAGTCCTCGCCGGTGGAAAAAATCGGTGCGGCACCAGTAATCGCTACCGCTTCGATTTCCTGGGTCGAAACCTCGACGCGGCCGCGCAGCTCACCTGAATCGTCATTGCTGCCACACGCGGTACTCAGCACTACCGCAAAACTCAACAACCAGTTTTTTATTGCCCGCATCAGCGTACCGCCCCAATTGAATAACGCAGCCCGATATGCAGCGTGTTAATGCCAATATCGCTCTCGAATCGATGGTGTGTCGCACCGGTATCGACGACGAGGCCAGCCACCGCGGTTTGCCAGGTCATGCCGAAGGTGACGCCGTAGCCGTCGAGCGAGCTGGCAACGGCGGCGGCCTCGACGCTGGAAAACCGGCTTGATACCTCAGCCGATGTCAGGGAAAAGACAAAATACAAAGCCAGATCGTCTCGCGGCGGCGCCTCAAGTCGAACCCCCAGAGATGCCAGCTGGTCGATGTCAAGATCAATGCCTCGACGCCGGACATCCTCCGTCGCAGTAGAGAACTCGAGTTCGAGCCCCATGCCCTGACCAAACCAGTAGCCGCCGGCAATCGACGCAGCAGGCGTCTGAAATCGCGTGCTGCCGATACGCATTGCGTGTTGCTGCCCCTTGGCGAATACATAACCGCCGGTATTGGGCGACGCGGCGTTCGCGCTCTGACCGGGCAACCACAACAACAGGCAAACCAGCGAAAACCGTCCAAGGGCGGCTCTGGTTAGCGATGGACTCATTACAGACATGGCATTCAGCCTTACGCCGGGCAAACTCCGAGTGTATCAAAAAATTATCAGTGTAAGCCTTTGGCGTTCAGCCCTTTAACTTTTCGCGCAGCATTTCGTTGAGCTGGCCCGGGTTGGCCTTGCCTTTCGACGCTTTCATCACCTGACCGACAAAATACCCCAGCAACTTGTCCTTGCCAGCGCGGTATTCGGCGAGCTGAGACGGATTGGCGGCAATGACATCGTCGATCATTTTCTCAATTTCAGACGAATCGGAGATCTGCCGCAGCCCCTCGCGATCGATAACCTCATCGGCACTGCTGCCGTCACTCCACATGTGATCGAGCACTTGCTTGGCAATCTTTCCCGAGATGGTGTTGTCGTGCATGCGCGCCATCAGATTGCCAAAGCCTTCAGCGCTCAGCGGTGCATCGGCAAGCTCCAGCGAGTCGCGATTCAGCCGCGAGAACACCTCACCGGTCAGCCAACTGCAGGCCAGCCGCGCCGGCGCACCGCTCAGCTCCAGGCCCTGCTCGAAAAAATCGGCGGTCGCGCGATCGGCAGTCAGCACGCCAGCGTCGTAGGCCGATAGCTGATAGTCGTCGATGAACCGCTGCCGCCGCTGCTCGGGCAGCTCCGGCATTTGTGCGCGCAATGCATCGATCAGGCTGTCGTCGATCTCTACTGGCAACAGATCCGGATCGGGGAAGTAGCGGTAGTCATTGGCCTCCTCCTTGGTGCGCATCGATCGGGTTTCGTCGCGATCGGCATCGTAGAGGCGCGTCTCCTGCGTAATGGTACCGCCGTCTTCGAGCACGTCTATCTGCCGTTCAACTTCAAAGTTGATCGCCTTCTCCAGGAAGCGAAACGAATTGATGTTTTTAATCTCGGTGCGAGTACCAAACTCTTTCTGTCCCGCCGGGCGCACTGACACATTGGCGTCGCAGCGAAATGATCCCTCCTGCATGTTGCCATCGCAGATATCGATGTAGCGCACCAATGAATGTATCTTGCGGGCATAGGCCACCGCTTCCTGGGCACTGCGCATGTCGGGTTCGGAGACGATCTCAAGCAAGGGAGTGCCCGCGCGATTCAGGTCGACACCGGTTTTTCCCGGAAACGCATCGTGTACCGATTTGCCGGCATCTTCCTCCAGATGCGCGCGAGTCAAACCGATCGATTTCTCCTCGCCATCATCAAGCTCGATGCGAATATTACCGGGGCCAACGATCGGCAGCTCAAACTGCGAAATCTGATAGCCCTTGGGCAGGTCGGGATAGAAGTAATTCTTGCGCGCAAACACGCTGCGACGACCAATCTCGGCGCCGGTTGCCAGCGCGAACTTGACCGCCATCGCCACCGCTTCGCGATTGAGCACAGGCAGCACACCCGGCATCCCCAGATCAACGGCATTGGCCTGCGTGTTGGGTGCCGAGCCAAACGTGGTGGAACTGGCAGAGAAGATCTTGCTCTGCGTGGCCAGTTGAGCGTGAATCTCCAGACCGATAACGGTTTCCCATTGCATCGAGGATTGACCTGTTCTCTAGTGTTGATTGCCGGGTTGAATGCGGGTGGTAACTACGAGTACTTCTCGGGTAGCCTGGTGTGCCAGTCGGTGACCTGCTGGAACTGATGCGCGACGTTCAACAACCGGCCCTCCTGGAAGTAGTTGCCCACCAGTTGCAGGCCCAGTGGCAGATCACCGCTGAACCCGCACGGTGCAGACAATGCCGGCAATCCGGCCAGGCTCGCTGGAATGGTGTAGATGTCGTTGAGATACATCGCCACCGGGTCGCTGCTGTTGGCACCCAGCTCAAAGGCCGGTGTCGGGGTCGTCGGGCCAAGAATCATATCGACAGACTCAAACGCGCTGGCAAAGTCACGGCTGATCAGATTGCGAATCTTCTGTGCTTTCAGATAATAGGCATCGTAGTAGCCAGCCGACAGCGCATAGGTGCCAAGCAGAATCCGGCGCTTGACCTCATCGCCAAACCCTTCGGAACGCGACCGCTTGTACAAATCTTCAAGATCGGTGGGATCCTCACAGCGATGCCCGTAACGCACACCGTCGAATCGCGACAGGTTCGATGAGCATTCGGCCGGGGCCACAATATAGTACGCGGGTACCGCCAGATGCTGGTTCGGCAGTTCGATATCGACAAAGCTCGCGCCAAGCCTGGTCAGTGCATCGATAGCCGCCTGCAACGCGCTGGCGATGGCATCGTCCAGACCAGCAGCGAAATACTGCTTCGGCAGGCCGATCCTGACCCCCTCGATCGAATCGCCGAGTGCGGCCGGATAATCGGGCACCGGCTCGTCGATGCTAGTGGAGTCGCGCGGGTCGTGACCGGCCATCGCAGACAGCAGCAGCGCACAGTCCTCGGCGGTCGCCGCCATTGGGCCGCCCTGATCCAGGCTGGACGCAAACGCTACCATGCCGTAGCGCGAGACACGTCCATACGTCGGTTTGATACCGGTAATGCCGCAAAAAGCTGCCGGCTGCCGGATCGAGCCGCCGGTGTCGGTGCCGGTGCAACCGGGAACCAGTCTGGCGCCGACAGCCGCTGCGCTTCCGCCTGAGCTGCCACCCGGTACCCGGCCCTGCCCCCAGGGGTTGGTCACGGCGCCAAAATGACTGTTCTCGTTTGACGAGCCCATGGCGAATTCGTCCATATTGGTCTTGCCGAGCATGACCGCCCCGGCCGACTCGATGCGACTGACCACAGTGGCATCGTAGGGCGGGACAAACTCGGCCAGCATCCGCGAGCCGCAACTGGTTTTCACCCCGCGGGTGCAGAATATATCCTTGTGTGCCAGTGGCACGCCCAGCAAAGGTGCCGCATCGTCGCTGGCACGCCGGGCATCGGCCGCGGCCGCCGCCGCCAGCGCCGCCTCAGCGGTAATCGTGACAAAGGCGTTGAGCTCCGGGTTGGCGCGTTCGATACGCTCGATAAAATGCTGGCACAGCTCGACACTGCTGTACTCGCGCGCAGCCAGCGCCCGCTGGATTGAGCTGATAGTTTGTCTATGCATCGGCAGATTGATTAACCCGATCTCGGGATTGGCAGGTGTCGCGAGCGACAGATACGTTGGATAGCGTTTGGCGCAGCCATTTGCAGCCGCCTGCGCGAGCTACTCGATGACTTGTGGCACCAGATAGAGCCCGTCTTCTACCGACGGGGCGATGGCCTGGAATTGCTCGCGTTGATCGATTTCGTCGACGACATCAGCACGCAGGGGCTGCACCGCGTGCAGTGGATGCGCCATGGGCTCGATACCGTCAGTGTCGACATCCTGCATCTGTTGCGCAAGCGCCAGCACGCCGGCCATCTCACGGGCGAAGTTCGATGCACTGGCCTCGTCCAGATCGAGCCTTGCCAGGTGAGCGATCTCACCGACCAGTTTGTTATCGACACTCATGCGCGCGCGACCACCTGTCAGCCTAAAAGCGGTAATCTAGCACACAGTCGCACACCGCGTGCAGCCGCGCCAACAGTTACTATACTTTCTCCCAGGTGGTCTACACAGCCCGTTGCCATTTGCGGAGGACAGTATGTTCAGTAGCAAGCCAGACGATTCAACACACGCCATTGCGATCGACCCCGGTACCGCGCAAACGCGCATGTATGCGAGCGATGCCGGCCTGATTTTTAATGAGCCATCGCTCGGCGCCACACTGGGCGATCCATCGGCCAAAAGCGACGATGTCCTGGCCTGGGGGAACGATGCCATCGAGCTCGTTGCCAGTGATCCCGATCGCTACGATCTGGTCCGTGCGGTACAACAGGGATCGCCTGGCGACCGCACGCGGGTGGCAACTATGTTGCGCTATTTCCTGCGCAAAGCGCGTCGCAGCGGACTGATCGCGCAAAAATTCCACGTGATGCTGGCGCTGCCGTCGACCTTTGCCGGCGCCGACACGGATCGGCTGATCAACACCTGCAGAGTCAGTGGTGCGGCGCAAATCCTGATTGCTGACCGGGCTGCGGCCAGCACCGCCGGCGCGTTGATCAATCGCCGTGACTTCGACAATCCGGTGATGCTGGATCTGGGGGCCAGTGGCGTTGAGATGTGTGGCTACTCAGCTGGCGAAATGGTGTTCCACCGGCAGTTGATACAGGGCGGTGACATCATCGATCTGGCACTGCAAAGCGGCTTGCGGGACGAATTCGACATGCAGATCCACGCCGCCGCCGCGCGCGATCTGAAACATCGCATCGGTGCCGCCCTGATCGATGACGAGCACGCGCCGGCGCACACCTCCTGCCAGGTAGTTGGCCGGGATGTCGTGTCAGGCAGGATTCGTAATTTTCGCATTGGCGCCGACACGGTTCATCAGATGATGCAACCGGTGCTTGCCGAACTGTTGCAAGCGACACTGGACGCCTGCGATTGCCTGCCCGCTGCGCTGGCTGACAGCCTGCATCGCAACGGCTTGCGTCTGGTCGGCGGAGGCGCTGCGCTCACTCACCTGCAAGCCCTGATTACCGAGTACACAGGCCTGCCGATCTCGATCGCGGATCGCCCGCTGACAGCCACTGTCAGAGGGGCTGCCACGATGCTGGATCAGGCGATTGATACGCGTCGACAAGCCGGGTCTGATTTGCAAAAGATGGTAGGCTAGCGCGCCTCAACCCTGCGGTCTTGCTCGATGGAAACGCGCCTTGAAAATCTTGAATTGAAGCTGATGGACATGGAGATCAGCGTCGAGCAACTGAACAACGTGATCCTGCAGCAACAACAGACGATCGAGCGGCTGACACTTAAAATCGAACGCTGCGAGCAACTGCTGCAAGCCAGCGAATCACCGATCGCAAGCGCTGCCGAAGAAGTACCGCCGCCGCACTACTGACTGTCGCGCAGCACCAGTGTCCGGGTGGCAGTATCCACTGTCCAGTCGGGTACAGTGAGATTCGCGGTGGCGAACGGCCCCTGGAACACCCGGCCCGCCAAATCGTAGCGACTGCCACGGCAGGTATCCGCGAATCCGCCTCGCCAGCGCTCGCGCTGGTACAGCAGGTGCGACGGTGGCAGAAAATTCAGCGTGCAACCCAGATCAGTGCCCAGCGCAATCGCCACAAACCACTCGGGCGAGTTCGAGCGCCAGACATTGACAGCAAAATCCGGCTGTTTCGATTGATTGCTCTCGGGATCCAGCAATAGCGATGGATTGGCCTCGCGAAGAAAGGCCTGCCACTCCGGCGGGCGGCGCAATACCACGACCGGTCGGCCGTTCCAGTCGAGCAAGCGTGATCCACCAGGCTCTATATCACCTATCTCAAAGGTACTGGCGACGGTGCGATCGGCACTGCTGTCGCGGCCATCACTCATCGCCTGCAGCATCACCCACAGGCAGACGAGCAGCGCCAGCAGCAACATCAGCTTCACCAGCACGCGCAGCACAAGCAGCCGAGTGCCACCGCTGTCGGTGCTATGCTCTGAAGTTATTTTGTCGATCATTCACTCTGGTTCTTTTTCCGGCATGATGCAAACGTGAGCGTCACCCCACCCCCTGTACCGAGCGTGGCAATACTGAGCGACACACCTGGCGGCGACGCCCTCGTCACCAGCAAGGTAGTGACGCTGGCCGATCAAGACAACGAGAGTCAATTCGACTATCTGTTATTGATGGTTGCCGACAAACTGACCCTGCGCGATCAGCGCGGCAGAACGGCGGTGGATATTTGTGTCGATTTTTCTTCGCCAGAGTCGCGCCACAAGCTGCGCGCCGGCGCAAAGCACCCGTTGTGTCGTGCGGTCAGCGGGCGTACCGGGCAGCTCCCGACGGTTTGCGATGCCACTGCTGGCCTGGGTCGCGATGCGTTTGTGCTCGCCACCTCGGGCTGCCGGCTGACACTGATCGAACGATCGCCCATTGTACATGCGCTGTTGCAAGACGGCCTGCGGCGCGCCACTCTCGATCCGCACATCGCCGACATCGCCCAACGGTTACGGCTGATCCATGGCGACGCCTGCGCACTGTTGCCAACACTGGCTGACGAACAGATTCCCGATGTGGTCTATCTAGACCCGATGTATCCGGCCAGCCGCAAAAGTGCAGCGGTAAAAAAAGGAATGCGAGCGCTGCAGACGCTGCTTGCCGCGGAAAAATCCGATGCTGCTTTGTCGGCCGAACCGCTATTGCCGATCGCCATCGAACACGCGCGACGACGGGTGGTGGTCAAACGCCCCACCAGCGCCGACAGCATCGGTACCCACCCGCCCAGTGGCAATATTACCAGCGGCAAAACACGCTATGACATCTACGCCGGCCAGGCCCGTCAGCGCGACGATGAGCAATCGCCCGGCGTCTGATCGTCAGTCGCGAAAGTTGTTGTACTGCAACGGGATACCGACGTCGCTGTCTTTAAGCATTGCGATGGCGCTTTGCAGGTCGTCGCGCTTTTTGCCGTTGATCCTGACCTGCTCGCCCTGAATCGACGCCTGCACTTTCATTTTGGATCCCTTGATCAGCTTGACGATCTTCGAGGCAGTCTCCTTGTCGATGCCCTGGCGAACCTGAATCACTTGCTTTGCTTTCTGACCACTGGTCTGGATGTCGCCGTGGTCGAGGCACCCGATATCAATACCGCGCTTGGTCATTTTCTGCAGGATGATCGGCTGCATTTGCTGAATCTGAAAGTCGCTGTCAGCGCTGAGCGTCATGACACTATCGGTAACTTCGATAATTGCATCGCTGCCCTTGAAGTCGAATCGAGCGCCTATTTCACGATTGGCCTGATCGACCGCATTGGCCAGTTCGTGTTCATCTATTTCCGAGACTACGTCAAACGAGGGCAAGTCCGTCATCTCCACTGTGCACAATAGCTGAATATACTACACAAAACGTCGAACACAGGCGGCGCTGAACGCGCGACACCGGGCTTGTATACTGGCGAAACACTCACCCTACCGAGTTTGCACTATGGCTGAAAATACTGGCGACCTGCACGCTGAACGGACTGACTACGGCTACGACGTGCTGACTCGCGCGACACTGAAATCAGATCCGCTGGAGCTGTTCGCCGAGTGGATACAGGCAGCGCTCGACAAGCGCATTAAAGATGCGACGGCGATGACGCTTGCAACTGTCTCAGCCGATGGCGCACCATCAGCCAGAGTGGTGTTGTTAAAGAAATTCGATCAACACGGGCTCGGCTGGTACACCAACTACGACAGCCACAAGGGACAAGAGCTCGCATCAAACCCTCGCGCAGCGCTGGTACTCTTTTGGCCACAGGTGGAGCGCCAGATTCGGGTCGAAGGTGTAGTCGCGCGCATGAGTGCGGAGGATTCGGACGCCTATTTCCACAGCCGCCCTGCAGGCAGCCGCTACAGCGCTGCCGCCTCGCCACAATCGAAAGTCGTTCGGGATCAGGACTGGCTGCAACACGAAGTGGCAAAACTGCGCGAACAGTTTCCAAACGATGACGTGCCTCGCCCGGACAACTGGGGTGGCTACAACCTCACACCTTCACGCTACGAGTTCTGGCAGGGACGGCCGAGCCGGCTGCACGATCGCTTTAGCTACACGCGCACAGCCGACAATGGCTGGACTATTGATCGGCTTGGCCCCTGATGCATAAGCCAATGCCGCGCTACTCGATCGGCGCCTCGCCAAGCATGCCGAGTAACAGCGTGTAGAGCTCGTAGCGTCGATGGTTGTAGCGGTACTCGCTCTCTTTCAGGTGATAGAAAAACTTGCCGCGGCGCAGCCCCTTGAATTTGCCAAGCCGCACACGCAAATAGCGGCCAAATGCATCGATGCGCTCGGCATCTCCGGCAAGATTCGCACGCTGCTGGGTGGTGCTTTTCAGTTTCAGCGCCATATCGCGGCGCAGGTCGATGCCGACGGGGTAGTCGCGCCAGACCGAATCGCGGTACTCACCGCGCTGAATATCGGCATCGTTCGCCGACATCAAATGGGCGCAATAGACTTGATCTTCGTGCAAATACAGCCGCAGGCCGACGATGCCATCGGCCTCGCTGTGAAGATAGCTGGCCCCTCTGCCATCGGCCTCCTGAAAGGCGTGCGGGTCGATGTTCAAACCCGGCGTGCCCTGGGCCTGGCTCTCACACCAGTCGGCAATGCGATCGCGCAGTTTGAGGTAGATTGAGTTGACCGAGCGCACGTTGACGCCCGTGAGTTTGGCGCACTGCACCGCAGTGAGGTCCATCGCGAACAGCTGCAAAATGTAGCGAAAGCACTGTTCGTCGAGCTTGGAATGCTTATAGTATTTATTTTTTACCGCGTACATTCACGCCCTCGTTGCGTTCGGTGGATGGCATAACTCGAACGCACAAGTCCGTTGGCGTTGCGCGAAAATTGTATTAACTATTACTCAAATCCCGTGTGAGCCAGATCACACGACGCGACAATGCCGCACGGCAATTTTGTTTTGCTCGCGTCGGCGCCGGGTCCCGACAAATAACGATATACTGAGCTGTCGCCGGTCACGGCGCGCCGATACCACCCAGAGCGAAATCCCCCATGTCGCAAGCCCTGTTTGCCGAACCGACGCCCACCCTGGACGAGACCCTGCGCGAGCAGCTGGTCGCCGCCTTCCTGCAGTTTTTGCCCGACGAATCGGTGCTGCGTGAAGACGAAGATCTCTACCCCTATGAGTCCGACGGGCTGGCGGTCTATCGGCAAAAACCACCGATCGTGGTGCTGCCGGAAACCGTCGAACAAGTGCAGCGGATTCTGAAAATCTGCAGCGAGCACGAGCTACCCGTGGTTGCGCGCGGCGCAGGCACAGGTTTGTCTGGCGGCGCCCTGCCACTGGCCAACGGGCTGGTACTCGGCATGGCGAAGTTCAACCAGATCGTCTCGATTGACGAGGTCACACAAACGGCCGTTGTCCAGCCGGGCGTTCGCAACCTCGCCATCTCCGAGGCGGCCGCCGATTACAACCTCTATTACGCGCCTGATCCATCGTCACAGATTGCCTGCACCATCGGCGGCAATGTGGCAGAGAACTCCGGCGGTGTGCACTGTCTGAAATACGGCATGACGGTGCACAACGTCCTGCAGGTCAAGGCCGTGACCATCGATGGCGAGTTGATCACCATTGGCTCCACCGCACCCGACACGCCAGGCTACGATCTACTCGGCCTGGTCCACGGCTCCGAGGGCATGCTCGCGGTGACCGTCGAGATTACCGTGAAGCTGCTGCCAAGACCGCAGAGCACTCAGCTGCTGATGGCCGCGTTCGACGACGTTGAAAAAGCCGGCGACGCAGTGGCCGCGATCATCGCGAGCGGTATCATTCCGGCCGGGCTTGAGATGATGGACAACCCCGCCATTCGCGCAGCTGAAGCGTTCGCCAAATGCGGGTATCCCGTCGACGCCGAAGCCCTGTTCCTGTGCGAGCTGGATGGCAACGAAGCCGAAGTGCAGGCACAGATGAAAGCAGTCGAAGCGCTGATCCAGGAGGGCGGCGTCACCCTCCTGCATCGGGCAAAGGACGAGGCCGAGCGCCAGGCATTATGGAAGGGTCGAAAATCAGCATTCCCGGCGGTGGGCCGGCTGGCGCCAGACTATTACTGCATCGATGGCACTATCCCGCGCAAGCAATTGTCTTTTGTACTGCAGCGTATGGATGAACTTTCGGCAGAGTACGATCTGAAAATCGCCAATGTGTTTCACGCCGGCGACGGCAACCTGCATCCGCTGATCCTGTTCGATGCCAACAAGCCGGGCGAGCTCGAGCGAACCGAGGCGCTGGGCGGCAAGATCCTCGAACTCTGCGTCGAGGTCGGTGGCACCATTACAGGTGAACACGGCGTCGGCATGGAAAAAATCAATCAGATGTGCGTGCAGTTCAGCAGCGATGAAATCACTCAGTTTCACGCGCTGAAAGCGGCATTTGATCCACAGGCACTGCTCAATCCGGGCAAGGCCATCCCTACACTCAACCGCTGCGCCGAGTTTGGCGCGATGCACGTGCACCACGGCCAATTGCCGCATCCTGAACTGGAGCGTTTTTGATGCAGGCAGCTCCGAACACGCAGCACGACGCAAGCGAATCGTTACAGCAACAGGTACAGGAGAGCATCGCCGGCAGCTGCCCGTTGAACATTGTCGGTGGCGGCAGCAAGAATTTTCTCGGCCTGATCAGCGATGCCGCGCCACTGGATGTAGGCGCACATCGCGGCATTATCAGCTACGAGCCAACTGAACTCGTCATCACCGCGCGAGCCGGCACGCCGCTGGGCGAAATCGAGACGCTCTTGGCCGAGCATCGTCAAAGTCTGCCGTTCGAGCCGCCGCGACACTCGCCCGGCGCGACGATCGGTGGCGCCGTCGCGAGCGCCTTGTCTGGCCCGGCGCGCCCTTTTGCTGGTGCGGTGCGAGACTACGTTCTCGGCTGCAAGGTCATTAATGGTCACGGCCAGGTGCTGCAGTTTGGCGGACAGGTCATGAAGAACGTCGCCGGTTACGATGTCACTCGATTGATGACCGGTGCCAGGGGCACACTCGGCGTTTTGCTGGACGTGTCGATCAAGGTGTTGCCCGTCACCGAGCAGCAGGTGACGATCGAATCCAGCCTCGATCTGGCGGACGCGCTGGCCACCATGTTGACCATGAAAGGCTCGAATTACCCGGTCACCGCCGCTTGTTACCACGAAGGACGATTGTCGCTGCGGTTATCCGGCAGCGAAACCGGGCTTTTGCCCGTGATTGCCGACATAAAAGGTGACAGAGTGGACAACGGCGTCTGGGATCAATTGCGCGATCAGCGCCACCCCTACTTCGACACGGACACACTCTGGCGCCTGGCGGTGCCGGCGGGAACACCGGCACTCGACATCGACGGGGACTGGCTATACGACTGGGCGGGCGAACAACGCTGGTTGAAAACCTCGGCAAACGCGGCTGACATCCGCGAGTCTGTGGCGCGACACGGTGGCCATGCGCAGCTCTATAAGGCGCCTCGCGAATTGCAGCAATCGGCTGGCGTGGAGCATCCGCTGACGAAAAAAATCAGCCAATTGCATACCGACATCAAACACTCCTTCGATCCGCACGGTATTTTCAATCCGGGCAGACTCTACCCCGACCTGTAACCCTCTCGCGCCCGCCGACCGACACGCACGCCATGCAAACTACGCTGCTCGAAAAATACCAACAATCAGACCTCGGTACAAAAGCCGATGCGATTCTGCGCAAATGCGTCCACTGCGGCTTTTGTCTGGCCACCTGCCCGACCTATGATCTGCTTGGCAACGAACTGGACAGCCCACGCGGCAGAATCTACCAGATCAAGCAGGTGCTCGAGGGGGCGACACCCAGCGAAAAGACCATGCTGCATCTGGATCGGTGTCTGACCTGCCGCAATTGCGAAACCACCTGCCCCAGCGGCGTCGAGTACGGACATCTGGTCGATGCCGGCAGGCATATCGTTGAGGAGTCGGTACCGCGCAGCCTGCCTCAGCGCGTGTTGCGACGCGCGCTCAGAACCGTTTTACCCTATCGATCGAGAGCCGGGCTGCTGTTCCGGATTGGACAATTCTTTCGCCCGGCATTGCCGGCGTCGCTGCGCAGCCATGTTCCACCGCGGCAAAATGCCGGTGAGTGGCCTGCCGCTCGCCACACGCGGCAGATGCTGGTGCTCGATGGCTGTGTGCAACCAGCAATGGCGCCGGCAATCAACGCGGCCGCCGCGCGGGTGCTCGATCGCTTGGGCATCAGCCTGATCGTCGCCCCGCAGGCAGGCTGTTGCGGTGCACTGAGCTACCACCTGAACGCTCAGGACGACGGCCTGGACTTTGCCCGCGCCAACATCGACGCCTGGTGGCCACACATCGACGGCGGTATCGAGGCGATCGTGATGACAGCCAGCGGCTGCGGCGTGTTTGTAAAGGACTACGCCAGTCTGCTGGCTGATGATCCCGCCTATGCGGACAAAGCCAAACGCGTATCCAGGCTGTGCAAAGATATCAGCGAAGTGCTTGCTAACGAGGACCTGACCCCGTTCAAGGGCGCAACCGATCGCATCGCCTTTCACCCGCCGTGCACGCTGCAACATGGACAAAAACTCCAGGGCCACACTGAGGCCTTGCTGAAGCAGCTCGGCTTCAACATGACTCCAGTCAAGGATGCGCACTTTTGCTGTGGTTCAGCGGGCACCTATTCGCTGCTGCAGAAGGACCTGTCGCAAAAACTGCTGGGTCGAAAGATTGCCAATCTGCTGCGTGGCGAGCCCGCGATGATCGCCACCGCCAACATCGGCTGTCTGACTCACCTGCAAAGCGCCGCTGGCGACACGCCAGTGGTGCACTGGATTCAAATGCTCGACGAAGCGCAATAGCGCGCCAACAGGGCCACCCGGGTAACTCTATGAGGGTAACTCTATGA
>CAZNIS010000009.1:108897-137961 GCA_964573105.1 uncultured Granulosicoccaceae bacterium
CGCAATAGCGCGCCAACAGGGCCACCCGGGTAACTCTATGAGGGTAACTCTATGAACAGACGTCAGTTCAGCCGCATTTGCTCATCGTTGATCGTCGCCGCCGGCGCGACGGGAGCCAGCACACTGGGGGCCGCGCAAGCCTATGCTCGATCGACACTGTTTCGGGATGTACAGACGCCATTGCTGGCGGCAGACCTCGAGGTGGGCAGACCCTATGTTTTTTTCTACCCGTTCGTCAGCACACCAAGCTTTCTCATTCACCTTGGCGGCGATACAGAAAACCCCATCGTCGCCTACTCGGCGATCTGCAGCCACAAGATGAGCCATCCGGCGAAAGAGATTTCATTCATCAATTACCGCCACGATGAAATCGAGTTCGTCAGTCGTGAGGGCGCACTGGAAAAGCGCAGCAGGCTGATCTCTTGCTGTTCAGAACGCAGTGTGTACGATCCGACAGACAACGCCGCCGTACTGGGTGGCCCCGCGCCACATCCGCTGGCCCGAATAGAGCTGGAACACGATAGCCAAACGGATCAACTGACCGCAATTGGCAGTACCGGCGCCGATATGTACGAGCGTTTTTTCGAGAAATTCGGATTTCGCGCGCAACTGGAACACCGGGTCAGCGACGTCAGAGCGGCAAGCGCGGAACAACTGGTGGTGCAACCGGTAGATCAGTACAGCCGCCAGACCATTCAGTGCTGACGAGGCACGTCACTCAGTAAACATTTGCGCAATTTCAGACTGACCAGCAAGCCTCGCCACATCGACTGCACGCAGGCCCTCGTTATTCTGCAAATCAGTTTCCGCACCGAGGGATAACAGCAACTCGACCGTGCGCACATCGCCGACACTTGCCGCAATGTGGAGTGCAGTAGCACGGTTCTCGTTCTGCCAGTTCAACTGGATCTCGGGGTGGCGCGCCAGAATCTCGACCGTGGTCGGATGGCGGTTGTCGATCGCTCTCATCAGCGGACTCCAGCGATAGGCATCGGCAATATTGATGTCGGCATCAGCCGCAACAAGCAAGTTCAGCGCATCCCCAAACCCTTTGGCAGCGGCAATCATGGCGGCGGTCCAGCCATTGGTGCTTTGCAGATCAATGTCGGGGCGCTGGCGCAAAACGAACTCGACAAATTCCAGCCGGTTGCCAAGCACCGAATACATCAGTACGGTACCGCCGGTATTGGATCGCCGCAGCGGATCCAGCCCCAGATCCAGCAACTGCCGATAGAGCGCAAAGTCTCCCAGCTTCGCCGCTGTCATTAACGCGGTTTTGCCCTTTTCGTTAGTGGTCGTCAGCGGGGCTTCGTCGAGCAGACGCCGCAGTGCAGACGCGTCGTCGTTGTCTATCGCACGGCGCCACAGTAACTGCGGATCGGTGTCAGCAAGTGCGTGCGGCAGAAACAGGCTACCGATCAGAAGAGCAGCCAGCGCCGAGCGCAAATGTCTAGCGCAGACTGTAACGGGAGACGACATCGGCAAATGCGGCCTGCGCATTGTACTTTCCGCTCAAGCGGATCAGCGCATCGCGTTTGAATGCCTCTGACCGGAGCGCATCAAACTCGTTCTGCCACTCTGTTGCGAGCGGCTGTACCTGCTGGTGAATTACGCGATAGTTTTGATCTGAAAAAAACCACACCAGCGAATCCTGTTTGCTAAGCAAGCCCAGGATCTCGTAGTGTGTCTCAGCACCACCGGGGGTTAACAGCACTTCGCCGACGAGTGGATCGTCAGGTTGTACAAACACCTGCAGCCGCAGCACCACCACTGAGGCGTTTTCGTGTTCGATGATGTCGGTTTCCATGCCAATGCCAAAAGGCTTGTCCGACTTTGAAAGCAAGCGGATGTCGGCTGCGGATTCGCTGCCACCAAGCCGAAAGAAAATGGCGCTCTGCCAACTGCCACCCGATTCTGATTCAGTCGCTATCGCCTGATCAAGATCGACGCGCACGGGCAGACAGGTGACGGTCGAGCCACCTGCGTTCATCATCTTGACAACGGAATCGGGAAAGGTATCCACAAGCAAACGGCGGGCATTAGCCCGCCGTTGTTGTTAAACGTACGATGATTTGAGGATCAGAGCGATCGCTGTGTGATCGCACCATGTGCGCGACCATAGCGCTCCGGGCGATCCATCACTTTGCCTTTGCGCTTTTGATCGTGGTACCACAGGTCGTGGTGCTGTTCAGCCCACTCCGCAGTCACATAGCCAGTCGACATACCCTGGAACGCACCCTCTGTGCCCGCCGTACCAATGTAAATGTGGCCCAGCGCGATAGTGATCCAAACCAGCCCCGCTATCACGTGCAGCATGTTTGCATCTTGCATAATGCCGCGCGTCAGCACGATCGGCAGTTGCAGCATTTCAGCGTATTGCGGGTAAATTGGAGCAACCAACGCCAGTCCGGTAATCACCACCACCAGGCCAAAGGTACAAATCACCCAAAACCAGACCTTTTCACCGAAGTTCATGCGTCCGGCGTGCGGATGCTTGCCACCAAACAGACCACCGGCCGATTTGATCCAGCTCCAGTCGCCACGACCGGGGAAGTTAAACCAGATCCACATGACGATCATCAAAACAATGCCGATGCCAAGCAAAGGCCCCATCACGTTGTGGGCGAGAATCGCAAACTGTGACCAGGCGGCGAATGCAGCCTTGCCACCCTCGATGTTCGCCAGCAATGGCAGCACCAATGTGCGGCCGAGCAACATGCTGAGCCCGGTGATCGACAACACGATAAATGAGATCGCAGTCACCCAGTGAACCAGCCGTTCAAACCACGACCAGCGCTTGACCAGGATGCCAGAGGGCCGTTTGTCAAGCTTGTTTTTACCGTGAAGCAGGTGGTATAGACACAGCAGCGCAACCATCCCCAGAATTACCCAGGGCGCATACTGAACGATAGGCCCCTGACGAAACTGCGACCACTCGGTGCCACCCGGCGCAATCAGCACGCCCGTCTCATCACCTTTGATCGAGCTGTAACCACCAACCCCCTCTTTGACCGCCCGCCAGTAATTCGATCGGGGGTTGCCCTCCTGCCAGGCAGCCTGATCCTGCGCCTGCGCAGAATCAATGGTCATTAGAAATCCTGAAAACGGTGCAGCAAACGAGGCCGCAATGATGAATACAAAACTCCAGACAGCGATCCGGCGCCGTCGACGAATCTTTGCCGCTCTCTCAGCCGCAGTTTGCATGGTTTGCCCCCGAAAAAGTTGCCCGGTTATGACCGGAAAACACCAGCCCAGTGTCTGGCGCCATTGATTTTATTCTGTTGTCGGGTTGGCGCGACGGTGTAACGGTAAGCCCGGGTCGCGTTTTCCCGTGGTGCACTAAGCAATCGGGCGGCCGTAGCCGCCCGAATGTCAGTACTAAGCCGATCTGGAACCAGGCCCTACTTGTTACTGTAGGCCGTGTCCCAACCCCAGCTCTGCGAACGACCACCACGCTTGGTCACACGCTCGCGGTAGATGTCCGCAATGGCGTCGCCATCGCCTGCGATCAGTGCCTTGGTCGAACACATCTCGGCACACAACGGCAGCTTGCCTTCGGCAATTCGGTTGCGACCATATTGCTCGTACTCGGCATCAGACAGGTCGTCGGCCGGACCGCCTGCACAGAAGGTGCACTTGTCCATCTTGCCACGCGCGCCGAAGGAAGATTGCTTCGGGTATTGCGGTGCGCCAAAGGGGCATGCGTAGAAGCAGTAGCCGCACCCGATGCAAAGGTCCTTGTCGTGCAACACGATGCCGTCGTCGGTGGTGTAGAAACAATCCACCGGGCACACAGCCTGGCAAGGTGCGTCGGTGCAATGCATACAGGCAACCGAGATCGATTTCTCACCCGGTTCGCCATCACCGATGGTGACCACGCGACGGCGATTGACGCCCCACGGCACCTCATGTTCGTTCTTACACGCAGTGACACAGCCGTTGCACTCGATACAGCGCTCGGCGTCACACAGAAATTTCATTCTAGCCATGACTGTTCTCCTAGGCCGCTGATATCTTGCAGAGAGTAACCTTTGATTCCTGCATTTGCGTGACGGAATCATACCCATAGGTAAAGGCAGTGTTGGCCGCTTCACCACGGACGTACGGTGCGGTGCCTTCGGGGTACTTGGATTCCAGATCCTCACCCTCGAAGTGCCCACCGAAGTGGAATGGTGTGAACACCACGCCCCGTCCGACTCGTGCGGTGACCATAGCCTTGACCTTGATCTTTCCGCCCTCTGGACTTTCGAGCCAAACCATCTGGTCGTGCTCGATGCCGACATCGTTGGCATCTGCCGGATTGATCTCAACGAACATATCCTGCTGCAGTTCAGCCAGCCACGGATTCGAGCGAGATTCGTCGCCACCCCCTTCGTATTCGACCAGACGACCACTGGTGTGAATCAGCGGGAAGTTCTCGCTGTGGTCCGTCGCCTGAATCGAGCTGTAGCGAGTCGGCAGTCGATAGAAAGACTTCCTGTCTTCGTAAGTCGGGTATTTTTCAACCAGATCGTAGCGATTGGTGTACAACGGCTCGCGGTGAATCGGCACCGGATCCGGGAAAGTCCAGACCACGGCACGGGCCTTGGCGTTACCAAACGGTGCGCAACCGTGATCGATCGCGACGCGCTGGATACCACCGGTCATATCGGTCTTCCAGTTCTTGCCTTCCGCGCCAGCTTTCTCTTCATCAGTGAGGTCGTCCCACCAGCCGAGTTTCTTCAGCACGTCGGCGCTGAACTCGGGGTAGCCGTCCTCGATTTCAGAACCAGCCGGGAATGAACCATCAGCCAGCAGACTGACACCATCGCGTTCTACGCCAAAGCGGGCTCGGAAACACAATCCTCCCTCGGCGACCGGCTTGCTGGTGTCGTATAGCAGCGGTGTGCCGGGGTGTTTCATCTCAGCGGTGCCCCAGCATGGCCATGGCATACCGTAGTACTCACCATCCAGCGGTCCGCCTTCGGCTTTCAGCGTAGTGGTGTTGAACATCTTGCGGAACTTCTTGTGTTCCTTCAGACGCTCCGGGCTTTGACCGGTGTAACCAATCGTCCACATTCCCTTGTTGTACTCGCGGGTGATGTCTTCGATCAGCGGCTCGTCGTTGTTGACCTCGATGTTCTTGCAGAACTCGTCGGCAAAACCGAGTTTTGCAGCGAGCTTGTACATGATGGTGTGATCAGGCAGCGACTCAAACAACGGCTCGATAACCTTCTCGCGCCATTGCAGCGAACGGTTTGAAGCAGTGACGGAGCCATAAGTCTCAAACTGCGTGGTAGCAGGCAGGATGTAGACGCCGTCCTCACGATCTGGCAGTACCGCCGAGTGCGTTGGGTAGGGATCGATGATGACCATCAGATCGAGCTTCTCCATCGCCTCTTTCATTTCCGGGCCACGGGTCTGACTGTTGGGAGCGTGCCCCCACAACACCATCGCACGGATGTTGTCCTTCTGAGCGATGTTGCCCTTGTCTTCCAGCACGCCGTCAATCCAGCGCGAAACCGGCATACCCTTGGTATTCATCGGGCTGACAGGCTTACCCTTGGACTCCTCGTAGCTGCCGGCGTCGAAACGCGACTTGACCCACTCGCTGTCGAGATCCCAAACGCGCGACCAGTGACCCCAGGCGCCGGCAGACAGGCCGTAGTAGCCTGGCAGTGAGTGAGACAGAATGCAGAAATCAGTGGCGCCCTGGACGTTGTCGTGACCGCGGAAGATATTGGCACCGCCACCTGACACACCCATGTTGCCCAGTGCCAGTTGCATGACGCAGTAGGCGCGTGTGTTGTTGTTACCGATGGTGTGCTGGGTACCACCCATGCACCATACAATCGTGCCGGGCTTGTTGTCGTGCATGGTTTGCGCAGCTTCCTTGACCACCGCCTCCGGCACACCACTGACGCGCTCGACCTCATCCGGCGTCCACTTGGCGACTTCAGTACGGATCTCTTCCATACCGTAGACCCGCTGGTTGATGAAATTTTCATCTTCCCAGCCATTCTCAAAGATGTGCCACAAAATACCCCAGATCAGCGGTACGTCAGTGCCGGGACGAAAGCGAACGAATTGATCAGCGTGCGCGGCGGTACGAGTGAATCGTGGATCACAGACGATCAGCTTGGAGCCGTTTTCCTTCGCCTTCAGGATGTGCTGCATCGCAACCGGGTGCGCCTCGGCTGCATTCGAGCCGATGAAAAACATCGCCTTCGAGTTGTGCATGTCGTTGTAGGAGTTGGTCATCGCACCGTAACCCCAGGTGTTCGCGACGCCCGCCACTGTGGTGGAGTGACAGATTCGCGCCTGGTGGTCGACGTTGTTGGTGCCCCACATGGCGGCGAACTTGCGGAACATGTACGCTTGTTCGTTGTTGAACTTGGCTGAACCAAGCCAGTAGACCGAATCGGGTCCCGATTGCTCGCGGATGTCCATCATCTGGTCGCCGATATCGTTGATCGCCTCTTCCCAGCTGACTTTCTTCCACTTGCCACCGGTGAGTTTCATCGGGTGCTTGACGCGCTTTTCGCCGTGTCCGTGCTCGCGTACTGAAGCGCCCTTGGCGCAGTGACCGCCGAGGTTCAGCGGCGATTCGTTATCGGGCTCCTGCCCGGTCCAGACTCCGTCCTGTACTTCGGCGACGACGCCGCAGCCGACCGAGCAGTGTGTGCAGACCGACAATTTTATATCTGTCGCCACGTCGGATTTGGGCGTATTTTCAGCCGCGCGGACCTTACCAACCATCGCCGGTGCGGCAACGCTTGCAATCGCAGCACCACCTGCGGTGATACCTGAGTTGCGCAGAAAAGTACGGCGGTTGACCGCGCGCCCAAACAAACCGGCGCCGGCGGACTCCTGCTGCCCGTCGACTCCAGTGCTGATTTTTTTCTTCAGTTTCATCGAGGATCTCCAGGCCTAGAAGCGAGCCAGTTGGTAGTAATCGCGGATGTACTCGTTTTCCTGATAGCCCTTGTCAGCCACAGGCGCCACTTCGGGTGTTTTCGGTTCAGCCGCGATTGTGGTCACAGGTGCTGCCACCGCCGCGGCACCACCCGCAACAGCCGCCCCTTTCAAGAAGTTGCGACGATCGGACCGAATGAATTTGGGACTCTTGTTCAAGGATCACTCCTCCCGTTTGTTTGGTTAACCATCAAACTGGCATGCTCAGGTACTGACTCTCAACCGAGAAAAAGCACTCGCCGAGATTGCCCACCGCACGATAGAAATCAGCTGCGGGCGCTGCTTGTAATTGGGTCAGAAAATCTGCCGCCCAGGGCGCCAGATGCTCGTTGTAGAATTTTCGCTGCGTGGCGAAATCGATATCATCGGAGGTAATTATAGCTGCCATGACCTGACACATCGCAGCAATATGATCTTCGGACTCCGGCACGTCCTCGCGCCGTTCGAAACCGAGTCGTCGCAAATCTGCACGCAGCAAACCGAGTGGTTTCTCCATCAGAAAGCCGGTCAGGTGCCAGGATCCATAGGGCACCACCTGTCCCCGGCCGACGCCGATAAAAAGATCGTGGTATTCGTCATCTATGGATTGCGGATCGCTGTTTTCAGCTGCCTTGCGCAGCATCTCCCACGCCATTTCCAGCGGCGTCTCGGGTGCGGATACAGGATCCATCGAGCGCACGGCTTCCAGTAAATCACCGTTGGCCGGCCCCGCAAGCAGCGCACCGAGCGCCACGTAAGTGTTGGCCCGGTCCTGCATCTCGGCTGCACCGGCGAGCGATTCCTCGCTATGGACCGGGATTACTCCGCCGGTCGTGTTGCCACGACTGGAACGTTCAGAGTGCATATGGTTTGGCAATGGAAAACATAGGCTGTGGTTGGTATTTTCCTCGTCCTCGCATTCTGCGTGATAAAACCGCCTATTACCAGACCTTTTCTCGCTTCTGTCATTTTCGCCCGGGGCGCTGTCGATCGACACCTCAGGCATCGCGATGCACGTCGATGCCAGACTGACCGTCGATGAATATATCTTTGACTCGACAATCGTCGCACATCTTCAATCGCCGTTTGGACTTGTCATCCTCGAACATCCAGTGTCCTTCCAGTTTTCCCAACATCCGGCTAATGATGCGCGCGGTGGCAAACGGCGTGTTACAGACGATGCAGTTGAATGGCTGTTCTTCATTCAACACACGCGGTCGCCTGGCGACTTCAGAGTCAAGCAGATAGCCCGGCACCAGAGTAATGGCATTTTCCGGGCAAGCCTGCTCACAGGTGCCACATTGCACACAGGCCGATTCGATCAGTTTGAGCTGTGGCAGTGTCTCACCATCCTGCAACGCTCGCGCCGGACAGGTCGTGACACAGGCCAGACACAGCGTGCAGGCATCGGAATTGACGACGACCTCTCCAAACGGCGCGCCGGCGGGAAGATCGACGCGCTGATCCGAGACTGTCGCATCGCCAAAGTGCTGCAGCAGATAGTCGGTGGCAAGCCTTATCGTCTGTCGCTTGTCGTTGAAGGTGAGGTAACTTGCCGGTGTTATGTCGTTGGCGGGAAAGCTGCCCACCTGTTCGTTGATCGGGTCCGCCTGCTGCGCCGCAACGAGCATAATTCGATCCGCCAATCCCAGCGGTTCGAGGATTCGATTGGCGATGACTATCTGCTCGCTGAGAGCGCGATGCATCGAAGATGCGCTGTCCGGCGCATCGATCAGCACCGCTGACACCCCCATCGCAAACGCGGAAAACCAGATATCCATACCCACCGAGCCGGCCTCTTCGACAGCCAGCGGCAACAAACCCGGCACCAGTTGGCCCGCCATTGCGTCTATTCGACTTGCGGCCTCGTCTGCATCGTGCAACAGCAACACAATCGGATCACTGGTCGATTGGCGATGCGCGCTCAACAGGGCTGACAGTTGTTCGATTGCATCGGCAGGCGCCGGATAGGCATAGCGCGTCGCACCAGTTGGGCAACTCGTCGCACAACTGCCACAGCCCTGACAGAGGTAGGGATCGAATGACACCCCCTCTCCTGCCGATGTAATCGCGCCGGTTGAACAGACGTCGATACAGGCAGTACAGGCGGTGATCCCGCTGCGTGAATGGGCACAGATCGAGGGGTCGTATTCAAAATATTTGGGCTTTTCGAATTCCCCCTGCAGCTCGGTGAGCCCGCTCAAAACCTCGGTAAGCGCGGTTTCGTCCAGTCCCGCAACCGCGTGGTAGCCAAAGGGCGCGAGCTCCATGGTCAACAGCCTGGGCACAGACAGATCCACCACCAGATCAAAGCCGCCACCGGCACGGTCCTGCATCTGCCACAGCGACTTTCCATCAAGTTCGCAGTCAAAGCGGCCAAGGTGCCCTTGCAGGTTACTTGTCGGGCCAGAGAAAACCTTGATCCCGGACTCAGTGGCACGCCGGGTGACCGGCCCGTCCGCTGTCGGCTCCAGCACCGTCAAGCCAGGCAAATCGAGTCGCTCAGCGATGTCGATCGCAGCAGTGATGTCACCGATCACCAGGCAATGCCCGGCAGACTGATATGCGAGCAGGGAGGTGGGCGCAGGCGCCTTGCTGGCAATGCCATCCCGGGAGACAAAGTCGATTGGCGTGGCCTGATCGTCACTCATTTAGGATGCTTTCCCGGTCTGATCCGTAGATCTTGGTTTGTTGTCAGAGTCGTGCACTGCCGGCTGTCCGGGTGCGACGTCGGTTGCCGAGTCGAGGTTGGGCTGTACTGCCGCCGAATCGGTGGCATCAGCGTCAGTGTCGGGCGCCGTCTCTTTGGTGTCAGGTGCATCGACGATGTCATCTGCTTCATCGTCTGTCTCTGCGGTTTGCGCAAGCTCGGCTTCTGCCTGCTTTGCCCGCGCCTCCTCAAGTTCGGCTTCCTGCTTCGCCAGCCGCGCCTTCTCCTCGCGCCGCATCTGGAATTTCATATCAGAGGTTATGGTGTCACCCAGCGGCTCGAAACTGGTGAAATCATCATCGTAGTCATCAAGACCGTCTCGCGCCTTGAAAAGACCACTAAAGAACAGTTTCTTCAGCGCCATTTGACGCAACTCCTTGCTCACGCCTTCGGACATGAAGGGCGTGTAGTCACTGTCGGCATTCAACGTTTCGATCGGTTGCATGTCATCATCGGTCAGCACCGGCTCTTCGGCCTGTTCAGCCACGGCTGCATCGGCCAGCGCCTCTTCGGCTAGCGCTACTTCGCCGGTGTCAACGTGGGTGACGGCATCGTCTGCTAGATCTGCTGACGGCGCTGCCACATCCGCCTGGTCCGTCTTGCGTTGCGACCAGCGTTGCAGAAAGCCGCGCCCGGACGGCTGCGCCTCAGCTTCCTCGGGGTTTTCTGGCGAATGGCTCATCTTGTTGTTCCTGGCTGTGCCACTGTTTGCGCTTGCGTCGCTTTTTTTGCGAAGGCGCGTAATTTTCCAATACGAAACGCTCCAGCACCTGATAAATCTCGGCCGGCATACTCGCAGACAACACCGTGTCATCTGCCTCGTGGTAGGCCATCGCCTCGTCGTAGTCAGCAGTCACCAGCAACGGGGCGATTTCATCATCCTCATCTTCCTGACACACCACGTAGATTTGTTGCTGCTCCCCGACCAGGGTGTGCCAATAGCTCTCACCGCCATCGCGATAGAAATTCAGCTCAAAGCCTGTCCACAGATAGCGGTTGACATCGTCTGACTCAAGGACCGTCGTCTTTTCGCGCACTGCAGTCTCACCCTCGGCTCGCAGCACAACATCGGCGAGTGCCCAGACCTTGTGTGGAAATCCGGAGGATAGCGTGATCGATCGCTGCTCAAGCAGCACACCGATATTGAATGATGGCGCTCGACGCCCGTCCTGCAACAGGTCGTTCAAGTTGTGTACGCCTTGTGGAGCATTGCATTATCCCCTGCCCGGAAGCTGTGATATCGTGCAAAGCATACTCGAATAACCAACGCTCTGGCGCGTAAACGCAAGCAGATCCCCAGTTGCCATCCGATCAGGCACGCGGTACTGGCAAATCTGCGACACGGCCCCGGCGCCTGCGGACGACCATTGAACGATAAGCAAACACTCTATCAACCCGAACTCAGCCAGCAGGGCCTGATCCCGACGCATCCGGTAGCGGTTGTGAACGAATTCGGCGAGCAGAACGAGCAGAACATCCCGGGCGAACTGCCCCTGACGATCAGAATCGACGACACTGAAATCGTCACCCTGATGACGCTCGGCTCGCAGCCCGAGGCGCTGACACTGGGCTATGTGCGCAACCAGAAGCTGATCGAGGATCTCCACGAGATTAAATCGGTCCACGTCGACTGGGATCGCGAGCTGGTGCAGGTAACCACTCGCAGCGGTGAAGGTATCGACGACTGGCAGGAGAAGCTCAACCGCAAGATTGTAACCAGCGGCTGCGGACAGGGGACCGTGTTCAGCTGTACGCTCGACAAGCTCTATGATGTGCGCCTGCCAAAGGCCGAAATCCAGCAGTCACAGCTCTACGAATTGATCCGCCAGGTCGGCAAACTCAATCATATCTACCGTCAGGCCGGCGCAGTACACGGCTGTGGACTATGCGAAGGCACCGAATCGCTGATCCACGTCGAAGATGTCGGGCGGCACAATGCTGCCGATGCAGTGTCGGGCCACATGTGGCTGCAGGGCATCACCGGCGAGGGAAAAATCTTCTACACCACCGGCCGCCTGACCTCAGAAATCGTCATGAAAACCGCGTTTATGGGGGTGCCGGCGCTGGTCTCGCGATCCGGCGTCACGCAGATGGGCCTGGAGCTTGCGCAGGATTTGGGCGTCACCGTCATTGCCCGTGCCAAGGGTCGACACTTTCTGGTTTATCACGGTGCCGAGAACGTCGAATTTGACGCGATTCCGCCCAAACGCACAGTGCCGCCGCCAACCAAGGGCATGATGGATCTGCGGTCCCACTAGCATCCCCGGACAGGCAGGCGAGTGAGCGCCTGGTCGACCGTGCAAACAGGCGAAGGTAAGCGACACCATGGCAAACATCGATATCGCCAAGCGAGTCTACGACCACACATTCAAGCTCGATCCCATCATTCGCAGCCTGATCGACACAGACGTCTACAAGCTGCTGATGCTGCAGACCATCTGGCGCGAGTGGCGTACCATTCCTGTCACTTTTTCGCTGATCAATCGCAGCAAGACGGTAAAACTCGCCAAGGAAATCGATGTCGCTGAACTGCGTGAGCAACTCGATCACGCACGCACCATTCGGCTGTCGAAAAAAGAGCACATCTGGCTCGCGGGCAACACTTTCTACGGCAAAGAGCGATTGTTTCGCGCCGATTTTCTCCAGTGGCTAAAGAGCTATCAATTGCCCGAATACGAACTGACCGTCCGCGACGAACAGTATCAGATTGATATTCACGGCAGCTGGGCCGATGTCACCCTGTGGGAGATACCACTGCTCGCGATCATCAGCGAGTTGCGCTCACGCTCGGCGATGCGCGGCATGGGACGCTTTGAAGTCGATGTGACCTATGCTCGCGCCAAAGCAAAAATGTGGGAAAAGGTGCTGCGTCTGGCGCGCCTGCCCGACCTCAAGATCGCCGACTTTGGCACCCGGCGCCGACACAGCTTTCTGTGGCAGCGCTGGTGCGTCGATGCGCTGAAGGAAGGGCTTGCCAACAATTTCATCGGCACCAGCAACGTGTTGCTTGCGATGGACCATGATCTCGAGGCGATCGGCACCAACGCACACGAGTTGCCAATGGTCGCCGCCGCCCTCGCCGATGGCGACGAACAACTCGCCCGGGCACCCTATACGGTGCTCGAGAGCTGGCAGAAAACCTACGACAGCAACTTGCGTATCGCCCTGCCGGATACCTATGGCACAACTCGCTTCCTGCAGGACGCCCCCGACTGGCTGGCGGACTGGAGCGGCTTCAGGGTCGACTCAAAAGACCCGATCGAGGGTGGGGAGGAGCTGATTCAGTGGTGGCGCCAGAAGGACCGGGATCCGATGGAAAAACTGATCATCTTCTCCGATGGCCTGGATATCGACACGATCGAGGCGACCTATCGCCATTTCGAGGGCCGGGTGCGGACAAGCTTCGGCTGGGGCACCAATCTGACCAACGATTTTCGCGAATGCGCGCCCTACAAAAACGAGCAGTTGCGGGCTTTTTCAGTGGTCTGCAAAGTCACTCGCGCCGATGGTCGCGACACGGTCAAGCTATCCGACAATCTGGCGAAGGCCACCGGCCCCAAAGACGAGATCAACCGCTATTTGCGGGTGTTTGGCGCCGACAATCGCACCACCATGTCGGTAGACGTCTGAGCGCGCAGCAGGTAAGCACTAAAGATTACCAAAAAGGCCTATATCTAACGAACGTGATACCATCGAACGATGAAGGCCGCATCGTCCACCGAACTCGTCAGTACACTGTCCCAGCTGACGTTTATTGATCGCATCTGGCTCTACGGCAGCCGCCGCAGCGAGTCGCGCTCTGATGGTGCGCGAATATCAATCGCGATCGATTGCCCCACAGCGACCCTCTTCGACTGGCAACAGATACGTGCGATCGTTGCAAAAGCCTGTGGCGCTATGCCGGTCGAGTGTATACGTTGGGATACCCTGGATGCTTCGGCGCCAGTCAGGCGCCGCATCCTCGATGATCGCGTTCTAGTCCATATGGTTGCTGTTCACGGCTAGCCTGTCGCACCAGTGTGTAGACTGGATATACCGCCGCATACCATGACCGGCCTTGCGCCGGTCATTGATTTGAACATTCTTAAACTGACTAAAAATAACCAGTCAGCTCTTGGGTGGCCGGCCCCTTTTTGAGTAACCCACCTTCATCTTTAATCGACTTTCGAGTCGAGTTTTGAATTTAGTGCTACCAATCGGCGTACCAGTGCGCCAGGCCGCTGTCAGTTCATTGACAACATCCTGTTCCATTTTTTTGGCAAAAATATCCGAATACGCAGACGTGCGCGACTTGGCTGTTTTCCCCAGCGCGAGGTACTTGTCGTGGGGTGTCAAAACCGGATCGTCAGTGCCCTTTCGATTCGCCTTGTGACTCGACCACTTGTATTGCAGCGCGGTGCGTGCAACACCTTCGCGAACCGCTGCCGTTTCGACGTAACAATGACAAGGCAAGAGGTATGAGTCCGGATCGATCAGACTGGCTTTGAATCTTCCCTCCCATAGCGTACCGGTTCGATTGTAGGTTTCGTTGACATAGGGGACGTAGCGACGACCGATATACTGCATCATGCGGCTGACGCTGTCTTTGCGTGTTGGTGTCATCAGGAGTTGTACCTGACTTGGGAGTAAAGCGTAAGCGTGAATTTTCACGCCATAGCGTTCAGCTGCCTCCTGAAGCCATTCAAGGTAAGCCGTATAGTCCTTGCTTTCGTTAAAAACCTGATCGCCGCTATGTCCACTCTGCACCACCAGAGCTGGAATCTTGGGCAGAAAAAATCGCGGTTTCCGTGGCATATTAATTTCTCTTGTCGATAGTATTTCTTATCGCGGCCCTCCCGGTGAACCACGATCCAAAGGGTCTGACCCCTAAACTTAATGCCTAGAGAATAACGTTGCTGCAGGCGAACGTCAAAAACACTCTGCCGCCTTAATCGCGTTTGGTCTTTTGTTTTTCTATTCGACGTTTAGTTTTTTCTGTTTTATTCAACGTTCGAATCCAGTCACGCGGCAACCTGGTACATTATTGACCCACGCTTGAAGTTTACGTCACCCGGTGCCGAACGATCACTACGGGAATACCCTTGTTTTAGGTTTCGTCACAAGATCGCGTCACTCGCGAGCGCAACGTTCAACTCGCAAAATGGCAGACACACCACCACGGTTGCGGCGCTGTTCGACCGACGGCAAACTGTCAATAACTCATCTGCCGATCAGATCATGAATAGCGAACTCAGCTCAACCATGCAAAGCCATCGCTGGCAGAATCGCATACAGACCATTGTGTTGCTGCTGGCGATGACCATTGCGCCGGCATTACTGGGCTGGCTCGCAGCCGGGTGGATAGGGGCAATAGGTGCCGCCGCGGTGGTGATCGGTCTCACTTGCTTTAGTCCGGCACGATCGTCAAAACTGGTGTTGCGGATGTACAAGGCACGCGAACTGGGCATGCGACAGGCACCAGATCTGGTATCGATGGTCCACGAATTGGCGCGTCGGGCCGAGCTGACTCCCCCCCCCACGCTCTACTATGTACCGAGCCGAATGCCCAACGCCTTTGCGACCGGCGCCGATAACGACACCGCGATCGCGGTGACGGACGGTTTGTTACGCAAGTTAAACAGTCGCGAACTGGCGGCGGTACTGGCGCACGAGACAGCACACATCCGCAACGGCGACCTGCGCGTGATGACCCTCGCCGACACCACCAGCCGACTGGTCGGAGCACTGTCTCAATTTGGCCTGCTGGCGGCGATATTCATCTATCCGATTATGCTCGGCACGGGTATCAAGGCCAGCGGATGGACGCTGCTGGTGCTGGTATTTGCACCGACTATCACCACGCTGATGCAGCTCGGGCTCTCACGGACGCGTGAATTCGATGCCGACCTCGGTGCAGTAGAGCTGACAAAAGACCCACTGGGAATGGTCTCGGCGCTGCAGAAGATCGAACAAACTTCGAAAAGATGGTACGAACAAGTGCTACCGGGTGCCCGATCTCAATCCGCCCCCAGCGTACTTAGAACCCATCCGCCAACTAAAGAACGAGTGGCTCGATTGATGTCGATGGCAAGACCGCGCTCTGCCAACAGGCCCACCGAGCTTGCAGGCTATGACGCACTGGCATTGGCCGCCACACCGCACAGAAGTCAGGTGGTGCGGTTGCCTGGCTGGCATTGGGGTGGCAACTGGTATTGAGCGCTGAGGTGGCGCAACCATTAAAAACCAGCTCGATGTAGCAGTGTTAAGCACTCGCGCATTCGCAAGACGACTCACACAGCCCGGTACAACAACCCACTTCAACGAGCCACCTCAACAACAATGATTAATACGTATCACCCGGAAATGGGATCAGATCCAGTCAGGCGCTGCGACCTGCCTGTAAGCCGGGGCTGGCTCTTGGCGTGCGGCGCCGAAACAGCGCGCAACCGCGTCGCAGCCGATGTTCAAGTCTTGTGACGACTGGCGCGAATAGCATCAAAACCAACGATGCCAGCCAGTAAAAATACCCTGCTGCGAGCTCGACCCTTGGCGACATTGCCGCTTGTATTCCGGTATATACCGTCGCGAGGAGAAACAGCAGGCTGACCCACCAGAACCACCGCAGCGTGGTGATTCGCGTGGGCGACCAGGTGAGCATGGCCCAGAACACCAGTGCAAAATTCGCGGCGGCACTCACCAGGGCTACAAAGTTGTTCACCACATCGGCAAGCGTTCGCGCACCAAACAGTCCTGCGGTGCCATAACGCAGCGTGAAGTAAAACGTCTCAATCCCGACGAGCGCACGCCCGCCAACCAGCTGCACTGCCGGTTGAATCATCGACACCAAAAACAGGCTAAGTGCGATAAAAAAGAGACATCTGCTTATCATGTGATTGCTCCGCTGCGCCCGGCTAACCTCGACCGAACTCGTCTGCGTAGAAAATTCATCGGCCATCTCGACCGTTTCTATACGGGCTGTATAGGCAAACGCTATAAAGAGGATTGAAGATGACCACCATCGACGACGATGCTCGATCCGGTCATATAAGCTGACGCATCGGAGGCGAGCAGCAGCAATGCCCCATCCAGGTCAGAGGGATCCCCGATTCTGCGCTGCGGAATTCGATTGATCATTTTCAGCCCGGATTCGCTGTCGAAATGGGCGCGATTCATATCCGTCAGGATATAGCCGGGTGCGAGCGAATTGACCCGTATGCGGTGGCGCGCCCACTCCAGCGCCAGCGATCGCGTCATCTGCTCCAGGCCGGCTTTGGATACGGCGTATGACATCAGACCACCGGCAACGCGGCGGCTCAGTATCGAGCTGATGTTGACAATACTGCCAGGCGTGCGCGAATCAATCAGCGCCCTGCCGAATGCGCGCGCGGTCAACCACGCGCCCTTCAGGTTGACATCGACCACCGCATCCCACTTGGATTCGTCCAGATCGACGGCGGCCGAAGGTGAGGCAATGCCCGCATTATTGATCAGGATGTCCGGGCGCCCAAAATCTTCGCCAACACGCCTGATCATCTCATCGATGGTGTCTGGCGAGGCAACGTCGAGCGCAATCCGAAACATTCGTTCGGCGCCAAGTTGCTGTTCCAGCGCGAGCAGGTTCGGGTTCGATGCATCGCGCGCCGTGACCACGACACGCGCCCCGGCCCCGGCGAGCGTGGTCGCAAAGCGAGCCCCCAGACCACCCGACGCCCCCGTCACCAGGGCCACATGCCCGGATAGATCAAATGGCGTATTTTGATACATGCCTAACCCCACGATTGCTCGACAGGGCCGGAATTCTAGTCGATCGAACCGGCGTGTTGACGGCAATTTTTACCTGATCGCCACGACCCGCCCCGGAGCGGCAGACAGATTGGCGCTGACGGCGAATGTGACACAGCTCAGGTTTTTGGTGGCGGCGACAATCTGGACGTGTGCTCACCCCGCTGCCTGGAGTAGGCTTGGCGTCCAATTCTGGACAAGGGGACACCATGCTTCATCGAACTCTCTGTGCCGGCGCGATCTTTTGCGCGCTGCTTGCCAGTGGCTGCCAAACGGCGCCCGCGACTCACTCGGCGTTTGAATACACCTACGCAGGCAAAGAGCTACCGCCCGCCTGGTTCAGATACCACCACCAGCTGGAAGTCAGCAACGGCCACGAATTTCGCGGCTTCGAAAAGGTTCGCCGCCACTGGTTCCAGTAGCCGGATTCAGCCCGGATTAAGCCTGCCTGCCTGAGACTGTCTCCCGCGGACAGGAAATCCGCAGACAATAGGCTTGATACAGGCAAGGGGTCGATGACCCCGTTCGGTGCGACGGGCGCCTCAATTGCACGCCCGCCGCACCGTTTTTTTATTGTGATCAGGCTTTCAGATAGTCCTCGTCTATCTTTGGCAGCGGATCACCCGATATCGTCGCCTCGAATGCCTTCAGGCGCTTGTGGATCGATAACAGCTCGACGATCGTCGTCCAGGAACTCACAAGAAACTGGAATGACCCCTCTACCCGACCGAATGCCCGCAGCGTTTGCTGCATAACGCCAAGTGTGAAACCAGCGGCAAGGATCGTTGGGCCAAGCACGATGTAGGGCAGAATTACCCCCACCTGGAGGTAAGAGTAGCGAACCACGTTAAAGTACATGTAGTTAAAGTACAGACGAAAATAGTTGCTGCGGACATTGTCGAACAGGTTTCTGATTGTCGGCGGCTGGCAGGCATTGACATCGTCCTCGCCGAGCACCAGCTCCTTGCGATAGGCCGCCTCCACGCGCTGATTGCGAAACTCCAGGCCAGGTAATCTTATGCCTGCGATCGCCAGCAATGCTGTGCCGAATGCTGACCAAAGCACGGCAACCCAGACCAGCGCGAATGCCACTTCGCCAAAATAGGGCAGCACTTTCACGAACGAAGACAGCCCCCAGAGGATCGGCAGGAACGCGATCAGTGTCATCACAGAGTCGATGAACCTGACACCCAGCGCTTCGGTGATAGCTGCGAAACGCATCGTATCTTCCTGAACCCGCTGCGACGCCCCCTCGATGTGACGCACCTGGTCCCAAACGCTCATGTAGTAATCGTTCATCGCGGTTCGCCAGCGAAACACGTAGTGGCTGACAAAAAAGCTGTTGAGTACCGATACGGTTATCGATATCCCGGCAAGCTTCGCGAAGGTAAACAGGTAACCGTAATACTCCTCGGCACTAACCGAGTCGGGCTCGCCCAGTGCTTGTTGGATCGTGTTGTAGAAACCGCCAAACCATTCGTTGATCAGCACATCGATGTGCACCTGAAACCACACGACAAAAATGATCAGGCACGACCCGAGCACAGACCAGCGGGCCCATCGAGTTCGACCAAAAGCCATCCAGAATGCCGCGAACAACAGATAGGCCAGCCCCTGATACTGGAAGAACCAGACTTCATCGGCGGCTTCGGTCGCCTCGGTATGGGCCGCCTGGGCGGCCTCATCCGCGCCGTCGAGCAGCGGTGCCGGATACTCGGTGCCAATCAGAGACCCCATACTCGCCTGCGGGCCCCATTCATCAGCGGCAAAGTACCAGAACAATACGCAGGCGAGCGCCCATAGAGCCGCAGACCAGAAGAACCATCTGGGATTCGGAAAGAATGACTTAAACAAGCGCGTTGCCCCGTTGTTCTACAGCCGAAAGGTTCGAAAACGATACTAAGGAAGCACAATCTTAGCGAATAACCGCCATTCACAGGTGCCTTTAACTGTATGGATACGAGAAAGTTCCGTGCCCGATTGCAACTGAGCTGCCATTCGAGCAAAACTTTCCGCCGGAAAAAGCTAAAGGTACGCAGATCGCTGTCGTTAAACTCCGCCAACAAGAACAATAAAAATAGTCATGGCAGTGCTGCATGGCGACTGAGGAGCAAAACATGAGTCTTCCGCAACTGGCCCAGCCTGATTTCGTGCTGGACACCTCACGCGCTTATCGCCTGATCACCCGCAGTGATTTCGATGGGCTGGTCTGTGCGGTGCTGTTGCAGCATCTGGGCGTTCTGGACGACATCAAATTCGTCCATCCGAAAGACATGCAGGATCGCAAGATTGATATCACCGAAAACGATATCACCACCAATGTGCCCTATGTTGACGGCTGCTACCTCGCTTTCGATCACCATCTGAGTGAAACCATTCGAAACGGCCATCACGACAACCACATCATCGACCCCGAAGCACCATCCGCCGCGCGTGTGGTGTACGACTATCTGGGCGGCGCTGACACCTTCCCGGCAGCCTGGGAATCGATGATGGAAGCGGTGGACAAGGCCGACTCGGCCCAGTACGTGCGCAGCGAGATACTTGAACCGACGCACTGGACACTGCTGAATTACCTGATGGATGCGCGAACCGGACTCGGTCGATTCCACGAGTTTCGCATTTCAAACTATCAACTGATGATGCAGCTGATCGAGTACTGCGCGGATCACTCGATCGAGGAAATCCTGAACCTGCCTGACGTACTCGAGCGCATCGAGCTCTACGACACCATGAAGATTCAGGCTCGCGACCAGATTCTGCGCTGCGCCCAGGTCTACGACAATCTTGTCGTTCTGGACTTGCGCGAAGAGGAAACTATCTACCCGACCAACCGCTTCATGGTCTACGCGCTTTACCCCGAGTGCAATATTTCGATCCACCAGATGTGGGGCCTGAAAAAGCAGAATACGGTGTTTGCCATCGGCAAATCGATTCTGAAACGCGATTCGCAAACCAATGTCGGCGAACTATGCTTGCGCTATGGCGGCGGCGGCCATGAGGCGGCCGGCACGTGTCAAATTTCGCATGAAGAGGCACCTGGCGTATTGCGCGAAATCATCGGCACTATTAATCGCGACGGCTAGTTCCCGATCAGTTGCTGCGAGTGTATCGCTCGCAGCAACAGCGCGGCGCCCGCTCGATTTCAGGCCGCGCAAATCCCACACAGCCCGCTGGCAGGTCAGCTAGAATGTGCGCCTTCGCAACGCACATAACGGGCAGCATGAAAAAAGAACTGAAGAATCGACGCGGATTCACCACCCGTACGATCCACGCCGGGCAGTCACCCGATCCATCCACGGGTGCGATCATGCCGCCGATTTACGCCACCTCTACCTACGTGCAGGAGAGTCCCGGCGTACACAAGGGCTACGAATACAGCCGCACTCAAAATCCGACTCGGATGGCCTACGAGCGATGCATCGCTGACCTTGAAGACGGCGAAACCGGCTTTGCATTCGCATCAGGCATGGCCGCGCTCGCCACCTTGCTCGACAGTTTCGAACCCGGTGATCACATCATCGCTATGGACGATCTCTACGGAGGCTCCTATCGACTGTTCGAAAACGTTCGCCGACAATCGCAGGGTCTCGATTTCTCGCTGATCGACTTGTCTGATATTTCACTGCTCGAAGCGGCGATCACGCCGAAAACGCGCATGATCTGGGTCGAGACGCCGACCAATCCGCTGCTGAAACTATCTGATTTATCGCAGATTGCGAGCATCGCAAAATCGAAGGGCATTTTGTGCTGTTGCGACAACACCTTCGCTAGCCCCTACTGCCAGCGTCCATTGCAGTTTGGCTTTGATCTGGTGATGCACTCGGCGACCAAATATTTAAATGGCCACAGCGATATGGTCGGCGGCGTGCTGGTAGTGGGTGACAACCCGGAACTGCGAGACAAATTGGCCTTTTTGCAAAATTCCGTCGGTGCCGTACAAGGCCCGTTCGACAGCTTCCTCGCATTGCGCGGCCTGAAAACCCTGTCGTTGCGCATGCAACGCCACTGCGAGAGCGCCATGCAGGTCGCCGAGTATCTTGAGTCGCACAGCGGCGTCGACAAGGTTTACTACCCGGGTCTCAAGAGCCACCCGCAACATGCCCTGGCAAAGACGCAAATGGATGCACCCGGCGGCATGGTTACCGTGGTGCTGGCAGGCGGTCTGGCAGCTGCGACGAAGTTTCTCGAGCGGGTGGAAATTTTTTCACTGGCCGAAAGCCTGGGCGGCGTCGAGAGTCTGATCGAACACCCTGCCATCATGACTCATGCATCGATCCCGGCCGACAAACGAGCGGCCCTGGGTATCGACGATGGTCTGGTCAGATTGTCGGTGGGCATTGAAGACATCGACGACCTGATCGCCGACATCGATCAGGCTATGCAGGGCTAAACAACAAAATCAACGGCTCTGTTAACAGCGGCGCAAGCGTCGAGCCAGACGGCTCGAAGCGTTATCTATCGAGCCCAACGTTGTTGAGCTCGAGCACCCGCTCGGCCCGATAGCTCGACCTGACCAGCGGGCCCGACACGACCTCAAGAAATCCGCGCTGCAATCCCAGCTCGCGATAGTGATTGAATTGATCGGGGGTGACGTATCGCTCGATCGGCAGATGATTGAAGGTCGGGCGCAGGTACTGGCCCATGGTCAGGATATCCACGCCCGCTTCACGCAGATCGTCCATAGTGGCGAGAATTTCATCGTCCCGCTCACCCAGGCCGAGCATCAGACTGGTTTTGGTCAACACATCGGGGCGATGTCGCTTGGCGTGGCGCAGCACGTTGATCGTCTGTTCGTACCCCGCCCGCACATCCCTGACCGGATGCGTCAAACGCTGCACAGTCTCGACGTTTTGCGCAAACACCTCCAGCCCGGAATCCACTACCTGCTCGATCAGCGGTAATCGCCCGTCGAAGTCGGGCGTCAGCGCCTCCACAGCCGTTTGTGGTCGCAGCGCCTTGATTGCACTAACGCAGGCGGCGTAGTGGCCGGCGCCACCGTCTGCCAGGTCATCGCGATCGACAGACGTGATCACGACATACTTCAACCCCATCAATTCAACCGAGCGCGCCGTGTTAGCCGGCTCTTCCGGATCAAGCCAGCCGTTCGGATTGCCAGTGTCCACCGAGCAGAAACGACAGGCTCGCGTACAAACCGACCCCATGACCATGATCGTCGCGGTGCCGGCGGTCCAGCACTCGCCCATGTTCGGGCACTTTGACTCCTCGCACACAGTCGCCAATCGATGTTTGCGTACATTTTGCCGAACCGCGTCGAAACGCGGTCCGCCTGGCAATTTTGCACGCAGCCACGACGGTTTGCGCAGGGTTGCGCCGGATTCCGATTGCGCCGAGGTTTTCACGCCATCCTTGATCGCGCGAATGCCAACCGGGGTCTGGTACTTTTGTCCGGACGGCACGATCGGTATCTGACGCCGCAGCGTATCTGATTCGCTCATAATCCACTCATACTTGTACCGGCGCCGCTGACAACCGGTTGGAAAAAATCTGCCCCAGATCGGCGGCTACCTCAGCAGGGGTCATTGTCACACCCAGATCACTCAACTGAGTCACGGCAAGCCCCTGATAACCGCAAGGATTGATGCGCGAAAACGGCTCCAGGTCCATATCGACGTTCAGTGACAGTCCGTGAAATGTGCAGCCTTTTCTCACGCGAAGTCCGAGTGCGGCAATTTTGGCCTCGCCGACATAGACGCCAGGCGCATCATCGCGTGAGCGTGCATCGATATCAAAACGCTGCAAATAGTCGATAACGGATGCTTCGATCAGCGTGACCATCGATCTTACGCCAATCCCGTGGCGACGCAGATCGACCAGACAATACAACACCAGCTGACCGGGCCCATGATACGTCACCTGCCCGCCTCGGTCTGTTTTGACCACCGGTATTTGTCCGGCGTTCAAAACATGCGCAGTGTCGGCCGCCTGTCCCAGGGTATAGACTTTCGGATGCTCAAGCGCCCAGAGCTCATCTGCACTCTGCTGATTGCGTTGATCGGTGAATTCGCTCATGCGCCAATGTATCGGTGCATAGGGTTGCAGGCCAAGTTGCCTGAGCACGGGGGTACGCTGCATAAACATAAAGTTAATGCAATTTCCGCAGCAATCAAGCGTTGTTACAGCACCCACACCACGCGAGTGTCTGCATTGACGGTGCGAAAGACTTCGTCCAGTTGATCCTGGCTTAGTGCCGTAAACGAGGCCGTCACCGAGATATAAGCACCGTTTCGACTCGGCCGCGTGCGAAAGTCAACCGGACTGTCTGCACCCAGAACACCGCGAATGATATCGACCACATGCGCGGCGAACTCAGCTTCATCACGACCCACCGCCTTGATCGAGTAGCGGTCGGGAAAGTGTTGCACCGGTCTGTCATCGGCCACGTCGAGATCCCGGGGGGTATGCGTGCCTCACTGGCTGAACATACGTTTTAATGAATCCATGCTGCGCTTAAAAAACCCACCACGCTGTACGTCACCCAGGGCGACGAGTGGCAACTGCGCCACGAGTTTACCGTCCAGGGTATAGTCGATGCGACCCACCGTCTGCCCCTGGCTGACGGGCGCTACCAGACCACGCTGAATCTGAAAACTGCGTTCCAATTGCTCTGATTGACCGCTCTGAAGGGTCAGCCGATGGCCACGCTCAACACCCATATCGATCGCATCGGCCACCCCGCCCCAAACGCGGACATCGCCAAGCTTGGAGCCAGGTTCACCGAGCGTCACGTTCTCGTAGAAGCGAAACCCGTAGTTCAGCGCCTTCATACTCTCGGTGCTGCGCAGCTCTTCGTTACGCGCGCCCAGCAGCACACTGATCAACCGCATATTGTCTCGTTTGGCAGAAGCCACCAGACAATAGCCAGCTGATTCTGTGTGGCCGGTTTTCATGCCATCGACACTGGGGTCACGCAGCAACAGCGTATTGCGATTGCGTTGCCGAATGCCGTTGTAGGTGAATTCCTTCACTGAGTACAGGCGATAGTGCTGCGGGTAATCGCGGATGATGACACTGGCGAGCAATGCCAGATCTCTGGCCGTCGAATAGTGTTCCGGATGCGGCAATCCCGTCGAGTTTGCGAAATTCGTGTCCTTCATGCCCAGTTGCGCGGCGACCTGATTCATCATCGACACGAATCCTTCTTCACTGCCGCCAATATGCTCCGCCAGGGCAATACTCGCATCATTGCCCGACTGCACGACAAGGCCGTACATCAGGTCTCTGACAGTCACCTGTGACTCGGGTTCCAGAAAAGTCCTCGAGCCAATCGCCGCGTGCGCGTTGCGGCTGACAAACACCAGATCGTCTGGCTTAACTCCCTGTTGTGCGATCGCGCCGAGCACAAGGTAGGCCGTCATCATCTTGGTCAGACTGGCGGGCTCTACACGCTTGTCGGGATCCTTCTCGGTGATCACCGTGCCCGTGTCGTAGTCCATCAACAGATAACTGGTCGCTGCCAGTTGCGGCGGCGCGGGTATCGGCAGCGCTTGCGCGAAAGCTGTCATCGGAGAAACCACGCACAGCAATATGAAAAGCCGGAGAAGGGTCACTGGACCACTCTGCGTTGTGCAGATTCGCGTCGAGACAAAAGGCCATCCATCGGGTTTACCAATTTGCATTCTTGCCAGGAAGATGTGGGAGAGCGAAACAACAACAGACGACTGAACACTGAATATCTTCTGTGTCGAACGCCTGCAACGCGGCGAGTATTGCACTCGCCGCGCTCACTTTGGTGACTATTCCTTCACTTTGACAGTGAAGTTATCCAGCCCGGCAGCGTGCAATGTGCCGGAGATCTTTTCAGCGTGATCAGCCTGAAGAACGGGACCAATGGTCACCCGATACATATCCGAATTCTTCAACGGTTTAATCGTCACCGCCTCGTTTGGCACTTCCAGCACGATATCCACCGCCGCACGCTCTGCGAAATCCTCGGTCGGGAAAACGCCGGCCTGCACATAATAGACAGTCTCTCCACTGACTGCTGCAGCAGCAACCGGCTCTGCTTGCTGCAACGAAGAAAGATCGATACTTTGACCTGGCTGATACACAGGCTCATCGCTGTCCTGCGCCACGATATCAAGCGTATCGGCCACTGCCGCTACAGACTCCGCAGGCTCGACAATGTTGCCCACCTCTGCGGCAGCAGCGTCGAGCTCAGCATTCGCTACGACCCCTTTGGCATTGGCAATTTCCTTTAATTCTTCTGCCGCCTCTGCCGACATCGCCTCTACACTGTTCTGATCGTGATACACAGCCGCCACGGTCACGAGTTCACCGTCCTCGCCGGTACCCTGCTGTTCAGCCATCGGGTCGTAAAAATCTATACCCATGGTGTTTTCAGGGCCTGTCATTGCGAGAAGCTCCTTGGCGGACAGCGCTTGAATATCCACCATCGCCGTGCCCTCATTCACCATGCCAAGTTTAAGCGCTGCAGCGAATGAAAGGTCGAGCAGTCGATCACCCGAAAAGGGGCCACGATCATTGATCTTGACGACGACCGACTTGCCGTTGCCCAGGTGCGTTACGCGAGCGTAAGTTGGCAGCGGCAGTGCGCGATGCGCTGCCGTCAGTCGATACATATCGTAGACTTCGCCGTTGGAAGTCGAGCGCCCGTGGAAATTGGGGCCATACCAGGATGCAACGCCACGAGCGGAATACCCATGCGCCGACTTTAGCGTGTGATAGCGCGTACCGCCCACCACGTACGAATCCATATTGCCACGCTCACTCAAACGCACCTGCGGGCCGCCCTGGTCTGCGGCATCGCGGCTGGCAAACTGGCTGGGGACGCGTTCGCCCACCGGAAGCAATGAACAGCCACTGACACCCGCAATCGATAGCGTAATCGCCACCGCGTTAACAATTTTCATCTAGACTCCTGAAAAGAGAGGACCAAGAGGGCTTACACCCTAATAGCGCGAACGAATCGCTTCGCTGAGTTGAAACACGGCCATGGCGTACAACGTACTGTGGTTATAGCGAGTTATCACATAGAGGTTGTGATGACCAATCCAGTACTCTGCGCCCTGGCTACCCTTCAACTGTAATAAGCTGTATGTACCGTTGCCTTTACGTTTTGGATAGATACCCGCCTTATTCAGCGCGCCTAATTGATGCTCCGGTTTTGGCAGCCGCTTGGCCAGCAGTGTCGTTGCACGGGCATCCCATTTTGCCCGTTCCGCAATACTCTGACCGCCCTTCCAGCCATGCCGGTACAGATAGTTGGCAACACTGCCTGCAGCGTCAGGCACACTGTTCCACAAGTCGCGCTTGCCATCGTCGTCGAAGTCGATCGCGTAAGCGCGATAGCTGCTTGAAATGAACTGCGGCAAGCCGAAGGCCGCAGCGTAAGATCCCTCCAGCTCAGTGGCGGAAAGGCCAGTCTCACGAGTCAACAACAGGTATTGTTCAAGCTCGCTGGTAAAGAATTTTGCGCGCCGCGGATAATCAAACGCGAGCGTAGTGAGCGTATCGATCGCCGGAAACCCACCGGAGATTCGGCCAAAAAAGGTCTCAACGCCGATAATCGCGACGATAATCGCTGCAGGTACGCCATAGCGCAATTGAGCCTGCGCCAGAACATCCTCGTGTTCGCGCCAGAACTCAACGCCGGCCTCAATTCGCTCTTCGGTGAGAAATATCTGTCTGTACTCACCCCATTCAAGACGCTTTTCGGCGGGCCGTTGCATCAATTCCAACACCCGGTCCTGCTTTTTTACTTCGGCAAAAAGGCGTGTTAATGCTGCCTCATCCATGCCGTGTTCGCTTTCCATCCGGTCGATGAAATCGCGCACCTCGGCGCGATCAACGTAGTTGGCAAAACCATTACTCGACAAACATAAGCACAGGCTCAACACCATGCACAAGCGAGCACACCAAAACTGACGCAGAAGAAAAAACAAGCTGAATTTCCCGATAGATAATTGGGCGGACCAAACCGGCCAGAATTCTAGTGGCCCGCATACAAACCAGGCAAGCGCCGCTGCCGGTTCTATCCAAGGGGAAATGAAGCAAAGTCGAACAACGCCCAAATGCAGACGCCTGACAGCCGCACCGATTCTGGTACGGGCAAAAAAAAGCCCGGTCGAGGACCGGGCTTTTTCAACATCGGGGGATGTGCAACCGCTAGAGCAGCGGTGCAATCACCAGAGACACGATGGCCATCACATTGATCAGGATATTCATCGCTGGACCTGATGTGTCTTTGAAGGGGTCGCCAACGGTGTCACCCACCACAACTGCCGCGTGGACATCAGTACCCTTGCCGCCGAAGTTGCCTTTCTCGACATACTTTTTAGCGTTGTCCCAGGCGCCACCGGCGTTGGCCATCATCAGCGCCAGCATCACACAGCCGACAAGTGCGCCACCGAGGAAACCACCGAGCGCCTCCGGACCAATGCCAAAGCCAATCACAGGCGGTGCACCAACCGCCAGAACACCCGGCAGGATCATGCGCTTGAGTGCCGCTGTGGTGGCGATCGATACGCAGCGAGCGTTATCCGGCTTGCCAGTGCCTTCCAGCAGGCCTGGAATCTCGCGGAACTGCCGGCGAATTTCCTTGATCATGTCGAAAGCGGCAGCGCCGACGGCTCGCATCGTGATCGCGCTCACCAGGAACGGGAAAATGCCGCCGATGAACATACCGATCAGTACCCGTGGGTTGCCGATATCCAGCGTGAAATCCGGGTACTTGCCGATGATGGTTTGAATGAAGGCCGCGATAATCGCGAGCGCTGCCAGACCTGCCGCGCCAATCGCAAAGCCCTTACCAATGGCAGCAGTGGTGTTGCCCACTTCGTCGAGTCCATCGGTGATTGCGCGGGTATCTTCACCCATCCCGGACATCTCGGCGATGCCGCCTGCGTTATCGGCAATCGGGCCATAGGCATCGATCGCCATGGTGATACCAACGGTAGCCAGCATGCCAACCGCCGCGATGCCTACCCCGTAGAGTCCCACCAACTCGCTGGAGACGAAAATGATGACACACAGGGTCAGAACCGGTACCACGACCGATTCCATGCCGGTGGCAAGACCCGAGATCATGACTGTCGCAGAACCGGTTTCGCCGTCCTGGGCAATGCGGCGTACCGGCGGCCCACCGGTGTAGTACTCAGTGACCAGACCGATGACGATACCGCCGACGGCACCCGCAACCACACACCACCAGACAGCCATCGGTACAGTCGTGGCCAGAGTAAGCACGAGCGCGGCGATGACAAACAACGCTGCAGAGCCGATGGTACCGGTGCGCAGTGCCTTTTCAGGCGCATCACCCGACATTCTCTTCACCAGCAGGATACCCAGCACCGAGCAGATCAAACCCATTGATGAAAGCGCAAGCGGCAGGAAGCTCAGAGTCGATGCCGTCAGCCCTTCGCCCAAATCGGACAGCTGCTGCGCGGACATGGTCGCTGCAATCGCGATGGTCGCAATCATACTGCCGCAATAGGATTCGAAAATGTCCGATCCCATGCCAGCGATGTCGCCCACGTTGTCACCCACGTTATCGGCGATAACACCGGGGTTGCGCGGATCGTCCTCAGGGATTCCCGCCTCAACCTTGCCGACCAGATCAGCGCCGACGTCGGCACTTTTGGTGAAAATACCGCCGCCCACACGTGAAAACAGCGCCA
>CAZNIS010000010.1:0-118214 GCA_964573105.1 uncultured Granulosicoccaceae bacterium
TACTTTCATGAGTAAATCTCGTGGGCGTTGAGGATCGGGGCAGGCGCAGCCCCAGATGAACTTAATAGCATAGCGCTAGTTGGCTGGATCGGAAGGGGCAATGTACAAGATTTGTCTATTCAGCTGTGTGTTGGGCAAGGTCGTTCAAATGGTCGATGTTGTTGCAGGAAAGGAGGCTTATTAGCCGCAGTGCGACAAAAAAACTGTCACATAAACCGACACAAAGTGTTGCAAAATAGCAAATATATGATTTGTTGTAAAAATAAACTTCAATAAAAACAATTATTTGTAAGTTTCAATGTGCTCCAGGCAGTCAAATCTGTAAAGCATGGTTAAAAAATTGTTGTATTTCTGCAAATGCCGCGGTATCGTTTCGCCACAGTCAGCTGCGGAGGGAAAGTCCGCGCCGGCTCACTAGCCTTATTTACAAGTCACAATCAAACGAGCCAATCTGGAGATTACACAATGAAAAAGACTCTCACAGCTGCAGCAGTTTGCGCGATGCTCTCGCCGGTAGCGGCCATGGCAGACGCCTCTCTGTATTCACGTATCGCACTGGGTATCGACGTTGCCGGTGCTGAGGAAAGTCTGGAAAACTCCGGTTCACGTTTCGGCATCAAGGCCAGCCGTGACATCGGCGGTGGCAACTCAATCATCGGTCGGTACGAATTCGGCGTTGACGGTTCGCAAGCGATCGTTGGCGGCGGCAACGGAAACCGTCTGTCTTACATCGGTTTCAAAGGTGGTTGGGGTGAAATCCAGGTCGGTTCAATCTGGTCTGCATACTTCAACAAGGTTGGCGCGGTCGGCTGTGATCCCTTCACTCTGGCCTGTTTCAGCAGCATGTCTTTCCGTCTGGTAGATTCTATCGGCTACAGCGGCAGCTTCGGTGGTTTCGGTGTTGAGGCAACTGCACAGTTCGGTGACGAAGATGGCGATGACCTCGGCGACGGCATTACTCGCACCCAGGTAGCGGCTTCATATGACATCGCTGGTTTCGGACTGTCAGCAGGTATCGACAGCGATGACGCTGGTGGCACCGACCGCACTGGTATTGGCATCAAGTACGGCATCGCCGGTGTTGGCCTGAAGGCGCTGATCACCACAACTGACTCAGATGCGTCTAACGACGATCTCGAAGAACTCGCGATCACTCTGTCATACGGTGCTGGACCTCACAGCGTAACTGCTGAAATCTGGACTGCAGAGCAAGGCGCTGCGGAAGATGACGGCACCATGCTGGGTTACCTGTACAAAGGTATCCCGAAGGTTCAAATGGGTCTGGCTTTCCAGACACAAGATTCTGTTGAAGACGATCGCGTTCGTATCTACCTGCGTCACGACTTCTAAGTTGACGCCTGTCTGAGCGTTTAGGTTGAGCACGGGGTGCCGCAATGGTGCCCCGTGTTTTTGCTGTTCAAGTCAGAACTTTCGCTTCAATCCTGCTGTGTGCAGAATGTGGGCGCCTATTTCCTCGACTGACATCTTGGTGGTGTTGACGAACGGAATGTTGCAGGCGCGGTACATGGCTTCGGCCTGCGCAACTTCATACTGACAGTTTTTTGCCGCCGCGTAGCTCTCTCCCGGGTATCGTTCCTGGCGAATTTGCTGCAGCCTGAAGGGATCGATAGTCAGTCCAAAGATCTTTTCTTTGTAGGTCGCCAGTGAAGTCGGCAGGGAAGAATGGTCAAGTTCCGTGGCCGTCAGCGGGTAGTTTGCGGCGTAGATGCCAAACTGCAGTGAAAGATAGAGGCAGGTTGGCGTTTTACCGGATCGCGAGACACCGATCACAATGACATCGGCGCCGCCGTAGTGCGAGGTTTCGAGTCCATCGTCGGTGCTGAGTGCGTAATTGACCGCGCCGATCCTGGATGAGTATTGCGCAACATCCATCACACCGTGCGATTTACCCACCGAATGTGACGACTCCACTTCAAGTTCCCTCTCGAGTGGATCGATAAATGTATCAAAGAGATCAAAAAATACGGCCCTGCTGCTTGATATGAGCTCACGAATGTCATCGTTGACGAGCGTGGCGAATACCAGTGGGCGAGTGCCATCGATCTGAATTGTCGAGTTGATGCGTTCTACCGTTGAACGTGCCTTGTCGGGCGTGTCGACGAAGGGCAGCGTTTCAATTTTGAAATTTATTTGCGGAAACTGGCTGATAAGGCTGTGACACAATGCCTCGGCGGTCAGGCCGGTCCGGTCAGAAATGATGAAGGCGGATCGTGACTGCACGATGATTCCCCGATGAGCTTTGCAAGCGCTGTCCGGTCGTCCCGGACGCGTTAGTTATTGAACAGTTTCGTCTGATGAATGGCGTTGTTGACGGGGGCGTAGTGTGCCCGCACAAAGCTGCCAGCCTCCGGACTTGAACGGAAAAACACATGGCAAACTATGTAATCTGGTTCGACAAGCTCGGCATGAACGATGTGGGCCGGGTTGGCGGCAAGAACGCCTCGCTGGGCGAGATGATACACAATCTAGCCGATGCCGGAATCAGAGTGCCAGGTGGGTTCGCCACCACTGCCGATGCGTTTCGTGACTTTCTGTCGCACAACGATCTGGCTGACAATATCAACCGCCTGCTAGTCGACTTCGATGTAGAGAATGTAGACGCGCTGGAACAAATTGGCGCCAGAATACGCAAGATGGTGCTGGAAACGCCGTTTCCGGACCAGCTTGAGTCAGATATTCGAGAAGCCTATGCGCAATTGCAGGCAGACGGCGACATTTCCGTCGCGGTACGCTCGTCGGCTACCGCTGAGGATTTGCCCGAGGCATCGTTCGCCGGTCAACAGGAGACGTTCCTGAACGTCAGTGGCATCGATGAGGTGCTGTTGCGAGTGAAGGAAGTCTTTGCCTCGTTATATAACGATCGTGCGATTTCGTATCGCGTTCACCAGGGCTTCGATCATGCCGACGTGGCCTTGTCAGCCGGTGTGCAGCGCATGGTGCGCAGCGATGTCGGCGCAAGCGGTGTGATGTTCTCGATCGACACAGAAACCGGATTTGAGGATGTGGTGTTTATAACTTCATCCTGGGGGCTGGGTGAATGCGTGGTACAGGGCTCTGTCAATCCGGATGAGTTCTATCTCCACAAGCCAACACTTGCCGCTGGCAAGCCTGCGATATTGCGCCGCAATCGGGGCAGCAAGCAGATCAAAATGGTGTATGGCAGTGACGTTGCCGTTGAGGTCGTCGACACCAGCGCCGATGAGCAGTATCAATTTAGTCTATCAGACGCCGAGGCCTCAGAGCTTGCGGCGATGGCAGTCACCATCGAGCGCCACTATGGCCGCCCGATGGATATCGAGTGGGGCAGAGACGGGATAGACGGTCAGCTGTATATACTTCAGGCGCGTCCGGAAACTGTTGAATCCCGCGAAGACAAAAACGTGATTCGTCGCTATGAGCTGGATGCCGATGCCACGGAAGTGCTGGTTGAGGGGCGCAGCATCGGGCAGCGAATTGGTTCTGGTAAAGTGCGGAATATTCCAAGCCTTGAGCATTTGTCGCGCGTGCAGCCTGGTGATGTATTGGTTACCGATATGACGGACCCTGACTGGGAGCCCGTGATGAAGCGCGCCTCGGCGATTGTCACCAACCGCGGAGGCCGCACCTGCCACGCGGCGATCATCGCACGCGAACTGGGCGTGCCGGCAGTGGTTGGCTGCGGTGATGCGACCGACAAGCTGGAAGAGGGGCTGGATGTCACGGTCTCCTGTGCCGAGGGCGACACCGGCAAGGTCTACCACGGCCAGTTGCAATACAAGGTCAATGAGATCAAGCTCGATACGCTGCCGGAACTGCCGTTCAAAATCACCATGAACGTTGGCAACCCGGAGCGCGCGTTTGATTTCCAGCGCCTGCCCAACGCTGGTGTTGGTCTGATGCGGCTGGAATTCATGATCAGCAACACCATCGGCGTGCACCCCAAAGCGTTGCTGAATTTCGATGCGATGGACGAGGGCGTGCGCAAGCAGATCGAGGAGCGATCGGCAGGTTACGCCTCTCCGGTGGATTTCTACGTTGAGAAACTGACCGAGGGGGTCGCCACTTTGGCGGCGGCTTTTGCGCCCGATCCAGTCATCGTGCGACTCAGTGATTTCAAATCGAACGAGTATGCCAACATGCTGGGCGGTGACATCTTCGAGCCGGACGAAGAGAACCCGATGATCGGCTTTCGCGGCGCCTCGCGTTATATTTCGTCGTCGTTTCGCGAGTGTTTTGAGCTCGAGTGCCGTGCGCTGAAGAAAGTGCGCGACGAGATGGGGCTGACCAACGTCTGGATCATGGTGCCGTTCGTGCGCACGCTCGAAGAGGCTGACGAGGTGTTGAGTCTGTTGGCCGATAATGGTCTGCGACGTGGCGAAAATGATCTCAACATCGTGATGATGTGCGAAGTGCCGAGCAATGCGATTCTGGCCGAGGAGTTCCTGCAGAAGTTTGATGGCTTTTCAATCGGCTCCAACGATCTGACCCAGCTGACGCTCGGGCTGGATCGCGATTCCGGTCTGATCGCTCATCTGTTTGACGAGCGCGACCCGGCGGTGAAGAAAATGCTCGCCATGGCGATTCGTGCCGCCAACGATGCCGGTAAATACGTGGGCATTTGTGGGCAGGGGCCGTCTGATCATCCAGATCTGGCCAAATGGCTGATGGAGCAGGGCATATCCAGTGTCTCGCTGAATCCGGATACCGTGGTCGAGACCTGGCTGTTTTTGGCCGGGCAAGACGTCTAGTCCCTTAAACGCGAGCCGAACTCACACGCAGTCAGGTTTGGCTGCGAAAGTACTCCTGCGTGCGCTGCTGAATCTCTTCGCGAGTGAGCTGTTCAACCTCTTGCGAGATGATCCACACGTGGCCAAACGGATCGATCAGCCGGCCGGTGCGCTGGCCATAGAATTGATCTTCAACCGGTGCCTCGAGTCTGGCGCCTGCAGTTTGCGCGCGGCTGGCCAGACCATGTGCGTCTTCGACCTGCAGGCCGATTCTCACACTGGTGCCGCGCAGCGATTTGGGGCCCTTGTTGCCAAACCCCGGCATCTCTTCGGATAACATGATCGAGCTGTCGCCGAGCTTCATCTCGGTGTGAATGATGTTGCCCTGATTGTCTTCGAGCCTTGGGCCCACCTCCTCAAAGCCGAATGCGGCTTCGTAAAAACTGATCGCCTCGTCGGCGCGATTGACCGTCAGGTAGGGCGTGATTGTGTGGGTAGCCATATTGCTCGCTCGGATACGCAGAATGCGTTGCATGATACAACCTCAGACGCTTGTCCGGACAAATCGGCTGGCAATTAGTCAAGGTCGATTTCCAGTGCCATCGCCTGGCTGACAAACAGGGGCTGAATGTCCAGCGCCCGTGCGATCGACTCCACTTGCGCAGATTCTGCCGCCGACGTCTTGCCGTCGGCTCGCGCCACGGTACACAAATCGCGAATGATCTGCATGCGCTGGGCGATCGTCGTCACCACCTTGACCTGCTCGATGCGGTCGGGTAGATCGCGGCTGAGCATGTCCAGGTTCAGTTCGTCGCTATAGGCCCGTTTGCCGAAAAATTTCTCGAACACGGCGATTTCCCGATCGGAGACATCACCGTTGGCGTTGGCTACGGCAATGGAGCCAGCAAACAGTAGCCGACGCATACGCTCGTCTGCGTCAGTGTGGCCCTCCAGATAGCTTGGCTCCATCAGCGTCATCAACACTTGCACGCCGGCCTCCAGTTCGGTAATCGACTGGCCGCCGTCGCGGGCGAGTTCAGATTGATCAAAGAGTTTCAGCGCCTTGACGCGCAGCGGGCTGAACGGGTGCGTCATGAACCAGTCTTCGGTCGGGGCGCCCTGGCCAGGCTCCGCATCGGCCGACTGCATTTCATCGACCTGTTGCATGAATTCGTCGATGTTGAAATTGACCAGAGAACTGCTCAAGCCCGAGGCGAGCTTGAACAGCGAGCGGGCCACGCCTTCGAGATTCTGCGCGCAGTGAGCACCGGCGCGATCGGCGGAGATTTCAGCGTAGCGCGACCAGGTGGTCAGTTGCAGCGCCAGCTTCGGGTTCGGTCGGGCCTTGCCCTGCAGCAGGTAGCCGATCGGTATGTCGTGGTGGCCGTACAAGTGATGGCCGAGTTCGTGGCCGAGTACAAACCGCAATTCCGGCCCTTCGAATGCCTCAAGCAAACTGGACGAGAACATAATGAACAGCCGCCCCTCCTCGGGTTTGACGCAGGCGGCGTTATAGGTGGGGCTGGAATAGACATAGAGTTCCAGCGGGATTTTTACATCCAGCAGTTCGATGCATTCATCGGCCATGGTATGAAGCCAGGGGGCCATAGTGCGGCTCAGCCGAACCGATGTCGCCAGCAGACGCCGTCGGGTACCGGTCGGGCCATCCTCTTCGCGCTTCTCTATCCACTCGTTGACCCGCTTCACCTCGGCGGTTTGCATCAGGCGGTCGGCGATGTCGCGGTCCTGTTGGGATCGTAGCTTGTCGGCGTTCATGTGGAGTCTCGGGCTGTCAGCTGATAGGCGGTGTGTTTGCACTCGGCAAAGCTTGCACTGTTGCCGCTGGCGCACAACACAATTGCTGTTTCTTTCTTAAAATTTTCGCGCAAACAGGTATAGTTCGGCGTCCGTGCTTTGGCCTTGGCGCCGCTCGGAAAGTTTCATTTTACAGCAGGATATTGCACCGTGAGTGACGACAAAACCTACGCCGATCTGAAGCAACTCGGCAGCTCGGTCGGGTTGCCGGCGTCGCCCGAAGAGGCAGTGCTGGAATCGGTCGCCAACCCGCAGCCGGACGTCGACTACTGCGTGCGGTTCTCGGCTCCTGAATTCACCTCGCTGTGTCCACTGACCGCTCAACCCGACTTTGCACACCTGGTGATCGATTATGTGCCCGGGCCGCGCATCGTCGAGAGCAAGTCACTAAAAATGTTTCTGGGGTCTTTTCGCAACCACGGTGCATTTCACGAAGACTGCACCGTTGGTATTGCACGGCGGCTTATCGATACCATCGAGCCCAAATGGCTGCGCATCGGTGGCTACTGGTATCCGCGCGGCGGCATTCCGATAGACGTGTTCTTTCAGCACGGTGAGCTGCCCGCTGGCGTCTGGGTGGCCGATCAAAATGTGCCGGGGTACCGCGGCCGCGGATAGCGCCTCACGCGCGCAGCCAATCGCGGCGACAATCGCTGGACCCAGTGGCTGGAAGTTCTCTAAACAGTGACTGACCCCTTGCGGTGAGATCACCCGAACAAGCAGGCAAACCAAATATGGCAGATATTAGAAAACTGACTGATGATCTCTACGTCGCAGCGCAGATTGAACCTGCCGACGTCGCAGAGCTCGACGAGCGCGCGTTTCGCGCCGTGCTGTGCAATCGACCAGACCACGAGCAGCAGGGCCAGCCCGCGTACGCGGACATACAACGTCAAGCCGAGGCACTGGGTTTGCTGATCGAGTGGCAACCGGTCAATGGTGCGGTGATCACCGACGAGGATGTCGACACCTTCGCCGAGCACACCGAAAATCTGCCACGACCACTACTGGCCTATTGTCGATCGGGCACGCGCTGCACTGTGTTGTGGGCTTTGAGTCAGGCGGGACAAAGAGATACCGCAGAGATACTTCAGATCGCAGCGCAGGCCGGCTACAACCTGGAGGGGCTGGTAGAGCGGATCAACGCTCGCGCGGCGGACAAATCGGGCTGATCGGCAAACCTGATTTACATTTGCCGCGAATCTCTGCAACTGTCTGTGTGGTACCATCCGCAGTGGTCTTTTGGCACCCATTGTTGTGTGTCGCGCTGTACCTGGTAGCTAATGATGGAGAGTAAACATGGTTGATACGACGAAAATTCTAACTGAGTTGCTTGGCGGTGGCGGACGTGGCAATGGCGGTCTCGCCTCGCAATCCGGTGCCAAAATGCTTGAAGATCTGCTCGGTGTCGGCAAAAGCGGTGGCCAACAGTCGGGTGGCGGGATATTCGGTGGTGATCAGCAGCGCGGCGGCGGTGGTGTATTCGGCGGCGGCGACAACTCTGATCGCAATACCGGTGGCGGCATATTCGGCGGTTCGGATTCTGGTGCGGGGTCGGGAGGTCTGGGTGATCTGTTGGGCAAGGCGCTGCGCGAACTGGGCAATAAACAGGGGCGCGGCGGCGCGGCACCCGGTGATAGCAATAACCCTTTCGATTCGCCAACGCAGTTACCCGACAATGCCAGCCAGTCCGAAGTCTACCTGCGTGCGATGATTCAGGCAGCCATGGCCGACGGCGGGCTCGATGAGCAGGAGCAACAGGCCATTTTGAAAAGAGCCGGCAACGTCGGTCGCGCCGAGGCCGATTTTATCCGCGCCGAGATGGCGCGGGGCACCAACGTGCAGTCATTTATTCAGACGGTGCCGCGCGGTATTGAAGAGAAGGTCTACGCGATGTCGCTGATGGCGATTCAGCTCGATAACCAGACCGAAGCACAGTTTCTTCATGCACTGGCGCAAGGGCTGCGAATTACCGAGCAGCAGTCCAACGCGATCCACGATCAAATGGGCGCGCAGCGCCTGTACCGCTGATCGTATTGCAACGCTGATTTTCCCGCCGCGTTCGATCGGACGCGGCCTTTCCCCTCCCTCCCGCCGCCGCACGCGAGGTGGCACACCACTGCGCAGTGGATTGCAGTGAGCACAGCTGTCAATGGAGCGCTTCGATGCAACGAAAAAAGATCAATCGAATACTGGTGGCGAACAGAAGTGAGATTGCCATTCGCGTGTTTCGCAGCGCGCACGAACTGGGCCTGCAGGCGATTGGGATTTACAGCTACGAAGATCGCTACGCGTTGCATCGCTTTCAGGCTGACGAGGCCTATCAGATTGGTGAGCCAGGTGAACCGATTCGCAGTTATCTCGATATTGAAGGCGTCATCGCACTGGCCTTGAAGCACAACATCGATGCCATCCACCCCGGCTATGGTTTTTTGTCAGAAAACCCTGAATTTGCCCGGCGCTGCCGCGAAAGTGGCATTGTCTTTATTGGGCCAACGAATGAAACGCTGGAATCGTTGGGTGACAAGACCAGCGCACGCGAACTCGCCCGCAAGGCGGGTGTGCCGGTGCTCGGTGGCAGCAAGCGCTCAATCAAATCACTGGCAGCGGGTGCCAAACAGGCAGCGGCGACCGGATTTCCGGTGATGTTAAAGGCAGCCCACGGCGGCGGCGGGCGCGGTATGCGGGTGGTCGAGAGCGCCGATGACTTCGCCGAGGCGCTGGAGGCTTCGCAGCGCGAATCGTTTGCGGCATTTGGCAGCAAAGAGGTGTTTATTGAAAAGTTTGTCGCCAGTGCGCGTCATATCGAGGTGCAGATTCTCGGTGATTCAGCCGGCAACCTCGTGCATTTATACGAGCGCGATTGTTCCGTTCAAAGGCGCTACCAGAAAGTAGTGGAAATAGCGCCGGCACCGAATCTGGATCTGGCGCTGCGTGAAAAAATCTGTAACGCCGCCTGCGATATCGCGCGCCATGCGGGCTATGAAAACGCCGGTACGGTCGAATTTCTGGTCGACGCCAACAGCGGCGATTTTTATTTTATCGAGGTCAATCCGCGCATCCAGGTGGAGCATACCGTTACCGAGGAAGTTACCGGTCTCGATCTGATCCGTGCGCAAATACTGATTGCCGAGGGCAGTCTGCTCACAAACGATGAGCTTGCGATTGGCGATCAGGCAGATATCAGTGTCAGCGGTTTTGCGCTGCAATGTCGCGTTACCACCGAGGATCCGGGCAACAACTTCATGCCTGATTACGGTCGAATTGCGCAGTATCGATCGGCCAGCGGTATTGGCATTCGTCTCGACGCTGGCAGCGCGTTTGCCGGCGCGGTGGTGACACCCTACTACGACTCGATGCTGGTCAAGATCAGCGCCCGCGGGCGAAACTTTGAACGCGCCGTGCTGCGTATGCGACGCGCGCTCAATGAATTTCGCGTCCGCGGCGTCAAGACCAACATTCCGTTCCTGCTCAAACTACTGGACGATCCGGTCTTTCGCGCCGGCGATTGTCACACCCGGTTTATCGATGAATCGCCACAGCTATTCGACTTTCATCGCGAGCCGAGCCGGGCCGGGCGCATCGTCAGCTATCTTGGCGATGTGGCGTTGAACGGCAACCCGCTGGTGGCGGATCGACCGGTGGCGACTCGGCGTGATCCCGTGCCGCTACCCGAATTCGACAATACCGCCAAATTGAAACCGGGCACGCGCGATATTTTTCTTAAGTCCGGCGCCCAGGGCCTGGCGGACTGGACGGCAAAGCAAAAGCGGCTATTGATCACCGACACCACGTTTCGCGATGCCCACCAGTCGCTGTTTGCCACGCGCATGCGCACTGTCGATATGCTGAACATCGCTGAAAGCTACGCGCATCTTGCGCCCGATCTGTTTTCACTTGAAATGTGGGGTGGTGCAACCTTCGACACCTCGATGCGGTTTCTGAAAGAGTGTCCGTGGCAGCGGCTGGAACAGATGCGTGAACGCGTGCCGAATATTCTGTTTCAGTGCCTGGTGCGCTCCTCCAGTGTCGTCGGCTACGTTAACTATCCAGACAATATTGTCAAAGCGTTTATCAAGGAATCGGTGCAGTGCGGTATGGATGTGTTCCGTGTTTTTGATGCGCTGAACTGGGTGCCGAACATGAAAGTCACCATGGACAGCGTGGTGCGCAGCGGTGCGATTTGTGAGGCCGCCATCTGCTATACCGGTGATATCCTAAACCCCGGACGCACCAAGTACACACTCGACTACTACCTCGATCTGGCCCGTCAGCTTCAGGATCTGGGAGCACATATATTGTGTATCAAGGATATGGGCGGGCTGTGCAAGCCGGAGGCGGCAAAGGTTTTGACGCAGGCACTCAAATCCGAAATCGACATTCCGCTGCACTTTCACACGCACGATACCGCCGGAATCCAGGCTGCCGCTATTCTCAGCGCCGCCGGTGCCAAGCTCGACATCGCCGATGGGGCCATGGCACCGCTGTCGGGTGGTACCTCGCAGCCCAACCTCAACACACTGGTCGAATCACTCAGGTTTGGCAAGCGTGACAGCAAGCTCTCCACCGATAACCTCGATGCGATTGCCGACTACTGGCGTCAGGTGAGAGAGTTCTACACCCCGTTTGAAAGTGAAACGCTGCCGGCCAGCGCCAACCTGTACAAGCACGAAATGCCTGGGGGGCAATACACGAATCTGCTTGAGCAGGCTCGTGCGCTGGGGCTTGCCGATCAATGGTCGCGCGTCTGCGACACCTATGCCGCTGTCAACGAGTTGTTCGGTGACCTGGTCAAGGTGACACCGACGTCAAAGGTTGTTGGCGACATGGCGCTTTTCATGGTGGCGAACAATTTGTCCGTTGAGGATGTGATGGACAAGGAGCGCGAGCTCGCCTTTCCCCGATCAGTGGTCGATCTTTTTGCCGGCAAAATGGGCAAGCCCTATAAGGGCTTTCCCGGCGCGGTGCAAAAGCGAATCCTGCGTGGGGATAAACCGCTTCGAGGTAGGCCGGGCAGTACACTTGAAGCGGCAGACTTCAAAGCAGCACGTGCCCATGTCGCTGATATCGGCAGTTCAGACAATCTGGAGCGCGATGCTCTGAGCTGGCTGCTATACCCGGATGTGTTCGAGGATTTTGCCGAGCATCGCAAACGCTTTGACGACACCAGCGGGCTGCCGACACCGGCGTTTTTCTATGGCCTGCAACCCGGCGAGGAAATTGTCATCGACGAAGATCGCGGCAAGGCGATCATCATCAAGTATCTGACCATGAGCGAGACGCGCGAAGACGGTCGATGCACTGCCTTCTTTGAAGTCAATGGTCAGCCCAGAGAAGTGCAAGTGATCGATTCGTCGCACGCCAACGCCAGTGATTCGCACCGCCTGGCCGACCCGCAAAACCCGGATCACATTGCCGCGAGTATGCCGGGGATGGTAGTGAATGTAACGGTCGTCGCCGGCGACAGTGTTGAAAAAGGGCAGGCGCTGATGGTGCTCGAAGCGATGAAAATGGAATCGACGCTCTACGCGGAAAAATCCGGCAAAATCGAAGAGGTGTTGATTCAGGCGGGGCGCCAGGTCGAGTCTGGCGAACTGCTGGCAGTATTGAAAGCAGAGTAGCGCGAGTGTTATCGATTCGCGAATTTCAGCCCGACGATCGTCAAGCGACGATTGCCGTTTGGGAGCGGTGCGACCTGGTAGTGCCGTGGAACGATCCGCTGCGCGATATCGCAAGGAAAATGCAGGTCGGTCGCGAGCTGTTTCTGGTCGGTTGCGTCGCCGGTGAGGTCGTCGCAACGGTGATGGGCGGGTATGAAGGTCATCGCGGCTGGATTAATTATCTCGCTGTGGATCCGGATCACCGGCGGCGTGGTTACGCTGAAAGTCTGGTGCGTGAGCTTGAGATCAGATTGATTGCGATAGGATGTCCGAAGGTTAATCTGCAGGTCAGGGCAAGCAACAGCGCAGTCCTCGCGTTCTATGAAAAAATCGGTTACAGCCAGGATGCGAATGTCAGTTTGGGAAAGCGATTGATTCCTGATCAATAACAGATGGTGTTTTTCGAGCGCTGCCATTGAGAGGTCTTTTCTCTTTTTAGGCGTCGTCATCGGCTGAGCAGGTCAGACTGTGTTGATGTTCAGCCGCGTAGATTGAGCCGGGTATTTAGCGCGCGCTATTAGATTTCCTTACCGAAGTTGTGCCTGTTCCACATTTTTAGGCCACCTGCTACGTCAAAAAGCAGGCAATTGTTCAATTTCCTCCTACACTCTTGTGCGTTATCGCTTGGCGATGGTCCATAAGCGCTGTCTTTTTTGTTTGGACAGTGGGCCGATCGTCGGTGATCACCAGCGTGAAGTATGTCGTTCCTGGGTAGTAGTGTTTTGGCTTGTGGAGGTTGTATGGGATTCAAATGTGTTGTTTTGGTTCCGGTGTTGATGGTGGCTTTTGGATGTACCACGGGACCGCAACCAATATCGCGAATTTTGAATGCTGGCGAGTCGAAAATTGCCTCATCTCTGGAGGAGCAGGAGCTTATTGAAGAAGTGCCTGCAGTAGCGAGATCGATCGATTTCAACGCAGCGGGAAAGACAGGTCGTGTCGATCGATTCTTTTCCGAGACGGTGCATTGCGATGTCGCGCAAACCGGTGCATACAAGTTGCCCGAGTGCGTGCGTGCAGTAACCGCGGCGGAAGAACTCGAGGTGATTGAGATCGGTACTGAAGGTTTGAATGTACCTTTTGAATGAGCGTTAAAACGTCTGTGACAAGGTGTTTTTTCGAATTGATAAACAAATAGCGAGCGCATCTGCCAAAACGCGCAACTTTGTGCACAGCTTTTGCTTTGTCGAGACTCCCAACCAACTGATAAGTTTAGAATAATGGCTAATACCAGAATGAAAACCAAATCTGCACCCAAGAAAGCAGCTCGCAAACCAGCGGCTCGAAAGACTGCAGCACGCAAGCCGGCTGCCCGCAAGGCGGCGACCAAATCTACTGCAAAGAAGTCAGTCGGTAGAAAGTCGGTGGCCAAAAAGCCGGTTGCCAAGAAGCCTGTCACACGCAAAGCGGTTGCTCGCAAGCCAGCGGCTAAAAAGCCGGTCGCCAAGAAGCCGGTTGCTCGCAAGAGTGCAGCGTCTTCTGCAGCCAACGTCGCCAAGCTGCGCAAGGAAATCGCCAAGGTCCAGAAAGAGCTGAAGCTCGTCAAGGCTGGACTGAGAGACAGTGAGAAGCGCGAGAAGGCAATGAAAGCCGTCGTTACCGGTGCCGGTCAGATTCACAAGATCTCTGCTCGCATCGTCACTGTTGCTTCAAAGAAGCCGGCTCGCAACAAGAGCACCCGTCGCAAGGCTGCCTAAGCCCCGACTGCGTTACCCGCTGTACAAAACAACCCGCCACTTGAGCGGGTTTTTTTGTGCCCGGCGATAATGTCGTGTCCTGACCTGAATGAGTGCACTCGGCATTTCTCTGCGACAGACGTACGATGAACAGGTAGGATTTGCATTCTCAAATTGCCAGTTCCTGCAGGCGTGCCTGAACCACCCGAAACAGTCGAGCAAATCGAAGGCTTCTTGCTGAGCCGACAATGGCGCGATACGCGAGATGGTATCGATCTGTCGTTCTGGGCGCACAGCGCGCGCGGGCCGTTGCGCATCAGCGTACCGGGACAGCGCGCAGTCTGTTTTGTCGATCGCGATTTTTCATTGTCGTTGCCCGCCGGTGCCGAGCGCCGTTCGGTCGAGCTCAGCGTACCCGGCAGCACACCGGTGGATGCCATTTATACCGTGCAACAGAGGCAGATGGTTGAGCTGCACCAGCAATACGCCAGTAGCGGGCATGTGCATGAGAGCGACATCAAGCCCGCCGAGCGATACCTGTCGGAGCGATTCATTAACGCAGGCTTTGCAGTCAGCGGTGTCGTGCAGCAACGTGATGGCTTTGTGGAAATGCTCAATCCGCGATGGCGTGCTACACAGCCGGCATTGAACCTGAGGCTCGCGTCGATAGATATCGAGACGCGCGGCTTGAGTGGCGAGCTCTATTCGATCGGCGTGCACTGTGGTGCGCAGTCGATTGTGCTGATGGTCGATGCAAACGGACAACAGGATCTGCAACCTGGCACCGAAGTAGATTTCAGTTTGCGTTTCTTTCAGGACGAGTCGGCGTTGTTGCAGGCCTTTTTTGCGCTGCTTCAATCGCTGGATCCCGATGTGCTGATTGGCTGGAATCTGATTAGCTTTGATCTGGACTTTCTCGCGCGCAAGTGTGAAGCGCTGGGTTTGCCACTGGCGCTGGGGCGAGGTGGTGAGGCCAGTGCCATTCTGCAACCGGGACAGGTCGCCAACCTGACCGTGGCCCGTGTGCCCGGCCGCGCGGTACTTGACGGTATCGATTTGCTGCGCGCGGCGTTCTGGTCGTTCGAGAGCTTTGCGCTGAATCACGTCGCCAATCAGCTCGTCGGTCGGGGCAAAATTATCGCAAGCGACCATCGAGTGGATGAAATCAATCATCTGTTCGCGACCGACAAGGTGGCGCTGGCGCGATACAACATAGAAGACTGTCGCCTGGTCAGTGAAATTTTCGAGCGTGCGCAGCTCATCGATTTTGCCGTGCAGCGGGCACGGATGACCGGGTTGCCGATCGACAAGACTGGTGGCTCGGTGCAAACGCTCGACAACCTCTATCTACCGCGCATGCATCGTCTGGGGTACGTCGCGCCTTATTCGCGGGATCGTGAAGGTCTGGGCAGTCCGGGTGGCTATGTGCTGGATTCAGTGCCCGGCCTGTACCGCAACGTGATCGTGCTGGATTTCAAAAGCCTGTACCCCAGTATTATTCGCAGCTTTCTAATCGATCCGCTGGGTATGGCGATTGATTCTGAGGATTCGGTGCCGGGTTTTGCCGGTGCTAGTTTTTCCCGCGAAACGCATATTCTGCCGGGTTTGATTACCGAGTTGTGGCACCAGCGCGATCTCGCCAAACGCGATTCAAACGCCCCGTTGTCGCAGGCGATCAAAATCATTATGAATTCGTTTTATGGCGTGCTCGGGTCGAATGGTTGCCGATTTCACGATCATCGGCTTGCCAGCAGTATCACCCGTCGCGGACACGAGATCATTCAGACGAGCCGGCAACTGATCGAGGAAGAAAATCTCCAGGTCATCTACGGAGATACGGATTCTTTGTTTGTGCTGCTGTCGCCTGGCTTTGATGCCGAGGAAGTGGAGCGTTGCGGTCTAATGCTGCAGGGGCGACTCAACCAGTACTGGCGTGATTCGCTGGCAAGGGATTATCGGCTGGAGTCGTGCCTTGAGGTGGAGTTCGAGACGCATTTCCAGCGCTTTTTTATGCCCACGGTGCGAGGTTCTGAGTCGGGGAGTAAAAAGCGCTATGCGGGCTATGTCGCGAGCAAAAACGGTGACAGCGAGTTGATGATCAAAGGGCTGGAGGCGGCGCGGACAGACTGGACGCCGCTGGCGCGAGAGTTTCAGCGCGCGTTGTTCGAGCGTGTGTTCCAGGATCTGCCGATCGAGGAACTGGTGCGTGACACGCGTGAACAATTGGTTGCCGGAGCGCTGGATGACAAGCTGATTTATCGCAAGCGCATTCGTCGCAAACTGACGGACTATCAACGCAACGTGCCACCGCACATTCAGGCGGCACGAAAGCTAACTAGTGCCGGGCGCTGGATTGAGTACGTGATTACGCTAAACGGGCCGGAACCGGTGGTGGCTCTAACGGCAGAGCCCGACTATGAGCATTATCTCAGCCGGCAATTGGCACCAGCTGCCGACGGCATACTTCATTGCCTGGATACCAGCTTCGAGGCGATTGGCGGTGCTCAGATGCAGTTGTTCTGAACCCGCCCAACCCGAGTCGCAGGAGCGACTTGCCTGACTAACTGTGGTCAGGCGCTTTTCTTCAACTTGGCTTCTTTGCGATCTTTTTTGTCTTTCTTGTCGCCGCTTGCGTTGCTGGCTGCCATATCCAGCCCTTCAAGCAGTTTGTCGTCCTGTTCCGGCAGCTCGATGGCATCTTCGCCTTCTGGCAGAAGCTCAGCGAGGCGTTCGCAGGCTTTTTCCGATTGCTCGCGCAGCTCACGATAGGCGGTCACCAGTTCGCCGGTTTGCTCCAGCGTCTTGGCGCCTTCATCGATTTTGTCCTGCAGCTCTTTCTTTTCTTTCTTCAGCGTTCGGACCTGCGACTCAGCCGCTTTGCGGGCAGTGTTTTCGTCGTGTTTCTGCTTTTTAAGCACTTTGAGTTTCTTGACGACATTTTCCGGCGTATCGGCCAGCGCGGTGTTGATTGCCTTCAACTCGCGGTCGCGATTGGCCAGATCAGCTTTGGCTTTTTTCAACGCATCGGCGTTGGCTTGTCGGCCGGCCTCAAGCGCGTGCTCGGCTGATTCACGAGCTGACACGGTTTCATCGATAGCGCCCTCTGCCTTGGCGCGAGCGTGCTCGCTCATTTTCAACTTGGCGCGCATTTCGTTGATCGATTCATCAGCCTTGGCGCGGGCCTTGGCGATGTTTGTGTCTGCGTGGTTGGCGCGATCCACCAGTTTATTCAGCGCATCCTTAATGTCGGCGGCCGAACTGTTGGAATCGAGGTCGAGTGCCTTGATGACTTCGTTTGCCAGAAGTTGTTTGCTGAGCGCCAGGTCCTTCCATACCTGTAGTTGAATGTCGTCTGTAGCTTGACTCACACAATGATCTCGCGGTCTGAATTAACGGGGGATAGCATGCTCGGAACAATGCTGCCCAAATCGGGCTGCCCGTTGGTCAATTAAAAAGAAGTGATGGAAAACAATGGTCGGGGGTGTAGTCGGTAACTGTTTTATCTGTTTCGGATGCGCTGATGTGCGGAGGCCTTTCCGGTCGACAGGACTGCATGCGTGTTTCCCTCCAGACAGCAATCAATGGTTGCGACACAAAGACGCTGAGGTGGGCGGGAATGTTTAAAACCTGTTTGACTCACGGTATGGAGTCGCGCGATACATTCCAGTGTGCGTGTATTCGGGCCGGGATTTGCTCCAGGACAGTGCAATTAATCAATCGATAAACTCACGTACCCGCCCATTATAGAGATTACAGCCTTTTCTACAAGTAATCATTTCAAAATAGATCGACGACAGCGCACAGAGTTGTCCCTGTCGCAGGGCAGTGTTCATTCGACATTGTAGTTAAGCAAGATGCTCGCCGGGTCGGCAAAATGACCGTTTAACGTATACTGCCGCAGATCGAGCGGAGGAAACGGGTGACTGAACAGGAAGTATTTAGCGAGCTTCAAGCGGCTTTGAGTCGCGCGGTGGTGGGTCAGCCAGTACTGGTTGAGCGCATGCTGATTGCTTTGTTGTCCGATGGACATCTGTTGGTGCAGGGTGCCCCTGGTCTGGCCAAGACGCGTGCCGTCAGGACAATGGCCGGTTTAATCGACGCATCGTTCCAGCGGATTCAGTTTACGCCCGATCTGTTGCCGGCTGACATCACCGGCGGCGAGATTTTCCATGCCGACTCCGCCCGCTTTGAGTTCCTTCCCGGACCCATATTCCATTCGATCGTACTGGCCGATGAGATCAATCGCGCGCCAGCCAAAGTGCAGGCGGCACTGCTTGAGGGTATGGCGGAGCGACAGGTAACCGCTGGCGGCCAGACCCACGAACTGCCGGCGCTGTTTTTTGTCATGGCAACGCGCAATCCGATTGAGCAGGAGGGCACCTATCTCTTGCCTGAGGCGCAGCTCGATCGGTTTCTGATGCAGACCGACATCGACTACCCGGACATCAACATTGAGCGCGAGATTCTGCTGCTGGGTCGGGCCGAGGAGCAGGCAGCGCCGGTGCTTGCGCCAATACTCTCGGTGGCGCAGATATTCTCCGCTCGCCGCCAGATAGCCGATCAGCATATGAGTGAGGCGGTGCAGAACTACCTGTTGGCGCTGATTGTAGCGTCGCGTGACACCACGCCCTACGGTTCCGCACTGGATCGCGAGATCGAGCACGGCGCCAGCCCGCGGGCGACGATGGCGCTGGATCGATGCAGCCGGGCACGCGCCTGGCTGCAGGGGCGAGACTATGTCACGCCAGATGATGTGCAGGCGCTTGCCCACGATTGTTTGCGGCATCGAGTGGTACCGGCAATGGCCGCACAGGCGCGTGGCGTCAGCAGCGATGCGATCATCGATGATTTATTGAATCTGGTGCCGGTAACCTGATGGAGGGCAGCACAAGTGATGCGCCCAGAGGTATCTATGCTTGCTCGCAGCAATTGATCGACTGGCGCCATGTGGTGCGTCGACTCCAGACTGTCGACTCCTTGCAATCCCTGTTTGAGTTACCCGGGCGTCGCCAGTCAGATCGGGCCGGGAACAGTACCGAGTTTCGCGAAATTCGCCACTGGCAACCCGGCGACAATCCGCGTTCGATCGACTGGCGTGTCAGCGCACGACGCGCCGATCTGATGGTGCGGCAATACCAGGACACCCGTGAGTGTCCGTTGTATCTGATCGTCGATCAGCGTGCCCGTATGTTTTTTGGCTCAACGGATCGATTCAAGTCGGTCACTGCTCTGGATATCGCCGCAATACTGAGCTGGCTTGCGCACACAGATGATGATCGGGTCGGCGGCCAGGTGTTCGGCGTCGAGCCTGCTCAATGGCGTTGTTCCAAGGGCAAGCAACGGCTGCTGCAATGGCTGCAACAGCTGGTTCAAAGCAATCTGCAGCTGGATGCCGGCTGTCGGGATGCGAATGATATCGACGCGGGTATCAGGACCGCGATTGCAGCCGCACCCGTTGGAGCGCGCGTGGCATTCATAAGCGACTTTGGCCAGCGCTCACCGCACACCCTCGGTTTGCTGTCGCAATTGGCCGCGACAACCAGACTGGCGTTATTCGCCGTCAGTGATCCACTGGAGCGGGCGCTCTCGCTGCGCGGCAGACTGGGTGTGAGCAATGGGCGACAGAAAACATCGATCTGGTTTGATCGCTCGCTGCGGCGACAGCTTCGACAGGCGAGCGAGGCGTCTGATGTGCAGCTTAACCAATGGTGTGAAGATTCAGGTGTAAGACTGCATCGACTGTCGACCGCCGATCGTGCCGATGAGGGGATCATCACCGCCCGGCAAGGGCGCACCGGGTGAGCGAGCGGCAACTTGAGCTCGCGCAACAACTGCGCGCCCTGCATCTGCCAGAGCCTGTCGGTTTCTGGCCACTGGCGCCGGGCTGGTGGATACTCGCAGCCTTACTATTGCTGGGCGCAGGCTATGGGCTGCTATCGCTGCTGCGGCACCGGCGACGACGCAGCCTGGCGGGCCAGTGTGAGCAATTGTTGTTGCGGGCCTATTCCAACTGGCAAAGCAGCGGCACCACCGACGATTATCTGCTCGAGCTTGCCAGTGTGCTCAGACGGGTGGCGCTGGCGAAAGATCAACGCGCGCAAGTCGCCCGCCTGAGCGGTGTGGAATGGACGCAGTGGCTTGTGCAGGCGTCGGCCAATCCGTTGCAGGACGCCTCGCGCCAGATGCTTGCGTCGGGGCTGTACCAACCTTCAGTGGCAGAACTGGATGTATCCGCGTTGCATCGCGATCTACTGCGCTGGGCGCGAGGACTCCATGCTTGACTGGGTCTGGCCCTGGGCGTTCACACTGCTGCCTTTGCCACTACTGGCGCGCTATCTGATGCGTCCGGCGACCGACAACACCCTCAGTCTGCGGGTGCCTTTTTACGACAGTCTCAACACCGGGCAGATCGCGCGGCCGCGCCGTGACTGGCAATCGCCGCTGCTGGCGTCCATCGTTTGGCTGGGCCTCGTCGCCGCCTGTGCGCGACCGGTCTGGTACGGTGCTGTCCGTGAAATGCCGACAGGCGGGCGCGATCTGCTGCTGGCTATTGATCTGTCCGACAGTATGCGCATTCAGGACATGCGCGACGCTACCCGTCTGGTTACCCGGATGGAGGCGATCAAACGTGTGGCGGCCGAGTTTATCGAGCGTCGTCGAGGTGATCGTCTGGGACTGATACTGTTTGGGCAGCGTAGCTATTTGCAGACCCCGTTGACGTTCGATCGCCGTTCAGTTGCCCTGCAGTTAAGTGAGACGTTGCCGGGGTTTGCCGGGTCATCTACCGCGATTGGCGATGCGATCGGACAGGCCATTGTGCAATTGCGCGACAGACCCGCCGAAAGCCGGGTGCTGGTACTGATGACGGACGGGTCGAACACTTTTGGCAGCGAGCCGCTAGCGGCGGGCGCGATCGCCAAGGAGGCGGGGATCCGCATCCACACCATCGGCGTCGGTGCGCAAACGCTGCGTGTGGTCGACGTGGAGGGGCGCGAGCAGGAGATCGATCCATCGCGCGATCTGGATGAAAACACATTGCAGCAAATCGCCGAAATGACCGGAGGACAGTATTTTCGTGCGCGCGATCCGGCCGAGATGGCATCGATCTACGCCGCTGTCGATGAACTGGAACCCACCCCCGAGCCGCGTTTGATTCGGCCGCAAATGAGTTTGTTTCACTGGCCGCTTGGGGTGGCGTTGTTGGCTTTGGCTGTTGTGCTTGTGCGTGCGCGGTATCGCTAGTGATGCAGATCTTTAACGACTTCCAGTTCCTGCGGCCGCTGTGGCTTTTAATGATTGCGCTGCAACTGGTGTTGGCGTACGCGTGGTCAAGATTTGCACCGGTAAGTGGCTGGTCGCGCTATATCGCGGCCGACAAAATCCGCTATCTGCAGGTAGCGCAGAGTGACGGGCACAATCACACCACACCGCTGTTGCATGTGGCTGCGATTCTTGGCTGGCTTGCCCTGGCAGGCCCCAGTTTTACGCAACTTGACTCATCGGCGGGCACTGAGCGCCAGCCGTTGATTGTACTGATGGATCTGTCACCATCCATGCTCGCAACCGATATCAGCCCCAGTCGTATTGAACTTGCGCGACTTAAACTCATCGATTTTCTTCGCGCGCGCGCGGGGCTTGATATCGGCCTGGTCGTCTATGCCGGCGGTGCGCATCGGGTGGCGCCATTGACCGATGACCCTGGCACCATTGAAGCGCTGGTCCCGGTGCTTGAGCCGTCGATTATGCCGCGCCAGGGCAGCAATCCGCTGGCCGCCGTTGAAATCGCACTCCAGATGTTTGAGGGTGCCGGCGTTGAGCGCGGCGAGCTACTGCTGGTCTCTGATGGTATCGACGCTGACAGTGCGCAGGCCATCGCCACACGGCTGGACTCGCGCTGGCGATTGTCGGTGCTTGCGATTGGTGTTGACGAACGCGTATCTGTACCCATGGCGCAGGGTGGCTACCTGCGCGACGAAAACGGCGCGACTGTGCTCGTTGAACTGACGCATCAGCGTCTGCAACAACTGGCGCAAACAACGGGCGGCCAGTACGCAGAGCTGACCGTCGACGACACTGATCTGATTAAACTCTCCAAACGGCAGGAGGCCTGGTTTTCGTCCGCTGGTGCAACGCGCGCGGGCGATTTTGATCGACGCCATGATGTCGGTTACTGGCTAATTGTGCTGATGCTGCCTATCGTCCTTTTGATCTTTCGGACGAATCAATTCTGGGTCGTCGCGATCGTGCTGGCACTGCCGCTGCACGGGCGTGCCGCTGACTGGCAGGGGCTTTGGTTCAGCGATGATCAACACGCTGCCAGGGCGTTACAAGAAGGTGACGCGGCCACTGCCAGTACGCTGTTTCGTCACCCGGAGTGGCGTGCAGTGGCGCATTATAAAAACGGAAACTTCGCTGCAGCGGCAGAGCTTTTTGCCCGCTCCAGTACCGCTGACGGGTTCTATAACCTTGGCAACGCGCTGGCGATGAGTGGCGAGCTGGCAGCGGCGATTCGCGCCTATCAGCAAAGTCTCGTACTGGCGCCTGACAACGAGGATGCATTACACAATCTGCAGCTGGTGCAGGGCCTGCAAGAGGCGGCCGCGGACGATGAGAATCAAAGGCGCCAAAGTGCCGGTAACGACGAGGGTGAGCAGCCGGCGCAGCAGGCCGAATCCGATCCGCCGCCGGCACAGCAACGTGCATCTGATTCCCGTCAGCAGCGCGTCGGCGGTGCGACGGGTCAGGGTCAGTCACTGGCGCAACACGCGCTGGAGGCCGGCGGACAGAGCGGCAATCGACCCGCGCAACCTGGCGATGAGATTGCGGAAGAACCCGCTGGTGATGCGCAAGCGGTGCAGGCCCCGCCGATTGACGCGGGAGCGCTTGAACAGGGGCGGGCTGCCAGTGATCTCGTGGCGGCACATGAAAAAAACGACAATGCGGTGCTGAATCCCTACAGTGAGCAGTGGTTGAGGGAGTTGCCCCAGGACCCGGGTGGTTATCTCAGACGCAAGTTTCACTACGAGGCACAATTGCGTGCGCAGGATGGTCCCGCGGGCGTGGTGAACTACTAATGCGCGCGGGCCTGCCTTGCATAGCCACACGATGCTGCATTCAGATGCTGGTCTGTATCGCCGGCCTGTATTCCGGGATGGTCGCCGCTGAGCTGCAGATTTCGGTGCAGGCCGATCGCACACGTGCCTTTGTCAATCAGCAGATACTACTGACTGTGCAAGTCGAGGCGCCTGCCGACGCGTTCAGTGTGACCGGCGATAAGCTTGAGATTGTCGATGCGCGTCTGCAGCCGGTCGATCGAGCCGAGCGACAGCGCGCGGTCGATGGCGAATCCTATCAGCAGACGACGACAGTTTACGCGCTGTTTGTACCGACGCCCGGCACAGTGCGCGTGCCAGCGCTGACCTATCGCGCGCGTTTGCCGGTGCCGTTGCTGGAAGACGGCACTCGGGCGTCCGGCGGCAATCCGCGCATCAGCGCGAGCAGCGAAGCGCTTGCCATCGAAATCGAGCCAGCGCCGGCGGATGAGCGCGTCTGGTTTGCCGCAAGTGAAGTAAAGATTGAATCTGCCTGGCAGCAGACGGCCGGGGAAATGATCGTTGGCGAACCGTTCGTTCGCGAGATTACCGTCAGCGCATCCGGTCAGTATGCCGCCGCTATTCCGCCGATCGACATCCCTGTTGACGCCTCGCTGCGCAGTTATCCATCGATTGCAAACTACACCGAAAGCGAAGATGCCAGTGGGCTGACCGGCCGGCAGCGTCAGTCGATCACCTATCTGGCCACACAGGCAGGCTCTGTTGAGTTACCGGCGTGGACGCTCGACTGGTGGGATACCAACGAGCAGATCTGGCGCGTCGCTCACGCACCAGCCGAAACGATTGAGGTTCAAGCGGCGGCCAACGCTGGTTTGTCGCACTGGTATCCGCGGTTGCTGGGGGCGCTGGCGTTGTTATCCGCATTGCTGCTGATCACCGTGATTGTGCTGTGGCGACGGCTGCGATCACTGCGTTCCGCAACGACTGCAAAGACATCCGCTAACTGCGAAGCACAGCGTTGGCGGCAAATGCGCCGGCGCTTACGCACTTCCAGTGCAGCTGACATTCGCGCCGCGATTCTGGCCTGGGCCTCGGCGCGACAGCCGGGTATTGTCAGGCTGGAGGAGCTTGCCATCGAGCATCCCGATCTTGCGCCTGGGCTGCAGCGGCTTGACGCTGTACTGTACGGTGCCAGTGATGGTTCCCTGTCAGTAGCTGATCGACGTGATCTTGCACTCGCGTTGAAACGTGTGCGCCGGCGGCGACGACCCCGGGGCGCACCCGCAGCGCTGCCGGCACTCTATCCGCAATCCTGAAGCAGGCCTGGCTGGACTCGATATTTCGCCGCACAGGTACTGACCCACAATCGCGCTAATCAACTATCGTTTTGGGTATAGATCTATTCTGATCGATCCATCTATTCCAACGTTGGGAGCGCGACGTGAACCGACCCTCAATATTCGTTACCCGGCCAATGCCTGATACGGTGATTGCAGCGCTTGGCAGCCGCTTTGAGCTGACGGTTCGCGAACAAAACACCGCACTTGGCGCGCCCGAATTGCGGGATTTGATGCAGGCCTACGATGCACTGTTGCCGACGCTGGGTGACCGCTTTACCGCCGATGCATTTGTGGCGGGGGCGCGCTGCCGACTGCTGGCGAATTTCGGTGTCGGCTACAGTCATATCGACGTTGATGCGGCAGCGGCGGCTGGCGTGGTGGTCAGTAACACGCCCGGTGCGGTCACCGACGCAACTGCCGATATCGCCACCATGTTGATGTTAATGGCCTGTCGGCGTGCCAGCGAAGGTGAAAAACTGGTGCGTGATGGCCAGTGGGACGGCTGGCATCCAACGCAGTTGCTCGGCCAGCACGTCAGCGGCAAGACGCTGGGCGTGATCGGTATGGGGCGGATTGGCAAGGCAGTGGCTCGGCGTGCGCACTTCGGCTTTGGCATGTCAGTGGTGTTTTACAATCGATCAAAGGTGGCCGATCCGACTGTGCCCGGAGCGCGACAACTCGATTCCATCATCGACGTACTCAAAACGGCCGATGTGGTGCAACTGTGTGTGCCTGGTGGCGATCAAACGCGGCATCTCATTGCTGCGGCCGAGCTCTCGGCCATGGCGCCACACGCGGTGATCGTCAATACAGCCAGGGGAGAGGTGATTGATGAGCAGGCGCTAATCGAAGCGTTGACCGCGAGGCAGATTCATGCCGCCGGTCTGGATGTCTACGAGCACGAACCGGCGGTGCCGCAAGCGTTGCGGCAACTGACCAATGTGACGCTGTTGCCGCACCTGGGCACCTCGTCGCTGGAGGTGCGAGAATCCATGGGGTTGATGGCGGTTGAGAATCTGATCGCCTTCTTCAATGACGAAGCAGTGCCTAACCGGGTTAACTGAGTGTATCGATCGCAGGTGACGTTCAGGCCTGTTTAAAAGACGTCGGCGTGCTGCTCACGCAGTACGTTTTTCTGCACTTTCCCCATCGCGTTGCGCGGCAATTCATCGATAATAAAGTAGCGTTTCGGCTGTTTGAATTTCGCCAGCTGATCGGCGACGTTTGCCTGAATTTGCTCAAGATCGATCTCGCCGTTTGCGACCAGCAGCGCGACCACGCCTTCGCCGAAGTCCGGGTGCGGCGCGCCGATCACGGCTGATTCCAGCACACCGGGTTGATCGTCCAGCAGCAGTTCTATCTCCTTCGGGTAAATATTAAAGCCACCCGATATCACCAGATCCTTGTTGCGCCCGACGATGTGCACGTAGCCGTCCTCGTCGATACGGCCTAAATCGCCAGTGATTAGATAACCGTTGGCGCGCAGGTCCTCGGCTGTTTTGTCGGGCATACGCCAATAGCCCTTGAACACATTCGGGCCGCTGACTTCGATCATGCCGACTTCGCCGCGCGCGACGGGTGCGCCGCTCTCGGGGTCACATACTTTCAGCGACACACCGGGCAGGGGAAAGCCAACCGTACCGGCTCTGCGCTCGCCATCGTACGGGTTTGATGTGTTCATGTTGGTTTCGGTCATGCCGTAGCGCTCGAGGATACGGTGCCCGGTGCGCGCCTCAAATGCCTCGTGCGTTTCGGCCAATAATGGCGCGCTGCCCGAGATAAACAATCGCATGTGCGCGCTGCGCTCGCGATCAAAGCGATCGTCATCGAGCAGCCGCGTATAAAAAGTGGGCACGCCCATCATTGATGTGCTGGCGGGCATCTGTTCAATCATGTCGTCGATCTTGAACGAGGGCAGATAAATCATCGAGGCACCGGCGAGCAGCGTCACGTTGCTGGCGACGAACAAACCGTGGGTGTGGTAGATCGGCAGTGCGTGCAGCAAAACATCGTTGCGGTCAAACCGCCAGTAGTCAACCAGAGTTTGCGCGTTCGACAGCAGATTGTTGTGCGTCATCATCGCGCCCTTGGAGCGACCAGTGGTGCCCGAGGTATAGAGAATCGCGGCCAGATCATCCGGCGCGCGCGGCACCGCTTCGACACTGCCCGGTTGAGACGCCGCGTCATCGATAATCGTGCCGCGGCCATCGGCATTAAGTGTGCGGATGCCTGCCCCAACCCTTTCGGCCGCTGGCTCCAGCGAGTCGCTGGCGGCAGCGTCGCAGATGACCATTTTCGGCTCGGCATCGTCGATAAAGTAACCCACTTCAGCGGCGGTGTAGGCGGTATTTAACGGCAGGTAGACGGCGCCGCATTGCACACAGGCGGCGTACAGGGCAAGCGCCTGCGCGGACTTGTGCACCTGCACTGCAACCCGGTCGCCCGGTTGCACGCCTGCCGCCACCAGTGCGCCGGCCAGTTGAGACGCCAGCGCAAGAAATTCCTGGTAGGAGTAACCACGTTGCTCAGGCAGTCGCAGGAAGTGATCGGCGTTGTTCAGATGCGGCTTGAACAGCGCATCGTAAAGCACATTGGGCATCGTGGGTCCGGCGGCTAAATGGTAACGCTATTGTATCGCCTCGAACGTTTGCCGGCACGCGGTGCGTGTCTGGAAAGGAGCGCGCACCGGCCGACAAGCTTTGGGCCGGTGCGGGTGCGCGGGTCTACTGGACGGTAGGTTTGATTGGCTCCAACAGGGAGGCCAGCACGTAGCCGTTCTGGGTATCGATATCATCTGACTCAACTTGTACCCAGTCGCCTTTTTGCAACACGATGCGAACCTTCTGGTCGGTGCTCAACGAGACAATGATCGGAGACGTTGCGGTCGGCGCGCGGCGCACATTAGTCCATTGAATTCGTGCTCGGTAGCGCATCTCCTCGCGTGCAGTTGGTTCGCTGGATTCTCTGCTCAGCGCTTCGTCGCCGGTTTCACTCAGGCGGGCCAGCAAGAGGGCGATTTCCGGGTCCGGCGCGATGGTGGCTGCGTGATTGGCACCGGGCAGCGGTGCTGCAATCGCAGGCAAGGGCGCCTGGGGGGCGGACGCCACCACGGGTGTGGGCCTGGATGTGGGCGTGGCTACCGTTTGAACCGGGTTGTCGATGCTGGCAGGCGGGTCAGCCTTGACCAGTTGCGCATCCTGTTGGCGCGGCGGATTGAGATAGTTGTCCAGGTAGAGGAATCCAGCCAGAAATACAGCCAGTAAAACAGAGAATTTGAACAGCGTTATTATTGTCTGAACGAATAGAAAAAGCGCCGGGAAATCGTACCGTCGAGTTAAACGAAACTGATTTACCGCGTCCAGGAGATTCCTGATAGATCGCATATAGTATTCCCCGCGGCAATTTGCCGCCACGTAACGCCACTAGCGAAATGGCGCGAGTAACTAACGCGGATATCCCGTTGCGCAGCCACTCCTCTGGTAATGGATTGTGTGCGTCAATGTACAGCGCTTCGATGGATGATCGATAACCGATCGGTCCACCTGACTCGCCGGGACTCAATTCCCGATTGAATACTATACAGGATTAACAGTTCGTAATGTTATTGAGACAAGCAGCGTCGGCGAAATTTTCAATCGTTGACATTGCATCTGCCATCCTGGCAAGCCGAGCGAATCGCTGATTTAGATGAGGACAAGAGAAGCTCGACCATGAGCGGGTAGCGGTAGCGATTACAGCGCAGAATCGCACCGACTCAGACGAACATGTAAATCATCTGCACCAGTGATCCTGGCGACGAAGTTTACACGAGTGCGACCTCGATAAAGGGGGAGAATTACCGTGTAATGATGAGCTCGTGGTAACCCGAGCGATAGTCTGGATATTTAAAGGAATAGCCACTGGCGCGCAGGCGGGCATTCGAACAGCGTTTGCTGCCAGCGATGCGTCCGCTGGTCATTTCCTGGTGTTCTTCTGAAGGGGCGTGTTGCAGACCCAGCTCAGAGGCGATGAATGACTCGACGTCGGTTGTGGTTGCCGGTCTATCATCCGATGCCAGGTAGCAGTCGTCGATATCGCCTGATTCGAGCTGGCCGACCAGATGGGCAAGCACGCCGGCGCAATCGTCAACGTGAATGCGATTGGTCAACGATGAACGCGAGGGTGGGGTGAAGTTACCGGACGCCACCCGGTTGATCATTCTTAGTCGCCCCGGGCCGTAAATGCCGCTGAAACGAACATTAGTTCCCTTGCCCGTCGCCAGTATTTTCTGTTCACCCTCCAGCATGCGCTGACCATTGAAGCGCGCCGGCTCGGTAGCCGAAGCCTCATCGACGATGCTGCCATCATTCTGGTGGTAGACGCCGGTAGACGAAACAAATATCAGGCGTTTGAGGCCAGCGAGGTTAGTGCCCAGGGCCGCAATCACATTGGCCACGCCATCGACATACGCCAGCCGGTAGTCGTCATCATTAAAACCTGCTGCCGCCAGCGCGTAAATCATCACGTCGCAAGGATGCTGTGCGAGCCAGCCAAGTGATGATGGATCGCCGACATCGCAGCGTCGGGCATCAATCCAGTCTGGCAGAGTATCCGGATTACGTTTAGCGGCACTGATGTGGTGTTGGCTGCGCAGCAGTGCGGCGGTGCGCAGGCCAACATCGCCACAGCCGAGTATGGTGATATTCACTTTTCTATCATCGCTTAACTGGCATCGAAGTCGAGGACCAGTTGTTCGCTCTCGGGCCGGGACTGACAGGCAAGCGTGAAGCCGGCGTCGATTTCCCACTTTTCCAGCGAGTAGTTCAGGTCCATCGATGCCTCACCACTGACAATCTTGCATCGGCAGGTACAGCACATGCCACCGGCGCAGGAGAACGGCAAATCCATGCCGGCGCGCTGGGCGGCGGCCAGCACGGTATCCTTCGTGCCATCGACCGTGATGTCTCGCGCGGCACCGTCGTGAATGATGGTCACTGTCGCGCCACTCTGGGCGTGACTGGCCGCCGCAGGTGCCTTGCGTGTCGAGGGCTTGCGGGATTCATCGGTAGTGAACAACTCGATGGCGATTTTATCTTCGGGCGTTCCGGCATCGAGCAACGCGTTTTTGCAGTCCTCGATCATTTGCTGAGGGCCGCACAGGTAAATTCGATCGCACTGGTCCGGGTGCAATAAATCGGCGTCGATCAGTTGCGCGATTTTCTCGCGAGTCAGGCGTCCGTTTAGCAGTTCGACGTCCTGACGCTCGGCACTTAACGTGTGGATCAGTGAAAATCGTTCCAGATATTGATCCTTCAAGTCGTCCAGATCGCTGCGAAACATCACCGAGGCGGTGCTGCGATTGCCGTATAACAGGTTGATCTGGCTGTCTGGCTCGTTGGCCAGCACGGACTTGGCGATCGACAGGCACGGTGTGATGCCGGAGCCCGCCGCGATCAGCAGGTAGCGATGGCGGCCGCCAATGGTGGCAGTGAAGCGGCCTTGTGGTGGCATCACTGCAACGCGGTCGCCGGCGGCGAGTGTCATCGCGTAATTGGAAAACAATCCACCATCAACCTGTTTGATGCCCACTTCCAGTAGATCGGGGTCGCTACTCGATGAGCAGATCGAATACGATCGGCGCACATCCTCACCGTCGATACTGGCACGCAAGGTCAGGTATTGCCCGGGTGTGAAGGTGAAGTCGTCCTGAAGTGACTTTGGCACATTAAAAGTCAGGGCGATACCGGCATCGGTTTGTGGACGCACGGCGGCGATATTCAGCTCGTGAAAACGAAGGGCAGCCATAGGTCAGATACACTTGAAGTGGTCAAAGGGCTCGAGGCAGCTATTGCATCGATACTGCGCCTTGCACGGTGTTGAGCCGAACTCTGACACCTTTTCGGTGTTGGCGCTGTCGCAGGCCGGACAGGTCACAGTGGTTTTCGCGAACATCACAACGGTTGCGCCAGAGTTGCGATCCGGTGGTGCAATGCCATTGGCACGCAATTTTTCTCGCCCTTCAGGCGTTATCCAGTCACTAGTCCACGGCGGAGACATGGCGCGTTCCACACGTGCCTCGAAGCCCGCATCGCGCAATGCGGCCTCTATCGATTCCTCGATCACGCGCACAGCCGGGCAACCGCTGTAGGTCGGGGAGGCGGTGGCGATAACGGTGCCAGTCTCGTCAATAGTGACATCGCGCAAAATGCCCAGATCCGCCACCGTCAAGAAAGGTAATTCCGGATCCGGCACGGCCGCAGCCACGGCTTTGGCGCGCGCGAGGGTAAGGTCTGCAACCGGGTTTGCCTGATTCATTACCACTGCGCTCCGGGATAGGCGCGCTGCATATACTGCAGTTCGGTCAGCAGATAGCCAAAGTCTTCCGTGTGTAAGCCATCGCGCCCGCCAATCTGTGGCCACGGCACGTCGGGTGTCTGCAGCATCGCCTGCGCAAAGACCTCGTCGATAGTTGCCTGCCACTGGCTGGCGATGGCTTCACTCATCGATAAGGTGCCATCCTCAATGCATTGATTCATTGCGTCGGTGCGAATGAAGAGCTCACCGGTGTAGGGATGCAGTGCATCGACTGCCGCCTGCATACGGGCGGCGCTTTCGGCGGTGCCATCACCGAGCCGAATGATCCACTCACCACAATGACGCACGTGATAGGCGGTCTCCTTGGCCGCCTTTCCGGCGATCCCGGCAAGGGTTGCATCGGGGCTTTCGAGGTTCTCCGCCCACACCGCCTGCATGTAGGTGGAAAAATACAACTGTCGCAACATGGTGTGGGCAAAGTCGGTGTTGGGTCGCTCTACCAGCAGGCAGTTGCGGTACTCGCGATCGGTGCGCAGATAGGCGATGTCATCTTCGCTGCGCCCCTTGCCTTCAATGTTTGCCGCCCAGCTATACAGCGCGCTGGCCTGGCCGATCAGATCGAGTGCCATGTTCGGCATCGACAGGTCTTCTTCCAGCGTCGGGGCATGGCCGCACCACTCGGACAAGCGATGACCGAGAATCAGGTGGTCATCGCCGATCTGCAGCGCCAGTTCAAACAACGGATTCGATGGGGCGTTTGCGTTGGCTGGCATCACATGTGGCCCACTTCGTCGGGTATGTCGTAGAAGCTTGGGTGGCGATAGATTTTGTCGGCCGCCGGGTCGAAGTTGGATTCGCTGTTAGCCGGATCGGAGGCGGCGATCTGATCGGCGCGCACCACCCAGATCGAGTTGCCCTCTTCACGACGGGTGTAGACGTCACGTGCCGCCTGCAGGGCCATTTCGGCGTCTGCGGCGTGCAGGCTGCCAACGTGCTTGTGGTGCAGGCCGCTGCGCGGGCGGATGAACACTTCCCACAACGGGGTCATCGGAATGTTGTCGCTCATGCGTGTGCCGCCGTTACCGGGGCAGTGCGATCGGCGTGCTTTTGCGCGTGCGCCAGTGCGGCCTCGCGCACCCAGGCGCCGTCTTGCCAGGCCTTGTTTCTGGCCGCCAGTCGGTCGCGGTTCATCGGCCCGTGGCCCTTGACCACGCGCCAGAAGTCGTCCCAGTCGATCTCGCCAAAGTCATAGCCGCCGTCGCCATTGTTTTTGTCCGGGTTCCAGCGCAGGTCCGGATCCGGCATCGACAGACCGATCAACTCGGCCTGAGGCACCGTGGCATCGACGAACTTTTGCCTCAGTTCATCGTTGGTGAACCGCTTGATCTTCCACTTCATCGACTGATCCGAGTGCTGGCTGTCGGTGTCTGGTGGCCCGAACATCATCAGTGAGGGCCACCACCAGCGATTCAGTGCGTCCTGGGCCAGTGCTTTCTGATCGTCGTTGCCCTTGGCGAGGGTGCTCATCAGTTCATAGCCCTGGCGCTGATGAAAGCTCTCTTCCTTGCAGACGCGGATCATCGCGCGGGCGTAAGGTCCGTAGGAGCAGCGGCACAGTGGCACCTGATTCATGATGGCCGCGCCGTCGACCAGCCAGCCGATGGCGCCGATATCGGCCCAGGTCGGGGTGGGATAGTTGAAGATCGACGAATACTTGGCTTTGCCGCTCAGCAGATCTTCGGTCATCTGCTCGCGCGACATACCAAGCGTCTCGGCCGCCGAGTACAGATAGAGCCCGTGTCCGCCCTCGTCCTGCACTTTGGCCAGCAGCGCGATTTTCCGCCGCAGGGTGGGCGCGCGCGTGATCCAGTTGCCCTCCGGCAGCATGCCGACGATTTCCGAATGCGCATGCTGGCTGATCATGCGTATCAGCGTCTTGCGATAGGCCTGTGGCATCGGGTCATTCGGCTCGATCTTCTCTTCGGCGTCAATCCGTTTCTGGAATGCGGCTAGGAACTCGGGGGTTTCATCTGCCTGGGTATCGGCGCCAATCAGACCCTGTGAGTACATGGCGAATCTCCGTTGCGATTGCTTGTCCGGCTATCGGCCGGTCGGCGAACAAGTGAATGCGTTACAAGATTTGAGTATTCGAAAAAATTGTGTAACATATTCCAGCATGCGTCAAGGGCTGAGCAAAAATCAGCCCCGACCCGCTTTCTGCCAACTCAACTGGGCCGCCGCAATGACCATGAACGTGCAAAGCTACCTGGCCGGTGTCTGGACCGATCCGTCGCCCGATGCCCGCGAGATCCACTCCGCCGTCGACGGTCAGTTAATCGCTCGCGCCGGACACCGGCAACTGGATTCATCCGCGCTGCTTGGCTGGGCGCGCGGGCAGGGCGGCCCGGCGCTGCGCGAGATGACCTTCCACGCTCGGGCGCGGGCGCTGAAGGCCATGGCGCAATACCTCACTGAACACAAGGAAACGCTGTACCAGCTGGCGTTTTCCACCGGAGCAACGCGCGCTGATTCGATGATCGATGTCGACGGCGGCATCGGCACGCTGTTCAGCTATGCATCGAGCGGCAGGCGCGAACTGCCGGACGATACCCTGTTGCCCGACGGCGGCATCGAGCGTCTGTCACGCCAGGGCAGCTTTCTCGGGCAGCATGTGTACACCTCGCGGCCAGGCGTCGCCGTACATATCAATGCCTTTAATTTTCCGGTCTGGGGCATGCTGGAAAAGCTCGCGCCCACGCTGCTGGCCGGTATGCCGGCGATCATCAAGCCGGCAACTGCCACCTGTTATGTCACCGAGGCGTGTTTCAGGCTGATGCTGGAGAGCGAGACCTTTCCGCCGGGCAGCATGCAGCTGGTCACCACGGTGCCGGGGGAGCTACTCGATGGTCTGGGTTGTCAGGATGCGGTGAGTTTTACCGGCTCTGCCGACACGGCGATGACACTTCGAACCCGGCCGTCACTGCTCGCCAATGGCGTGCCGTTTATCGCCGAGCAGGACAGCCTCAATGCGTCGATGGTCGGTAGCGATGTCGATCGCGATGCGCCCGAGTTCGATTTATTTGTTAAAGAAGTGTGTCGCGAGATGACCGTCAAGGCCGGGCAAAAATGCACGGCTATTCGTCGAATAATGGTGCCACAGCCGATGCTTGCAGATTTTGCGCAAGCTATATCAGCGCGGCTGGCCACGACCCGCATCGGCGACCCGGCCGATGAGGCTAATCGCATGGGGGCGCTGGTGTCACAATCCCAGCGCGATGACGTGCGCGAAAAAATCGCGATGATCGGCAACGAGGCGCGCATGATTGCTGGTACTGACAAACCCGATGTGCATGGAGCCGATCCGGAAAAAGGGGCCTTTGTGCAGCCGGTACTGTTTCAGTGTGACGATCCGGACGCCGCCACCGTGGTGCACGAGGTCGAGGCGTTTGGTCCGGTGGCAACGCTGATGGCGTATCGCGATGTCGAGCATGCGCAGCAATTGCTCAATCGCGGGGCCGGCAGTCTGGTGGCGTCGGTGGTGACCGGCGATGCCTCACTTGCCCGTGAGATGGTGCAGGCCTGTGCCGCCTGGCACGGTCGATTGTATTTCAATAACCGCGATTCGATGGCCGAATCGACCGGTCACGGTTCGCCGATGCCGCAAATGGTCCACGGTGGGCCGGGCCGGGCCGGCGGTGGCGAAGAGCTGGGTGGGGTTCGCGCGGTCAAGCATTACATGCAGCGCACGGCGGTGCAGGGCAGCCCGGATTTGCTGGCGGCAATAACCCGCACGCACATTCCCGGTGCCGCGCAACGCATCGATGGTGTTCACCCGTTTCGCAAAACCTTCGATCAGGTGCAGGTCGGCGATACGCTGCAGACGGATGCCCGCACGATTTCCCTGGATGACATCGAACACTTTGCCCACTTCACCGGTGATACCTTCTACGCCCACATGGACGAGGCGGCCGCTAGCGCCAACCCGTTCTTTCCCGGGCGAGTCGCACACGGTTATCTGTTGTTGTCGTTTGCCGCCGGTCTGTTTGTCGACCCCGATCCAGGCCCGGTACTCGCCAACACTGGATTGAACAACCTGGCTTTTCAAAAGCCGGTCAGCCCCGGCGACAGCATCAGGGTGACGCTGACGGTAAAACGAAAAACCCGCCGCAACGGAGAATATGGCGAAGTGGCGTGGGCCGTGGTGTTGCATAACCAGCACGATGAACAGGTCGCCAGTTACGAACTGCTGACCATGAACGCCAGCTGAGCCAACTTGGGCAACAGCAGTCATCAGGCGCGCCGCGTTGCGCCGGCGCAGACAATCAGCCAGGCGCTCGATGAGACCATTCGTCAGCTGCGTGCTGACAACGCGCTTAAGGCATGGTCGGTCATTATTACTTTTTTTGGTGATGCGGTCGTGCCGCGCGGTGGTGAGGTGTCGGCGGCGACGGTGCAGGCGCTGATGCAGCGCTTTGGCACCGAGGCGGGTGCCGTGCGCACAGCGTTTTCACGCCTGGTTCGCGACGGCTGGGTGGTGCGTGAAAAGCGCGGGCGGCAGAGTTTCTACACCTTGTCAGCGCAGGGAGCCGAACCATTTCAACGCGCGACCCGACGCATTTACTCGCGCCGTGGTCCAGATGATTCACGCCATGGCGAGTGGCTGTTGTTGTTCAACCCGCAGGCTGATGCGGGGTGGGCGCAGGCGATACAGGTCGAGGCGCACGGTGTGCGTCTGGCGGTTAACTGCGTGCTTGTCGATCAGCCGGATCTTGTCAGTGAAGAGCTATTACATCACGACGATTATCTGCTTTTACGCGGGCGTGCAGAAAAGGTACCGCAGTGGCTGTCAGCTCTGGCCGGCCCCGACGATCTGGCGCAGGGTCTTGCCACGTTGCAGGCGCGATTCTCACCTCTGCAACACATGCTGGAAACCGATTCGATCGATCCCCTCGATGCGATGGCGATGCGCTGCCTGCTGATTCATGAATGGCGCCGCTTGTTGCTCAAATCGGCCGATCTGTCATCGGCTTTGTTGCCGGATGACTGGCCGCGAGAACCTTGCCGCGCTTTCGTCGCACGGTTGTATCAGGCATTGTTATGCGCATCGGAAACCTGGCTGGACGAGCAGGGGCTGGCGACGACGGCCAGTGATGCCCAGGCAGTTTTGCAGCGGCGTTTTTCGTGATGTACGGCGTTGATTGTCGCGCTGCTGTAAACAATCAATCGATCGGCTATATTCGCTCACACAGTGGCGTTATTTCAGTAGCCCAAACCCAATAACATGAGGAATCAGGATGGATGCGTATATTTGTGATGCGGTGAGAACGCCAATAGGTCGCTATGGCGGCGCGCTGTCCTCGGTGCGCACCGACGATTTGGGGGCCATACCGCTGCGCGCGCTGATGGAGCGCAATGCGTCTGTCGACTGGAATCGGGTCGACGATCTGAATTTTGGCTGCGCCAATCAGGCGGGCGAGGACAATCGCAATGTGGGTCGCATGGCGGCGCTGCTGGCAGGTTTGCCGGTCAGCGTGCCGGCGAACACCGTCAACCGCCTGTGTGGCTCGGGCATGGATGCGATTTCGCTCGCGGCGCGGGCGATCAAAACCGGTGAGGCGCAACTGACACTGGCCGGTGGCGTGGAGTCTATGTCGCGCGCACCGTTTGTCATGGGCAAGGCAACGACAGCCTTTTCCAGAAGTGCCGAGGTATTCGATACCACCATTGGCTGGCGATTCGTCAACAAGCTGATGAAAAAACAGTACGGCATCGACTCAATGCCCGAGACCGCGGAAAACGTCGCCGAAGAATTTGGCATCTCGCGAGAGGATCAGGATCAGTTTGCCTACTCGACCCAACAGCGCACAGCAGCGGCACAACAAAATGGCTTCTTCGATAATGAAATTGTACCGGTAACGATTCCACAGCGGCGAGGCGACGATGTGATTGTGTCTGTCGATGAGCATCCGCGCGCCGACACCAAACTTGAAAAACTGGCGTCGCTCAGCGCCCCGTTTCGCGAAGGCGGTACCGTGACTGCCGGCAATGCGTCGGGCGTTAACGACGGGGCCTGCGCACTGTTGCTGGCCAGTGAATCCGCCGCCACTGAATACGGGCTTACCCCCAGGGCGCGCGTGATCGCCACAGCGGTGGCCGGTGTTGACCCGCGCATCATGGGAATTGGTCCCGCGCCAGCGTCGAAAAAGCTGATGCAGGTAACCGGGCTTTCAATCGAGAAAATGGACGTCATTGAGCTCAACGAAGCGTTTGCAGCGCAAGGTCTTGCCGTGATGCGTGAACTGGGTGTCGCCGATGACGATCCACGGGTCAATCCAAACGGTGGTGCGATCGCACTGGGTCACCCGCTGGGTATGTCGGGCGCGCGACTGGTGACCACTGCGATCAATCAGTTGCATCAAACCGGTGGACGCTATGCGCTGTGCACTATGTGTATCGGTGTCGGCCAGGGCATCGCGATGGTAGTGGAAAAGGTCTGAACGGCAACAGCAACCAACTCAAGGTAAAGCAATGACAAATCTGGACAGTGCCGGGCTAGAGCCCATCGAGCAGGCATCGGTTGCCGATCTGCAAAAGCTGCAGCTTGAACGCATGCAGTGGACTCTGAAGCACGCCTACGACAATGTGCCGCATTTTAAGTCAAGCTTTGATGCAGCCGGTGTCGTGCCGGAAGATCTGAAGACGCTAGCCGATCTGGCCCGTTTTCCTTTCATGCAAAAATCGACACTGCGCGACAACTACCCGTTCGGTTTGTTTGCCGTCCCGAGGGAAAAAGTTGTACGCGTGCACGCCTCCAGCGGCACCACCGGTAAGCCAACGGTCGTCGGCTACACGCGAAACGATATCAACGTCTGGTCCGAGGTTGTCGCGCGCAGTATTCGCGCGGCCGGTGGCGCACCTGGCGACATCATTCAGGTCGCCTACGGGTATGGGCTATTTACCGGTGGCCTGGGTGCGCACTATGGCGCCGAGTTGCTTGGCTGCACAGTAATTCCGATGGGTGGCGGGCAGACGGAAAAGCAGATTCAGCTGATCCAGGATTTTAAACCCCGCATCATCATGGTCACGCCATCCTACTGTTTGAACCTGGCAGATGAGCTCGAGCGTCAGGGCATCGATCCGGCTTCCACATCGCTTGAAATTGGCATCTTCGGCGCTGAGCCATGGACCGACTCCATGCGCGCTGAAATAGAGCAGCGCATGGGCATTCACGCGGTTGATATCTATGGCTTGTCAGAAGTGATTGGTCCCGGTGTCGCGCAGGAGTTAATCGATAGCAAAGATGGGCCGACGATCTGGGAGGATCATTTTTATCCCGAGATTATTGATCCTGAAAGCGGTGAGGTATTGCCCGATGGTGAAGAGGGCGAGCTGGTGTTTACGTCTTTAACCAAAGAGGCAATGCCGGTCGTGCGCTATCGAACACGCGATCTGACACGGCTGTTGCCCGGCAATGGACGACCGATGCGGCGTATGCAAAAGATTACCGGTCGCAGCGACGATATGCTGATCATTCGTGGCGTGAATGTGTTTCCAACTCAGGTTGAAGAGCGAATACTGGCTGTTCCCGATCTGTCTCCGCACTATCAGATGATCGTTGAGCGCGAGGGAAACATGGATGCGCTGTCGATTAATGTCGAACTCAAACCCGAGGCGAGTGGCAGTGCCGATGCCGCAGCTACCGCGCTGGCGCAGACGGTCAAGGAGATGGTCGGTGTCAGTGCAAAGGTCCATGTCCTGGAAGAGGGAGGAGTGCCGCGCTCGGCGGGCAAGGCGCAACGCGTGATCGATAAACGTTAGCCGTAGCGATCACCTGCACTCATGCAGGTGTTGCAGTAACCCGCCGGCCAACTGGCGGCCCGCAGCGATCGGGCCGCGACAGGAACTCATCTGCACGTAGCTGGTCTATTGGAAAACGTGGCGGAAAACCCTGGCGGAGAAGGAGTGTGTGATGCGAGCGATCAAGGCGATGCTGATGAGCGTGTTTTTTGTCTCACCACAACTACTGGCTGAAGATTTCTCTGACCTCTACGAGGCGTTGAGCCCGAGTGTTGTCACCATTCACACCCGGGTGTTCGACGCGCAAAACCGCAGCTATCAAAATGGCCTGGGCTCGGGAGTGGTGATTGAAAAGGACAAAATTATCACAGCCGCCCACGTGGTACATACTGCCAGTCATATCAAGGTTAAGTTTAAGGACGGCTACACCAGCGATGCAGAGATTGTTTCGTCAATAACCGCAAGCGATGTGGCGATGCTTAAACTCGTTGACCCGCCGGATGACATTGTCGTGGCTCAGTCAATGGATTCGAGCACGGTGAGAATTGGCGAGCCGGTGTTTGTCATCGGTGCCCCCTTTGGTATCGAGCAGACGTTGTCTGTTGGTCATCTGTCCGGTCGAATCAATCGCGGTCTGATGGCTGGCGGGGAGCCAATCGACTTTCTACAGACCGACACCGCTATCAATCAGGGTAACTCCGGCGGGCCCATGTTTAATCGCGATGGCAAAGTCATTGGCATCGTCAGTTTCATTCTCAGTAAAAGTGGTGGCTTCAACGGCATCGGGTTTGCCGTATCGATCAACGGCGCCAGGAAGTCACTGATGCAGGCGTCCGAATTCTGGGCGGGCTTTGATGGTCTGCTGTTGACGCCGCAGATTGCCTCGGCGCTCAATGTACCTCAGGCATCCGGGCTGCTGGTACAACATGTCGTCAATGGATCGATTGCACAGAAAGCCGGTTTGCGTGGCGGGCAGATCACAGCCACCATGGCGGGCAGTGAAATCAAACTCGGTGGCGACGTTGTCTTGTCGATTCACGGTGTGGCCTGTGATGAGCCACATGATTTCGAATCAATCAAAGCACAGATCGATTCGCTACCGGAAAACGAGGGATTTGAGGTGTCGGTGTTACGCTCGGGGAAGGTTATCGCGCTGACCGTCGAGGCGCAGGGTTCCAGCATCTAGTGTAGTGCAGCGCTAATGGTGGTGAGATGTGAATGGTTGTTCGAGTAGCGACGCGGCCCATCGCTATGAATCGTTTCTTCGCGTCAGCCATTTGTCTGCCATTCGCAGCATGGATGGCTCGGTGGTTTTATCAGCGAGCTTCTCGACTTCAACCCATTCGAGTGCGTGCGATTCATCGCTGACAGCAAATTTGTCTGTCGTTGCGCGCAACGCAAATCTCGCATCGTAGTGCAGATGGGCGGCTTCGCTGCCGCGCTCGGGAATTTCGTGGATATCGATGTCGAAGAGGCAGTCACTTATTACATCCAGAGTGTCGATACCTGACTCCTCACGCGCTTCGCGCAACGCGACGTCGAGCAAGTCGCTGTTGCCGTCAGCGTGTCCGCCAAGCTGCACCCAGATATCGAGTTTTCGGTGATGGGTCAGCAGTACATGTGTCATGGCCCGATTAACCAGCCAGGCAGATCCAGTCGCATGGCCGATAGCGAGGCTTCGCTCGAAGCAAGATGGGTTGTCGGCGACAAAGCGCTGGTATCGTTCGACTGTCGCATGCTCGTTTGGATACCGATTGCGATAGTCGTCCAGCAGTTGATTGATGACGGCGCGGTGCATAGTGGGAGCCTGTAGCGCTTATTGACGGGTATTGGGCAGCGTTCCGTTGCGCCACTTTTCGAAATAGTGTCGGGAGTCGGGGTAGGGTACAAAGCCGAGCTGGTAGCGGAACCGTTGTCCGGTAATGCTGGATAGCGGTAGATCGAACTGTACTGTGGTTTCCGGCCCGCGCTCGATAATCTGGCCGCGCACAATTCGATGCGGGCGGTTGGCGATACTGGTTTCATTGGCCATTCGCAGCAGGTAGCGCTGTGGCAGTGCGCCAGCCGGGTCGGGTGTGAGTGTGATCGTCAGCTGTAGGCGGTCGTTGGCAATGCGCGTAGCGACATCGCTAAAAGTGGGAAATCCACCATCAGTTCTAGTGTCCACGATCTGCTGCATGCGCTGGCGCCACAGATGATTGATCTGGTCCAGATCACAGTTGATAGCGCTCAGCTGATAGCGCCAGTAAGGTGGACCCTGCAAATCCCTGGGTGAGTTGACAGCGGCGGTCGAACGAAGAAAGTCACCCAATGATGATTCGCCGCAGTGCTGTACCATCGCGTCGACCCAAAGATCTCCGAGCCCGTAAATAAGCTCAGCGTCGAATGTTGCATCGAACACACCGCGGAAGGCGAGTTGATCAAAGGTGATATCCTGTCGCTCCCAGGCGACCGACGACAGTGTCCAGTTGGTCTGTCTACGCCGTTCATCCGGCACAATCGCGAACGAAGTGTATTGAGCCATGCCCTCGAGGAAAAAGCCCACGCTATTTCTGTGATCGGCCAGTGCGCGGTTGGACTCCACACTTTGAAACACATGGGCGGTTTCGTGGCTGAGGATACGCCGGTACAGCGGATTGACCGGTTTGTCATCGCCGATTTTCATCCGTATTTCCCTGTGCGATGCGTAGCCGAATGCATGGTTACTCTGCAGGGTCATTCTGGCCTGCACAAAGGGTGTGCTTTCCATATTCAGTAGTGTCGCCAGCGCCTGATAGTCACTATCGGCGAACCGCATGAGCTCGCTCATTCGCGCCTGATCGTTCCGGTTGTACGAAAAGCGATAGTGCTCAGTGGCGTGGTGTACGATATTCTGGCTCTTGCCTGAGCGGGTATCGTTGGAAATGGTGCCGATCAGTATCACTGACGTCAGTAGAAATCCGCCCACTGCCAACGCCGCCGGTCCGTATCTCGCCAGTATGCCCGATCGCTGCGTGCGAGGCTGTGTTTCGGTTCTGCTCCAAAGCACATAGCTGATGGTTAAAAACAACGCGGCCAGCACCAGCTGAGCTGTAATTGCCGGCCAGTCGAACAGGATCTGTTGTCCGTAGTATTCGCTGTTGAAAAAGCGAAACAGGTTGAATATGCCGGAAGTGCCCGTCCTTTCTTCAAACCAGTAGAGCGCGATCAGGTAGGCGCAGTACAGCACCAGACCGGTTACCCGGAACCAGGAGATAAAAATGCCGTGTGCCACCACTACCAGGCTGAACAGGCAGCTTCGAAACAACAGCATCAACATGACCAACGGATAAGTCTGGCCAGAGATTGATTGCGTATTAAATAGCAGCAGCGCGCCGGTAATCAGTGTCTCTGTTGTCAGCAGTGCGCAGATCAACAGCCATGTGGCCAGTACCTTGGACAGGAAGATTTGTATTCGGCTTACCGGCAGGCTGCGGACAAAATCTATGGTGCCATCGTCAAACTCGCGCGGAAACAGACGATACGCCGCCAGCATGCACAGGACTAGCAGAATAAGCAGTTGATCGAGATTGGAGCCGCTGCTGCATGCCGTGCCGCACCAGTCCAGAAAATCCTGTTCATCGACGCGATTGCTGAAAAGCTCAACCAGATAGGCGAAGCCCGAGAGCGCCGCCCAAAGTAACGTGAACGGCAACAACTGTCTCAGCTGATTAATTACCAGCGCCGTCATTGAATGGTTACTCTGCCGGACCAGACGCGAATCGGCCAGTTGAAGCCGGGCGCTTCATGTTCCAGTATCACAAACGCTCTGTCACCCGGTGCAAAGGGTGAGGCAATGCGATGCGCGGTTTGTGTGGTTGTGCAAGGCTGTCGGTCGTGCTCTTTGTTGAATATATCTTCCTCGCGGTCATAGGCTAGCGTGCGTTTGTAGCGCAGGACGCAGTCTCCATCGACGGTATCCGTTTGAGTGTCACGCGATTGGTAGCTGGCGCTGAGAAAGCGTGTGCCGTTGTCATCGGCGTCAGTCGTCACGCTGCCATTGAGTGCTGGCGCTGCATCAATGAGTGCGTTTACTGCCGGTGAGTCGCCCTGTTCTTCCAGCCACGCCAGCCAGCTTTGAGTGAAGGTATCTATCGAGAGCGAGGTGATCTGTTGGAATCGGCTGGTGTCGGTATTGAACAGCGTTTTTAACGATTCCACAGATGAGCTCGGCGGGTCTTCAAACAAATAGCTCGATGCCAGTTTGTGCAGGGTTTCAGCGCCGTGTGTCTGCTGCAGGTACATAAGTGCAGTGAATCCCAGGGCAAACGCGCTTTCAAATCCGTGCTGCTCGGTGGTGCGCTGCCAGGCCAGAAGTGGATTGATGCCCGGTTTGCTCTGACGCATAGCAAGCACAGCGCGGGCGAGATATTCTGCCGTGTTCGGACTGGCAGGGGCGGACGCACCACCCTCGGCCCACCATCGGGCAAATCCATCCAGCAGCCAGTGTCTCGATTCATAGTCCCAGCGGCTGTTGGTCAGCAGGAGCATGATGTGGTGCAGCGCCACGGTGTTCATCATGCTGTGTTCATAGGTGTTGAAGTCGGCGAAGTTCGCGGTGACCGATACACTGCCTCTGAAGGTGGCACTGATCTGCCTTTTCTCCATGCCAGTGTTGAGGGTTACCTTCAGCATTGGCAGTCTTCGCAGGCCGACGTCTTCGCGCATTTGCAGCAGGGCGTTGCGCAGATTGTTAAGGGTGAGTTGCGCCTGCTCGCGATGTTGATCGGCGATGTAGGCTACTTCGATAGCCGGGTCATCGTGTTGTAAAACATACCTGCCGGTGAATTCTGCAGGTTCAGGTGTCCACTTTTCTCGCAGGCTGGTGGCGATCGTCAGAATCGCAATAACCATAATGCTGGTAGCCAACAGGTTTCGTCTGCTCAGCGGCTTGCCCAGCTGATCTGCATAACTGCCATCACTTGCCAGTGCCAGACCAAAACCCGCAAGCGTAACTGCCGCTGCAATCAGCAAGGTCTGCCCGATGTGACGCCACGGGAAAATATCGCGCTCCAGTGCGAACAGCTCGCTGTCCATCAGTGCCACCGGGGGTAGACGGTTTTCGTTGAAACCCGGCAGGAAAAAGAGATACACCAGCGCCGTGATGATAGCCAAATAGATGATCAGCCTAAACTTGCCGGTCAGACTGGCAAAAAACACGATGCTCCAGAGTAGTGACAGCACCGTGCCGGTTTTGCTCAACAGCAGTGCGAGGTAGCGTTTGTCGTAGTATTCAGCCGGGTCGGCAAACCATGCGGCGAGCGCAATCAGCATGGCGCCGGCGATCAGCAAGTACAGCCAGCCACTGACGAACTTCACTACCAGCGGTGTGGCTGGCGCAATCGGCAGGCTCTCCATGAATCGACGAGTGCCACCCGTGTATTCGCGTACGATCAGGCGATTGCCGAGTATCAGCGCAATCAGCGGCATGATTGTCAGCAGAGCGAAGTACACCACCTGAAAACTGCTCATGCTGAATTCGCTGGCGCTCTGGCGCGCCAGAGACAACGCAAAAACAGCCAGCAGACCCAGTGTCAGCGCGCACAGTGCGAGGCCATGTTCGCGAGCATCCTTTGCCAGAATAATGCGCCACATCATCGCTTATTTTGTCCGTGCCACCATGGCGACGAATATGTCTTCCAGCGTCATCGAATCCTGTTGCCAGCCGGGGTTTAATGACGGGTTCTCCGGTGCGACGCGCTCATACTCGAACACCATAAACCAGCGGCCGTTGCGCACGCCTTTTTGCAGACACCAGCTGCCCTGATAAACGCAGTCGCCTGGAACACTGCCAGCTTCATACTGAGATTCGTCGATCGAGTACGACGCGATCAAGGTCGATAAAGTCTGCATTCGACCCTCGTACACGGTTTTGCCCGATTCGATAATAGCGATGCGATCGGCGATAGATTCGATATCGTCAATAAGGTGGGTGGAAAAAAATACTGTGGCATCGGTCTGGGTGGCCTGACGACTGACGAGGTCGAGAAATTCGCGTCTGGCTACCGGGTCCATGCCCGCGGTGGGTTCATCCAGAATCAGGCATTCGGGGCCAGTGGCCACGGCTAAACTAAGGGCCAGTTTTGCCTTCATGCCGCCGGAGAAATGGCCAATCCGACGCGTCGCCGGCAACTCGAATAGATCCAGCAGCTGCCGGTACTGTTGCTGTTGCCATCGGGGGTACATGCCCCGAACGAATTTGCCGAGCTGGTGAGGCGACATCCACGGATAAAAATGTTGTTCCTGTGCCACGTAGCCAACGCGCTGTCTGGTCGCGACCACGTTGCTCGACACCGGTTGTCCGAACATCTCGGCCGAGCCGCTGGTCGCCCGTGTAATGCCAAGCAGTATTCTGATGGCAGTAGATTTACCGGCACCGTTGCGGCCTAAAAATCCATAGATCTCACCGCGCTCAACCTGCAGCGAGACAGATTTCAGAACAGTCAGCGATCCATATTTTTTGCCCACTTCGCGAAATTGAATCACGGGATCGCGAGTTGAATTGCGGTGCAAGGTTTGTGCGGGAGTGGGTGTCACGTAGCGAAGACCAACAGCAGAATGGAGGGGCTGGTTGCGGACCTTTCAGGTGCCGGTATCGAGGATACACTAGTTTGCGGTTGCAACAGGTTTGGCGACACGGCTACGACAAGTGGGTTGTTCACCGGTTCGTCGCGCCGGCTGCGGTATGATGGCTTATTTGCCATCGTTGCTATTGAATCTTATGTATCGAATCATCCTGCTATCACTCGTACTGCTTACCGGCTGTACCGGATTGCCCAAAGGTGTGGAGCCGGTTCAGCGGTTTGATTTGCAGCAGTACCTGGGCACCTGGTACGAGATCGCTCGTCTGGATCATCGTTTCGAGCGTGGGCTTAGTCGTGTATCGGCCACCTACACGCTGCGCGAAGACGGTGGGGTAAAAGTGGTGAATCGCGGCTATTCTGCAGATGCGCAAGGATATGAAGAGGCGATCGGAAAAGCGTACTTCAAGGCCTCACCGGATGCCGGGCACTTGAAGGTGTCTTTCTTCGGGCCATTCTATGGCTCCTACGTGGTGTTTGAACTCGATCCTCAGTACCAGCATGCCTATGTTGCCGGTTACAACCATAACTACCTGTGGCTGCTGTCCCGCACCCCGGTTGTCAGTGATGATGTATTCAATGCCTTCGTCGCAAGCGCCAAGCAAAAAGGTTTTGATGTCAGCGAGTTGATTCGGGTGGATCAATCGCCGCTCGATTGAAGATCCAGCCGGATGTTCGCAGCTGGCGCGTTGTTCTGCGATTGAACATCGCGCCAGGATGTTTTGGACCTCGAGAGCACGGCAGGTAACATGGCCCCATCGCCGGCGGACTATCGTCGCGTTTGACCAGAGCTTGCCATGTCCGAATTTACCCACCTGTTGTCACCGCTGCAAATCGGTCGTGCCGATCATGCGATCACGGTTCGAAACCGGGTGCTGGTGTCGGCGCACGTCCCCGGGTTTGCAGAACAGAATAAGCCCGGCGATACCTACATTGCCTATCATCGGCGCTACGCGGCCGAAGGGGTCGGGCTGCAGCTGACCGGCGGTACACCGGTGCACAAGTCCGGCTTGCTGAGTCTGGCAAGCGATGGTTTGTGGAATCTGGACGACAGCATCATTCCCGGCTATCAGCGGCTGGCCGATGCGGTTCACGCCGAAGGCGGGCACATTCTCGGGCAGCTCGCCCACAGCGGTGGAACAGTTCAAATAGATTTGCCAGGCACCGTGCCCTGGTCGGCGTCGAGTGTGCGTTCTGCGATTACCGGGCGCGTGGCGCATGAGATGTCGGGCGAGGAAGTCGCAGAAGTTATTGCCGCACATGCGGCTGGTGCGGCGCGCGTGCGTGAGGGCGGGCTCGACGGTGTTGAGGTGCTTGCCGCGTTTGGCTATTTACCGCAGGCATTTTTATCGCCGCTGAGCAATCTTCGTCGCGATCACTACGGCGGCCCTCTGGAAAACAGGCTGCGCTTTCTGGTTGAGTTGCTGGAGTCAGTGCGCGCTGAACTGGACGATGGGCAAATTCTGGGCTGTCGTTTGCCCGGCGATGAGTTTGAGCCCGGTGGACTGGATCTTGAGCAGATGATTGAGGTGTGTCGAACCCTGGCTGAGCGTGGCCTGGTCGACTACCTGAACATCATCGCACACACCAACTTTACCCCCACCGGTCGCTCCAAACACTGGGCGCCAACACCGACGCCGCACGGGGTGTTTGTCGATCTGGCCGCCGCGATCAAGGCCGAAGTATCGGTGCCGGTCTTCACTGTCGGGCGGGTGGTCGATCCATTGCACGCCGAGCGCATCGTGGCGCAAGGTAAAGCCGATATGGTTGGCATGACGCGCGCGCACATTTGTGACCCGGCCATCGTCAGCAAAATAAAAAATCGACAACGGCAGCAGATTCGACCCTGCGTGGGTGCCAACACTTGTATAGCCAAACGCTACGCTGGCAAGCCAATTCGCTGTATGCACAATCCCGAGCTTGCACGGCCTGACAAGACGTTGCTGTCGGCAACCACACGACAGCGCGTCGCCGTGATTGGCGGCGGACCGGCCGGGCTGGAGGTGGCCCGCTTGTCAGCGCAGCGCGGTCACTCCGTCACCTTATACGAGGCGACAGCCGCGCTGGGTGGGCAGTTGGCCTACTGGGCGCGTGCGTCGTCAATGACCGAGCTTGGCCGGATTGTGCAATGGCGCGAGCGTGAGCTTCCGCGGCTTGGAGTCGAGGTGAAGCTCAACAGCGTGATCGCAGCAGACGACCTTGCAACCATCGATGCGGATGTAGTGATCGTGGCGACGGGGGCGAGCGAAACCAGCCGGTGTTTCGACCTTCCGGATCGCATAATGCAAACCACCCCAATGCAACTGCTGGACACGGCATCGATCGATGCGCGCCGGGCGCTTGTGGTTAGCGATGGTCGCGGGCAGGCGGGACTGGTGGCGGCCGAGTGGCTGGTGGACCGTGGGGTTGAGGTGGAAATCGTCAGCGAGGATTTTGCCGTCGCCAGCGATCTCGACGCCACCAATCGAAATGCCTGGTACGAGCGTTTGGGCCGCAGAGGGGTGGTCTTTACCGCGCAAACCTGCGTGCAGGGTGTCCGTGATGGTGCCTTGTTGCTGCGCAACGTGTTCAGTGATGCGGTTGCGGAACGGCCGCTCGTCGACCTGCTAGTCGACTGGAACGGATGCCGTTCGGAAGACGCGATGCTGCAGTCGGCCGGGCGGCCCCAGGGCGTCGGGCTACACGCGATCGGTGATTGCCTGGCGCCTCGCAATGTCGAGACGGCGATGGCTGAAGCCTGGCAACTGGCGAGTGAGCTATAAGTCGGCAGCCACCGTATCGCGCAGAAGCGATTCGTTTAGTTATCAATTTGTATCAATCTCTTTCCAATACGACACATTCTTTAACCCGCGAGTCGTAGAGAATGCAACCAGTGTGTCAGAGAATGTGTTTCGCAATCTGTACTTACACTAACAACAATTATACAGCGAAGGAGATACCCCATGATCAAGCTGGCAAGCGGCTGTGCGGCAGTAGCGCTGGTGCTCGGTGGATGCGCAACGTCTATAGATTCAGCCAACAACCAGGCACTGGATGCGATCGCCGACGAAGGCGCATCGTCTTACATCGTCGATATCGACAACAACCCTTTGATGGCAGGCGGTGGTGGTTGCCTGCGCTCTATTCACTGGCAGGGCGATGTCGGCCAGGCTTGTGGTGGTGCCCCGGTCGCCGCCGTTGAGGAAGTCAAGCCAGAGCCCATTGTCGAGGTGCCGGCATCCAGCCAGCCGATCCTGAGTGAGACGCTGAACGGCAATGCTATGTTTGAGCTCGATTCATCCGAACTGAGCTGGGAAGGCATGCAGTCTCTTGAAAAGCTTATCGCACAGTTGGGCGCGGTGAATGGCGGCAGCATTGAGGTGGTAGGCCACACCGATGACACCGGCTCGGCAGAGTACAACCAGCAGCTCTCGACCATGCGTGCAGAGAATGTCCGCAGCTACATCGAAGCGCGAATTCAGGGGTTTGAGGTGACATCAAGCGCGCAGGGTGAGCTGTCGCCTGTCGCCGATAACGCCACCGCCGAAGGTCGTGCACAGAACCGTCGCGTCGACGTACTGGTTCGTACAAGCCCAGCGGTTGCCCAGTAGCAAAGACAGAAGCTCGACCGGCTTGGCTTGCAGCCGGTCGAACAGCATTTGATAAGGGGTTGCGATTCTTATTCTCCGCCCGACGGGTTCGGGCGGAGTAATGTGGGCTGATATCAGGCTTTGCGATCGCGCAGGAAGCGTCGCAGGATCTTGCCCGAGGCAGATTTAGGAATATCGTCGACAAACTCCAGCAAGCGGATTTGCTTGTAGCTTGCCACTTCTGCCTTAACGAACGCCTGAATGTCTTCGGCACTGGCATTTGCGCCCGGTTTCAATACAACGAACGCCTTGGGCAGTTCTCCCGCTTCGATTTCCGGAATGCCGATAACGGCCACGTCGGCCACCGCCGGGTGTTGCACGATCAGCGCTTCGAGTTCCGCCGGTGCCACCTGAAAGCCCTTGTATTTGATCAACTCCTTGACCCGATCGACGATGAACATGTGGTCATCGGCGTCGATCCGCGCGACATCACCCGTGTGCAGCCAGCCGTCTGAATCCAGAGTCTCGGCAGTCGCCTCGGCATTCGAGAGATAACCCTTCATGACCTGTGGGCCGCGGATCAGCATTTCGCCTGGCTCGCCAGGGCCGAGGTCGTTACCCTGATCATCGACGATTCGCACTTCGGTATTCGGGGCGGTATAGCCGCTGGATCCGGTTTTGTAATTGTCGCCGACGGTGGCGTGGCTGATCGGGCTGAGCTCGGTCATGCCATAGCCCTGCACGATCGCGCAGCCGATTCGCGTGGCGGCCTCCTCGCCGAGTTCACCACCCAGTGGTGCCGCTCCACAGAAAACCCGACGCAGTGATGAGACATCAACCTGTTCTACCGCCGGGTGCTTGGCAAGCCCCAGTACGATCGGCGGCACAGCGAAAAACTGCGTAACGGAATGCTGCTGAATCAGTTGCAGTGCCTGCTCCATGTCGAAGCGCGCCATGGTGACAACGGTGACGCCCTCTGCCAACAGGCCGTTCATCAATACCTGCATACCGTAGATATGGAAGAACGGCAGTGCCGCGAGGGCGACTTCGTTTTCACCGTAATCCATCATTGCGCCACTCTGCGCAAGGTTGGCAACCAGGTTGTGGTGCGTCAACATCACGCCTTTGGGCAGGCCTGTTGTGCCAGAGGAGTAGGGCAGGACCAGCACGTCGTTGTACACGTCGACGGCCACCTGTTCCATCGGCTCCGCGTACAGGGCTTCAAATTCGGGTGTGCCGATCGCAATGACTTCGGTGGCGGGGCTGTCTTTCATCGCCTCGGCGGCCGTGTCTGCAAACGCCGGCACGGTGATGATCAGTGTCGCGCCGGCATCGTTGAGCTGGTAGCGGACTTCATCTGCACCATAGGTAGGGTTGATGGTGGTGACGGTTGCCCCACAGACGCCCGTTGCGTGGAACACGATGGCATATTCGATCATGTTCGGCGCCATCAGTGCCAGGGTAGAGCCCGGGCCAAAGCCGCGAGCCTTCAGCCCGCCGGCGAGCTTTTTTATCATCTCTCGCAACTGCGCGAACGTCACCGTGCGTCCGTCGCTGCCGTCGATCATCGCCGCCCGTTCTGGCCAGGCGTCGGCGCCGGCGAAAACGTAGTCGGTCAGCGAGGTGGCAGGGATGTCGACATCGGGCAACGGGCTTTTGAAGATATGGCTGGGCATGCTGGCTCGGAAGTTATGACGCGTGCCCGCATTATAAAGGCGTCCGCAATCTTCGAGTGCGATTTTTGTGTGCCACAATGCCGTCATCGGCAGTGGTCGAACGCACGGGCGTGCGGATTGTCAACATGCCTGCCGGCCCCGTGCCAGCCCCGTGATGCGATCGATAACAGAGGATGAAAATGAATCGTTGTGCTCTTGCACGCAGCGTGGTGCTGCTGTTTACCTTCCTTGTCTGTCGTTCCGCCGTGGCGACAATGCCGCAGCAATGGCAGTCGCCGCACTATGCCACCCATCCACTGGTGGGGCAGATTCACGATGCCACTGGCATCATGGATTGGGCTTCACTGATGCAGCGTATTGATGCCAGCCAGTTTATTCTGCTGGGCGAAAAACATGACAACTCCGACCACCACGAGCTTGAACGGCGCCTGCTGCGCTCGATTGATGAGTCTGCGAGAGCCGCTGGCAGAAAGCGGCCGGGGGTGGTGCTGGAGATGCTCGACGAAAGCCAGCAGCCGCTGCTGGACGATATCGCGTCGCGTCTGGTCGCGGACGACGCGCTGTCGATCTCCGCCGATCAATTGCGAGCCGACCTCGACTGGCCCGACACTGGCTGGTCCTGGCAGGACTATGGAGCCGCAATCAGTTGGATCGTCAATCGGCGATTGCCGCTATTGGCGGGCAATATTTCAACCACGCAGATGAAGGAGGTCTATCAGGCGGGCATTGACGATCAACACCCGACCGCCAAAGCACTGCGCCAGCCGTTGCATGACGCATTGCTCGATCAGGTATTCGATGGTCACTGTGGTCTGATGCCGCGGGAGTCGCTGTCGTCAATGGTTGATATTCAGCTTGTTAAAGATGCGGCCATGACGCAGGCGCTGGTCGCCCGGGCGGATCGGCAGATGGTGCTGATCGCTGGAACCGGGCACACACGCGGCGATTCCGGTGTGCCGGCACACCTGCAGCAACTTGGCGATGACGCAGTGCTGTCAATCGCCCTGATCGAGGTCGATCCCGAGCGCAGACAGGCCAGCGATTACGATGCGTTGGCATTGTTCGATGTACTGATATTTACCCCGGTAGCCAACCAGCGAGACTACTGCGCCGAGCTGGAAAAGAGTATGCGCAAGTAGGTCACTGCCCGTTGCCATGAGGCGTCGCGATCAATCAGGACTCACTGGCACCCTTGTGCCCGCGTCAATTGAATCCGCCCAAAAACTCTGCAGCTCCTGGTCCAGATGGGTCAGACTGTTGCACGCGCTCACGTGCCAGTGATTGGGGTAGAGTGCGCGGTAAAACGGCTGGTCGAATCTGCCGTCAATCAGGATCACGATACCGCGGTCGCGCTCGCCGCGAATCACCCGTCCGGCTGTTTGCAGTACGCGTGTTAACCCCGGGTAGCGACTGGCGTAATCAAATCCGCTCAACTGCCGATCCTCGTAGTGGCGCTCGATCAGTTTTTGCTCAAGCGTAACGGATGGCAGTCCGGTGCCGATCACAATCGATCCAATCAATCGATCGCCGACATAGTCTATGCCCTCGCCAAAAATTCCACCCATGATCGCAAAGCCCAGTTGTCGGCTGTCCTCGTTAAAACCACCCAGATAACTTTCTCGTTCGTGATCAGTTGAGTTGCGTTGCTGCATCAGGGCCGGAATGTCCGGACAGGTTTCGGCAAACAGTTGAAAGCAACTCTCCATGTAGGCATAGCTTGGAAAGAATACCTGATAGTTGCCAGGCTGTGCCCGATAGACGCTGCGTATGATGTCGACAATTTTTGCAAGCGACGCTTCACGGGCATGATATCGGGTGTCGACATAGCGACAAATGCGGGTCAATTGTTGTCCGGTCGCGAAGGGTGAATTTAGCGCAAGCGTGGTCGTGGATTGCGGCAGCCCCATAGATTGCAGATAAAATTGCAGTGGTCGTAAGGTTGCCGAGAAAACCGCTGCAGATCGAAAAAGTGCAAATCGTTTTCGCAGACTGTCTGATGCGTCGAGGCAGCGAAGTTGCACCTGCACGTTGCCGCGTGCGCGGCCTGTATCACTATTGGGGCCAGAGTTCTTTTTAAGCGTAATCGCTCTGTGATGCGTCGAGTAAATATCCTCAATGACCAGATATCGATAGATTTCTCTGGCAAGTTCTGCAATAGATTCGCTCGAGCTATTGCCGCCCTCTGGCGTTTCGATCAATGCCTCTGCGCACTGCGTGATTGCCCTGCCGATAGCGGCGGGCGGTTCCGCGCTGGCGCTTTCGGTATCGGTGCACAGATTTGCCCAGCGACTGATCGCTCGACTAAGTTGTTGCAAGCTGCGATGCAGCGTCGGGTTGACGGTTTTGCATTCGGCCGATACCGCTCTGACATCGTATCGGTTCAATTGTGCCGAGTGCATCGAGCGGGCGCGGTCGAGCAAATTGTGCGCCTCATCGACGAGTAACAGGCTGCGTGAGGCCGTCTCCTCGAAAAAGGCAAATCGAACCAGCGGATCTAACACGTAGTTGTAGTCACAGACAATAGCATCGACCCAGGGCAACATTTGTTGCACCAGCTCAAACGGGCACAGTTGGTGTTGTCCGGCGACGTCATCGAGCATTTGCGGTGTGATGATGTCCTGCGTGATCAATTGTGTTCGCGCCGCTGGCAGGCGATCGAAAAAGCCAAGGGTCAGCGGGCAGCGTCCATCGTCATCGCGGGCGCAGCGGCCATTGCTGCAATGGCAGCTTGATTTTTTTGCGGTAATGGTGATGGCGGTTAGCGCCAGACCGGCATCTCGCAGTTGCGCCAGGCCGAGCGCTGCAGCCTCGCGGCCAGAGTTTTTTGCGGTCAGGTAAATGAATCGGTCTACGTATGATTCGGCCAGTGCCTTGCTGGCCGCGAAGAGCGCGCTGGCAGTCTTGCCAATGCCGGTGGGCGCCTCCAGCAACAGGCTGCCAGCATCGCGCGCGCTGCAATAAATTGCCGCTGCCATTTCACGTTGTCCCGGTCTGAAGCTGCCGAGCGGGAACTGCACGTCGGCTGCACTGCAGAGCAGGCGCTGACGTTTTTTCCTGATAATCTCGTGCCACCGCAGATAGCGATCCAGCGCCGCCAGCGTGAAGCGTTCCAGTTCGGCAAAGCTGAAACTCGCTGATTCGTGATGCTGTTGGCCGGATTTGATGTTGAACCAGATCAACTCCAGCTCAATAGATGATTCTGAGTCGCGTTGCTGCTGTCGCAGATAACAATAGCCGTAAACTTTTAGTTGCGCAGCATGCAGGTCTTTACTCGATTGATCTAGTTTGTCGGCTGGCACATAGGTACTTTTTATTTCGCCGAGTGTTATCGCGTCATCCGTGTCAGTGACCAGATCGATACGACCCTGCAGCATGACGCGGTAGCCGGCGTGTTCGATTGCGGTTTTTACGGTCACTTCAGCCTGAGTGTCGGCTGTCCGCGCTGCCTGAATAGCCTTGTGCGCCGCCTGTCCCTGAAGGGCGGTTGGCCCGGCGGGACCACTGTGCACCAGGTCACCGCTTCTACACGAGAACGCTACCAGCTTGCCGACGGAGACCTTCAGAACTTCATGCATGGGTAACGGTGTCCGGTGCCCACTGTACGTTGACCACGCAGTGATCGATACCCTGGGTGTGAAAATGTGCCATCCAGCGTCGCTGATTGTTCTGCAGTCTATCCCCCGGACCCTTGATTTCGATTAGCTGATAGCCCCCGTCGTCGGGAAAATAGATCAGGTCCGGCAATCCGTTGCGGTGGTTTCGCAGGTCCGCGAGCAGATAGTCAAAACAGGACAGCCAGTCGGACAGGCCAATGCGTTCTAATGCAAGCTCGAGCAGTTCCGCATTCAGATAGCGCCAATTGACGAGCGGGTTGGCAATACCTTTTTTGGCGTGCCAGTTGTCGGTCACGTAGCTTGCCAGCTTGTCTTTATTCAGTTCAGCAAAGCGACGGGTCAGCAGCGCTTGTCGGGTTGTGCGAAAACCCGGATCGGTGAAATCTGCAGGGGCATTGTGGAAGGGGTGATAAAAGGCCCCCTTTATCGGTGCAAAAATGATATCCCAGATACACAGGCCGAGCACGCCGGTGATCAGTGTGTTCTCGACATAAAAACACTGGCCGGTGTGTTGAAAATGAGCGGCGGCGGCTATTTCCACCGGCTGTTGCGTTGCCGGCAGCGTAATGGTGGAGTTTTGCGGCTCCTGCGCGGGGGGCGGGCCGTTCCAGCGCTGTGTAAGCTTTTTCGCCAGCCGACGCCCGAACTGGGTGGCAAACTGCAGTTCCTCGGAACAGCTTGGCGAGCTAATCATCTGCTCGCAGTACGTCAGCGCGGTGGCATTGTCCCCTTTTTTTGCCAGCAGTCTGGTGGCGCGTTCACGCGCCGGTGCACGTTTGACTCGCAGATAGATCTCAAGTGCCTCGTCATTCGCTGACTCGCGTTCGAGCTGGCGGGCGATTGCGATGGCAAGTTTTTCTGTTCGCCGCAGCAACTCGTGATCGTTTGCATCCGCGTGCGGTATCTGGGCGTGAAGTGCAATCAAGGCATCTGGGCCGGCGGCGCTGGCTTCATCGAACAGCTCGTGACAGGCATAGTAGTGCAGGTGTCTGTCGAGTTGTTCGCGGCTGGCGAATGGCAGCGTTTGCGTGTCGATGCGGTAGGGCTCGTAGCGGTGCAAGCCCAGATCGCGCAGCACGAATGCGGTTAGATCCTGATACAGGTTGCCAAAGAACAGCAATCGATAGACAGTGAATGATGCTTGCTCGAGCACCGCGACAATTGGCTCATCGCGACGCAGGTCCGCCAGTGCCTGCGGCAGGGTTTTGATGGCCTCTTCCAGTTGCGGGCGACGTGCCGATCGGTTGCCGGACTTGATAGCGTGCAAAAGGTCGGCGCGGGTGAACAGGGGCAGAAGGTCGTCGATTGCCAGTTGCGGGTCAACGGCAACGAGTTGCTGGGTTTCGAGCTGCTCGACGGCATTCGTCATATCGTCGATTTCGACATACTTCAGTTTTCGCTGTCGAAAAAGCGATTTGCTCCGAGACAGCAGTCGAACGTACAGACGTTTGGCCTGCGTATCGAGAGCGTGGTAGCGGTGATAGAAATCCTGTTCTTCATCGCTGAGCAATGGCCAGTAGTGCTCGGTGACGAATTCGATCAGCGTGTTGAAGTTGTCGAGGTAGTAGCCGTCCGGCAATTGGACTGGCGCTGATTCCTGAGGCATCAAGTCGTCTGAATAGCGGTGGTTGCGCGACAGCGCGTGGCGGGTTGCCGCAAGTATGACACGCTGCGATGCCGCACGGCGTATTCAACCTGCGCCAATGTCGATGCGGACATCAGTTTCGACGCGCCGCAGTAAAGTTGTTTGCGCTGCTGTCGCAAGGCTAGGAGGTGAGTGGGTCTGTGTGCTGGCTCGCCACCGCTATTCATTGTCCCGCTGGAGTCCGCTGATGAAAAGACCTGCCGGAATGATCCTGGTTCAAATGTTTGTGCTGGCTAGCATGTCGGTCGCCAGTGCTGATAGTTTGTACAGCACCGATCCCTGGCAGAGTGGTTTTGGGCGGGCAGTCTCCGAAGCTGAAGAAGCGGCCCGTCCGATCGCCGAGGCGCGGGCGCGCTGGGAGCAAATGACAGATCAGGAACGGGCGCAGATGATGGGTGAGCACAAGCGCGCATTTGTCCGCGGCGGTATCTACAACCCTGAATCCGAGACAGCGGCACAAGCCAGGGCCAAGCGCGAGAAAGCGGCGAATTCCGGCAAGAAGCAGTCAGCCGGCAAGAAAAAATAGCGTCGACCACACTGGCCGTTGACCCAAGCAGTCAACGACCAGTGCAGTCAGACCAGCGCAGTTAACGACGCGTGTGGCCCGGTTGCTAATGCTTGCGAGCGCGATGTTTAAAGCCGGCCTCGTCAGCCATCGCCAGCAGTTGTGTCTGCACGGCGGCGTTGTCCGTCAGTATCCTGCCGACCGAGGCCCGATGAGATTGGAAAAGTTCACGCGAGTGGCGCACCAGTGACTTGACCTGGGTCTTGCTCGCGCCGCTGTCTCTGGCATCCCGAATGGCAGATCGGGCGGTGGCAAGCAGTTCCCGGTTATCGCTCAGCGACTGTTGCAGGTCCGCCGGTGCGGCATTCGTCAGCAGATTGAATGCATCGTCGTTGGCGATCACAAATTTGCTCAGTCGTCGCTGTTGGCGCAGCGTTTGGCGCTGTGATTTGAGCTGCGCACGCAGTTCCGGCTGCTCATCGAGGACGCGCCTGATTTCACGTCCCATCTCTCGGCGGCTGTCGCGCAACGCCTGCCGCGCAGTCCGAATAGAGCCTCTGTCTGCCGTGTCGGATTGATGCAGTTCGCGCAAACTCGCGTGTTGCCGTTTGATCAATTCGGCGCGCGTCTGGATGCTGGCGGCGGTGCCTGCATCGACAGACTCGATGATGGTCGCCATCGCCGCCTCGCGGGCGAGCGGGTCTTTCTTGCTATGCGCACTGGCCTGGGTGGACAGGGCGGTAGCCAGCAGGACGCTGACCAGAAACGATACAGATTTCATTGAATCTCCTTGAGGCTTCGGTCGTACGGTTGGGTGTGCTGCAATAATCAGTCTGTGGCGCTTCGTAGCGAAATCAATTTACACCCTGTTTACCGATACCCCTCGTTGGCCTGAAAATATGCACAAAATCTTTGCATTCGTGGTCGCTGATACCCTTCAGGTGATATAAGTATCCAGCGCAGGAGTGATATACTTGGTTTGCGTAATGATAATCATTTACATTAACAGGCGGATGCGAATTCCATTGACTACGATTCGGCTAGCGACGTGCAGGGTGTAGCCCAGATGAGCCCGGATAATGCGCCGACCGCTCAGACTGGCGACTCAAGCGAGCGAAAAACCGTCATCCTGACCGGCGCCAGCCGCGGCATCGGGCACGCCACGGTCAAGCGATTCTCGTCTGCCGGCTGGCGGGTGATCACCTGCTCGCGACAATCCTTTCCAGAAGATTGTCCATGGAGCTCCGGGCCAGAGGATCACATACAGATCGACCTGTCTGATGATGACAGCCTTGCCGCGGGCATCGAGGAGATGCGCAATCGGCTCAATGGCGGAGCCCTGCACGCGCTGGTCAACAATGCGGCGATTTCGCCCAAAGACGACAACGGTCAACGGCTTGGCTCGGTCGATACGGCGCCCGCTGTCTGGCAGAAGGTGCTCAAGGTCAATCTGGTCGCGCCTGTGCTGCTGGCGCAGGGGCTCCGGGAAAACCTGGAAAAGGGCAAGGGCGGGATTGTCAACGTCACCTCGATCGCCGGCAGTCGGGTGCATAAGTTCGCCGGCAGCGCCTACGCCTGCAGCAAAGCGGCGCTGGCCACGCTCACCCGCGAGATGGCGTCTGACTTTGGTCGCTTTGGCATCCGAGTCAACGCGATTGCTCCCGGTGAAATCGACACATCGATACTTTCGCCCGGCACCGAAGAGCTAATCGCCTCGATTCCGCTCGGTCGTCTGGGGACGCCCGAAGAGGTCGCGTCGATGATTTATTTCCTGTGTTCTGAACAGGCGCGCTACGTCACTGGCGCCGAGATTCACGTCAACGGCGGTCAACACGTTTGATCAGCGGCGAGCCCGCAGCACCCATCATCCGCCTGATGTTCCCGACCCTGCGAGGATATTTCATTTGAGAGTTCCTACCGTCATCATTCCGGCTGCCGATCTCGCAGCCCTGATCACTCGTACATTTGCCGCTGCAGGTGCCGACGACAGTGAGGCCGGAGCCATCGCCGACAATCTGGTCGAGGCGAATCTCTCGGGCCACGACAGTCATGGCGTGGTGCGCGTACCGCGCTATCTGCGCGACATGCGTCGCGGGCACATGAAGTTTGGTCAATCGGTCGAGACGGTGATCGACGGCGGTGCATTCGTGCTGCTCGATGGTCAGTTCGGCTTTGGTCAGGTGCTGGGTCAACAGGCACTGGATATCGGCCTTGAGAAGGCGGGCGAGCATGGCATTGGGCTGGTGGCGCTGCGCCGCGCCGGGCACCTGGGACGAATCGGGGCCTGGGCCGAGCGCGCCTGTCAGGCAGGCTTTGTGTCCGTGCATTTTGTCAATGTAGCGCGCAGTATGCTGGTTGCACCATTTGGCGGTGCCGAGCGGCGTATGTCTACCGCACCCGTGACCATCGGTGTGCCAAATCCTGGCGGCGACGATTTCGTCCTCGACTTCGCCACCTCGCGGATTGCCGAGGGCAAGGCGTTGATTGCGCTGAAGGGTGGGCCGAAGCCACCGGCCGACGGTCTGGTCGACGAGAGTGGTCAGCTGACTGACGATCCGCACGCGTTGTACGGAGAGGTGGCGCCGGGCGAGGTGCCGAACCCCAGATCCGGCCCCGGCGCGCTAACGGCAATGGGTGATCACAAGGGCTCGGGGCTTGCGATCGCCTGTGAGCTGTTGGCCGGTGCGCTGACAGGGTCGGGTCCAAGTGGCCCGGGTGAAGGGCCCTACAACGGCATGTTGTCGTTTTATCTGGATCCAGCGGCAATCGACGATGGGCACGAATTCGCCGTGTCAGTCTCGCAGTACATCGACTTTGTCCGCGCCGCGCGACCTGCCGCGACGCAACAATCGGTCATGATTCCCGGTGATCCTGAGCGGCGGGCGCGCGAGCAGCGTCGGGCCGATGGTGTCACGCTGCCAGCTGAGACCTGGCAGAATCTGCTCGATGCCGCCACCGACAGTGGCGTATCGCCAGACGACTTGCCGCAGGCGGTGTCGGCGAGCGACTAGATTGGCTCGCTATACCCGCAGCGTGTTTGGGCGATCTGCTGATGGCACCGAAGTGGCACTGCACACCTTGCGCAACGCTTGCGGTGCCCAGGTGGCGATCTGCGATTATGGGGCCACCATCGCAAGTGTAACGGTGTTTGATCGGCACGGTGCGCTGGAAGATGTTGTACTCGGCTACGACACCCTGACGGATTACGAGCAGTGTCAATCCTATATGGGGTGCATCGTCGGACCGGTTGCCAATCGCATTGCCGGTGCGCGTTTCACGCTTGATGGCAAGCCATACCAGGTCGATAAAAACGATGGCGACAACCATCTACACAGTGGCAGTGCCGGATTGCATCAGCATATCTGGCACACGCAGGTGATCGACAACGCTCTGGTGATGACAACCTGCAGCCCGGATGGTGCGGGTGGTTACCCGGGTAATCTGTCAGTCGAGGTGCGCTATCGCTGGACGGATAACAACGAGCTGTGTATCGACTATCTGGCAACCACAGATAAACCTACAGTGGTCAATTTAGCCAGTCATGCCTATTTCAATCTGTCCGGTCACCAACGGGCTGGCGCCGGCGGCGTGCTGGCACATCAACTGCAACTGTTGGCCGATAAGTTCCTGCCGACCGATGCCGACAACATACCGCTGGGTCGGATGGATCCGGTGGCCGATACGCCAATGGACTTTTCAGTCAGGCGCACGGTTGGAGATTGCATTGAAAACCACTTCGAACAACTGTCTCACACCGGTGGCTACGATCATTGCTGGGTGATCAATACAGGCCAGACTCCTGCGGTTGCAGCCGTGTTGATTGATCCGTTCAGCGGACGCCGGATGACCGTGTCGACCACTCAGCCAGGGGTGCAGCTCTACACCGCCAATCACCTTGACAACCTGGCGGGCAAGGGCGGGCAGCGCTACGGCCGACATGGCGCACTTTGCCTGGAGACGCAACACTTTCCCGATGCCGTCAACCGACCCGAGTATCCGTCGGTGGTATTGCGGCCCGACGAGCAATATCGACAGGCCACGGTTTATCGGTTTGACCTCGTTTGATGTCGATCGATGGTTAGGCACGCAAAGCCGGAGAGGCGATTTTGTCTGACACATGAAAATCCCACAGTGTGGCCCCGTTGTGGGCGGTAAAACGGGTCAGGGTACTTTTTAGCTGATCCAGCGTTTCGATTTTCTCTGCGGCGATACCGAACCCGCGTGCGATTGCAGCCAGATCGCTGTGGCCAAACACCGCACCTCCATCGCCCAGACCGTGCGCGCGCAGCTTGTGGATTTCCGAGCCGTAGGCGCCGTCGTTCATCACGACAACAAGAATATTCAGCGCGTGGCGGCGAATGGTTTCCAATTCCTGTGCATGCATCAAAAAGCTGCCGTCGCCATCGAACAGCACCACCGGCTCTTCAGGGCGGGCGACGGCCACGCCGATGGCGTACGACAGTCCGTTGCCGATTGCGCCAAACTCGCGAATAGTCAAAAAGCGATCGGCCGGGCGCTGGTACATGTGCGCAAAAAACCAGGAGCAATGGCCGGAAGAATTGACCACATGCCAGTGTTTGGGGATCGTCGAATCCAGTGCCTGCACAACGCGCCGCGGGTCGTGCAAGCCGGGCTCGGCCGGATAGGGGTGGTCGTCGGGAACGCTCGCTGCAATGGCTGCAGCGGTAGCGTCACTTCGCCATTGCGTATTGTCTGTCTGTTGTGCTGGCAGCTGCTCGAGCAACGCTTGGATCGCGACTTTGGCATCGCCTCGAATGTGCGATCGGGCGGCAATTCTGCCTTGACTGACAGTACCGGGGTGCAGGTCGATCTGCAGTACGAGATCGGCTGAAAACAGTTTGCCATCACTGGAATTGTGCTGTGCGAGGCGGCAGCCGACAGCGACGATCAGGTCGGCCTGCGACAGGTACTCGCGAGTGAGCTTGGTTGAAAACCCGCCAACAATGCCAATGCACCACGGGTCGTCGTGAAAGAGACCTCGTGCCGGCAAAGTAGTTGCGAGCAAGGCGCCGGTACGTTGCGCCAGCAGCTGGCAGGCTGCACTCGCACCGCTGCGTGCTGCACCAAGCCCGGCCATGACGATGATTCTTCGCGCCGCCTGAATTTGCTTGATCGCTTTCGCAAGCTCTTCTGCAGCGGGTGGTCTTTTGTCGGGTGGCGGCAGTAACTGTGCAGAAGGTGCAGGCAATGTGCATGGCTGCGGTGCGCGTTGACTCTGCAGATCCATTGGTACCCCCAGAACTACCGGGCATTGATGCTGTTGCGCGTAGAGGAATGCGTCGCGAATCTGTTCTGTCATCAGATCGATACTGTGCAGTGGCTGGTAGCGTGCGCCGCACGCCTCGACCAGCGGTGCCTGATCGATAGCCTGGTTGTACCAGGGCTTGTGCAACGGGGCTTCGCCGGCGAAAATCACCAATGGAATTTGTGCGCGCACGGCGATCGGCAGGGCTGTCATGATTTGGGTCAGCCCTGGACCGCAAGTGACCGTGGCAATCCCGGTGCGCCCCGTCGTTCTCGACCAGGCCATTGCAGCGGCCACTGCGCAGTGCTCATCGCGCACGTAGGTGAACGGACAGCCGCGCTGCAGCATCGCTTGCGCCCACTTCATGTTGGCATCGCCCAACAGCGCGAAACAGTGGCCTGGATCTTCGCGCACGAAGGTTTCAGCCAACAGTTCGTAGACGTATTCCGCCATTGTCGGCTGCGCGGCTGACACAGATGCCTGCAGGTTTTCGTTGGTGTTGTTGTTCAATCCGCGGTCAATCCAGGTCTTTGCAGCCTGTGCAGGTCTGATGTTGTCAGTCGAGCGTATCGAGTTCGTCTATCTCGTCACTGAGGTCGAACGTTGTCTCATTCGGATCGGCGGGCGGTGTCTGGTCGTCGAGCGTCTGGGTGCGGTGGCGACGCGACCAGAAATCGCGCAGGAACACATAGGGATCCAGCGCTGCTTCGTCGAGCAGATTATCAGTACCCAGCAGATCTGCCCGAAACGCGATGATTTCAGTACCTTGCACGGCAACCACCGTTCTGAAATCCTCAAGGTAGCGCGGGTAGCTGGTGTAGGAGCCCGGAATGCGGCCAATCGCGGCGCGCAGGTTCGACGGGCCAAACAGTGGCAGCATGACAAACGGCCCTTCAGCGAAACCCCATTTGCCGAAGGTCTGGCCAAAGGTCTCGTAGTTGCGCTCAATCCCGAGCCGGCTGGCTACGTCGATAAAGCCCAGCAACCCGACCGTGCTATTAATAGCCAGTCTGCCGAGATCGTCTCCCGCCTCGCGAAATTTCCCCTGCAGCAAGTCGTTGACGAGCACATTGACAGTGAAGATATTGGTAAAAAAGTTAGTGATACCGTCCTCGACCGGATCGGGTACGACACGCTTGTAACCCTTGGCGGCCGGTTTGATCAGGTAGTTATCCAGATGTGTGTTGAACGCATAGACCTTGCGGTTGACAGACTCGAAGGGATCGTTCACCGGCGCTTCGACCCGGGTGGTGGCACATCCGCCGAGTAGCATCAGAGCCAGGATAGTCAGGCAGAGTTGCCGAATATTGTGGGTCACGTAGTCTGCCTCTTCTGTGCAGGTTTTGGGAATCATACTGAGATTGGGTCAGGTATGGCGTTCAGACCCTGTATTGGCGCGTTACGAACTGGTACACGATGGCGCAGTGCGAAGCAGTGTCTCGCGCATGGGATTGGAAGGTCCGGCCGGGGAATAGTTCAGCGCGTGATAGCGTTCTGTGCACTGGACGAAGACGCTAAAAAGCGGAATGATCTACTCATGAGCAAAGGTAGCGTAACGTCAGATGATGTAGCCAGGCTTGCAAAGGTGTCGCAGTCGGCGGTGAGTCGCGCCTTCACAGCAGGTGCGAGTATTTCCGAGGAGACCCGCAACCGTGTGCAGGCTGCCGCGCGTGAGCTGGGTTATCGACCCAATGCGCTGGCCCGTGCGATGACCAGCGGGCGGTCGCGACTGATCGCGTTGCTGGCAGCCTATCTCGACAATCACTTTTATCCGGTTGTGCTGGAACAATTGTCGCGCGCGCTGCAGGGACATGGCTACCATGTGCTGCTGTTCATGACCGAGCCGGGCAAACAGGACGAAGTGGTACAGCGTATTCTGCAGTACCAGGTCGAAGGTATCGTGATGGCATCGGCCACGCTGTCGTCCAGTCTGGCCGCCGAATGTTCGCGAACCGGCATACCGATCGTTCAGCTCAATCGCTATGTGGCGTCTTCTCCGGCCAGCAGTGTCACCTCCGATAACATCGAGGGGGGCTGTCTGGCTGCGGATTTGCTGGCTCGGGCCGGACATCAGCGCATCGCGTTTATCGCCGGTGCCGAAGACTCCTCAACCAATCGCGATCGTGAGGCGGGATTCTACAAGGGGCTTGCGCAGCACGGACTGGCGGTCGCTGCGCGCGCTGTCGGCGGCTATCAATTTGAGGGTGCGGCAGCCGCTGCGCGGGCGCTGATGGGTGGGGCTGAGCGTCCAGATGCGATTTTCGTCGCCAACGATCACATGGCGTTCGCGGTGATGGACGTGCTGCGATCCGAATTTGGCCTGCGCATTCCGGAAGATGTGTCGATTGTCGGTTACGACGATGTGCCGGAGGCGGCCTGGCAGGGGTATTCTCTGACAACGATTTCGCAGGCACCGGCGCAGATGATCGATGCGACGGTGAATATTCTGATGGAGCAAATCGAACAGCAGACGGTGCGCTCGCGAGCGGCCGTCATCCCGGTAAAACTGGTGATACGAAGGTCGGCACGATTACCGCCCTGAGTCGAGCAGTTAGCGTAGCTGGGTTGCGATGAATACCAACAGAACCAGGCAGCTGAGGCAAAGCACCACTTTGCCAACGATGATGGCAGAGTCGACGCGTTGCATGTTGGCATCCAGCTGAGAATAGTGCCGTCTGTACCGTCGATAACGCCTGGTCCATTTCAGTAGCTTCATTGTCAGAAAGGTCCCGAAGTCATGGATGCTGGGTTGAGAGCGGACATCTCCTTTGCCCATATTAATCCCGAAACGGAATATTTTCCACGATCCGTTCGAAATTTACGCATCCGTTACCGTTGAAGGCACACATTCTTTTTCGGCCAGGGATTCTGGGATCCCAGTGGTGATCCGGCACGTTTACGGTAGTGGCTTAAGACTTTGCCGTGCGCGTAGTATGGGTGCCGGGATTGCTAACGCAGTGCGGGGCTTGTGCAACGCCTGTAAAAGCCTACAGCATCATTGCGAGGCGGTATGCGACAAACACACCCACGGCCAGGGTGAGCAACTTGATCAGTACAATCAGCGAGTCGACCACAAAGAATGTACCGGGCTTCGCGTGCATATGTTGTTGTCGGTAGCGTCGGTAGCGCCGAGTCCAGCTTTTCATTCAGTACTCTCCATTGAGTGACAGGGCGTAGCCCCTTTGCGGGACGCAGGCCTACGGTTTTCCCTTATTCCCATTAAAGCATCATCGGCATTTCCGGATCAATTGATGCCATTGAGAGTTCACAATTCATTTGTTTCTGGTGTGTCAAATTGCTTACAGGTGTAATCCAAAGCGTGCATGATTCTTCTGATTGCTCGGGATTGTCTCACTGGCACTGAGCTGGCATGCTCGCGAAACACCCATCAGGACCTCGGATGTGACAGCTAATAGACCTCGACAAGCGGCATTGACCGCGGACAACGATCGTTCCTGCACGAACGACACGCGGCGTGTCATCGAAGGTATGGTCGACGGTTTAAACGATCACCGGATCGACGATATCGGCGAATTTTTTGCCGATAGTTTTCGTTGGCTTGGCAACTATGGCTGTGGCACCAAAAACGGCCTGGACGCCTTTCAGGACAACTGGCAGCGCCCCTTCCAGGCGGCATTTTCCGACAAAGTCTGCACCGATGAGGCGCGACTGTTTGATGGTCAGTGGGCGGCTGCCTTCGGCGCGCAGCAGGCCATTCACAGCGGTGAGTTCATGGGCATTCCAGCCACCGGGAAGCAGGTGGAGATACGCTATATGGATTTTTGGAAGGTCGTCGACGGCAAGATCGTCGACAACTGGGTGATGGTGGATTTCCCGTACGTGCTGGCGCAGCTGGGGCACGATGTATTTAACGGGCAGGGGTGGGAGGCCTACGATCGCGGCGAGCGTGAGGCTCCGCGTCCGCCCGAACGCAAGGACTGATATCGGCGTTCAAACATCCGGCGCGTGCGGCACTTCGCGGCGTGCCGGGTTTCGGCTGCTAGAATCCTTAACAGCCACGATCCTCTCAACGCCTCGAACGACAGCATGATTTTCCTTCAGGATGTCCGCAAAACCTACACGCTGGGTGACAACCGCGTCGAGGCCTTGAAGGGAATCAATCTCACCATTGAGCGGGGTGATTTCGTCTCGGTCCAGGGATCGTCCGGATCCGGCAAGTCGACGCTGCTGAACATTCTGGGCATTCTCGACAGCTACGACAGTGGCAGTTACACCCTCGATGGCACCCCGATCCTCGATCTGTCGCAAAAGCAGGCGGCTCACTATCGCAATCGTCTGATCGGATTCGTCTTCCAGGCTTTCAACCTGATCAACCATAAAACTGCGGTCGAGAACGTCGCCCTGCCGCTGTACTACCAGGGTGTGGCGCGGCGCGAGCGCAATGAGCGGGCGATGGATTATCTGGAGCGTGTGGGGCTTGCCGCCAGAGCCGATCACAAGCCGGCCGAGTTATCCGGTGGCCAGGCACAGCGCGTGGCGGTGGCCAGAGCGCTCATCACCCAGCCCGCTTTGTTGCTGGCCGATGAACCCACCGGTGCACTGGACAGCGAGACTTCAGTGCAAATCATGCAATTGTTCAGAGAGGTCAACCAGCAGGGGGTGACGGTGCTGATCGTCACCCACGAAGAAGACATCGCAGCGCAGACGCATCGCACCATACATCTCCACGATGGCGACATCGCCCGCGATGAGCGACTCGCATGATTGACGTCGATAACTGGCAGGAAATCGCGCAAAGCCTGCGGACGCATAAAACGCGCACTGCACTCGCAATCCTGACGGTCGCCTGGGGGGTGTTCATGCTGGTGTTGTTGCTGGGTGCGGGCAAGGGCATCCAGAATGGTGTGGAGCTGCAATTTCGCGACGATGCGGTCAACAGTATTCGGGTTTACCGGGGCAAGACATCGATCGCCCACAATGGCCATCCACGCGGGCGATCCATCAAGTTCGACAACGGCGACTACGAGCGGCTGGACAATAACCTCGCGCACGTTGATCGCATCACCGCGCGCTACTACCCGGGCGGCAACTCGTCGGTCACCTATCAGAACCGCAACGCATCGTTCGATATTCGCGCCGTGCACCCCGATCATCTCTATCTGGAGAAATCGATCATCACGGCGGGACGTTTCATCAATGAGCTGGATGTGCGCGAGCGGCGCAAGGTCTGTGTCATAGGGCAGAAAGTGGTGGACAGTCTGTTCGAAGGTGAACCGGCGCTGGGCGAGTCAATCGCCATCAACAGCAGTACCTATCGGGTAGTCGGTATTTTCAGAGACGAAGGCAGTCTTTCAGAACAGGAAAAGATCTACCTGCCGGTGTCGACAGCGCAGCTGGTCTATGGTGCCGGATCGCGGGTGCACCAGTTGCTGTACACCGTCGGTGACGCCAGCTGGGAAGAGAGCAAGGCGAGTGAACAACAGGCACGCCAACTGCTGGCCGATGCGCACAGCTTTGCGCTTGAGGATGAGAGGGCGGTCCGGGTCTACAACAACCTGGATGAATATCAAAAGGTCACAGACCTGTTTTTCTGGATCAGAGTTTTCGTTGCTATCGTCGGTGCCGGCACCGTGCTGACGGGTATTCTCGCGGTCAGCAATATCATGGTGATATCGGTTGCCGAGCGACGCCGCGAAATCGGGATCCGCAAGGCACTGGGTGCAACGCCCGCGGCAATTACCCGGCTGATCGTCAGCGAATCGCTGATCATCACCGCCTTCGCCGGCTATCTTGGCCTGCTGGCAAGCCTTGGCTTGCTGGAGTTGCTGAAAGCCACCATTGCCGAAAATGACTACATCTATCAGCCCGACGTTAACACTGCGATTGTCGCTGGTGTGACCTTGCTGGTGGTGTTGGCGGGCACGCTTGCAGGTTACCTGCCGGCGCGCCAGGCGGCGGCAGTGAATCCGGTTGAGGCGTTGCAACAGCGTGATTGATCGGGATATCTGGCGCGAAGTCTACAGCGCGTTGAGCAGTAACCGCATGCGTACTCTGCTGACCGCCTCGGGCATCTTCTGGGGCATATTCATCCTTATCGTGATGCTTGGCTTTGGCAATGGAGTAGAGGCCGGAGTCAACCGCAGTATGCAGGGATACGCGTCTAATGTGTTGTATCTGTGGGGGCGTCGCACGTCGGAGCCCTGGCAGGGGCTGGCACCGGGCCGCGCGATCCGACTGGACAATGACGATACTGCCGCCCTTGAGGCGGGGCTGGATAATGTCGCGCATCTCGCACCGCGCGCGCGCCTGGGGCGCTGGCGTGGTCGCAATGACGTCAGCCACGGCGCGAAAGTGAGCGATGCAGAGGTGATGGGTGACACCCCCGTACTCAGGCACATCCTGCCGATGGATATACGCGTCGGGCGTTTCATCAATCAGCTCGATATGAAGGATCGCCGCAAGGTAGCGGTCATAGGTGAACGCGTGCACGAAGAGCTTTTTGGTCTGGAGCAAAATCCGGTCGGTCGACAGATACGGATTCAAGAGATCAGTTTTACCGTAATCGGCATATTTAGACCCCGTCACTACGGCAAAGATAAAGAGCGACTGATGAGCACGGTATTCACCCCGCTGTCGACTTTTCAGCAGGTGTTCAATCGCGGTAAACGGATTAATTATTTTGCGATGGTGCCGCGTGTCGGTGTCAGCAGTGAACAGCTGGCTGGCGAAACGCGCGCGCTATTGGCTGGCCTGCACCGAATTGCTCCCAATGATCGACGCGCGTTCGGTGACTGGAATTCCGAGACCGACTATTTACGCATTCGAAACCTGTTCACGGGTATTCGCGGTTTTATCTGGACCGTGGGAATTGCCACTTTGCTGGCGGGTGTGTTGGGGGTTAGCAACATCATGTTGATTGTGATACGCGAGCGGCGGCGTGAATTTGCGATCCGCAAATCGATCGGTGCGACTCCGGCGGCGGTCGTGCGAATGATTTTGCTGGAGACCTCTGTGCTGGTCGGAGTGGCAGGGCTTGCCGGATTGCTGACCGGGCTGGCTGCATTGCAGTTGATCGATATATTTACCCGCGGGGTAACTGAAAACGCCGGCAGTGAGGTGTTGTTCAGTGCGCCCTTCGTCGACATGCGCGTAGCCATGGCGGCACTGTTGGCATTGGCCGTGGCGGCGCTGCTTGCGACTGTCATACCCGCGCGCCACGCCACTCGAATTGATCCCGCAGAAGCGCTGCGGTCGGAGTAGCTCAATGACCCGAAAAATTATCAGAATCGTCGTCGCGGTGATTATATTGCTGCTGGTGCTGGGCAGTCTGTACTTTCTGATCAATCGCAACCGCCAGGAGCCGATCCGGATCGAGACAATCACCCCTGAGACTGGCACCATTATCAGCAAGGCCGTCGCCACTGGCAGTATCGTGCCGCGCCGCGAAGTCGCTATTAAGCCTCGCGTCTCAGGGGTGGTGGAGGCGCTTTTTGTGCAACCGGGTGAGGTGATTGAACGCGATCAGCTGATTGCAAAAATTCAGTTGCTGCCGGATGCAGTCACGCTCAATTCGGCACAGGCTCGCGTCGATACCGCCCAGATCAGTGCCGCCAATGCCAATCGGGAACTGGCGCGGTTTCGGCAGCTATTCAATGAAAAACTGATCAGCCGAGGTGAGTACGATAAATACCGCTACGAGGCCGATATTCGCGCCGAGGAACTGGAGGGGGCGAAGAAAAACCTGCGCGTACTGCGCGAAGGCGGAGCCGAAGATGGCGGGTCGATCTCCAATGAAATACGTGCCACTGTCGCGGGCACCGTGCTGGATGTATCGGTCAAAGAGGGCGAGTCGGTTACCGAGACCAACAATTTCAACGAGGGCACAACCATCGCCGCGATTGCCGATATGACCGATATGGTGTTTATCGGCACGGTCGACGAGTCTGAAGTAGGGCGCATTCGAGAAGGTATGGCGCTGCAGATTTCGATTGGTGCCATCGAGGATGTCCTGTTTGACGGGGAGCTTGAGTTTATTTCTCCGAAAGGCGAGTCGAACGAGGGGTCAGTGCAATTCGAGATTCGCGCAGCCCTTCGGGAGCACCAGACCAGCACGGTTCGCGCGGGTTACAGTGCGACGGCCGACATCGTACTCGATCGGCGCGATGAAGTACTGACACTTGACGAGCGAGCGCTGCGATTTGAAGGTGAAAGTGTGTTCGTTAATGTGGAAATCGCCGAGCAGCAATTCGAACGCCGGGGTATTAAAATCGGTTTGTCGGACGGGATTCGCATTGAAGTGCTGGACGGCCTTGCCCTGACCGATCGCGTGCGTGCCCGATAGCAGGATTATTGCTGGAATGGTTTCGCGTTATACGAGATGATCGCCCTCCAGGGCTGGTGCTGCTTAATTTGAGTTCGAGTCTATTCTGCGTTTGACACTCAAGTATCGGTGCCACCGTACAGCTACCGTCGTGGAGAAAGACTATGTATCGAATCGGATTAGTCGGTGATCGCGATGATACCGTTGTTGCCCATCGCGCAATTCCTCGCGCGCTAGACAGGGCCGCAAAAGCTTGCGACACGACAGTGGCAGTTGACTGGCTCGCCACCGAGTCGATTGTATCGAACGCCGACCTGGAATCCTTTGATGCGCTGTGGTGCGTGCCGGCCAGCCCCTATCGCAATATGGACGGTGCCTTGCTGGCCATTCGCTTCGCGCGTGAACACCAGGTGCCGTTTCTGGGTACTTGTGGTGGCTTTCAACACGCTGTCGTTGAATTCGCCAGAAATGTGATGGGCCAGCAAGATGCCGAGCACGCCGAAACGGCTGCCGATGCAAACAATCAGGTGATCACGCCACTGGTGTGTGCGCTGGTGGAACAGACTGGTCGTTTGACATTAATTGAGGGATATCGGTTACATCGAGCTTACGGCAGTGGGTTTACCCAGGAAGGGTATCATTGCAGTTACGGTCTAAATGAAGCCATGCGAGATCAACTGGCAAGCCATGGACTGCAAGTAGCGGCAGTGGATGATGGTGGCGATGTACGTGCACTGGAACTCGATGGGCATCCGTTCTTTGTGTTGACACTGTTTCAGCCGGAACGGGCGGCGTTAAACGATGAAACCCCTCCCATTGTGCAGGCGCTGCTGGCGGCGGCCATGCAGCGACGCCAGCAGCATCAGACTGTCTAGCGCAGGGGGCTAGCTCGGCGCTGCGGGCACGGTGGTCGCAATTTCATGCAGCACGCTGGCGTTGGCGAGTGCCGATTGGTTTGCGATGTGCTTGCCGTTGATCGCATCTCGTGCGGCTCGCTCCGAAAGTTTTCCATTGTGGGTTTTCGGTAGCTCGGAAACCTGTGCCACTACCGCCGGCACGTGGAGACGGCTGGCACGCGTCGCGAGGGTTTTCTTAAGGCTGAGGGCGAATGCGCGGTCGAGCGTTACGTCCGATTGCATAACCAGCAGCAGTACCAGACGCGATCCGCCAGGCTCCCGCGGTGAGGCCTGCTCGATGGCCATGGACTGTTGAACGCCTTCCAATTGATTGACGATGGTATAGATTTCGGCCGGGCCAATGCGCACGCCTCTGATGTTCAGTGTGCCATCTGAACGGCCGAGGATCCGTGGCGAGCCGGTGTCAGTTATGCGTATCTGATCGCCGTGCGTCCAGATGCCGCGATTCTGCCGGTAGTAACTGTTGTACAGGATCGAGCGCTCGGGATCGTTCCACATCATGACCGGCCGCGAGGGAAACGGCTGTACGACCACAAGCTCTCCGTCACCGTTTTCCGACACGCCGCTTTCATTGGCCACCTGCACGTCGATACCCAGTGAAATACACTGGCTGTCGCTTTAGATGACTGGCAGATCGGGATTGCCCAGCACCAGACAACCGATCATATCCGTGCCGCCGGAAATGCTTTGTACTGGCACCTTTTTGATATGCTGCGCGATCCAATCGAAGTGTTGCTCGTACAGTACCGAGCCTGTGCTCTGGATGGCGCGAAGTCGGGGGTAGTCGAACAGAGCGCTTGGGCTGATTCCGGATTCGGCCAGATACTGAATGTAGGCGGGGCTGGTGCCGAGAACCGTCACGCCAAGCTTCGCGACCCATTCGATCAGGGTAGTTTTTTCCGGATAGGACACACTTCCGTCGTACAGCGCGATTGGCATGCCGCTGGCCAGTGCACTCAATTGCCAGTTCCACATCATCCAGCCGGTGGTGGTTTGAAACATCAGCAGATCCGAGCGCGTCAGCCCGCTGTGCAATCGATGTTCCTTGATATGTTCCAGCAAGGTACCGCCAGCTCCATGCACAATACACTTTGGAGCGCCGGTTGTGCCGGATGAAAACATCACAAACAGCGGATGATTGAAGTTGAAGTCCTGCAGCTGGTTGATCTCAAGCGGCGGGCTCTGCAGCAGTGTTGTGAAGGCTGAGACGGGTTTGTCCAGCGATGGCACAGGATCCTGTTCGCCAAGCAGCACGAGCTGTTCAATGGATGGCAATTCCTGTAAAAGGGCGCGAACGTCATCACTGGTGTCATGTTCCACACCATTCACGGTGTAACAGGAGTCGAAAAACAGAACCCGGGGTTCGAGTTGGCCGAATCGCTCGATAATCGCGGTGGTGCTAAGGTCCGGTGATACAGATGACCAAGGTGGCGCCGATTGCCGTGCACGCCAGGCACGCGACAATACTCTCAATCGAGTTGCGGGCAATCGCAACGACGCGATCGCCCGCCTGAATGCCACTGTTTTGCAGGGTGGCTGCGGCGGACAGCGTCATTGTTCGAAGTTGATCGCGGGTGATCTGCTCGCGCTTGCCCGATTCATCGGCCAATATGATCGCGGTGTCATCTGGCCTTGAATCTGATGTTCCCAGCAATACACAGCGAGCGTAGTTCAGCGATACGTTGGGGAAATAGCAGCAATCCATGATGTCGTCATTGCTGCGCGCTGGCTGAAGTGACCCCGAATGCCTGAGTTCAGTGAAGCCGATCAGCAGGGTCCGAAAATTATCGGGCTGTTCGCAACACCAGCGATGGAGTTCGCTGTAGTTTGCGAACTTGCGTGCGGCGGCTCTTTCTGCCATTTCGCGAAAGAGCTGCAGGGTTGAGATCTGAGCTGGCATCGGGTCAGGCAGTGGTTTCGAGATCGATCAACGGCGTGATGCTGTTTACTGCCCACCTGACTGTGTATACCCGTCAGGTGGGCGGTGTCGGTCGTCACCTGGCCGGCCGCCTCAAATACTCATGTGTGTTCCGTGCGATCTGATACCGCACAACGATGCCGTCACCAGTGAGCCGATCGCGTTGGATCCGATGACGTGGAGGGGCCGTTGAGGGGGGAAGTGGTGGTGCGAGGCTGTGGGACACTCGCACCCTGTCTGTGATTGCGGTTTATTTGTCAGTAGTTAGCGCGTCACCACAGGCGTTTGTATCGATCAGGATATCCAGGCTCGTGCCAGAATCAACGGTATTGGCATTGAGTGCCACTGGCTGGTATTGATTATCAAGCAACCAGGCTCGCGCCGTTTGTAGTCTTTCTGCGTATTGCCCCTGGCGTGCCAGGTTGTTGTTGATGAACATGAACATCACAATGTGATAGTCCTTGATTTGAGTTGCCAGCAAGGCAGTATCGAACGGTCTGTTGGCGTAGATGCCGGTGTAGGTGACGGTGTTGGCGCCGGTACTGCCGTGCAACATCACGCCTTCGTTGCTCCAGATGGCTCTGTCGCCGGCGTCACCCACACATTGGCTGACAAGATCGCCTACTGTTTTATCCTCTGATACCGGCAGGGTCAGCACCGCTGCCGCATCGTCGCCTCGGCGGGTGAATTCGTCGATTGCAGAGATCAGGTTAACCTGCGCCAGCGCAAACAGCGCGAGTAGTGCTGCGATGGTGGCGAGGACCACGTTTTTGGCTGTGGGTCGTGCCTGGGTACTGACAATCGCGCGGTTAACCAGCAGGCCGAAGACAATCAACAGGCCGGGATAGAGCTGATACAGATACCGTGCGCTAACCGGCAATGGCGATTCTGACAGCCGGCAATAGAACAGATACCCGGCGTACAACAGGGTGTGCATCAGGATAGCGCAGACCACGATCGCGGTGTAATGCTCGCGTCCAGTCGGGGTTTTCACCTCATGGTATGCGGATTGACGACGGACATAGGAAAACAGCGCGACGAATGAGATGATGATAATGGCAATGACAAAGGCGATGAATGCCCATTTGTCGGTATCACCCTGGAATAATCCGCCGTCGCGAAACCCGGTCATCACTGAGCTTTGCTCGGCGAACAGACGCACGGTGTCTGCAACGGAGTGAATCTCTCCGGTGCCGGTATCTCTGTCGATGTTGCCGCTGATGTTATAGATGCGAAACTGCAGTGCCGCGTAGCCTCCCAGTGCAATCAGACAAAACACAGCTAGTTTTGCCGATTGCCAGAGGAAGCCTGAAAACCCGGTGCTGCGGATGTGCCACAGGCAGACAAGGCCCATGCCGGCGGCGAAGGAAACGGCTGTTATCGCGCCTGAATACCTGACAGTGGTGGCTAGTGCCAGCAGCACAGCGCAGATCAGCAGGCGACGAAAGGTGAAAGCGGCACTGTCAGGCAACAGTGTGAGCGTGGTCAGAACCAGCAGCGCGAACAACGGTTCGCTGAGTAGCGTGACCACCAGGATCCAGCCTTCGGTGGTGAAATAGAAGGCGATCGCCACACCCAGTGCAACCAGCGGTACTACCGCGCAACGGCGCAGGATGGTGTAGATCAGGATAGCTGACAAAAATTGGGCGAGCAGGTTGATAGAAAGTGCGGCTGCCTGCAACGACAAGCCCGTTAGGCTGGCTACCGCTATGGTCGCTGGATAGCCGATTGGCCACACCGTTTCGTGGGCCGGCATGCGGCCTTCAAAGTGCGGGATGTAAATCAGCGCATTCGTTGAAAATCCATTTCCCTTCAACCAGTTGGAAGCTGTCGACAGGTAGCCGATGCCGTCGTTCATGGTCAGCGTGGGATCCCAGTGAGACCACACCATCCAATTGCAGGCCAGCGCCAGCAGCAGTATCAGCGTCAGGAACGGAATGGTCCAACCGGGCAGGGAATCGTGCTTCATGTCTTATGCGGGGCTTGTGTGCCAGTGGCTATTCACGGAATGTGCCCCTGCGCTTTGCGGAGCAGTGAAATGTGTGTTTTTGGTGCACACTTGGCGCTTGAGTGGTGGGCTGCGACGCGGTAGCGGCTGGCATAACTCTGGTATAGATACTCTGCTTCTCCTGGTCGTTTCTCGCAACCGGCCATGCCTCTGCCAATCAGCATGTTGGCGCAAATCATTGTGGAGTGACTTCCATTAACCCGGAAATTCCAGCGTCGGTCGCTAGTCGACAGGCCCGGCAGCACTGCAAGCTGCGCTCACATACAGACCGATTGGTAGCTTTTTTTGTCACCGGCGATTTGGTGCCTATCGCTGTCGGAATTCCGTCGCCATGAAAAAGACAGTCACCATCATTGGCATATTGCTGAGTATCCTTTTTTTGTGGCTGGCGCTGCGCGATACCAATGTCGATGAAATCAGACACGCGTTCGCCGATGCGAAAGTATGGCCGATCGTGCCGATGTTTTTGTGTCTCGGGCTCTTCTACTGGTTGCGCGCCACACGGTGGAGCAACCTGCTCAGTCCTCACTACGACGTCACGCCTGCCAAACTGGTTCCAGCGATGATGGCGGGCGCGGCGGGCAACAATCTGTTGCCGGCACACTTTGGTGAGATTATTCGCGTCTACTATGCCGGCGATCGCCTGGGCATTCCGAAATCGACCGTGCTGGCAACTCTGGTGCTCGAGCGGGTGCTGGATATTGTCATTGTTTTGGCGATGATGGCGGTGGCGTTTTTCTTTGGCGGATTCTCCCAGACCTTTTTCACCGCAGGGATTTTGTTGCTGGGGATCGCGGTGGTGGTTGGGGCAGGGTGTGTCGTGCTGGGGCTCTATACACAACAGGTCATCACTCTGATTCGCGAACGGCTGCCGCTGGTGCCAAAGCCGCAGGCCGAGAAAATTGCTCAGCAGGTGTTGAATCTGTCCGACGGACTGGCATCGATAAAGTCCGGCCATCTATACCTGCGCGTGATTGGCAATTCGTTTCTGCAGTGGACTCTAATGGCTGGATGTATCTATTTTTCGCTGGTGGCGTTCATGGCCGATGTGTCGCCGTTGCTGGCGGTGGTGATTCTCGGTTTCACGGTAGCAGGGCTTGCGCTCCCGACGAGCCCCGGTTTCTTCGGTACGATTGAATACTGTTTCGTGCTTGGCTTTGCCACCATCGGCGTCGACTCTGGCATTGCAATCAGTGCGGCGATCTACTATCACCTGCCAGCCTGGGTGGTCGTAACCTTGAGTGGGCTACTGATCGTCCATCTCAACAATGTATCGTTCAGTCAATTGCAAGCCGAGGCCAGGCAAGCCTGACCTCGGTCGTTTTGTAACATTGTCAGTCGACTGCGATGTCATGGGCGAAGCGTGGCTCGAATTGATTCAGCGATTCTCTCGAGCGCATCTCGGCGACATACTCGCCTATGGGCATCGGATGGAAATGCTTTTCGAGTAAATCAAAGAAGTCGTGCATCAGCGCAATTTTCTTGTCTGTCGCCATGTTCATGGCCGGAAAGAACTTTAGATCTTCGTCGTCTTCATGGCCCATAAAGTCCAGCGGGTGCAGCAGCAGCGACGGTTCGGTGCGCGTGAGTCTGCACATGGTGATCGCGACGCGGGTATAGAATTTTGCCAGCGCCGGGCTGTAGCCTGCGAGATACACCAGATAGCTAAAGTGAATCGGAATCTTGAAGATCGGCATCGTTGTCACAGGCAGCTCTGTTAGCGTTCCGGACTTCAGTTGCCACTGATAGGGTTTAACCGGTCGCAAGGCGTCGGAGAACGTACCAAACAGGGCCTTGCGCTGTTTTTTCTGTTCAGCCGTCAGGTTGCTTTTGGCGAAAAAGTAGGCTCTAGCCAGCGGGTTTAGCGCGTTGGGAAAAGCGGTGCAGTCATAGTCGTACTCGCGCTCCTGCAGCACCTCCAGCGTATTGGTCGATAGACTGAATCCCGGTCCGCGAAACCCTCGTACCCGTACACCAGTAGCTTCCCGAATAGCTGCCTCGGCCTTTTCCATCTCTGCTTCGATCTGTTCCTTGGAGTAGAGATGCAGCCAGGGTTCGTGATTGAAACTATGGTTGCCGATCTCGTGACCTGCCTCCACGAGCTGTCTGAGACTCGCGTGATTTTTCGGAAGGGCAGCATCCTGACCCACAATGAAAAACGTGATCTTGAGGTCGCGTTGCGCCAGAAAATCGATGATGCGCGGTACCACGCTGTCAAAGTACGACGGGAAATCAACCCACTTGTCACTGCCGTGCGTCTTCAGATAGGACCACTTGTTGTCCAGGTCGAGCGACAGGCTCATGCGTAGTTTATCGGTCACTGGAGGGGGCTCCACGATAGGGGCGACCGCAGGTCGCCTTGCAGGTTTATAGGTGAATTTGTGTGTGCGTCGTGCGCTAGAACGAGGCGACGACGTCTCTGGTTATCGCGTGTGCCGCGTCACCGGCGCCAAAGCAACGATCGAGTTCTCGCATGACTGACTCATCGAACACTACCGGGGTTGCGACGGCGCGCCTGAATTCCGAATACAGCAGTTCCGTGTTTTGACCCACCAGTTTGTTAATGCCAATCTGCAGTGTCTCGACCCACTCGGTCTCTTCCCTCAGGGTGATGCACTGGGTTTGCAGGAACGCTGCTTCCTTTTGCAAACCACCGGAATCCGTGAGTACCACCAGCGCCATCTGTGTGGCCTGGAGCATGTCGAGGTAAGCCAGCGGTTCGACCAGACGCAAGTGAGGAGAAAACTCGGCATCACACTGTTCCAGCACTGCGCGGGTGCGCGGATGTACCGGAAAAATGATCGGAAAATCCGCTGCTGCCAGTGATGCGACCGCGTTGAGCAACGGGATCAGAGCTTGCTCGGTGGTGTTCACCGGGCGGTGCAGGGTCAGCAGAGCGAATTGTCCATCTGTCAGAGACAGGCGCTCGGCGATGTCGCTGTTGCGGCTGGCGAGTTTCAGGTTCTGGTTGACCACGTCGCGCATCACGTCGCCGCTGAAGACAGCGCGCGTGGCGAGGTTTTCGTTATTTAGATTTTGCATGCCGGTGGGTGATGGCACGTAGAGGCGATTGCTGGTGTGATCGGCCACGATGCGATTGATCTCTTCCGGCATGTGCCGGTTGAAGCTGCGTAGCCCGGCTTCGATGTGAGCAACCGGAATATGCATCTTGGCGGCTGCCAGACAGGCGGCCAGGGTAGAGTTCGTGTCACCGTAGACCAGCACCACATCGGGCGCCTGTTCGAGAAAACACTTTTCCAGTGCCTGCATCAAATGGCCGGTTTGCGTTGCATGGCTCGCCGACCCCACCCCAAGGTCGCAATCCGGTCGCGGCAGGTTTAGCTCGTCGAAGAACACCTCGGACATGTTGCTGTCATAGTGTTGTCCAGTGTGCACGACACTGTGCCTGACCTCGGGGAGCTTGTCGAACTCCCGTGCGATCGGGGCCAGTTTGACAAACTGGGGCCGTGCTCCAACAATTGACATGGCGTGCATGGGTCAATTCCTCACAGCGAATTTGTGGCTGTGTGTTTCGTAGAATCGGTTAACCGCACCGACCACTTCATTGTTATTCAGCGTCGCATTCACGAATTGGCTGGTGTTCAAGACAAACAGATTATCGTGACGGGTTGTCGCTTCGGGCACGAGTTCCGAGTAGTTCAGTACCTGTAACGGTTGCACCTTGTGGGCGCGCGTCACGTGCACATCGATAATCGAGTCAGTATCGAAGTCCGGAAACATTCGGGTCAGTCCTTCGACAAAATGTTCTTTGAAGTATTCATCCGACTGTTGCATTTCTTCGTCGGTCGACAGCATATAGCGGGGCAGGTATGTCATGTGATGGCCACCGGTGTTTTTCGGTACCACGACATTGCTCATCCCGATGACGCCGGTAAATGGTATAGAGTCATCGGCGATATTGATGACGTAAAACGGTGACAGGGATTCCCTGGTAATCAACACCACACATACCACGCCCAGGTACTCGACGTTTGCGTCTGTGTTGGATACCTGTAATAGATTGCTGTCGACGATCTGTTGCAGTACGTTCACTGGCGAGGTGCAGACCACTTGATCAAACTGCCGGGTATCCTGATCGCTGGTGATCGCGAGTTTCTCACCTTCGGTTGCCTGAATCTTCTGTACGGCGGTAGAGGTACGCACTGATCCGCCGCCGCTTTCTATTTCCTGCTGAAGCTTTTCAAGAATACTCTGGTAGCCACCACTGACGTGCCCGAGATGCTCTGCACTGGCCGATTTATCCCGTGCCGAGAACATCCGTTTGATGTACGACCATATGAACACCGCCGATACGCGCGAGTGGCTGTGGCCGAGTTTTGCCAGCAGCAACGGCTTCCATAGTTTTTCGTAGTTGTTTCGACCGGATACTTTGACCAGCCACTGTTCAACCGTCAGTTTCTCCAGCGGCTTCCAGTTATCCAGCCGCGAGGCGTAGAGCATCGTCCAGGCCAGGCGAATCTTCGACAACAGGGACAGCAGCGGAAACTTCAAAAATTCAAAGTTACTGCTGATCGAGTGAAGTTTGCGATCGACGTAGAAACCGGTGTAGGTTCGGTGCCACTCCAGGTCAGACTCCATGCCCAGCTCACGCACCAGACCGAGTGTGTTTCGGTCAGACGGGAGAATGACATGATAGAAGCGATCCCAGTCAAACGAGCCGAATCGGTGCCAGGTATTCAGGCCGCCGATCTGCTCGGCGTGTTCGTAGACAGTGACTTGATGGCCGGCGTTGGCAAACTTTCTGGCCAGCGCCATTCCCATCAGTCCAGCGCCGACGATGGCGACGCTGCTGCGTTCGTTTTGTCGAGTCTTATCGAGCACCGAATTCACGTTCCTGGGTTGCCTGAATCTGCCACTCGATCGTGCGTTGCAATCCGTCATCGAGGCTCACGTGTGCCTTGACGCCCAGAATTTTCTCGCTGTAGCTGGTGTCTGGAACACGTCTGCGCACGTCTTCGTATTTTTTGCCAGTGAACGACTCATACGGGATCATTTCAACTTTCAGTTCGCCCGGCGTTCCACTGGCCTTTTTGATCCGTTGTGCGAGTTCGAGAATGGTTACTTCTTCATTGTTACCAATATTCAGGATCTCGCCGTTGGCCTCATCGCGAAAGATTGCCGCCTCAATGCCATCAACGGTATCGGAGACAAACGTGAAACTTCGCGTTTGTTGGCCATCGCCGTGGATCGGGATGACTTTGTCGTTCAGTACTGAGTCGATAAACACCGGCGGCGGGCCGCCCCACCATGATAGGGGCTGTCTCGGACCGTAGGATCCAAAGAATCGCAGCAGTGTAACCGGGAATCCGTAGCTGTCCTGGTAGGCCAGCGCCAGATGTTCGTCGAACAGTTTCGATACCGCATAGCTCCAGCGCGGCGACAGCGAAGAACCTATGACGCTGTCTGAGTGCTGTTCAGAGAACGGTACGTCGGGGTTACGGCCGTAGACGTCTGAGGTGGAGGCCAGTACGCACTTGATATTGCGCTCTCGTGCGAATTCCAGCACCGTGTCGGTACTGTGATAGTTGATCTTCAATGTATCGATGGCGTTGCCGTAGCGGGGGATTTTGAACGCTGCCAGATGCACGGCGACACTGACGTCGTCGCTGATATCGGCGAAGGTCTCCGCGTGCATTGCATTTCCGCGTATGAAGCGAAAGCTGGGGTTTTTCAGGGAACCCCAGATGTTTGACATATGGCCCATCGAGAGGTCGTCGATTCCGATGACGCTGTGCCCCTTTTCCAACAAGCGTTCTGCCAGGTTGGATCCCAGGAATCCCGCTACGCCGGTTATCAGTACTGTAGTCTTTGTCATTCTTTCAGCTCCAGAACTTCTCTTTGTAGTTTTTTTAGTTTTTCGGAGTTTTGGTTGTACAGGTCTTCAAAATAACGAGTGTTCTGAATGGCCAGAACACCAAGTGCAAAGAATTGAACGGATAGCGCAGTGGCAATGAGGCTTGCCATCACCAGATTGGGAGATCCGCTGTAGATAGCGGCGATCTGAGTGCCTATCGCCTCGGTGCTGTCGGAGGTTTTCCACAGTTTTGCCAGCAGGTGGCAATTCATATAGATCGCGAAAATCCCTGCGATAACACCTGGTATCACCAGAAAATAGACAGGCCGGAAAGTGAAACCGGACTTCACGGTCGAACGCACGTGGCGCAATATCTTCATGCTCGATATACGAGTTTCGCCGTGCGCCAGTTGCGGCCCCCAGTCCAGTGTTGCCGGACACTCCACCACCTTGGCGTGGACCACCATCGACTTGTGCAAAATTTCCGGCATCAGATCCAGGCCAGTGGCGCGCAGATCAAGTGATCGGATGAACGGACCGTCGTAGGCTCTGGCCATCGACGTGATAGTAGAGAAGTTGCCGCGCACGAATACCTTGAGAAATCGGTTGCCCAGTACGCTGAGCACACGGCGCAGCCACGGGACATTTTTCACCTCGCCACCGTGCATGTAGGGCGAGGCGAGCACGACCTTCGCGTGGGTTGAGATCAGCTTGTCGAGCATGTCGCCGATGTGCCTCGCCGCGTAACTTAGATCGACATCAAGGGTTACGACATAGTCGCCACGCGTGTTGGCGAAGCCATAGCGCATCGCCTGGCCAACGCCGAAATTGCTCGGATGGTGCAGCGTGCGAATGGACCGGTATTCGTCTGCCAGCCCATTGGCGATAGCGCCGGTCGAGTCTGAGCTGCCGTCGTTGATAATGAGCAGTTCCCAGCGAAACTGCTCGAGCGTGTCCAGATAGGCGATAAGTGCCTGCGTGTTCTCACGAAGCAGGCTCTCTTCGTTGAAACACGGCACTATGACTGAGATCAGTGGTCGCGAAGTCTGTGACACGAAAATTCTCGATGCGGTCGCTGTCGGTCAGGCCGACGATTATTGTTATTCTTATATTCGGACAGCGCGTAACAGCCACGCTACCTTGCGAGCTTAGGTTAGCGACTCGTTCGGCCTGATCTTTTGCACAATAGACGATTAGAATGTGCAGTTTTTGAAGACGGGCCACAAAACTGTGACCTGGTTGCATGGTAGACGTGCTTGCACGACAGTGAAAAAGGTCGTGTCGAGTGGAGGTGGGAAGCCTTACTGCAGTTCGGAGAATTGTCTCACCCAGGGTTCGAATTTCGCGATTCGTTCAGCGGCATTGTAGGCGGCCCGGAGTGAATCCCAGGAGCCGTACAATGCGGCGTAGCCGGTGTCTTCTCGCAAGGGTACTTTTATGAAATATACCCGTGAGTTATCGAGCGATGTTCTAGCGATATCGCGCTTCAGGCTTACAAGGTTGCGAGCGACGGCGAGCTGTATCGTGTAGGCGTTTGATGGCTGGCGGTCGATCCAGGCGCGAGCAGCGGCGTCATCTGCCTGCGCCTCGTCGGTTGTCTGCGCGCTATCAGAGATATCTGCGGCGAGTGCCTTCAAACCGGATTGTCGGCTATCGTCGACCACGCTCGGTGCGCCGGTGGTGGTGATTTGCGATGTTTCTGGCTGGCTGGGTGCCAGTTTTTCAGCCGCGGCGCGGCGCTGCTGATTCTCGGCGACAGCTGTCGGTTGCAGTGACAGTTCGGTGCGGTCGGTCAGTTCGGCGATCTCTTGTTGCAGTGCTGATTGCCCAGCAGGTGCCTGCGCATCAACTGGCGTCGTCGATGGGCTGACAGAGGCCGAGCGCGCGATGGCCGCCGAGTCTTCGTCCTGCAAAGCCTCTGTTGTCGGTTGTGAAGCCGTGGCATTTTGCATCGATTGATCAATCTTGCGCGGCAACCCCTGCTGAGCGCTGCGCTCAGCCTGTTCTTCGGTGGCATCGGCCGAGGCCGGCGGCGCGTAGGGCTGAGAACTACGATCGACACCTGGCTTTAACACCAGCACAAGCGCCAGACAGGCAACCGCCGCGCTGGCGACTAATGGCAGCCATGTGATTGGCCGCTGGCGGCCGCGAGACCGGCGTTCGGCGTGCTGCTGGGCGTGTTGCAGGATTTGCTGATCCAGTGCCGCCGGTGATCGTTGATCGGGCGTTGCGCGATAGAGCTGTTCCAGCGAATTCATGAGCTTGCTCCCATACGCACGCGCGTGGTCGCCCGTGCGTATCGCAGCCGGCTCTTGACGGTTTCGCCGCCCACGCCGGTGATCTCGGCAATCTGTTTGTTGCTAAACCCTTCCTGTTGCAGCACAAAAGCCTCGCGCTGATCACTGGGCAGTTGATCGAGTGCGCTCAGTAACTGGCGCAACAAGGTCTGGTCCTCAGCCGTCATATCCTGGCTGCTGATGGCGTCCAGTTGCTCTTGATCGACGTTGATAGTCTGATTGGCGCGGCGCCGCTGGTGGTCGATCAGCTTGTTGCGGGCGATGGTGAAGAGCCAGGTACGAAAGGCTGCATCAGGCGTGTAAGAAGCTGCTCGCTGTATCACCGAAAGCCAGGTTTCCTGTGCGATCTCCTCGACGATGGCGCGGTGCGGCAGGCTTCTAAACAGAAAGTTGAACAAGGCGTCTTTGTGGCGGCGGTAGAGCGTGTCGAATGCAGCCGTGTCACCGCCAGCGTACTTTCGCAGTAGTGATACGTCACTAAACAGGAGTTGCTGAAGTTTGCCCACCATTCGCCACTGTTGCGGATAGCACCGCGTCACTCTACCAGCGAATCCGGCTCGCTGCGATAGTCGATTGCACGTGTTCGTTGCCGTTGGCGACCCGCGGTACCAGAGCCCCATCGTCGTGTCAGTAGACAGGATGCTGCTTTCGCACGTTGGCTGCCCCCATTAGCTGTGATTTATCGGGTTAAACGGTGAAGTTGGCGTTTCGGGGTTAGCGGACATTGAATTTTCTTCGATTGCCTGGCTCAAACAGTTGCGTTTGCGCGCACAGCGCATGCGGCGGGCCACTAGCACACCACAGGGGAATGCATGAATTCCGGGGCGTTATCGTTGAGCGGGATTCGTCTGCAGCGCGTTGAGCTGCAACAAGCCATTCACTGGCCCTGGTCACTCAGGTGTGAGCGCAGTGCGTATTTTATTGTCGCGCGCGGCACGCCCTTGCAGTTCGACCGTGCAGGGCAGCGGCTGACCATCCCGATCGGTGCGATGCTGGTTGCAGTCGGTGGTGCGGACGTGTCAATCGAACCCATGCCGACACCGCCAGCCGAGCAGGCAAGCAGTGTCGAGTGTCTGGTGCTGAGGGTTGATCTGTGCGAACCGCTGCGATTTGGTTTAAAGGGCACTCTGCCGACCGAGTTGTTGCTTGGGGATACTTGTCGGGCTCAACGCGAGCGGATTGCGCAAATCGCAACGATGATTGGCATCGCGGGTAAGACCGAAGGGTTTACCACCTCGACTCGTATTGACCGTCTGGCTGAGCTGCTTTTTCTCGAGGTGGTCGAACACTATTTGTGCAGCGCACAATTTGACACCGGGCTGGCATCGGCACTGACTGATCGCAGGCTGGGGCCGGCGTTACATGCGATTCACGATAACCCGGATCGCGGCTGGACAGTCGGAAAGCTCGCGCAACTCGCCAGTATGTCGCGATCACTGTTTGCCGCGCGATTCAAAACGGCATTGAACGAAACACCGGTGAACTATGTGCGCCTGTGTCGAATGTACAAGGCGCGGCAGATGCTCGAGAGCTCGTCGGCATCGGTCGATCAGGTGGCGAGAGAGTCGGGCTACGCGTCGCTGTCTTCTTTCGTTAAGGCGTTCGCGCAAGTAAACGGTGAAACACCGGGGCGCTGGAGAGAACGCCGGCGTGTATCCGAGTCGCAGGAGATAGCGCGCTAGGTGCTAAGGTGGAACCGCGCGGTGCAGGCTCTAGCGACCGCTGGGTGAGGCACCTGCCGAGAGTTTGCCGCGCGAGCCGAGCTTGAATCGATCCGGCGTGCCATATTCGCGCAAACCGACGCCGGCGACAAAGTCACCAAACACCGGGCCGTGCTTGAACAGGTGTCCGGAGCAGCCGCCCACCAGCAGCACGTTGTCGTGTTCTGGGTGAAAATCGAGGATGAAGTGCGTGTCCGGCGTCATCGCGATTTGACAGGCTTTCTGATCGACCGCCCGCTGCCCGACCAGGCCTTTCAGTCGATGATTCAGGTATTGACGGGTGCGGTTGAAGGTCGCCTCGTCGACGACGCGCTCGTCGTTATCCAGATCGATGATCGCTTCAGTCCAGGCGATTGCGGCCTTGACGCCGCTGCCTTCAACCGACGGTGCGCCGTAGGCGCCATAGCCATGATCGATCCAACACGGCATGCGCTCGCTGTCGTAGTCAGGGTTTCCGTCGGGTGTGGAGGTATAGATTATGTTCTGGCGCACAATCTTTGCGATTGGTGCTACCGTGCGGCGATACATCTCGCCAAGCCATGGCCCGGTGGTCACGGCGATCATATCGGCCTCGAGCGGTTTGCCGTCCAGCAGCAGTCGCTCGCGTTCATCGGTCGTCACGCGGCCACGCGTAATGGTGCCACCCTCGCGCCGGAATAGTTCTGCGGTCTGAACGACGGCGCGTTTTGCCATCAGTGCACCGGCCTCGGGTTCATAGATCCCGTAGGCGACATCGGGGTAGTTAAACTGCGGAAAGCGCACGCGCAGTTCATCGACCGAAAAGCGATGGTAGGGCACACCCAGTTTATCGAATGTGGGCAAGGTGGAATCCTCCCACGCAGTGTGGCCTTCACCGGCCATGACCAGTGCACCGCACTCCACCAATAATGTGGTGCCAAGCTCTGCTTGTAATTCCATCCAGCGCAGGCGCGCCTCGCGCACCCAGCGCGTGTAGAACTCGTCGGCACCGTGAATCGAGCGGATCAGCCGCGTGTAGTCGCTGGATGAGGCGCGACCGTGCCCGGGCGCCCAGCGATCAATCAGGTTGACGCTGCAGCCGCGTCTGAGCAGGCTCAGCGCAGTCATCACACCGGCGATGCCGGCGCCGACTACAACGGTCTCCGCTTGTCGAAGCGCCACCTAAAAAATTCCTTGCATGTTTTTATCGTTTGTATACAGTATCCAATACTGCACGGGGCGGCAAGTATTCCGGTGCACAAAAAAATAATCGGCACAAACTCGGAGGCACAAGCGTTGGAAAAAAAGCAATTCGAATTGCCTGAAGGTACGCATACCGTGGTGATGGGTATGGGTGATATGAACGGTATTATTCGTGGCAAGCGAATTCCGGCGAGTCACTGGCCTTCCATTTGTTCCAACGGCAACGCATTGTCTATTGCCACACTGGCCATCGACATGACTTGCGATGTCTGGGACACACCCTACGTCAACTTTGACAACGGCTATCCGGATATGCACATGTTTCCAATGGCGGCGCCGGTCGCCTGTCCGTGGGAGCCAGGCGTTGCCATCTGCATGGGCTACGCCGAGGGCATGGACCATTTGCCGGTGCCAATTGATCCACGCGGTGCGCTGGAGCGTCAGGTCGATCGTGCCAAAGCGATGGGATTGTCGATCAGCATTGGTACCGAACTCGAATTTTATCTGCTCGATCCTGAAACCAAAATGCCGCGTGATGAAGGCATTCAGGTATACAGCCTGGCGCGCGCCGCCGAACTTGAGCACGTGCTCGGGCCGATGCGTACATCATTAAATGCGATCGGTATTCCGATCGAGCAATCCAACCCTGAATACGCGCCGGGGCAGGTGGAAGTCAACATTCACTATGACGAGGCGATGACCGCCGCTGATCGCGTGGTGCTGTTCCGCGGTATGGTCAAGGAGATCGCCCAGCAGCACGGTTATCTCGCAACATTTATGTCAAAGCCGTTCATCGACCAGTCGGGCAGCGGTTTTCACTCGCACCACTCGGTCTGGAAAGATGGCGTCAATCAGTTTGCCGATGGCGGCAAGCTGTCAGCCATGGGTCGCAACTACCTTGGCGGAATGCAAAAGCGCATGGCGGAAATGGCGCTTGCCAGCGCCACCACACCCAACGCCTACCGTCGCCGCCAGCCCTACACCTTTTGCCCGACTAACACCAGTTGGGGTGTCGACAACCGCACCGTCGGCCTGCGCGTCATTGAAGGCTCCGACAGCGCAGTACGAGTGGAAAAGCGCGACGGTTCTGCCGATTGCAATCCCTACTATCATCTCGCCTGCGAAATTGCCGCCGGTCTCGATGGTCTGGAGCAGGGCATCGAGCCTGGCCCGATAACTAACGGCAATGCCTACGAGTCCGAGGACGCCGAGCCGATCCCGAGCAACATCGAAACTGCGGTAGAGCTTGCAAAGGGGTCAGAGTGGATGAAGGAGGTGCTGGGCGAGGATCGACTGACTATTCTCGTGCAGCAGGCCGAGCGCGAAATAGAGTTTCTGGCCGCGCAAGTCACACCACTCGAGACGCAGCGCTACCTGACAAACTTCTAGCCATTGATCGCAGCGGGCAGCGCCTTGCGCGCTGCCTGTGCGAACACCGGTTTATTTCGGGACCGTCCGTTGAAAATTGCACGCGTGGTGGGGTCGCTGACGGCCACCATCAAAAACGAACAACTTAGCGGCATGACCATGCTGGTCACTGATGTCGTCGACACCGACGACAAAGTGCTGGAGCCGGCTGTCGTGGTCGTCGATCACCTGGGCGCCGGTCGTGGCGACCTGGTGCTGCTGGCGATGGGGTCAGCCGCGCGCATACCGACCGCAGTAGCGGGCATTGCCGTCGACGCCGTAACTGTAGCGATTGTCGATGAAATCGATACCGGCGCCGCCCGCCGCGTTGCGCCAGCGAAGGGAAGATCGACGCGGCGCGTAAGCAAAAAATAATTCGCAAGCGTTGCCAATGACGCAGAACATCCATTTCTTGAGGAACAGCTAATGGCAGACAAACCGGCAGCGGGTCAGACCGCACTGGGTATGATTGAGACTCGCGGAATCGTGGCGGCCATCGAGGCGGCAGACGCTATGGTCAAGGCGGCGAACGTCACCATCGTCAGCCAGACCCGTCCCGGTGGCGGCCTGGTTGCCACGCTGGTACGTGGTGAAGTGGGCGCGGTCAAAGCCGCAACCGATGCGGGTGCCAATGCCGCGAACAAGGTCGGTGAAGTCATCGCGGTACACGTCATTCCGCGTCCGCACGACGAGCTCGACAGCCTGCTGGCAGCCCTGTCCTGATTGGTTGACGACGAGTCAGCGCGTTGAGCTCAACAGACTTCGAGATGTTCGCCGAGGCAGTTGCCGAGCGCGGCTCGACCGCGCCGGCTGCGGCCACACACGCCTACGACAACATCACCGTACTCGGCGGTGGCGCGGATGCCAGGTTACTGGCCGCCCTGTGTCTTGCCGCCGGCAAACAGGTACAGTTGTTTTCAGCCTACGGCGCCGAACTCGACGCGCTGCGCAGCAGTGGCGGCATCACTCTTCGCGGCCACGGGCCCATCGGCACATTCAGTATCGATCAATCGTCCGGCCCGTCGATCCAGACCACGGCACAGCTTGATCACGCGGTCGCCGATGCCGATCTCATCATCCTGACCGGGCCGGTTCACAAGCAGCGCACTTACGCGATGGTGCTGGCCGATCATCTGGCCGATGGTCAAACGCTACTAATCGCGCCAGCCAGAACCTTCGGTGCACTGGAAACCGCATGGCATTTGCAGCTTGGCGGTTGTGTGGCCAATGTATCAGTGATCGAAATGCTCGCCATGCCGCACGCCGTCACGCAACAGGAGCGAGTGCTGAATCTGAGTAGCGCACAGACGGTCAGCGCTGCCATCGCTTGCGGAATTCCCGCGCAAGTTCAGGCGTTGGGGCAACTGTTCGGTGACGTCAATCTGGCCCCTAATTCACTGTTTGCCTCCTTCGCCGATGCCAGCGGTCTGATCGAAGTGCCAGCCCTGTTGCTCGGTGGTCCAGCCTGTCTGAACGGCCAGCCCGCGATTGCCGACGGCGGTGTCGCGCTGGCAGAGAACAATACCTACAGAAACTTGTTAGGTGATCAGCATTTGAACGTGATCGAGGCGCTGGCGGCCGAGCGTCGCGATGTCGCTGCGCGCTTTGGCGTTCGCGATTTACCGTCGACCGATCGTTGGCTTGATGAATTTGCCGGTATGCACGATGGCCCCGGCAGCCGGGTGGTACCCGATTCGACGCATGCCACCGCAATGATCCGCTGTGCCGTCATCGGGTCGCTTGCGCCGCTGTTATCAGCTGCCCGCGTTGCCGATGTGGCGGTGCCGCAAACCCGCGCAATGGTCACACTGGCATCAGCCGCACTGGGCAGTGACCTGCTCACGGCCGGGCGCAAACTCGAGACACTGGGCATCGATACAGACTCACTGGAGACGGCTCGCCGCTCGCTTGAAACCAGAATGCAGGGTGAGACACGTGGACGCTGATCTGCGATCGGTAGCAGCGGCTCGCGCTGCAGCGGACAAGGCCTGGCAGGCATGGCAGGTGTTTCGCGATTTTGATCCGGCCGACATCGACGCGATCGTACAGGCAATGGCGCGCGCGGTTGAGCCTGAAGCGCTGCGCCTAGGAGAACTCGCGGTCGAAGAGACCGGATACGGCAACGCGCCGGACAAAAGGGTCAAAAATCTTTTCAATGCACTGGGCGTTGCCGAGTGGCTGCAGGATGTCACCACACTTGGCATCCTCTGGAAAGATGAAGTGACCAAGATTGCAGCTATCGGTGAACCGATGGGTGTGGTGGCCGCGCTGATCCCGGTAACCAATCCAACGTCCACCATCATCTACAAAGTGTTGTCTGCCGTGAAGGCCGGTAACGCGATTGTCTGTGCGCCTCATCCGCGCGGTGTGCGCTGTGGAATGGAAACCGTCGCGATTATGGCGCGTGCCGCTGAACAACTGGGTGCCCCCGCCGGGCTGATCCAGTGTCTGGGTGATGTCACCATTCAGGGCACCGCAGAACTCATGCGCCACCGACGAACCTCGGTCGTCATGGCAACAGGCGGGCCCGCGATGGTTCGTGCGGCATACTCGTCCGGCAAGCCAACGCTTGCAGTCGGTGCGGGCAATGTTCCCTGCTATGTGCATGAATCCAAAGCGAGTGATATTGGCGAGGTTGCTGAACAGATTCTCACTTCCAAGTGTTTTGACTACGGTACCGCCTGCGTGTCGGAACAAGCGGTGATTGTCGATCGTACGGTCGGTCGCGACCTGCGCCATGAAATGAAATTGCGCGGTGGCTATTTTTGTACAGCGGCAGAATCCGATCGTCTGGCCAGAGTGATATTCACCGACAACAATCAGATGAATCCCGAGCGCGTTGGCCAATCGCCGCAGGCACTGGCAGCGCACGCAAAGATTGAACTGCCACCGAAGGTGCGGGTGTTGATTACCGAGCAAACGCAGGTTGGCTGGCATGCGCCATTGTCGGCGGAAAAGCTCAATCCGGTGCTCGCCTGGTACGATGTCGCCAACGCGGCCGAAGGTATTGCGCGCAGCAATGACATAGCGCGCTTTGGCGGATGGGGCCACAGTGCGGCCATCCACTGTGACGATCCAGCCGTGGTTGCCCGTTACAGCAAGATTCCCGCAAATCGTGTTCTGGTCAATACGCCAGCGATCATGGGCGGCATGGGTTTTTCAACCGATCTGGAGCCAAGTTTCATGCTCGGCACCGGTACTTCGTCCGGCTCTATCGTGTCTGATAATGTCACCGCTCTGCATCTGATCAACATCAAACGCGTCGCCTACGAATCCAGGCCCTGGCGCGATATCTACGACATTTACGGAGAATAGCTTGGCGAGAAATCTCACCATTCGAGCGCTGATGCAGATCGATCGCTTGCAACCGAAATTTGCCGCCTACAATGGTGCCACAGTGCAGGGTTCGATTCCGCTTGCCGGCGACACCATACTGATCGGCGAACTCGCGCCGGGCAACGAAGTCTTCAGCCTGATCGATATCGCACTGAAGGCCAGCCGGGTGGAGGCGGTCAGTCAAATTGTCGAGCGCGAATTTGGATTTTTCATCCTGCGTTCTACCTCCAATGCAGAAGTCTCCGCCGCTCGCGATGCAATTTTGTCTGAGCTCGGCTTGTCAATGGGCGATCGGATGAAACCGGCGCTCGAATCGACACAGATTATTACCTCGGTCGAGCCCTATCAGGCGCAGCTTTTAAACAAGTGGGCATCCGGTTCACTGGTCGTGCCCGGGCAGTCGCTCGGTATCGTCGAGTGTGCGCCGGCAGCCTACATCGCGATGGCTGCCAACGAGGCAGAAAAGTCCGCCGATATCGACATCATCGAAGTGCGCGCTCTGGGTCGCTACGGCAGGCTGTTTTTCTCAGGCTCTGAAGATTCGGTCAAGACCGGCATTGACGCGGCCGCTGCCGCCATCGATGCGATAGAAGGGCGGGCGAGCTGACTTGGCGCGGGTAATTGCCACTGAACAGATCAGCGCCACACATCAGCGTGGCCTGCGGCTGTTTGAGCTTTTGCCCGGCGACATCGTCACCGCTCAGGCGCGCGAGACCGCACAGCGTCTGGGTATCGCGCTACTCGATGGCCCGCTCGAGCGACCGGTGGCGGTTCGCACCGACGGCACCACCGCGATGCGTCGATCGCTCTATCGTCGCAATCCGGGCTGGCGCGCACCGGAGCGAAAAAAACGTGCCGCAGCGCGTCGGATCAAGCGCCTGGCGCTGGTGGGTGCCGGTGGCGTTGGCGCCAATATCGCGCATCTTTGCGCAAGCGCCGACAGCGCAGAACAGATTGCCCTGATCGATATCACCCCCGGCCTTGCCGAATCGATTGCACTCGATCTGCGCCACGCCAGCGGCATCTCGCGAAGTGCAGCGAGTATCGTCGGCGGCGCTGATCTATCGCTGGTGGCCGGTGCCGATGTGGTGGTGGTGACCGCAGGCCGTCCACGCACACCCGGCATGACACGCGCCGATCTGATTCAGACCAACCGCCGTGTGATTCTGTCCACCGGACAGGCCATTCGCGATCACGCGCCGGGCGCGATTGTTATCGTTGTCACCAACCCGCTGGATGAAATGACCGTCGAGATGCAGCGTGCCACCGGATTTGATCGCAGCAAGATTATCGGCATGGCAGGCACGCTCGACAGCAGCCGTTTTCGCCACGCGATTGCCGAGGCTGCCAATGTCGCCGTGGCTGATGTTGAGGCCGTCACCCTCGGCAGTCATGGCGAGGAGATGGTGCCGGTGGTGTCGCGCGCGACAATTCGCGGGCGCGCACTGTCAGACTGGCTGACGCCAAAACAAATTGATGACTGCGTCGCCGCCACTATTGGCGGCGGCGGCGCGGTCGTCGCACTTCGGCGCAGCGGTTCGGCCACACTGGCACCGGCGCATTCAACGGTTGAGCTGATCGATCACATTCGCGGTGCGCGCGCCGGATCAGTGCCGGCCTCGGTGATGCTGGAAGGGGAGTACGGCATCGACGGCGTGGTGCTGGGTGTGATGTGTCAGTTTGGCGCCAGTGGATTGCTGCAGATTGATGAAGTCTCTCTGTCAGCGCAGGAGCAACAGGCATTGCAAGCCGCCGCCGCCGCCATCTCCGGGCGTCTGGCACAGTGAAATCTCCAGCCGGTGTGATCAAGTATTCAAGCGGTGGCCGCTTTGAGACCATCGGCGCCTACTCGCGTGCACTGCGCATTGGCCCCTTTGTCTACATCGCCGGTACCACGGCCATCGAGCCGAGCGGCTTGCTGCACGCACCTAACGATACCTACGCGCAAACGCTGTACGTCTTTAAGCGCATCGACGAGTCGCTGGCGCAGGTCGGCGCCGAATTGCGGCACGTGGTGCGCACCCGTGCGTTCCTGACTGATATTTCCAAAGCCGGTGAGTTTGCCCGCGCACACGGTGAGGTGTTCAGAGGGATTGATCCGGTCAGTAGTGGTGTGGAAGCCGGATTGACACAGCCGGGCATGATGATCGAAATCGAAGTGGACGCGCTGGTTCACGATCGCGACGGCAATATCGACTACGGTGCCAGTGATGGTCGCGCCTGAGGTTTTGCAGTGGCGAGAAGCGTGCTGCCACTATGGCTTGTCTGCGGCCCCTTTTCTTTTGGCCGCTATGCCTTCAAGCTGCAAGTCGAGACCGGAAGAAATATGCTCGCGCATGGAGGCGACCGCATGATTGGCGTCGCCGGTTCTAATTGCCTCGCACAATTGCATGTGTTCGCCCAGCGATTTGGCCAGATCGATATTGCCAATTTCGGCAAACATCTGAAACGACAGGCTGCGGTTCCACATGCCGTCGAACATCTCCAGCAAGTACACATTGCCGGTCGCCTCGACAATCGCGCGGTGAATATTCCGGTTGGCGTTGAAGTACGATCGCACGGTTCGCGACTTGAGGTTTTCCTCTTTGCTGATCACGGTTTCAATGCGTTTGACTACCGCGCCGTCGGCCGCCTCTGTCAGCAGCCGCATCGAGTAGCCTTCAATCGCCTCGCGGCTTTGGTAGATATCGCGCACTTCGCTATCAGTCAATTGACGAATTTCAAAGCCACTGCGTCCGACGATCGTCAGCACACCTTCCTGCTCCAGTCGCAGCAGCGCCTCGCGCACCGGTGTGCGGCTAACCTGCAGTTCCTGACCCAGCTTTTCCTGAACAATTCGCTCACCCGGTGCTATGTCGCCGCGGGTGATCGCATCAAAAATCTGTTGGTAAACCTCGTCGGCAAGGCGAACCTTGACCGGCTCAATTTTCTTGAATCTGGACATTGTCCTCTACTGGTAGCAGGGCATCGAATCAAATGAATCAACGCTTGGCTGTGACACCGATGAACATTGTATACAGTATACGAAATACGGAGGATTTGCTATGTGTGGAATAGCAGGGCGCATTCTCGCAAGCCCCGGCAGAGTGGGTGAGGATCTGGTCAATCTGATGGATGCGCAGTCGCACCGCGGTGCCGACTCGACCGGTTTTGCCGTCTACGGCGCACCGCGAAGCGATGGCTATATTGTGCGCGCGATGGGCTTTGATCGGCGCGCGATGGATACTGATCTCGACGACTTCAAACGCATTTTGCAACAGCACGGCTCAGATCTGATCGAAGAGCCGACCTGGAACGATGCGGACGACGCGCACTACTCGGTACGCATGGTGATCAAGGATCCGGCTGACCTGCCACGCTGGGTACACGCCGCCGACGAGATCTCTGCACGACTGGAAATACAGTCTGTTGGTCGATCGCTTGAGATCATCAAAGATACCGGTGATGCCAACAATGTGGCCGATCGGCACGGAGTGCGCGACATGATCGGTACCCACGGACTGGGCCACGCGCGGCTGGCGACCGAGTCATCGGTCCTGCCGAACGCGAGTCACCCGTTCTGGGCGCGTCCGTTTCCGGATGTCGCGATTGTGCACAACGGGCAGATCACCGACTACTTCACCTGGCGCGATCGCCTGCAGCGACAGGGCTATCGCTTTCTAACCGAGAACGACAGCGAGCTGCTGGCAGTCTGGATCTCCGATCAGATGAGCAAGGGGCTCACGCAGGAACAGGCGCTGAAAAAATCGATTGGCTCGATCGATGGCGTATTTACGTTCCTGATATCCAACATCGACAGTATGGGCTTTGCCAAAGATCGCTTTGCGATGAAGCCACTGGTCACTGTCGAGGAAAATGGCGAACTGGCAGCCGCCACCGAAGAGCAGGCGGTGCGTCGCGTGTGTCCGGATGAATCAGACGTGCACAACTACGATGGTCCCTCGCTGACCAATACCTGGCTCACCTCGCCCTCGAAGGCGGCGGCCTGATGCGAGCAGCTGCGGAGACAACTCATGACTGAAGTGGTGATTGATGTTGGTGATCGGCACATTCGCGAGATCAACCAGCAAATGCAGGCCGAGGCCGCGAAAGGCAACGCCATGGTGGTGCGTAACACGCGTTCGCGGCACAACCTCGGCATTGGCCTGCCGGCCGGTGCCAAACTGCGCTTTGAAGGCAGTGTGGGCTACTACTGCGGTGGCTTGAATAATGGGGCCACTGTGGAGATTGAGCGCAACTCTGGCTGGGGTACCGGCGAGGCGATGGCTGCGGGTGATATCACCGTCGGTGGCTACGCCGGCATGTCGGTGGGTGCTGCGATGCTCGGTGGTGTCATCCACGTGAAGGGTGATTCCGGGCCGCGCTGCGGGGTGGCGATGAAGGGCGGCGATATCATCGTCGAGGGCAAGATTGGTTATCAGTCCGGCTTTATGGCGCACAAGGGTCGCATCATCGCGCTGGGCGGTGCCGGTGAATCCTGTGCCGATGCGCTCTGGGGTGGCGAAGTCTGGGTCGCCGGTGAGATCGATTCACTGGGGGTCGACACCAAAGTGGTCGAGCCGGCCGCCGAGGAGGTCGAGTCGGTCGAAACACTGCTCGCCAGTCGCGGCCTTGAGGACTCGTCGCGCGAGTGGCGAAAAATAATTTCCGGACAGCGTCTCTGGTACTTTGAAAGCCGGGATGCCAACGCGTGGTTAATGATATGACTGACAAATACGAATACCCGTTCGAGATGCCGAGCGAGGAAGAAGTCGCGTTCAGTGATGGCGCAATCGAGGGGCTGCCGGCCGGGGTGCCATCATCCTATGGCGAGGGTGGTTCGACGCGCTGGACGCCTGATGCGATCTCCGAGGTGCACGCACTGGCGCAGCTGGGGCGATATCAGGTCAGGGGCTACAACACCTTCAACAAGCAGATGCCCACCTTTGACGATCTGACCTTCGTCCCCGCCACCATGACCCGACTGCCGCTGGAGGGCTATCGTGAGAGCTGCGACACCACCACCATCCTCGGCGGTGGTTCGGGCCTGGTGGAAAAGCCGCTGGAACTGAAAATCCCGATCTATATCGCCTCGATGTCGTTCGGCGCGCTATCGGCCAGCGCCAAGGCGGCGCTCGGCTATGGCGCTTCGAAGGTCGGCACCATGACCTGCACCGGTGAGGGCGGCATGCTCGAAGAAGAGCGCGCCGCCAGTCAGCGACTGGTCTATCAGATGAGCCCGGCGCGCTATGGACTGGATCTGGATCACCTGCGCCGCGCCGACGCACTGGAGCTCGTCGTCGGCCAGGGCGCGAAGCCTGGTACCGGTGGTTTGTTGCTGGGCATGAAAGTCTCCGAGCGCGTCTCGCAGATGCGCACGTTGCCACCCGGTGTCGATCAGCGCTCGACGATTCGCCATCCGGATTTTCTGGGTGCTGATGATCTGGCGGTGAAAATCGAAGAGCTGCGCATCGCCACTGACTACCAGGTGCCGATCTTCATCAAGATGGGCGCGACGCGCCCGCGCTTTGACGTCGCCATTGCGGCCAAGGCCGGCGCCGATGTCGTCGTTGTCGATGGTGCCGAAGGCGGCACGGGTGCATCGCCCGAGTTGCTGCTCAATCACACCGGCATCCCGAATATGTCGGCGATTCGGGCGGCGCGTGAATCACTCGATGAATGCGGCATGACCGGCAAGGTATCGCTGGTTGCAGCCGGCGGTGTACGCACCGGCGTCGATGCTGCCAAGTGTCTGGCACTCGGTGCTGACGCGGTGATGATTGGAAATGGGGCCATGATCGCGCTGGGCTGTAACTCGCCGCGCTACGGTGAAGACTACGCCAAACTCGGCACATCGCCGGGCAAGTGCCACCACTGCCATACCGGCATGTGCCCGGTTGGTGTCGCCACTCAGGATCCGGAACTCGAGTCGCGTATGAGTGTGCCGGCCGGCGCCGAGCGCGTGGCGCGTTACCTGACGGCCATGACGATGGAAATCACAGCCCTTGCTAAAGCCTGCGGTAAGTCCTCGGTGCACAACCTCGAAGTCGAGGATCTGCGGGCCCTGTCATTCGAGGCCAGTGCCTTTACCGGCGTGAAAATGGCTGGTATCGATCGGGCGTTTAGCTGGTAGTGGCTGAAATCGCCCGGGCCGCCGGGCGATTCGATCGTCGTTTGCGCAGGGCGTGTGCTGCCGGGGGTGCGCTTTGTCGACCAGGTGTCGGCTGGATTCGCGGCGATAACACTGGTTCTGCCTCGGCGTCACCAGTATGGCCCCTTTAGCTGATGTGCCATCACCCGCGTTACAGAGCCGGTTGGATTCAGCATCACGTGGCACAATAATCCCGACAGCCGCCGCGCGATGCGGGTGGCGTGACGTGGCGTGCCATGACGGCGCCAGGTCAATGCATCCTGTTTCCAATAACCCGAACCAAGGCAAATTCATGACTGACGAATCCGATTACACGCCACCCAAAGTGTGGAAGTGGGATGCAGAGAGCGGCGGACAGTGGGCCAGTATCAACCGGCCGATCGCAGGCGCCACGCACGACAGGGAACTGCCCATCGGCGAGCACCCGTTTCAGCTTTATTCATTGGCCACCCCGAACGGTGTGAAAGTCACCGTGATGCTTGAGGAACTCCTCGCGCTGGGGCACAAAACGGCAGAATACGACGCGTGGCTGATAAAAATTAGTGATGGCGATCAGTTTGGCAGCGGCTTTGTCGACATCAACCCGAATTCGAAAATACCGGCACTGATGGATCACAGCACCAATCCCCCAACCCGAGTGTTCGAGTCTGGCTCGATCCTGCTGTATCTGGCCGAGAGGTTCGGTGAATTTCTGCCAACCGAACACGCGGCGCGCACAGAGTGCTTGTCTTGGCTGTTCTGGCAGATGGGCAGTGCGCCCTATCTTGGCGGAGGCTTTGGGCACTTCTACAAATACGCACCGGTTTCGATCGAATATTGTATCGATCGTTTCACCATGGAGACCAAGCGACAGCTCGACGTGCTCGATCGGCAATTGGCCAATCACCAGTACATCAGTGGTGATAGCTACACCATCGCCGACATGGCGATCTGGCCCTGGTACGGGCAAGTGGTGCTGGATATCGTCTATGAGGCGGCCGAGTTCCTCGATGCGGCGTCATACAAGAACGTCAATCGCTGGGCGAACGAGATCCAGCAGCGCCCGGCGGTACAGCGCGGCAAGATGGTTAACAAGGCTTTTGGTCCGTTGGAGCAGCAACTGCACGAGCGGCACGCTGCGTCAGACTTCGATACCCGGACTCAGGATAAACTGGAAGGGTAGTTACCAATCAGGCAGCTCCCCGGCGATGCAGCCGGGGAGCCATCGATCGACTAGTTAAATTCCTTGGCCAGGAAGTCTTCGTGGGTGAAGACAAAGTCACTCGCGATTGCCGCAGTGTGGCAACCCGCGCAGAATTCACTCGGTCCAGCCTTGCCGGTGTAGCCTGCTGCCCACTCCCAGTTGTCAGCAGAGCCGGTGCCTTCCTTGACTTTCAGGCTGACGGTAACCTCGCCACCTTTTTGCGCTTCCCACGCGGCTTTGTTTGCAAACTGTTCCTTGATGACGACACTGCCCACCGGAAAGTTGTACGGCGCGGTGCCGGTCAGCGCCTCTTTGCCAATGTCATTCACATAGACTTCGCGATAGCCTTCGCGGCCTTTGTGGACGTTGCCGATCAGGCCAGTCGGGTCGCCGGTGCCAACGCGACCTTCAGTGATTTTGTGCCAGTTTTTGTAGTCTGCCCAGCGCGGGTCGGGCTCACCCCCGCCGATATACGCGCAGGCGCTTGTGCCTGCGATCAGTGCACCCAAACCCAGTAGTTTTAGATAGTTCATGTCAAATACGCTCCCGCGCAGTCAGTGAGAGATTGCCAACGATAACACCGTGGATTGCGCGGTCCAGCGAGAAGGATTGCGAGTAACTCAGGTTGGTCTGTAGAGAATTGCCGTCAGATCCACTCGTGATCCGGGAGAGGAATCCAGACGATCTCGCCTTGTTGCCCGCGCGCACGCACGACCCAAACTCTGACATCGTTCAACTGGAAATGTTCAACTCCTGTGACAACCAGGCCAGCGAGCGCCGCGCCATCGGCGTGGCAATCGGCGCTGAACCAGCCTGTCTGCGCCATGAACTTTGCGCCCTCCCGTGTTTCGCACCACACCCCACCGGGTGGCAGTGTAGCGGGCGCCGACCGGGCGGGTGGCGTTTGATAGCTCCAGCTGTCGGGCGCACGGGTTGCGCAACCGTGCAACAGCAGAACGGACAGCAGTACCATCCCCCACGGCCCGTTCATGCTTTGACGGTAAAATCGAAGTTGGCCTCAAAGCCTTGGTCACCCGCGCTGGCTGCGTCGATCTTCAGGCTTTCGCGGCCGCCGCTACCACGCAGATACAGTTGGGTGGTGAGTAAAATGCGCTGCTCGCGCTTGAGTCTGACATGGATGTGCGGAGGCCTGCCGGTGTAGGGTACCGGCATGATGGTGCGAAACGCATAGCGACCCTCGCCATCCGTCATGACCGCGCCCTGACCTGCGAATGCCGGATCGAATGTCTCGTGGTTGGGGGCGCTCGGGTGGGGATAGATGCCGCGTGCGTCGCACTGCCAGATCTCCACTCGGGCATAGTCGATCGGCTCGGCGTTTAACGTCAGTACACGGCCACTCAGCAACAGCTCGTCGCCGGCGAAGCTGTCACCCAGGATCAGATCAGAGTGCAGGGGGATGGGCTCGAGCGGGTAGTACGGCCCGGTTTGCTGCGATTCAGTTGCGCCGCGCGCGGTCGCCTGGCACGCCACGCCCGCCAGCAGCGGTGCTGCGGCCGCGACTTGCAATAACACACGTCTTTTCATCGTCCGCGTCCTCGTTTGGTCAGTCACAATCGCATCGGTTGAGGTGCAAGGCTTGCTTTTCAAGTGCAGATCAGTTTGCATACGTTTGCAAGGTGGCTCCAGTGCAGGAGTCTCCGCACCCGTGGCGAGTGGTCGCCCGGGTCTGTCGCAACCATCAGGGCAAAGATACAGACATGGCAACACATCTGAAGACGGCGCGATCTTCCGAGCAGCGCGCCGAGGACGATGCAAAGGTCCGCAGCATTGTAGAGGGCATACTCGGTGACATCGAGAAGCGCGGTGATCAGGCCGTTCGCGAGCTCTCAGAGAAATTCGACGGCTACTCGCCCGAACAGTTCCTGTTGAGTGACGCCGAAATCTCGCAGGCGATGGATCGGGTCGACAAACAGGATCTTGCCGATATCGAGTTCGCGCAAACGCAGGTGCGCAATTTTGCCGAGCACCAGAAGGCGGCGCTGCGCGATGTAGAAGTCGAGACCATGCCCGGGGTAATCCTCGGCCACAAAAACATACCGGTCAATTCGGTCGGCTGCTATGTACCGGGCGGCAAGTATCCGATGGTCGCCTCAGCGCATATGAGTGTGGTGACCGCGAAAGTGGCGGGCGTCAAGCGCATCATCGCCTCCGCGCCGCCGCAGGATGGCGCACCGCACCCGGCGATCGTCGCCGCGATGCACATGGGCGGGGCGGATGAAATCTACTGCCTGGGCGGCGTGCAGGCCGTCGGTGCGATGGCGCTCGGCACCGATACCGTCGCCCCGGTGGATATGCTGGTGGGGCCGGGCAACGCGTTTGTGGCCGAGGCCAAGCGCCAGCTCTATGGCCGCGTCGGCATCGATCTTTTCGCCGGGCCAACGGAGACTCTGCTAATCGTCGACGACACCGTCGATGCCGAAATGTGCGCCACCGATCTGCTCGGTCAGGCCGAGCACGGCCCCGAGTCGCCAGCGGTGATGATCACCAATTCGCGTGCCCTTGCCGAGAGCACCATGGCCGAGATCGAGCGCATACTGGAGATTTTGCCCACCGCCGAAATCGCTCGCGCCGCCTGGCGCGACTACGGCGAGGTGATCCTCTGCGACAGCTACGATGAAATGCTGGAGCAGGCCGAGTTCGTCGCCTCCGAGCACGTGCAGGTCATGACCGATCGCGACGATTGGTTTCTAGACAACATGACCAACTATGGCGCGCTGTTTCTTGGCCCACGCACCAACGTCGCCTATGGCGACAAGGTCATCGGCACCAATCACACGCTGCCCACCAAAAAGGCCGGGCGCTACACCGGCGGCCTGTGGGTCGGTAAATTTATTAAAACCCACACCTGGCAAAAAGTGCTGAGCGACGAGGCATCGGCGATGGTTGGCGAGTACTGCTCCAGGCTCTGCATGCTGGAGGGCTTTGTCGGTCACGGTGAGCAGGGCAACTTGCGGGTGCGGCGCTACGGCGGCCGCAACGTACCCTACGGCGAGGCGGTGCAGCCACTGGATAAATCCTGATGCAACTGCCGCAATCCCCATCGCAGCGTTTGGATGGCAGGCGCGCGTTGATTACCGGTGGCTCCAGCGGCATCGGCCTGGGTTGTGCGGTGGCACTGGCCGAGGCTGGGGCCCATGTGGTGCTGGCCGCCCGCGGTGAGGCACGGTTGCATGAAGCGGTCGCCGCAATTCAGCAAAGGGGGCATAGTGCTGAGGGGCTGATGCTCGACATCGGCGACATCGGGTCGCTGACTGCCACCATGCGTTCACAGGCGGCGTTTGATGTAGTAATAAATTCCGCCGGTACCGCCCGCCACAGTCCGGCGCTTGAAACCGCCGTCGATGACTATCAGCAAGTGATGGATGTGAATGTGCGCGGCGCCTATTTTTTATCGGTGGGTGCTGCGCACGGTATGGTCAAGCAAGGGCGCGGTGGCTCGATCATTCACATCACCTCGCAAATGGGCCACACCGGTGGTGTCGATCGCGCCGTGTATTGTGCATCGAAGCACGCCGTTGAGGGCATGATCAAATCCATGGCAATCGAATGGGGCGAACACGGTATTCGGGTTAACAGCATTGCACCCACGTTCATTCGCACGCCACTGACTGAAGTCACGTTCGACAACCCCGAACGCGTCGAGTGGATCAAGTCGAAAATAAAACTTGATCGCGTCGGTGAAATCGAAGACATCATGGGCGCGGCACTGTATCTCGCATCCGATGCATCGGCGCTGGTTACCGGTACGTCGCTGCTGGTCGATGGCGGCTGGACCGCAGGTTAATTGTGCCAGGCATTGACGCCAAATTTTTAACGAAACAGCGATCTGGAAACAGATTGTGCTGCACACAGGTTAATTGATGACTCCGGAACAGATGGAACAGCGCATCGTGCGCTATGGTGATTTGCAGCCGTGCCGAACCGCGTTTATCGATGCGCATACTCCTGGCTCGGATCAAAAAGAAAATTTCACTATTATTGGTGCCGGCGTCTCCGAAAGCGCCGATCAACACGTACACATCAGTGAATCTCCCGGCTTTAATATTGGCGCCGCCGGTCAGCCACCGCGTTGTCGCAACTCACTGCATACCCATCGCACTGCCGAAGTTTTTTTTGTGCTGAAGGGCAGCTGGCGATTTTTTTGGGGGCGCTGGGGCGATGCCGGTGAGGTCATCCTGCAGGAAGGCGATCTGATCAATATCCCTACGCACATGTTTCGCGGTTTTGAAAACATCGGCACCGACTACGGCATGATCATGGCGGTGCTCGGTGGCGACGATGCCGGTGGTGGTGTGATCTGGGCGCCACAGGTGATCGAAGAGGCCGCAGCACACGGGCTGGTGCTCGGTGAAAACGGCCGTTTGTACGACACCAAACAGGGCGAGTCGCTGCCTGCGGATGTCAAGCCCATGCCACTGATGAGCGATGCCGCGATCGCTGAGCTCGGCGAGCCGACCACCGCAGAAGTGGTGCCCAACTACGTCGCCCGTTACTGGGACATGATGGCACTGGCCGATCATCAGCCGGCGCGCGTGATTGCAACCGATGGCATGCTGATCGATAAACCCGGGTTTGAAGTAGAGCTGCTAACGCGTGGCTCGATCGACGACACCGCCTTCGCCACCGACAAACACGAAGTGTTGATGATTATGCGCGGTCACTGGCAACTGGACTGGCCCGAGGGATCAAAAACGCTCGCGCCTGGAGACACCTGTGCAGTACCGCCGGATTTGTCGCACAGTATCAAACCTGCGATGACCGGTGAGGCCAGCCTGTTCCGCGTTCGCAACACCGACGACGCAGCCGGTGCAACCTGGAAGGGTGGTTGATGTCGCGCAAGCAGATCATCGAACCGGCGCGACGCATTGATGTCATTCACGAGACCGATGTGCTGGTGGTTGGATCGGGGCCGGGAGGGCTTTCAGCAGCGCTGGCAGCCGCGCGCGCTGGCGTCGATGTCACACTGGTCGAGCGCTTTGGCTGTTTCGGGGGCAATATCACCGTAGTCGGCGTGGAGGGTATGGCCTGGTATCGCCATGAAGCGACCATTGAAGCCAACGGTATTGGCCGCGAGTTTGAGACCCGTGCCAAAGAAAAAGGTGCCGCTGTGCAGGAGTCACAATCACTCTCCTACGAACTCGACTCCGAAGGCTTCAAAGTGGTGGCCGATGAAATGGTTGAAGAGTCCGGCATGCGGGCCATGCTGCATCGGCAGTTTGTCGAGCCAGTGATGGACGGCGACAGCATCATCGGCATCATCACCGAATCGAAGGCCGGCCGCGAGGCCATACTGGGCAAGTGCGTGATTGACGCCACCGGCGATGCCGACGTGGCCTATCGTGCCGGTGCACCCGTCACCAAGCCCGCCACCGAAGATCTGATGGCTGCCTCGGTGATGTTTCATCTGGCGGGCGTAGACAAAAAAGCCTTCATGCAGGGCATCAAAAATGATCCGCAAACATACAAAGACTGGGGTGGTGGCGGAGAGTGGAACATTGAAACATCCGGCAAGGAAGATGACATGTTCTCGCCGTTTATCAAAAAGCCGTTCGATCAGGCGATTAAAGACGGGCTGATCCCGCCACACTTAAACACCATCGCCGGTACCTGGGGCGCGGCGCACGACAGCGGTGAACTCACCTACATGAATCTGGTGCATATGGCTGGTTGCGACGGCACCGATCCGGATCACCTCACTCGCTTTGAAATCGAGGGCAGGCGTCAGGCGATGCTGGCAGTCGAGGCATTGAAGCGATACATGCCCGGCTGTAAAGGGGCCAGATTGCGAAACTTCGGTATGACGCTGGGTATTCGCGATACGCGAAAAATCGACGCGGCCCACAACATGACAGAGCAGGACGTACGTGAGCAGGGCCGGTTCGAGGATTCGATTGGTATCTATCCGGAATTTATCGATGGCTACGGCATACTGATTCTGCCGACCACCGGGCGCTACTTTCAGATCCCGTATCGAAACCTGTTGCCTGGCAGGGTAAAAAATCTGCTGATCGCCGGTCGCGCCACTGGCGGTGATCGAATCAGTCATGCGGCGACGCGCAATATGTCCTGCTGCGCGGTGACGGGTCAAGGTGCTGGTATCGCCGCTGCTATGTCGGTAAAACACCAGATCGATCTGCCGCGTGTGAGCATGACCCACATACAGGGCGAGCTCGACCGACAAAACGTTCGCTACACCTGATGGAAAACAGCGCCGCTGCAAGCGGTGCAAACGAGAGAATTGAACGAGACAATATGAGCAAGATACTCACCACCCACGTCGGGTCACTGCCGCGCAGCCAGTCAGTCGTCGACTGCATTTTCGCTCGGGAAAATGGCGAAGACTACGACCAGCAACAATTCGACAGCACCATGACCGAAGCCGTCATGGAGGTGGTCAGTAAACAGAAAGAGGCGGGCGTGGATATCGTCTCCGACGGCGAGACATCCAAGATCTCATACGCCACTTACGTGAAAGATCGCTACACCGGCTTTTCTGGCGACAGCCCGCGCAACGCCCCGGCAGACTTAAAGCAATATCCATCATTCCTTGAGCGCATCGCCAACTCCGGTGGCACACCCACCTATGCCCGCCCGATGTGTACCGGCGAGGTGAAATCCAAAGGGCAGGGTGAGCTGCAAAAGGATATCGATAACCTCAAAGCCGGTATGCAGGCACACGGTATCGAGCGCGGTTTTATGAATGCCGCATCACCCGGTGTGATCTCGTTGTTTCTGCAAAACGATCACTATCCGGATCGCGAACAGTATCTGGCAGCTCTGGCCGACGCGATGAAAACCGAGTACGAGACTATTGTCGGTGCCGGTCTGGACCTGCAACTCGATTGTCCCGATCTCGCGCTGTCGCGCCACATGTTGTTTACCGAGTTATCTGATGACGAGTTTGTCAAAGTCGCGAACATGCACGTCGAGGCGCTGAACCACGCCCTGGCCAACGTGCCAAAAGACAAAGTGCGCGTGCATATCTGCTGGGGCAATTACGAAGGCCCGCACACCTGCGATATTGGTATGGAAAAAGTACTCGGCACCCTGCTTAAAACCGAGGCCCGCTATCTGCTGTTCGAAACATCCAATCCACGTCATGCGCACGAGTGGGAAGTGATCGAGGCGCACAAGAAAGACATTCCCGACGACGTGGTACTGGTGCCCGGCGTCGTGGACACGACCACCAACTTCGTCGAGCACCCGCGCCTGGTTGCCCAGCGTATCGAGCGCTTTGTCGGCATCGTCGGTGCCGAGCGCGTGATTGCGGGGTCCGACTGCGGCTTCGGCACATTTGCAGGCTTTGGCGCGGTTGATCCGGCGATTGCCTATGCGAAGCTTGGGGCTTTGGCGCAAGGCGCCGGATTGGCCAGTTGAAAACTGAGGAGGCGCTGACTAGAATGTATCTACTAATCATAGGTACATTTGTCGATGACCAAAAAAGCAAAACTTTTCCAGACTGGTGGCTCCCAGGCGGTTCGGCTCCCTGCTGAATTTCGCTTCGAAGGAGAGGAAGTTCAGATTGAGAAAGTGGGCAATGCCGTAGTGTTGCGGCCGGTGGTGCGCTCCTGGGCCGATTTCTTTGCCGATCCAGCACGGGCACCGGAAGATTTCCTCGCAGATCGAGCAGATGCTGAACCGCAAGTGCGTGATTTGTTTTGAAATACATGCTCGATACTGACATCTGCAGTTACGTGCTGAAAACAAAATCAGAGAGTCTTGCGAAAACGTTTGAATCCCACGTCGGGCGTATTGCGATTTCCGAGGTTGTATTAGCCGAGTTGCGGTTTGGCGCTGATAACCATCCGCACCGGTCGGTTGAGATCCACGAATTGATTGATGATTTTACTGCCCGCCTTGAGGTTATACCCTGGGCAGCATCGGCTACCTACGGAAGAATTCGTTCAGAGCTGCAGAAAGCAGGCACGCCTATCGGGAACCTTGACACTTTGATAGCGGCACATGCAGTTGCTCTTAAGCTGACGCTGGTAACGAACAATCTCAGACACTTCTCCAGAGTCCCTCAGTTGAGTATCGAACAGTGGCAGTGACAACGGTCCGTATCGATTGGTCTGGATCTAATCAACAATTGAAGCTTGTCTTTGCACGACAGAGTCAAGGATCGGACATCATGTCTCACCAGCCGCTGGGACAACCATGCATCTGACGAGCGGCCACGACACAATCGACCAGCGACTGCTCACCATCGAAAAATGGATTCACCGCATCGGTGTGGCCTGCGCACTGGTGCTGTTGCTCGGCCTGATGCTGGTGCGAAACATGGAAGTGTTCTTTCGCAATGTGCTGGATGCACCGGCGTCGGTGTTCAACGCAATGGAAAGCGAGTTGTTTTTACTGTTTGTGTTTTTGATTATTGGAACGGCTACGGTCAGTGATTCGCATGTTCGGGTGGACATACTTCGCGAGCGTTTTTCAGCCAGAACCCGTGCCTTCATCGAGACCGTCGGGGTGCTGGTATTTGTGCTGCCGTTTGCGTTCATCATGCTGTGGTTTGGTAGCTACCTGGTGGAGTCGGCGTGGTCGCACAATGAGCGTGCCGCGATTGGATTCGGCGCGCCGATCCGCTGGATTATTGTCGCCTCACTGCCGCTGGGTATCGCGCTTTTTACGCTTGCCAGTATGACGTGCGCCACGCGTTGTATTCGGTTTCTGCGTGGCCGCGGGCCGGATCCGTTTAATCGTGGTTAGGCGGGTGTTGCGGCTCGCAAGCGTTTTTGACTCGGAGTCACCTTGTTGATTGATGCATTGCCATTCATGATGCTGGGGTCGCTGGTGGTGTTGCTTTTCAGTGGCCTGCCGGTAGCGGTGGTGTTGGCAGGGATTGGTGTACTGTTCTGTTTTATCGGCGTTGCCATCGGTGAGATGCCGTTTATCGCCATGTACAACATTCCGCCCAAATTCATCAGCGCGATGGGTAGCAGCCTGTTCTATCCCGCAGTGGCGATGCTGTTGCTGATGGGGGTGTGTCTGGAGAAGGCCGGTATCGCCGATGACATGCTGCGTTGTCTGCGTTTGCTGTTGCGGCGCGTGCCGGGTGGGCTCGTGATCGCGGTACTGTTGATCGGTGTGATACTAGCGCCAGCTGCCGGTATTGTCGGTGCGTCGGTCGTGACCCTCACCTTGATTGCCTTGCCGTCGATGTTGCGCAGTGGCTATCGTGCCAGCACTGCCACTGGTGCTATCGCGGCTGCCGGCACGGTCGGCATAATCTTACCGCCAGCGGTGATGCTGTTTTTTCTGGCTGGCATCTATCAGGTTCCGCTTGGCAGTATGTTCATGGCCACCGTGGTGCCCGGTGCGGTGCTGTTTGCCGCCTACGTGCTGTACTACCTTTGCACCGCGCGCGTCGACACGGCCAGTGATGAGGAGCCGAACCCCGAGCATCTCTGGCAATGGATACTGTTGTTGCTGCGCGGCCTGATCATGCCCGTCGGGTTGATCGCGCTGGTGCTCGGCTCGATTATCGCGGGCTGGGCCACGCCATCGCAATCCGGCGCGATTGGTGCGGCCGGTGGACTGCTGCTGGTGTTGCTGAATGGCAGGCTGAGCTGGTCGCTGATCAAGGATCTCGTCACCACCACCAGTCATCTTTGCGCGATGGTGTTTTTCATCATTATGGCGGCGGCCGTTTTTTCCTATCCGTTTCGCTACTTTGGCGGCGACACGGCGATTGCCGATGCACTGCAATCGCTGGAGCTGACGTCCTGGTCGATGCTGCTGCTGATATTTGCGATCATCTTCGTGCTCGGCTTTTTTATCGACTGGATCGAGATCACCGTGATCACTCTGCCGGTGATGTACCCGGTGCTGGTAGAGCTGGATTTTGCCAGTCACCTGGCCGAGGGCAAAACCACCATGCTGTGGATTGCGGCGATTACCGCGCTGGTGCTGCAAACTTCGTTTATCACGCCGCCGTTCGGGTTCGCGCTGTTCTTTCTCAAAGGTTCGGCACCGCCAGGGGTCACTCTGATGCAGATCTATCGCGGCATCGTGCCGATACTGGTCATTCAATTGACGGTAATCGCGCTGGTATTCGCCTACCCAACACTGGTCACCTGGTTGCCAGAACAGATCTACGGTGTGTTGCGATAGGGTGCCCGCCATTGGCAGGCTGTGTTGGTGGTATTTGCAGTAAACTGTCAGTCGGTGATGATGCTGGAATGCCACCCGCCGCCCATCCATGACAGTCTGCCACTAACTTTCTATGTCCTCCATCTCTGAAGCGGCAGAAAACTCCGGGCAAATCTCCGCCGCCGAGTCATGGCGGCGCAATATGATTCTGCTGACCTGCACCGGGGTGACGTTTCTCTACGCGATGACGGTCAGTATCGCCAATGTGGCGTTGCCACAGATGCAGGGCGCGCTGTCGGCGACCGCCGATCAGATCTCCTGGGTGGTGACGATCAACATTGTCGCAACCGCGGTCGCCACGCCAATCTCGGGCTGGCTGACGATTCGCTTCGGGCGTCGGCGTTTGATTATTGGCTGTGTCGCGGCGTTTGCGCTGTCGTCACTGTTGTGTGGTCTGGCCGACAGTCTGACAGCACTGGTCATCTATCGCGCACTGCAGGGCGGCTTCGGCGCGCCACTGGTGCCGGTGTCGCAGGCGATCATCGCCGATACCTTTCCCAAACATCTGCACGGCCGGGTGATGGCGATCTTTGGTATGGGTGCGGTGATGGGTCCGGTGGTTGGTCCGGTGGTGGGTGGCTACCTGAGCGAGGCCTACAACTGGCGCTGGGTATTTTTCATGATTCTGCCGTTCACCGCACTCGCGCTGTTGGCAGCGTGGGCGTTCATCACTGAAAAACAGCAAAGCGAGAAAACGCGGCTCGACTGGATCGGTTTTTTAAGCCTTGCAGTGGCGCTGGCAGCGCTGCAATTGATGCTCGATCGCGGCGAACGCGCCGACTGGTTTGAATCACCGCAGATTGTGATTTATGCAAGTGTGGTGATGCTCGCGTTCTACATTTTTGTGGTGCAGAGCTTTACCGCTGACAACCCGTTTCTGCGCCCGAGCCTGCTGCTAGATCGCAACTTTGCGTTTGGGCTGGTGCTGGTGTTTGTATTCGGCATGCTGAACTTTACCCCGATGACCATATTGCCGTCGATGTTGCAGCAGGTCAGTGGCTATCCGGATTCAATTATCGGCTACATTCTCGGCGCGCGCGGCATGGGGACACTGCTGGCGTTTTTTCTGTTGATCTGGGCGATCAAACTCGATCCACGATTGCTCTTGTGTTGCGGGTTTATACTGCAGGGCTATGCCGGTTGGCAGATGGCGAGCCTGGATGTGAATGTTGGTGTGGCCGATATTGCGTGGCCGGTGTTCTGGCAAGGCTTTGGTGTGGGCTTGTTGTGGGTGCCGATCACGGTGGTGGCGTTTCAAACGCTGAAACCGGAACTGGTACCTGAAGGCACCGCCGTCTTTCACTTGCTGCGCAACATTGGTTCCAGTGTGCACATCGCCATTAGCCTGGCGTTAATCCTGCGCATGACCAAAATCAATACCGCAGAACTGAGCGAGGGCGTGAATCTTTCGCACCAGGTGATGTCATGGGCCGGTATGGGCTATCACGCCAATTCGGCCGGCGGCCTTGCCGTAATTGATGCAGAGGTGGCGCGCCAGTCACTAATGATCGGCTTCATCGATGCATCGTATTTCTTTGCCGCTACTGCGTTTGTGGCATTGCCAATTGTGTTTTTGGTGAAGGTGAAGAAGTAACACGACACCTTTGGTTATCAGCATGGTGTTGACGACGAGCGCGCCCAGGGTGTCATGCACCGTTTCAGATTGTGGCACAAGTGCCACGATTCGATCGGCAACGAAACGTGCGTTGTTGTCTTGTGAGTATGATGGCGACTTTCTGGGGTGCGGACGATAAGCCGCGGTAGCGCGATTCTTACTCAATAGCGTGTCAAAAGCGCGCAGCGCTAAGCCGGCCCAAATGGTGACAATTTTTCATGACCCTGCTGATCGCAAGCCTGCCCATAGTCGGCTCGACACTCGCCATATTGATCTTTCGACAGTCGGCGCTCCGGGCGGGCCTGTTCGGGCTGCTGCTGGCTTGTTTCATTGTGTTGTTGTGGCCGGCGTTTCGCCTTGATATTGCAAGTGGCAGTATGGCCGTGCTGGCGGGGTTGTATAACACGCTGAATGTCAGCTACGTGCTGCTGGGCGGTGTACTGCTGTTTCAGGTGCTCAAAGCGGGTGGTGCACTCGATACCATTGCCCGTGCAGTAGCGGGTGCGATAACCGGTCCGCACCACAGCCTGCTTGCGATCGTGTTTGGCGTCAGTGTGTTCTTTGAATCGGCCACCGGCTTTGGCGTGGGAATCGTGGTTGTCGCGCCGCTGTTTCTGGCGCTAGGCTACAAGCCATTGCAGGCCGCTATGCTGGCATTGCTCGGTCAGTGCGCGGTACCGTGGGGCGCGCTGGCGGTAGGGACGGTGCTGGGGGCGGATTTATCGGGTATCAGTGAAGAGCGTCTGGCAGAAATTGCCGTGCTGCTCGGCTATCCGTATTTGTTGCTGTGCGGGATATTTGCGCTAGTGACCAGCGGCCTGTGGCGCTGGCACGTCAGCGTGTTGTCCTGGCTGCTGTTGTATACCCTGGTGTTGAGTGCGTCCCTGTGGATAGCGTCCACTGCGATCGGGGTAGAACTCGCGGGCTGCGTTGCCGGGCTCGTGGTGGTGCTGATGGCAGTGGCGATCAACTGGGCGCGTCGTCGTCGTGATAGGGTAGCCGGTCTTGTCGCTGCTGTGACGCCGTTTGTTGTGTTGATGCTTACCTTGTTTGCCACGCGGTTTATCGCGCCTTTATCCAACATGCTTAAAACGCAAACGCTGCAACTGGGAGACCACAGTCTGGCAGTTTTCTACCATCCGGGTTTCTGGTTGGTGGTGGCAGCCTGCAGCGGATTATTGTGTCTGCCGCAGAGCAGGGCGCATGTATCAACTATCTCGCGCGACTCAGCGCGCCAGTGGTGGTTGGCCACGCTTGCGGTCGGTGGCTTTCTGGTGTTTGGCCAGTTAATGAATGCAGCGGGTATGACGCAACTGATCGCACAGGCGGTGATCGGCGCCGCCGGCGCACACTATGCACTGGTGGTGCCGTTCATCGGCGGGCTGGGCGGGTTTCTAACCGCCAGCAATGCCGCATCCAATGCCTTGTTCATGACCCTGCAAACTCATGCTGCGACGCAGGCTGGCTTGCCGGTTGATGTGATCGCCGGGGCGCAGAACGCGGCTGGCAGTAACAGCAGCATGGCATCGCCGGGTCGGTTGGTGTTCGCTGCTACGGTCGCCGGTACGCCCGGTGCCGAGGCTGCACTGTTGCGCAGAATTTTACCGGTCGCGATACTTGGTGTGGCGTCGCTGGCGCTGATGTCGCTGTTATATTTGCAGGGGTAATCTCCAGCCCGGACTATTTATGAACCTGACGATTTCTCACTTGATCCTTGTTCCCACAGCTGATCTCGCGCCCTTGCAAATATCAGTAAGTATTCGACGCGGTCGCGATATCCGCTGTGGAAACAATTATCTGCGCGATATTCTCGCCCTTTCATGAATAGTCCGGGCTAGCCTGACTGATACTCAACGCGAGTGGGATCGCGACCATCTGTGATCGGGTCGAGCGGATAGATCGGCCGCCGAACATTTTCAAACACCAGTTGATCATAATCGGATGTGCACACGCCGCAACCGGCGCATTCGATAATCGCTTTTGCGATCGGTTTGAATCCGACTCGATAGTGGATTCGACTTTTCAGCATCAGATATTTTCGCTGCGTGGGCTCCATGCCCAGCGCTCTAAAGCACTCGGGATCAAACGGCTCGATGTGGCGCGACACAATGGCAATATCAACACCGCCAACAGACAACACAGCCGCGTGCCCCATGTTTAGTGTCAGCCCGCGTGACATCGCGACGCGCGCCTTGAATTTTCCGTTAAACAGCAGCTTGACTTCACCGGTCAGTGTCAATGGCTTTGATTGCACTGCCAGTGAGGGCATCGCGAGTTTGCCACCCAGCTGAACCGTTACCGTGGCACCGATTCCGGCCTCAATCATCTGTTCCACTGCCGCCGGATCATAGAATCCGAATACAGCTACATCATCCAGATTGGCATCGATCACTGCAGCCAGCACCTCGGTGGTATCCATGGTGCCGCCAGAGGCGGTGTTGTCGTAGTGATCGAGAATGATGACCGGGCCGTCGCCGGCTTCGCGTTGTGCCTGTTGCGCGCGCTCCAGAGACTGCGCCAGCGGCTCCGGCTGATAGACGAATTGCGCCCGCTCGCGCCACGCAAAGTCGAGCAGTTCATCGACACTGGATTGCGCAAGTGTTGCATCATCGTTGGTGGTGACAACAGCAGATAAACCTGCGTTGTGGATATCGGCATGTGGAAAGCCGGTGAATACACTGGCAAGTACGCACGATGAATTTTCCAGATTGATGACACGCTGTTGCAGTTCACTGTTTGGATAGTCGTCGGTGCCCTGACGCATCACGTGTGGCAGCATCGGCGCATTGGCCCAGCGTGTCACTAGTTTGCATTTACCTGCCAGCATGTCAAAGAAGACGCCGGCAGCGCGCTCGGCTGTCTTGTCCATATCGATATGCGGGTAGGTCTGGTAGCCCGCCAGCACATCGCAGTGGTCGACCATTTCGTCGGTCACATTGGCGTGCATATCCAGCGTGATGGCGACAGGCAGGTCGGGGAATCGGGTCTTGATCCGTTTAAGCAATTCTCCCTCGCCATCATCGAAACGGCGCGTGGCCATGGCACCATGCAGTGCCAGCAGTAAACCATCTACACTGGCCGCCGTTTGCAGTATCGAATCACAGATGAATTCAAACGCATCGTTCTCCACCCGGCCGCTGGGCGGGGCGGCAGCGGCGATGCCGTGTTCGATGGTGGCGCTGCGCTCTTCAGCAACCTTAATGAAACCACCCAGACAGGATGCCGTGCCGCGATAGGTTGCCAGCGCCGCCTCGCCCGTCAGTGGTGCGGCATTGCCACCCGAGAATCTTGCAAGATCCGTCAATACCGGCGAAAAAGTATTGGTTTCATGGCTCATCATCGCGATGCCGATTTTCATCACTGGCCCTGCAGGTTGTGGATCGGCGTCCAGTCTATCCTGAACCCGTCGATTTGGCATGACTCTGTGTCAGACTCCTCGAATTGATACAATACTGGCTCTTGTGACATCGGGCGGTTTATCGGAGATCTACCCTTTGACAGAGTCACTGCTGACGCGATGTAGCGAACTACTGACTGATCTTGGTCTCTACCGGCCGGGCGATTCGATCGAGGCGGTGCCGCTGACCGGTGGCGTTGCCAGCGACATCGCCAAAGTCATTCTCGCCGATCGCACGCTGTGCGTGAAATTTGCGCTGCCAAAACTCAAGGTCCAGGCAGACTGGCGCGCACCGGTCCATCGCAATGCGGCCGAATATGCGTGGCTTCAGGTGGCGGCGGCGGTTGAACCGCAAAGTGCGCTGCAGCTTTTCGGACGCTCTGAAAAACTGCACGGCTTCGCAATGGAATTCATCGCAGGCGACAGTGCTTATCTATGGAAGCGCGAACTGTTGGCGCAGGCGCAGGACCACGACGAGGCGGCAAAGGTTGGCGATCTGCTCGGGCGCATACACGCGGCATCCGCAGCCGACGGTTTTGATGCCGGTGCATTCGATAATCACGACGATTTTCATGCGCTGCGGCTCGACCCGTACCTCGTCTACACAGCCGGCCAGCACCCGGCCATCGCGAAGCAGATCGAGCAGATGGTGGCAGAACAATACCAGGCGTCACAGGTGCTGGTGCATGGTGACGTCAGCCCGAAAAACATTATGTTTCGCGATGGCCAGGCGATCCTGCTCGACGCTGAATGTGCGACCATGGGTGACGCGAGCTTTGATCCATCGTTCTGTTTGAACCATCTGGTGTTAAAGGCGATCCATCTGCCAGCGTCGACGCGGCGATATCTCGCAAGTGCCGAGGCCTTGTGGCGTTCTTACTCGGCTTGCGTGAACTGGGAGCCTGCAGCCACACTCGAGGCGCGCGTGTGCCGCTTGTTGCCGGCTCTGATGCTCGCGCGGGTAGATGGCAAGTCGCCGGTCGAGTATCTGACTGTCGGCCAGCAGGATATCGTGCGCCAGATTGCACTGGCGTTTATACAATCCCCGCACACCAGCGTTACTGAACTGCTGCAAGGCATTGGCGTTCGAATAGAGGAATTAACTTCATGACCATCATTGAATCGGTAGCCGGCCGGCGGGTGTGGGACTCACGCGGATTGCCGACGGTAGAAGTCGACGTCCGGCTCGCGAACGGCAAACTCGGTCGCGCCATTGCACCGGCCGGTGCGTCGCGTGGCCAGCGTGAAGCGATTGATCTGCGGGATGGCGGCGCGCGACTGCGCGGCCGCGATGTGTCGCAGGCGATAGCCAACGTGAATGGGCCAATCGCAAAGGCACTGTCCGGGCTTGAGGTATCTGATCAGGCAGCCGCCGATTTGGCCATCGCCTCGCTGGATGCTTCACCAATGAAAGAATCGCTCGGTGGCAACGCCACCGTTGCGACATCGCTTGCGGTTATGCACGCCGCAGCCGCCGATGCCGATAAACCATTGTGGCGCCACGTCGCCGATCACTATGGCTGTACACCATCGATCCCGCTGCCGGAGATTCAGATCTTCGGCGGTGGTGCGCACGCCGGGCGTCGCGTCGACATTCAGGATTTCATGATCATGGTGCCGGGTGCGACAAGCTTTGATGAAGTGATGGAGATCACCAGCGAAGTCTATTTTGCCGCTGGCGATATCATGGCATCGCGTGGGCGCGCTGCCGGTATCGCCGATGAAGGCGGGTGGTGGCCCCTTTTCGACAGCAATGAAGAGGCGCTGGAGACACTGGTATCGGCCATTGAGAAAGCCGGTGAAAAACCAGGCGAGCGGGTGGTGATCTCACTGGATATCGCCGCTTCGGAATTCGGCAAGAACGGCAAGTATCGTCTTGCACTGGAAGATCGTGAGCTGTCATCCGAACAACTGATCGACATGCTTGGCGGCTGGCTCGATGCCTATCCGATTGCCTCGATCGAAGATCCGGTTGGCGAAGACGACCCGACTGCCATGGTGGAATTTACCAGCCGCTTCGGTGATCGGGTTCAGATTATCGGTGACGACTATCTGGTCACCAACGCATCGCTGGTCAAAGAGGCTATTGCCGAGGGGGCCTGCAATGCCGTGCTGATCAAGCCAAATCAGATCGGCACAGTGACTGAGGCCATCGAGACATTCAAAGCGGCCAGAAGAGCCAATTGGGGCACAGTGGTGTCGGCGCGCTCCGGCGAGACCGAGGATGCATCGATCAGTCATTTGGCGACTGGATTGGGCGCCTGGCAATTAAAAGTCGGGTCGTTTCAGCGATCCGAGCGGATGGTTAAGTGGAACGAGTGTCTGCGCATTCAGGATGAGATGGAAGATGCGGTGTTTGCCGGCAGTGCGGCGCTGGATGCGTTTAAACGCTAGTCGACAGCAGGTAGGGGCCGTAAGCGCCAGGCGCACGTACCAATGAAAGAGCGAGAGCAATACCCATGCAGCGGTATTCTTTAGCTGCAAGTCAAACCTATTGCTTCAACCGTTCCCGCAGATGCAGATAGATTTCAGTGAAATCACTGTCCGGTCGCGCCTCTTCAAGCTCGTCCCAAATACCATCCACCAAACTGGTGACCCGATTGGGCGTACCGGCACTGGCAACGCTCTGATTAAACAACCGTACATCCTTGCGCATCAAGCGGGTGCGAAAGCCGGCGTCAAATGATTCAGTCAACACGCGGTTTTTGAATTTGTCACTGGTGGCGGTGTTTTGTCCGGTCGAGACATTCACCACATCGAGCATGGTTTTCATGTCCAGCCCTTGCGACTCGCCATACAGAATTGCCTCGCTGGTTGCCGCCATTGCGGTGGCCGACAGGAAATTGTTAAGCAGCTTCATCGCCTGGCCCTGTCCGGCGTGGTTGCCGACGTGAAAAACATTGCCTGACATTGAGTCGATCACCGCGCGATTCGCCTGCAGTACCGCCAGCGGACCACCCCAGATAACCGTGATGGTGCCGGCTTTGGCGCCGGCGCGCCCGCCACTGACCGGTGAATCGATATACTGGATATCATGATCAGCTGCCAGCGCCCCGACTTCTTTGGCGTGTTCCACGCCAGTGGTTGAGAGATCGATGACGGTATGCGTGCGGCGATTGTCTGCCGCGACGATCTGCTGCAACACATCCTTCGACGCGTTACCATCCGGCACGCAGACAAATAATACGTTTGCCTGTTGCGCAGCATCGGGTACCGATTGACAGCATTGCGCGCCCCCGGGTGCGCGAGCCTCTGTGCCTGCAGGATCGAACGCAAACAGCGAAGTTCCACCTTTGGCAATGTTGGCTGCAATCGGGCCACCCATATCACCGAGGCCGATAAATCCGTAGGTCATTTCATCACCACCAGTTAATTAAAAAGATCGCTAAAGAAATCCTGCATGCTGCGCCACGATCGCTTGTCCGACGCCTCGTGGTAGACCGTGCCAAAGTCCGGGTCATTGGCATCGGGGCTGGTAAACGAATGCATGGCACCGCCGTAAGCATTAATCTGCCAGTCTGCACCGGCGGCGCTGAGTTCATTCGCGAGCTCGACCATCGATTCTGGTTTAGCCATTGGATCATCGTAGCCGTGGCAGACCAGAATTTTCGATTTAATTGACTTGCCTTCGGTATTGCCCGGCGGATGAAAGAGCCCGTGGTAGCTGACCACACCGAGCACATCGGCGCCGATTCGGGCAAGATCCAGCACACAAAGGCCGCCAAAACAAAAGCCGATCGCACCGACTCTTGCGCCATCCACCTGCGGTTGCGCTCGCACCGTTTGCAAGGCCGCCTCAAGTCGCCCCTGCAGCAGTGGGCGATCCTCCAGCAACGGTGTCATCAGCGCATTGTTCTCTTCCTTACTGTTGCCGCGAACGCCCTTGCCGTACATGTCCAGCGCAAATCCCGCGTAGCCAAGTGCCGCGAGATCCCGTGCCTTCTGCTCGGCAAACTCGTCGCGACCCCCCCAGGCATGAGCAACCATCACCGCAGGCCGCGGCTCGGCACCGGCATTGTCGAACGCCATATAGCCTTCAAGCGACACGCCATTGTGTTGGTAGTCAATTGTGCGGGTTTCAATCGCCATTGTTTTCTCCAATGCAGCAGCGTCCGATGAGTAACTTTACCAGACAATTGGGCAGGCAGCGTAGGGGCCGTAAGCTTGAGCGCACGTACCATTTGCCCGGGGCGTGAATGATGAGGGGCGCTGTGGTAGGTACGCTTAGGCTTACCAACCCTACGGTGAATATGTGGCATGTTCAAATATCAAAAATTCGGCATGCCACGTAAGTCGCTATTTCGACGACTTCACTTGCCTAAGTAAATCGAGCCTGATTTGGCGCAACTTCTTTTCCCGGGAAAACAGGTCTCTCTTTTTCGCCAAATTCAAGGTAAACGGCCGACCAGTTCTTGTCGTTGTATGTGATACCGGTAGACCTTGCGAGTCGATCATCCGATGTAAGTGCAGGCGCTTGTCTTTGGCTGCCGGTATATCCAGTTTTCGCTGATCCCGGTGATCGAGAAAGGTTTTTAGTTGATTGCAGAAGTCGCAATTACAGGTAATGGTGTGTGCAACCCGCCAGTCGTCGCTGTCGCGGATATGGCTGTCGGCCTCGCGTTGCAGACGATCTTCGAGAAGAGTAGAAAGTTGCTGGTGAAACCCTTTTGCTATTTTTGAATCGACATTTTTCAATACCTGCACCAAACCGGCCGAGTCATAAAAGCCTGCGTTTTTCAGTACGAAATCCTGTACGCTCTGGATGCGCTTTGCGTCGCCGAGTTTCATCGCCGCATGGCATACAGCAGCGAGTTCGGCGCCGCTGTAGCTGTCCAGCTGACCGTCTTCCTCGTAAATCTTATGTCGTCGCAAGCGATCGTTAGCGACCTGCCGGCATTTATCGTAGAAACGATCGAACAGCATGATCGGCACGCCGGTCAATGGGGGATCAGCGTTAGCCTTGCAATGAGAAATGAATCGCTCCAGTGCCGGCGCCCAGTCGAACCATCTCCATCTATAGCGATCATCGGCCGTCCATTCTCTGAAGATATCCTCCAGCAACCCCTTGCCGTACAGGCGACCGAGTTGAGTGATTGCCGGGAAAAGCTCGATGGTTAGTGCGTGCAGGCTAAATGGCCGCAGGTGGTTGATGGCGAGATCGCGGCGGTCACACTTTGCCAACAGTTTCATCATAAATGCGAGTGTGTCCGGGTCACGCTCGTGGCGACTGAGTCGTTCCGGCAGATCAAAACTGCTCAGGGCAGCCACGTAGTCAGACGCGGGTTTGCCAGCGAGCGTTTCAGTCCAGTATTCAAACAGGTCTGTCAGGCTGATATCGGCCAGCACTTTGCTGTGGTTGCGGTCTGTCCAGATCACAACCGCTGCGCGGTGATAGGTCCGATCGAGTGTATTGCCGGCGTTCCCGGTGTAGTCCTCGTAGTAGCTGCTTGCTGGCTTTAATTCGTGAATCGGTATACAGGCTACTGCAGGTATAGCGGTCATCACCAGTGAGCCGAGTGGCAAGGTTTTATTGTCGCGGGCTCGCCAATCCTCAAGCCTCGCATATCGTTCAATCAGATCGTGCAGAGTCAGGTGATTGTGGTTTTCTTCGTCTTCGTC
>CAZNIS010000010.1:118314-119638 GCA_964573105.1 uncultured Granulosicoccaceae bacterium
TCTTCGTCTTCGTCGTCCCAATCGTCATCCCAGGAGTTATAGTATCGACGTCCTCGATGATAGGGGTCGTACCTCTCATCCGTTGCATGCCAGATTTCCTGTAGCGTCAGCAATGCCAGATTCAGGTGATAGCCGTCGCGCCCAAATTCTTTGTCCAACGCATCTTCCAGTGCCAGCGCCCGGGCGCGATCCAGGTTCTTGAGTTGTGACCAGCGCAGGCTTCGTTGTGAATACTGGTGATCCAGCAGAACGACAAGTGGTTGCGACTGCCGCGTACTGGACAAATAGTCACCAAGCGCCGTTTGCAGATGAATGATTGACTGTCGGCTTGCCGGGGTGGGCGGTTTCCCAGGTCTTCTGCCCGTCTTTGGCTTGTAGGAGAGATTGTAGGTCAGTGCGATTCGGTAACCCTCTGTGACAGGTTTCAGCTCGTGGCGACAATCGGCGTAGAAGGCGAACAGTCCCAGCTTGTCTGCTGCCAGACGGTTACTGTGAAAACTTTTAGTCGAACCCTGATGTTCGATCTGCAGCACGCCGCCGCGATGTGCACAGGGTAGTACGACCACCAGCGTCGCAATCATGTGGTCGTCTTTTTCCGAATCGCGATGCGGAACGAAAAATTGCCCGGGCCGATAAATCAGCATCTTGTACAAATCCGCTTTCAGTTGACCCTGATCCAATCCAAGTTGCTCGCCGATCTGTTCCAGCGCCGGATTTAATGCCTGATTCCAGACTCGGTTATCGATTTTGACTCGAGACTTCGCGATCTCCCAGGCGTCGCGCACGGTCGGATCGGTCAGTGTTTTGTCTTTGCGTCCAAACGGCGCTTGGCGCGCCGACTTGATCAGCGTTTTGGCCCGATTGGCCGTGACCGGCAAGCGAACTTTGCCAACCCCTTTCACTTCCAGTGCAAGGCACTCGACCGGCACCGTCAGCCGGCAGGCGAAGCTGGCTTCGGCTGATTTTGCCGGAAGGGCTAGGAGAGCGTTCGTGATGGCCTGAATCGCGGGCGGTGTTTTGTGGGTCATCGGTGGCGAGTGCTGTGGCGGGGGCGTATTGTATCCGGAGCACGCCGACAGTGGCGAACACAGGGTTTCGTGGCTCCGGCTGCTGGTGGTCACTGTGACGGATCGCGGGTTCGCTGGCTATGGCGGTACATTCAATGGGTCATTGGTACTTTTCTTCAATTATTCGTCAGTTCGAAGCGTGGTCGCGACGCGAACCGCAATTTACTATGTTGCCCGTTGCCCGTTGCCCGTTGCCCGTTGCCCGTTGGCTGTTGACCGGCGCAAAGGCTGGTCGCTGGGGGCATCGAGAATCGGTA
>CAZNIS010000010.1:119738-124031 GCA_964573105.1 uncultured Granulosicoccaceae bacterium
CCGTTGGCTGTTGACCGGCGCAAAGGCTGGTCGCTGGGGGCATCGAGAATCGGTATGAGGGAGTAGGGGCCGGAAGTACCAGACGCACGTACCATTGGCAAGGCGCGCAAAAGGTAATCAACGCCTTCTATTGGCAAGGACCGGTCAATCAGCAGCACTAACTAGAAATACGGTTCCAGCGCCCGTTCAAACCTCACCATCGCATCTACCATCTGATCAGCGATAGAGGGCCATTCTGATTCCGGCGAATTAATGCCGTTGGCGTCGATAATCCACTTGATAACCGTAGCCCGGCGATCGTCCTTGAGATCCCAAACCAGAGCCTGTCCGCAGGCAGCCTCGATCTTGTCTTTGTGCTCGAACAGACGATTGAAAATTGCACGATTGTTGTCGTCAGAGCCGCTGCCCGAGTCGATCCACAGATGCAGTTGTGGTCCCTCGATCTGAATGACGTAGTTCAGTTTGCAGCCACCAAATCGGCTGGATACACCAAGAGAGGGCTTCACTCCGGGTTTTCTTGATTGCAGAAGATCAGATTTTTGATCTGCGCGTTGCTTCAGCAATTGCCAGAATCTATAGTTTCTTTGTTGTTTGTCCGATTTGCCACTGCGTTTTTCAGTTTCCTTGCGGCGCAGGCTGACCTGATACTCCTCTGCTTCCGGCAGCGGAATCACCTGTTCAATTTCCAGTAACAGCGCGCCATTCTCGTCATAGGGTTTAATTCTCACACATCGCAGATTCAGTCCACGGTCACAAAGCCAGAGTACCGTCGTGGTCAGTTCGCGTGAAAAATCAGCGGATACCATTACTACCTGTGAGTCGTTGCCGAAGGTTTCCTCGGCGTTGTCGTCTTCGTTTTCCATGTGTGCACGAAGCTGCGCCTCGGCATCCGTATCGCCCATGCCACGAGATTGCAGGTAGCTGTGATAAACCTCGACGGCGCGTTCAAACGTCATCGCCGACACCATCGCCGCATAGCGCAGTGCCTGCAGCTCCATATGTCCGCCATCGTCGGTACGCTTTAGCTCAATGATCACCAGATCGCCGCTGCTGTGCACACCAAGCAGGTCGATGCGCCGGCGGCTGTCCTCCCAGTCGCCGAATTCTTCGCTGATGATCAGCGTGTCCGGCGAGACGATCTTGATGCGATCGCGCAGCAGGCGCTGCAGGTCGTCGCGCTCCCTGACACCGGCAGACTGGAAGCTGGTAGGGGTCAGTGGTTCGATTTTGTCGGTGGAATAGCGGTAGATGGGCATGGGCTAGTTGAACGCTGGTTTGGTTTGATTCGCCATGGGGTGTTGAAAATACGGGTAACTTGCCGGGTAAACGAAGTATGTACTGCTCGGAAGTCTGGTCAACTGAAATTCCCAAAGTGCTAAATTAGAAAACGTTGAGAACAGGGTTTGTGGCGCGCAACCGTGGGAGCCGTAAGCGCTAAGCGCACGTACTATGTACTATACATTGGGCTGTCAATCGGAAGTGTCATTCGTCAGTCTTCGGCTTTTTTCCAAACACTTTCTTGAACTCGGAGTATTTTGCGTCAATCCAGGATTTTGTTAAATCTCCGTTACGCTCCAACGCGTCGTATATCTCTCTGATCTTGTCGTTACCAATCATTTTCGCAGATTGCATCTTCTTGAGCAGTTCCCAGCCATGCCATACGGTGAGGTCAAAATCATTGGCCAGATCGTGCATTCCGATGTCATCGGTCACCACAATCGCGTCGCGAATCTGACCAAATGCCAGGCAATAGCAGTCTGTGTCGCCGGGAGGAGAGCGCCCGCCGAATATGAATTGGCCTGAATTGACACCAACATGATCAAGCAGAACTGATTTCACTGCTTCGAGTCTGGATTTCTCTGATGACGAAAGTCTGAAGCGCTTTGCGAGCCGCTCGGTTCTGTACGGCTCGTTGTCAAACCACGGATACTGCAGCCTCAATCGCGGTTGCCTTGAGACTTCATCTTCTACCGCTTTCAGTACCGTGAGGCTGTACTTCTTATGACCGAACTCTACTCCTAGCAGTGGTTGTATACGCTTTGCCAGTCGTAGGTATGCGTTGGTGTCCAGCAGTACAAGCGTGGTCAATTCATCAGAACCTGATACAGCTCTCTGGCTTCTGCGGCTGTGATGCTCATGACCTGTTGCAGATATCCAGCGCTGACATCACGCTCTGATGACATTTTTACAAATGCACTAAAAAAATCCGTTTTGAAGTTTTCTGTACAAGCCTGCAGAAACAGTGAAGCGGTGGGTGAATTGTCTCCAAAAAAAGACTCGCTGACCAGTGTCTCCTTACCCGAGTTCCTCAGTTGATGAATGGATTGCTCGCAGACCATGAGTTCCGCGAGTCCTTCTGCCTTTGCATACCGCGCCACATTCCGATAGACAGTCAGTGCGGAAATGCCGCATGTATCTGCGACATCCCGCACTGCAAAGATCTGCGATTTCACTGCCTTGGATGCCGTAATCTTTTTGTAGGCCAATTGTTCCATTGTCGAAGAGAACAATAGACTGCCCGCGAAACTGTCAGCAAAGTCTTCACCTGCGTCACTGCCTGCTAGATCCGGGCTGTAAACATGTGCCAGTTCATGGGCCATCCAGAACTTGAAGTCTTCGAGTCTGGTGTCGAGGTTGAGAAAAATGAACGTGAAGTTCTCCGCCGGCAGGTGAATGTGCAGCGCATTTTTGTGCTTTTCCTGCTTGCCCCAAAGCACGGGGACGACCACGGCACCACAGCATTTAAACTCATCGATTAAATCGCTGTATTGAATAGCGGCAGTTTCACTTTTACCAAGGTTTACTCTTGTCTGATTCGCCGCTGTCATGATGGCAGTCAGATCGCCCGGGTCTGCACTGAATCTGGGCCGTATATGACTCTGATTTGGAAAGTAGGGCACCATTGGGCGCAACAGCATTCCGATATGTTCGGCGCGTTTAATGTGCTCCTTCGTGGTTTTGGACGGCCCTTTTTTTCGAAACGCGACAATCGGCTTATCTGGCTGTTGCGTGTCTATCAACTGGTCGGCTGGTAGATTAAGCAGTAGCGCTAGTTTTAGCAGTGTCGCCGGGCGAGGGAAATCCTTGCCTTTCAACCAGTTGGTGACAGCCTGTCCGCTGACATCCAATTGTGTCGCCAGAGCCTTCTGCGTCATGCCGGCTGCTGTCAGCGCTTTTCGGATCGCGGCGCTGTTGAGATTTCTTGTGTCTGCGGCCATGTGCTTGATTATATAGGATGGGGTTTGTAAATCAAGTTTAATCAAGTTTTTGCTCGATGATTGTGGTATCATCGTCAGTCGATGTCGATACTTGAGCCGGTCTAAAGAGCATAATGAGTAAAAACAAACAGTTGGGACGGATACACGACAGTCGGGTGCTTCTCCAAAATCCTTACGCTTATGTCGCTGGCGACGATGGAGAGCTCGCGGCAGCTCCATTGGTATCTATTCAGAAAGTTCGAGGCTTTGACGATCCCCAGAATCGTTACACCTTCGATCAAATAGAGCAGATTGCCAGGAATCTCCAGAATGAACTATGGAAAAGGCGTGAAGCTTTGCTCGGAACCGAAGACATCAGCCCGATAAATCTAATCGATGCAGGAATCGCTTTCGATGCAATCGGCTTTGAATATCAGCAAGTACCCAGTGTAGGTACCGTGGCGAGGCGTGATGTAGTTGGGTACATTGATGCAAATAGAATGCTTGCCGTGGTTGCTCAGAATTATCCGTCTACAGTGCAAAGGTTCACAGCTGCACATGAGCTGGGGCATGCGGTGCTGCACAGAGCGATCGGGCTGCTGCGTGAGCGGAATCAGACTGGGAGTGTGTCAACCTACAGACCTCCGCAGGAGATCGAGGCCGATCAATTTGCGTCGTGTTTCCTTATGCCCAAAAGTATTATGATGCAGGAGTTTCGGAAACGGTTTCTCACAGATAAATTCGAACTCAACGACTACAACTTGTTTTGTCTCACTGGATCGGCTTCAAAAATTGGTGCTCTGGATCGAAGAGAGCTTTCGCTAAAATTGGCAAATATAGATCGGTTTGATAGCCGCAGATTTTCGTCTCTCGCGGAGTATTTCGGCCTGTCGACAACAGCGGTTGCAATAAGATTGGAACAACTGGGTGTCGTTTGATATTCCAGTGGGTCTAGGGATGATGGATCCGTGCTGGCGCCGCTCGTCAATGGTCTCACTAATCGCGTGCTCATCAATTGAGTCGCTTTTCGACATGAGTGCGGTTTTCAACACCTCATTGCTGGCACGTACTATTTCAGCGTAGCTCAGTCCGATCG
>CAZNIS010000011.1:0-9622 GCA_964573105.1 uncultured Granulosicoccaceae bacterium
ATGAGCGGCTTGGCAACCCGATGCGTTAGCGAGGCTACTCCAACACCAGTTTCCTCGCTTACGCGTCGGGCTTCCTGTGAGAATGACTGACTTGGTGACCCGACGCGTCAGCGAGGCTACACAACACCAGTTTCCTCGCTTACGCGTCGGGTTTTCTGTGAGGATGGCTGCCTTGGTAACCCGACGCGTAAGCGAGGCTACACAACAACAGTCTCCTCGCTTACGCGTCGGGCTTCCTGTGAGAAAGACTGACTTGGTTTCCCGACGCGTTAGCGAGGCTACACAACACCAGTTTCCTCGCTTACGCGTAGTGCTACCTGTGAGTCAGTCACCTCTCACCGATGAGGCTATGCAAGCCCCCGGCGCACGGCCTCGACGCTGTCTTTGGCATCGCCGAACAGCATGCGGGTGTTTTCGCGGAAGAATAGCGGGTTCTCTACACCGGCGTAGCCGGTTGCCATGCTGCGTTTGGATACGACGACGGTTTTTGCATTCCAGACTTCCAATACTGGCATGCCGGCAATCGGGCTGTTGGGATTTTCCATCGCCGACGGATTGACAATGTCGTTGGCACCGATGACCACCACGACGTCGGTGTCGGCCAGGTCATCGTTGATTTCATCCATTTCGAGCACCAGGTCGTAGGGCACGTTGGCCTCAGCCAGCAGCACGTTCATGTGGCCGGGCATGCGACCGGCGACCGGATGGATGGCAAACCGCACGTTGATACCCTGCGCGACCAGCGATTTAGTGAGTTCTGATACCGGGTGCTGGGCGTGCGCGACGGCCATACCGTAGCCGGGCACGATCACCACGGATTCGGCGTCCTGCAGCAACTGCGAGACCTCATCAGCACTGATCGGCACTGCCTCACCCTGCTCGCCAGCACCATCATCGCTGCCGGTGGCTGCACTGCCAAAACCGCCCATGATGACACTGAGAAACTGTCGGTTCATCGCGCGACACATGATGTAGCTTAAAATCGCGCCGCTGCTGCCGACCAGGGCGCCGGTGATGATCAGCAAATCATTGGATAACATGAATCCGGTGGCCGCCGCCGCCCAACCCGAGTAGCTGTTCAGCATGGAGATCACAACAGGCATGTCAGCGCCGCCGATCGCCATCACCATATGGATGCCAAAGCCCAGCGCAAGGATGGTCATGATCAAAAGAATCAGCGTGCCAAAGCCCTTGCCGGCACCAATGAACACAAACAATAGGATCAGACAGACAATGCCGATGCCCAGGTTGAGCATGTGTCGACCCGGCAGCATCAGCGGGGCACTGCCGATCTTGCCATTGAGCTTGCCAAAAGCAACCACCGATCCGGTGAAGGTGATCGCACCGATCAGAATGCCCAGATAGATCTCGACATTGTGAATGGTTTTTTCCGCGCCTTCGAAATGTACAGACGGATCGAAATAGCTGGCAAAGCCAACCAGCACCGCCGCCATCCCAACAAAGCTGTGCAATATCGCCACTAGTTCCGGCATTTGGGTCATTTGAACGCGCGCCGCCAGCACTGCACCAATAGCACCACCAACCAACATCATGACAATCAGCAGTCCGTACGATGTGACCGAGTCGCTCAGCACAGTGGCACCAATTGCGATCGCCATACCAGCGATACCAAACCAGTTGCCGCGCCGCGCGGACTCCTGATGGCTAAGTCCGGCCAGACTGAGGATGAATAAAATTGCCGCGATAATGTAGGCGGCTGTCACCATTCCCGAATTCATTAGGCTACTCCGCTATTTTCTGAACATTTTCAGCATGCGCTGAGTAACGAGAAATCCACCGGCAATGTTGATGCTGGCAATTAGCACCGCAATCGACGCAAGCACAACTACCAGCCCCGATGGTGACGATATCTGCAGCAATGCACCCACCACAATAATGCCGCTGATCGCATTGGTCACACTCATTAAAGGGGTGTGCAGCGAGGCGGTGACGCTCCATATCACCTGGTAACCAACAAAACAGGCCAGTACAAACACCGTAAAGTGACTCATGAAGTCTGCCGGTGCAACACTGCCGACACCCAGTATCGCCAGCACCGCTAATACGGCGGCGATAATAGTACCGCGTGTTTTGGAAGCGGTGGATAGTTCGGCCGGTGGCTCAACCGGTGCTGCTACCGCTGCAGCCGGTTTAGGTGTGGCGCTGAGTTTCGGTGCCGGCGGTGGCCAGGTCACCTCGCCATCCTTGATCACGGTGGTGCCGCGAATGACCTCGTCTTCCATATCGACGTTGAGCACGCCATCCTTGTCGGGCGTCAAGTCGGTTAGTAGGTGGCGCAGATTGGTACCGTAGAGTTGACTCGACTGCGCCGCCATTCGACTGGGCAGATCGGTGTAGCCGATCAGTGTGACGCCGGCGTGCTCGACCACTTCATTGGCGCGCGTGAGCTTGCAGTTACCGCCCTGCTCGGCCGCAAGATCCACGATCACACTACCGGGCTTCATCGATTCAACCATCTCGGTGGTGATCAACTCCGGTGCCGGACGCCCGGGTATCAATGCGGTGGTGATGATGATGTCGACTTCCCTTGCCTGCTCGGCAAACAACGCCATTTCCGCTTCGATGAATTCTTTGCTCATGACTTTGGCATAGCCGCCCTCGCCGCCGCCGTCCTCCTCGAATTCGAGCTCGAGAAATTCGCCGCCCATACTCTCCACTTGATCGCGAACTTCCGGACGGGTGTCGAAGGCGCGCACAATCGCACCCATGCCGCGCGCGGCACCGATAGCAGACAATCCGGCAACCCCGGCGCCAATCACCAGCACTCGCGCCGGCGGCACTTTGCCGGCTGCGGTGATTTGGCCGGTGAAAAAACGACCAAAATGACTGGCCGCCTCCACTACCGCCCGGTAGCCGCCAATGTTAGCCATTGAGCTCAACGCATCGAGTTTCTGCGCACGCGATATGCGCGGCACTGAGTCCATGGCCAGTAATGTGGTACCTTTTTCGGCCAGGCGCTTCATTTGCGGTTCATTTTGCGCCGGCCAGAAAAAGCAGATCAGCGTTTTATCATTCGCCAGCAGATCAACCTCGTCACCCAGTTGCGGATGCTCGCCCGGCGCTCTGACTTTCATGATCACATCGGTGTCGCGCCAGATAGCTTGGGTATCTTCGCTAACACTCACCCCTGCATCGAGGTAACGCGCGTCATCGATGTCGGCCGCTGCACCCGCACCGCTCTCTACGGTCAGCGTGTGCCCAAGCTTGATGATATGCGCGGCAGTCTCCGGCGTCAGCGCCACCCGGCGCTCACCGGAATAGGTCTCTTTAGGGACACTGATTCGCATAGGGTTTCCTCGCCTTTGTCTTTTGGAATACCTGAGGCTGCGCGCCATCAGGCATAAGTGAGTACCCGGAAAGGGTCAGGTTTCGGCATCAGCGCAATGGCGACACCCGAACGTCAAGACAGGAATGCACGGGACCTGCGCGGGGTGTATGCAGTTCGAATTCCGACCGGGGATTTGCAGACGGGAAAGTATACTTCGTTTGTAATTAACTACCAAGATATCAATTGGGAGGGGTGATGTGATGTATCAATCACGGCCCACTGCCACTACGACGAGGCTCGCGTTCAATACGCGTCAGCGCTCCAGCGTATATTCCAGGTCAGCGCTGTTGTTTTCGCCAGTTCTCACCACCTGCAGCGTCAGCCTGTCATTGAGTTTGTAACGCATGTTATAGGTATTATCGCCACCGAACAGACTGATGCCATAACTGACGTAGAGATCGGGTGTGATAAATTTGCCGAGGGTGTAACTCCCGCCTTTGGTGCCCAATGGCTGGCCCAATACGATAAAGGACAGAATGTTCGCATCGGTATATTCGGGCTCGGAGTAGAGTTCCAGCAAGGGTGCCTTGGCGGTACCACGCACACGCGCACCGGCTTTTACTTCATAGGCAGGCACGTCACGCAATACATCGAGGTCGAGTTCCGGATCATCCAGTGGTCCACCGCCAAACAGCACGCGCCCGCGTTGCATAGTCAGCTTTTGACCGTAGATCAAATAGTCACCATTAACGACTTCAATGGTACCGGAGCCCATCAGCACACCCTCTGGTACCTGTTCGATAGACAAAACGCCGGTGATCGATCCGTCAAAGTCACCGGCTTCGACCTGAATGTCTTCACCCAGGCGCACCGATACATCGAGATCCACACCAGTAGTATTGCGCGCTGTCGCTATCTCGCGACCATCGTCGACAATCACCACATCGCTCGAAGGCCTGACTGCCCCGCGCCCGCCACCGGATTTGAAAAAGGCAGATGGCACTTCGACGTCACCGCGAACCGACACACCGGTCGCATCCAGACTCAAATCGAGATCGGGACTGACGACCGCGCGCATGTTGCGCGAATTGGCCACCTGAAAATCTTCACCCTGCAGATTCAGCTGAAGTTTGCCGGCGGCCGGATCTGCCGTGCCGCTGATGTTGATCTGGCCCTGCCCTGACGCCGCCTGGCCGACAATATCCAGCACACCGCTGGCCTCTGGGCGAACGGTCAACTCGCCATCGACAATGCGCAAGGCCAGTTCAGGGTACTCAGCACTGAAATCTCTCAGCTGCAGTGTCCCGGCCGGCAGCGGTTGCTCCAGTTCCCCGCTGAGCTGTACGTCGATGTCAACCACACCGCTGACTGCCTGCAGCGAGGGTGCAAAAGTGCTCACCAGCGACAGATCGCTCAACGTACCGACGATTGATGCATCCAGGCTGCGATCATCGATGATATCCGCGACCACTGCCTGCACTTGCGTCTCGCCAAACACACCAAGCCCGATGCTTGCATCCAGGTCCAGTCGACGATCATCGAGACTGGCGACAAAGGTGCTCAAACCCATTTCACGGGTAATCGTTTGACCATCGGCTTGATACGTGAGCGGCGCAGCCGGCATTTGCACGTTGATTTTGGCGACTGGCGTGTCACCGGGTAACTGGCTGGCAACCAGGTAGGCATTAAAAAACTGCTCGCTCTGCATTTGTTCCGGCAGCCATTGGGCAAATCGCGCTACTTCAAAGCGATTGACGGTTGACGACAGCACGGCGCCGTCGGCCTGAGCCCAGTTGCCGTTAAGGCAAATCTGCGTGGGCGTGCTGACCAGACACATGTCGCTGACGCTGGCTCGATCCGCAGCGGCATTGACGGCTGCCGGCTCAAGCAGCGTCCAGTCGCCAAGGATAGTGTTGTCAATGTTGAGCTCGTCAAGCGTCGCCCGCCATTCATCGACAACCAGGCCACCGATCAGTTTTGCATTGATGCTGGCAGGCTCGCCATCCAGTGACAGATCGATTTGATTTCTGGCAAGCATTCCCTCTGCGCGCACGCCAACTTCGCGCCAGTGCGATCCGCCTGCCGACAGTGACGTCGCATCGACTAGCAGCGTCGACGCCTCGCGCTCGGAAACATCTATGTCTGCAGTTGCGCTGAGCTTGCCGATTTCCAGTGTGTCGAAAACCAGCTCAGCGACATCGATATCGGCCATCAACTGTGCCTGGCGCACCGGACCCGTCGCCCGTCCGGTACCACTGATTTGACCACTGGCAGTGGGCAGTAGTTCGTCAAGCTGCGGTACCTGCAGCGCCCATTGCAGATCGAGCGCATCATCAATTTGACCATTGAGATTCAAACTTGACTGCCCGGCACCAATGCTGAATTCATCCAGCTGCAAGCGGTTCTGTGCAAACTTGATTTCACCCTGACTGACAAGCTCATACTGATTCAGTTTGCCGCTGACACCTGACACCGCGGCCTGCAGGTCTGCTCCGTCTATCATCCCTTCGGTCTGAAACCGCAAATCGACGGCCACTTGCTGAAGGGCCGGCGCAAGCAGGCCCGCATCGGCAATAGCGAAGTCCACGTCGCCTTGCCACTGAGGCGCATCGAGCAACTGGCCCAGTGTAATTCGCTGACCGGATTGCAGTGCACCATCGATCTTGTGCTGCAACTCCAGCGCAGTCTTGACGTTGCCGGTGATCGTGCCCGACCCCTGCAACGGCCCCAGACGGGCGTCGTTATATGTCCAGTCGAATGTGAGATCAGTGGGCCATTGCCCACTGGTGTCGAGATCACCACGCAGGCCGAGACTGCCATCCGGTGCATCGACTTGTAGCTCGATCAACTGAAAACTGTCTCGCTGTGCGTTGGCACGCAGTGCGATGCGATCGATGTGAAACGGTTTCGAGCTGCCCGCCGGGTAGATGTCGATGTCAGTCATCAGCAATTGTTCGACATCGGCCTCGATCGGCAGACTGAAATCGGGTAACGCGAATGCCTGCCGCTCGGACTCAACGGATGCCTCGTTGCTGCCAGCCGGCAACTGAATCTGCACACCATCCAACACCAGGCTGTCGAGCTCGACGCGTTTTTGCGTCAACGCCAGTGGGCTCCAGTCGAGCGCCGCGCTGTCAACCTGCACACGCTGCCCGGTCGATTGACTCCACGCGACCTTCTCAAGAGTCAACGGCCCGATCAGACTGCCGGTGGCGCGCTGCCACTCAAGCGAGCCTGCCGATCGAGTCTGTGCAACACCGAGTACCCGCGACAGCCCCGCCTGAGTGGCAACGGCAAACCACAGCAGCCCCACCAGCAAGAGCAGCAGCAACAAAACGCCCAGCCCACCGCGCAGCAGCCACTTCATGGTTGACGCCAGTTGCATCGAGTGGTCATAGATCAGGCCCCACTGACAAATGCAGCCGCACATTGCCACGGCCGGGTTCATCGAGACTGCGGCCGATATCGAAACGCACCGGTCCAACCGGTGACTGCCAGCGAAAGCCAACACCCACACCGGTGCGCAGATTCAGACTGTCGTTAAAAGCGTCACCGGTATCGATGAAACCGGCGAGGCTCCAGCGATCGCGAAACGGCACTTCATATTCGATGCTGGTCTCAACCAGGTGCTCGCCACCAGCCACTTCGTTGTCCTCGCCCAACGGACCGATCACTTCGAAGTTATAGCCGCGCACCGAGCGATCACCACCGGTGTAGAAGCGCAGCGATGACGGCACTTTGTTAAAGTCGGCAGCCCAGGTGGTGCCTAGCGCACCACGCACAATCAGCCGGTGATCCTCGCGCACGGTTTCAATCCACTTACCAGCCAGTGAACCCTGCACAAACGAGGTATCCGACACCAGAGATTCACTTCCACCACGCAGGCGCAAGCTGATCCAGCTACCTTCTCGCACGTTGATGCGTTTATCCAGTTCGACCGGATAGGTGCGCGTCCACTCCGCGCCCGGAATCAACAGGCGCGTGGTCGGTGTGGCATCTTCGAGTTCGAACTCCTCAAATTGATAGTCGAGCGAGTAGGTCTTGAACCACAGGCCGTCGCGATAGTGATAGCTGCCACCGAGCAACACGCGCTGAAAGTTTCGCGCATCGGATTTCTCGCGCTCGAATGAGGCGCGCAGCCGGTAGCTGTCCGAGCGCGGATCACCTGTCGGCACCGAATACTCACCGGCGATTCCGGATCCGATTTCGGAGATCTGGGCCTCGCTGACAATGCGGTGGCCACGATCGTTGATGCGGCGACCGGTCAAACCCCATTTGACGCGCACGCCGGTGTCGGTGCCGAAGCCCAGACCGAACACGTAGCGGCGCGGATTGTTGGGGGTCAGCTTGACGTCGACCGGGATGGTCTTGTCGATCGCGGTATCGGGGGCGGCGCGAATCAGTATGTCTTCGTAAAACTCCGACGCCGCCAGGCCCGATTGCAGTTGCTGAAGTGTGGCCGCATCGTACAACTCGCCTTCGCTGATATCGTTGTACCGATCCAGCAGACCCGGTCGAATCCAGTCTCGCATCTGCGAGAATTCGACCCGCCCGAAGCGATAGCGATCGCCCAGTTCGTAGTGCAGAAAGATGCGCGCTTCATAGGCGCGAAGATCGACGCGTATCTGGCTGCGGGTGAATTTCGCGTCAAAGTAGCCAAACCGCGCCGCCAGTGTTTGCCAGGTCTGCTTCAGATCGTCGTAGGCTTGCTGATTCAGCGGCCCGTCGACGACGATCTGCGCCTTGCGCAAGGCCTCTTCGAACTGATCCAGCGCTTCACGATTGTCTGGTGTGGTGTCAGCCAGGGCCTGAATATCCACTTCGCCGACCGGGATCTGTGTCCCTGGCGAGATCTCATAGACTGCCTGCCATTGCTGCCCAAGATCCGATAGTCGCGACGTCACCTCGGCGCGATAGTAGCCGTAGGGTGTCAGCGCGTCACGAATCTGGCTCTTCGCCTGCTGGTGCATATAGCGCAAGCGCGCATCACTGGGTGCCGGCTTGCCGTTGAACTGCCAAATCTCCACCGTACTGTGAACGTTGCGCAGCAATTGCCCCTCGACACCGCGAATCAGCACAGACACCGGGCGGTTCTGCTGCGGCACCACCAGTGCCGGGTGCAGCAAGACCAGCAACAGCAGCCATTTCAGTATGTTGGGAAGCGATTGCCCGACCATGCTCTTCACCGATGCAGGCCCGTGCCAGTCGACCTCTGGGCAAAATTTTCGATGAGAAACCCTCACTTGCCACGCAGTTTCAAATGTGGTCACTGAACCCCTGCTGACCGCCCGCACCGGTGGCTCGAGCCACGTCGATAACATTTATGTATAGCAGTCGTCACGCCACCGGCGACGCCGCTGGCCAGGCAAAACCCGCGGCAGGTCTCAGACGCCCTGAACAGGACGAAAAAACCGGCGCGAGATCACGCCATCCTGCCCCCGCCCGCAACGCTTTAGGAGCCCCGCCACAGACGGGCAACAGCATCTTTGTTAGCATGGTTGGATCAGGTACATCGAGCGCTGCGGCCGCCCTCATCCCGAACATTCCGGGACGCGAGCCCGAACAACGCAGCGATACACGGACAATTCGGCTCGACCAGTGGAGTAATGTGATGGTTTTCTCGCCCAGGCGCCTGTTGAGGCTGGTATCAGGTCTGCTGTTGCTGCTCGCCAGCACGCATCTGTCGGCTCAAGCACAACGTCACACAATCATTGTGCTCGACCTCGGCCTGCCGGCCAACGAGCTGGCCCGCGCCAGCGAACTCAGTCGCGAACTGGCAAGCCATGTACCTGTCGATCACCACCTGGCGCTGGTCGGTGCAGATGAAATCGTGCATCACCTGATCGAGCCCGTCAGCGGGCCATCATTCGCCGTCGAATTCGATGCCATCGCAAGCGAACTGACGACCCGCGAATTCAGCAGCTATTCGTCAGGCCTGGAGCGCGCGGTTGCGCTGGCACGCGAAACCGGCCTGCCCGGCAACCTGTTGCTGTTCTCCAATGGCGTGATCGCAGCCTCTGACCCTAGCCGCCAGGGTCGCTACCAGCAGTGGGCCGAGAGCATTCTCATGCCAGATGCTGCCAGTATCGACATGCGTGTGATATTCGCCTCTGCCACGCCGCTGCAGGACTCGCTGATCGCTGCCTTGCAGCAGGCCTCGAGCGCAAATCTGCAACTCGATTTCACGGCTGTAGATGCCAGTGCAATCGGTCAGTTGCTCCTGGACCCTGCGGCCGGCCCCATTGCGAGCAACACCGACTCAATGGTATTGGCCGAAACCGACAGCACAGCAGAACAACAGGCGGCCGAGGAAAAAGCACGAGCAGAACAACT
>CAZNIS010000011.1:9722-36537 GCA_964573105.1 uncultured Granulosicoccaceae bacterium
AGCCGAACAACTCGCTGCGGAACAACAGGCCGCCGAGGAAAAAGCACGAGCCGAACAACTCGCCGCGGAACAGCAGGCCACTGAGGAAAAAGCACCAGCCGAACAACTCGCTGCGGAACAACAGGCCGCCGAAACGCAGGCCGCGGACACTGCCGCGGTTGCAACGACAAATACAACAACCACGACTTCGCCCGCCATCTCAATCACAGCTGCTCCAGCCAACCGTGATAGCGGCACAACCACCTGGATCGCAATCGGTGCCGGTATTCTGGCCCTGCTGATCGGCCTGGCAGGCTGGTTGCTTGCGCGGCGACGCAGCGCCGGGACTGACAGTGCAACAGCGGCAAGCACGCCCGCCGACAGACAAGCCGCGTATGACGACATCAAAAACAGCGGTGAAGCGACTCTGGTCAAGAGCCCTGCTGCGGCCGCGCCAAAACCGGCACCTCAACCCGAACCGCAAGCGGCTCCCGCCACCGTCACCACACACGACGCGGCGACCATGATCAATCCCGCAACGGCAGCTAATGCCGCTACGGCGAACGACGATGATGCCACCCGCGTCAACACCGATTCACATGCCTTTCGCGACGACACTGTGAAGGCAGATGAACCGGCCACTGCCGTTAACGCGGCGCCGCTGGCAAGCGTATCGCCCGACGAACCCACCGTGGCAACCGGCAAGCCAACGGTTGAGTCAACCGTGGCCGCGCCGCTGACCGAGAAGCCGTTGCCGAATCCGGCAGACGAATTTGCTGTTTTTGAAAACAGCATCAGCGCCAAGCGCGCGACCGGCAAGGAGAGCGCTGAGCAGAGAAAAAGTGCCAGTATGGCTGCCCTGACCAGAGATCGAACCTTCGATCCTGCGCTGGATACCGAGTCGGACGATAAATAGCCGGTCAGAGCAGAGCCTGACCAACCACCCTGACTCTGACCCGTAAAGCCTTACCAGGCAGGTAGCTCAGCGGAAAGTCCTCACTCTCGACTACCTCGATCGTCGCTGCGTTTGCCCCACCCTCGACCGCACGCGCAATCGCGTGTTCGCGCGCGTCGGCTAGTGCCTGGTCGCGCTCGGTATCGCGATATATCCGATCGGTCTCACCGGAAATCTGCGCGATCGCCGCACCCACCGCGTTGGCGACGCCATCGTGTGGAACGCGCAGCACATGACTGATGCCAGGGACATTGTCAGGAACCAGCATCGAGCCACCACCCACCGCCAGCAGCGGCACTTCAGCGGCGCTGTTTTTCATTCGGTCTACGGTTTGCGATATCTGATCGTGTATCGTATGCAAGGCAGCGTCGACTGTCGTGGCCGGCAAATGGGCGACCCGTGACTTATCGCCAATGTCGATCAAACCTGCCGCCACGGCGATATCGGTACAGGTGAGCGTGTCACCACCAAACACCAACGCTTTTTTCGTGAGTTGATAGCCGACACTGTGCGGCCCTACCTGAATCGCATCAGCCTGTCGAATAATCGTACCACCACCAATCCCGATCGACAACACATCGGGAATGCGAAACAGCGTGCGAACTCCGCCGATTTGAACCACGTTGTTTGCCTGACGCGGAAAACCATTGATCAAACAACCGACATCGGTTGTGGTGCCGCCCACATCACACACCATCGCATCGGGCACTCCACCAAGCAATGCCGCGCCGCGCATGGAATTGACCGGACCAGAGGCAAACGAATACACCGGGTGTTGACGCGCAGTGTCGGCCCGCGCAATGGTGCCGTCGTTTTGCGTAATGAAAAGTTCGGCCTCGATGCCGCTGGCCGACAAGGCAGTTTCCATTGAGTGTGTCATCTCGCTTGCCAGTTCGATCAGTGCGGCATTCAGCAGCGCCACGTTTTCGCGCTCCAGCAGGCCAATTCGCCCCAACGCAGAAGAACAGGTGATCTGTGCCTCCGGGTGTTCATTGCGCACAATCTCCGCCGCGCGAGACTCGGCATCGCCACAGGTCGGAGAGAAAACTGCACTGATCGCGACCGCGTTGACCTGCGCCGCCCGCAATTGCCGCGCAGCACTTGCAATCGCCCGCTCATCCAATGGCACGATCTCGCGGCCATCGTATTCGTGGCCGCCGCGCACCAGATACACACCGCCATTCACGCGCGCGGCAAGATCAGCCGGCCAGTCACAAAAAGGGGGCAGACTCGCCGAGGCGGGCAAACAGATTCTGATTGCGGCGGCACAGTTTAGTCTTTTTCGCTCGACCACAGCATTGGTGTAGTGCGTGGTACCGATCATCACTGCACGCACATCGCGATCGGGTACACAGCTGAGCAATTCCGCCAGCGCGTTTTCTATACCGCGCATTACATCGACCGTCGTTGGCGCCTTCACTGAAGCGATGACCTGATCATCGCTCATCAGTACAGCATCGGTATGCGTGCCGCCAACGTCGACACCAATGCGTTTCATGAGGTGCTCCGGTCGAAGGCCGATTGAAAGTCAAAATCAAATCCAAACGCTCCGGGCCCCACGGCGTCCAGTCCCGCCTGACTCAGAAACACCTGTGCTGCAGGCAACACCAGTACCGACACCCGCTGTCCAAAGCGCATAACCTCTGTGCCAATGCCCTCGCCCGATACGCTATCGAGTACGCAAATCAGATCCGGGGTCATGGCGACGGGCACATCATTCATCACCGCGACGGCAAACTCATTCTGAAAATGCAGCACCAGTTCGGCACCAGCCTGATCATCAAAACCCTCGATCGTCGCCGTCCCTCGCAAAAAGCCCTCGGTGGTACGACGCTGTACATCGACCACTTTGCCCCCAAACAAGTGCTTGCCGCCGGTGGCTGCGAGCACTGCATGAATGGGGTCATGGTGATTGACGCGTGCGTCTGCAATGGCTTGCCCCAGCCGAATGGCCTGAGAACAGGTGTAGTGGATGGTGTGCTGTTTGATTTCTATACCGCTGCGCGGCGCTTTGCAGGTGGCTGCTGTAGAGCCAAATTCGGTGCACACCTTGCGACTGATGCGCTCGAGCCAATGCCACGATTCGGCCACCGGAATGATCACTTCGTTGTTGCGAATATCCGCCATGGCAAAAGGATAGCTTTGCAACCCCGCCACTGCGATCGATGTCATCTGCGCCTCCGGATAGGCGCGCCCCATCGCATCGGCATCGACCACTGGCAAGCCGGTCAGCGCCGCCACCAACATTGGCTGCAAGCCGTTGCCACCACCGATCTCAAGCGCCATCACCGCATCGAACGGCCGTCCGAGATAGTCTTCCATCATACGCAGCGGTCGCACTGAGAAAGCCGGGTCGGTCAGGCGCTCCTGACCGACGATCGGCGCCCCCATGGTCGACACGACCGCGACCAGCGCATCGTCGGCCAGCGATTGCGGATCGATCAGTTGCACCTGATGGCCATGCTGATACAAAAGCCGCAGGTTGAGCAGCTTGTGATAGGGATCGCCGCCCCCGCCAGTGCCCAAAATCCAGGCACCGGCGGCGAGCGCCTCGATATCTGCAGCAGATAAGCTTCGCGCAGTTGGTTGATGATCACTGGATTGCGATGACATAGTTATCCGAAAAAAGCTGCGGCTAATGGCCGGCATTCTGCGCCGAACGGTAATAACCCACAGGTGACTGGTGAGTTCCCGGTCTACAATTGTCCAGGCCAGACCCAAGGATTGCCTGACGGTACGACATGCTGGCGCCACAACACGAGCTGGCACTCGCAATCTGTCGGCAAACGATACCAGAGACAGGAGCGGATGCGACAATGGAAAGCAATTCACGGCACATGTTGCGACAACGCATAAAACCGTGGCTCGGACGTTACATTGGCGATCATTTCTTCCTGATTTTCGCCGTACTGTTTGCCATCTGGGTGTTGCGCGGTGTGCCGCAGGTCTATCACGTGTGGCAACCGCGAAGTATTGTCGGCCCATCCGGCGTGGCCTACGTTTCACTGTTAGTGTTGCTGGGCTACCTCTACATCACCAGCGCGATCAAATTCCTCAGGCCCGAACTGCGCTTTGGCTGGTGGCTGATGCCGGCGGGATTCATCACCGGCTGGCTGGATGCACTGGAGCAACGCATCGAGACTATACCGCCGGGGCCGATCGTCTTGGTTGCCGCCAGTGGTGGCGGCTCGCGCGCAGCGCTGTTTACGTCTCTGATCCTGCAAATGATGAAGCGCGAACCATTCCCCGCGCTGCCGCAACTAAGCCCGTCGGTAGCGACAGATGCCGACCCGGGCACCTGGGCCGATCGCATCGCGATAATCAGCAGTGTCTCCGGCGGCAGCCTTGCCAGCGCCCGCTACGCGTACAGCAACTACGATGCTGGCGCCACTATCGATCAGCTCAAATACACCACGCGCTCGGAGCTGATCCACGAATCGCTGGACAGCCTTAAGGCCATGCGCAAAGACGCACAGGCCTACCATAGCGCCGCTCGCTGTGGCAGTGAGCCAGATGGCGATCCGCGGACCGCGATCGTGCGTCGCGCCGATTGCGATATGCAGCAACTGATCGAGGGGATCGAACAACTGCAGCAAGGCGTGGCACTGTCGGCGGCCAACGAGGCAGAGGATGTCATCCACGCCGCGTTTTCCAGCCGGTTGGCGGACGAGATGTCGATGGACTTTATGGCGCCGGTGCTGCGCGGCTTCATCACACCGTCAGCGACGCGCGGCAACGGCCTGTACCACTTCTGGAATCATCAGTTTGACTGGCGCGATATCAGCCAGTACGCAAGCCCCTATGACACCAGTCGTCCACTATTGCTGCTGAACGCGAGCGATGCCGATACCGGCCAGCGTGTGATTACAGGATTTCCCCCCATCGACAAGGGCTTCTTGCCCGGTGCGCTGTCGCCATCTCCACTTGGACTGGGTGACACAAGCGGTGACTTTCAGCCCGTGGCACTCAGTGACTTCAGTACAGCGCCGATCGATCTGTCACTGACGCGCGCGGTCAGATTGTCATCCAATTTCCCGTTCGGCTTCAACGTCAACGAGTTTTCCACCAGCAGCCAGCCGCCACTGGTGGTTGCCGATGATGCAACGACGAGCGAAAGAAGTTTGCGGCTGATGGACGGCGGCGTTGTCGATAATTCCGGCATCGACTCGCTGTATGCGATTGTCGAGTCATTGTCTCTACACGCGCAGCGCAACCCCGAAGGTCGCGAGGCAATTTTGCTGAATCGAATTCGCGGGCGCGGCGTCATCATTGTAGAGATCGACTCTGGCGCCAAGCCAAAGCGACATGTACAGGGACTCGGTGCTTCTTTGCTGTCACTGCCAATCAATGGCCTGAGCAACGCAAGCTACACCAATGCTCTACGCAATGTGGCCCGTTTTCAAACGCAGTTGGGCGATGCCCTGAGTTTCAAACACAACGATTTGCTTGCCGCCAGTTTGTTTGAACCGGAAGCGACCTACACAACGCGTATCAAATCCCGACTCAGCGGGCAACAACTGATTGCCGCGGTAGCGACCATGACACCGTCGCTGGATCCGGTGGCAGCGACACCGCAGATCCTGCATTTTAAATTCACCTGCAGCAGAATCGAACAGGAGAACTCTGCCGTTATGACGGCATTTGCACTGGGCCCGCGCGACAAAGCAATCGTGACCAACATGTTTCTAATTGAAATGCTCAATTGGCGTCGCGAGGTTAAAGAAGCAAGCAAAAATTATCGCGCAGTAGTCCAGCACTTTGCGAACAGTGACATCACTGCGGTGGTGAAATCCGCTTATCACCAGCAACTGTTGCAGATGTCGGAGCAGGAGATGCAGGCACTGCCAGAACGGCGCAAGCGATTAGACAACAGCGCGCTTGCCGAAGCGGAAAAACGTAAACTCGATCGCCGGTCCATCCACCGGAGTATCATTCCATTGATGGCAGCGCAAGCGCTGGACAATCCCCTCCAACCCGATCCGCAGACACCGCTCGCCAGCGCCACACCGAATGCCGAGCGCTCGGCGCAGACAAACACTACCGGTATGGTTGAATCACAACGGCCGGGCATCACTGCTAACAGAGACGATCAGGCCACAGCCGCGTTCGATGCAGACCAGCGCAGGCAACAGTCAACATCCGAAGTGACGTTTATTGAGTATCCCTCAATTGCCGATCTGTCAGCAGCATTGCGCAAAGACATTGCCCGGGCGCGCAGCAACGACTCATCAGCCAATCGTCAATCGACGTTGATACCCGCCATTAAACTCAGTAAGCCGATTGACAACTGGCAGGACATCATCAAGCAGAAGGGTAAAGGTAACTACTGACTGGCGGCCCGCGCGAAATTGACAATCGAAGCCTAATCGATAAGACTGCCGCCAGTTCAAGCGACCAAGGTTGGCGAGCCCATGAGCAGCCACGACACGAACACCGTCACCACCCACGATGCCGACGAAGATACCCGCAACCAGGATATCCTGATCTACGTCAACGGCGACATCGTCCACCGCGATGAAGCGAAAGTATCGGTGTACGATTCCGGCTTCATGCTCGGTGACGGTATGTGGGAAGGCATGCGCCTGTACAACGGCAAATGGGCGTTTTTCGATGAGCACATGGATCGGCTTTTCGATAGTTGTAAAGCCGTGTCGCTGGATATCGGCATGACGCGCGAGGACATAGCCGAGGCACTAAAAAAGACTGCCGCCGCCAACGACATGACCACCGACGTACACTGCCGGCTGATGATCACGCGCGGGCGCAAGGCCAAACCGTTTCAGCACCCAAGCCTCTCGCGCAGTGGCCCGACTATTGTCATCATCATGGAACACTCAAAGCCAGTCGATCGTTTATCCGGCCGCGGTATCCGGCTTGCCAGCGTGCCACAAGTGCGCGGCCTGCCTCACTCGCAGGATGCCAAGTTCAATTCACATTCAAAGCTCAACTGCGTGATCGCCTGCCTGCAGGCCGAAGCCGCAGGTGCTGATGAAGCGCTGATGCTCGACCCGAATGGTTTCGTTAACACAACCAACGCGTGCAACTTTTTTATCGTACGCAAAGATCAGGTCTGGACCTCCAGCGGTGATTACTGCATGGCGGGAGTGACGCGGCAAAAAGTGATTGATCTGTGCCGTGACAACGATATACCGGTGTTCGAGAAAAACTACTCCCTGTACGAGGCCTATGGCGCCGATGAAGCCTTTCTGACTGGCACGTTCGGCGCCCAGACACCTGTCGAATCAATTGATGGCAAACAGATCGGGACCGGTGGCGCGGGCCCGATGACGCGCAAGATCAGAGCGCTCTACGCTGAGCTGGTGGCGGCGAACACGCGTTAGTCTTTCGCCCGCAACTCATCGTAGTTGACCATCACATGCTCGCGATAGGCGGGACGCGCCTGTAGATCCTGGTAGTATCGATCAATGTTGGGCAGCGCTGCGCGTTCGATATCAATCGTGTAAAACCGATACAGCAAATGGCCAAACATCACATCGGCCAGCGTAAAGTCATCACCTGTTAGAAAAGACTGAGCCGCCAGTTTGTTTTCGGCAATCTGCAGGATCTGATTTAATCGTGCCACAGCAGCGGCAATCGCGGCGGGATCCTGCTGCGACTTCGGTGTGCGCACCACTTTCCAGAAAATCGGCACCGAGAAGTTCAACCCGACATTCAGCTTGGCCCACTCCGCCCATTGATCGACGCGCGCCTGATCGATCGGATCGTCGGGCCAGAAAGGGGCGCGGGCGTAGCGTCGCGCCAGATAGCGGTTGATAGCCGCACTCTCCCACATTGGCGGATTGTCGCCATCGATAATGGTCGGGACCGTGGCATTCGGATTCATCGCCAGATACTCCGGTGTATTCACCACGCCATAGTGAATACCGGCATCAATCCGGTCGAACTCAATGCCCAGTTCGGCCAGGCACCACAATACCACCTGCACATTCGATGAGGTTTTTCTGCCCCAGACTTTAATCATGCTGAATTCTGCATTCGTCGCTCGGTATCAGGCGAGTGTACAGGCAATCGCCCAATGCGTCTGCGGCAGGCTATGATGGCGACAAAACACATGGGAGAGCCAGCGTTTGAACGCAAGCGAGGTCGTACAGGCATATTGGCAGGCGATGCAGAGTAACGACTTTACTGCCGCCGCCCGCTGGCTGGCCGAGGATTTTGAAAACTATGCACCTCAGTCCAGCGAGGTGATTCGCGGACGCGCCAATTTCGCGAATATCAACACCCACTACCCGGCAAACGGACAGTGGCAGTTTCGGGTAAACCAACTCGTCGCCCAGGGTGATCAGGTCGTCACCGATGTGTCGATCACTGACGGCACAGTCGCCGCACGCGCCATCACCTTTCACACGGTAGCCAACGGCCTGATTACTCGCCAAACCGAGTTCTGGCCCGACGACTATCCGGCACCCGCATGGCGCGCAGCGTGGGTCAGCGTCGAGGACCGAGGTCGCTGTAATCAGGTGCCCGGAACATAAGGGTCAGCCCGCCGGGCTGATCTCGCGCCGATACAGCCATACGGATAGCAGCAGTATCGGGATCTCAACGGCCAGCCCCACCAGATTAAATGCCGAGGCACCACCATCAACCGCCAGCCCGACGATCCGGCCGATGGCAACGCTGCCGCTGACGAGCGCGCAGGCCACCAGTCCGGCGATGCGCTGTTGCGACACGATCACCCAGACAAGGTAGAGGCAGAAACCGATTTGAAATCCACCGTAGGTCGCGCGAATATCGGTCAGGCCCGACGCGTTGCCTTGCACCCCCGCGGCCCCGGCGAGCCAGCCGGGGTCGAAGAGGTAGATCAAACCGAATACACCGAAAATCGCTGCTACAACCTGCAGAAACAGTGATGTCATTGGCGCGGCTCAGACGGCGAGATCAGGATGCCGCCTGCTGCGGTGCCGCCGGATGAAACGATGGCAGAGCGCCCTGATCGTCAAAGACCAGATCGAAAGGCTCGGAGATCACCTCCATTTTCGGATGCGCATTGACCTTGTCGATCAATCCGGTGCTGACCCAGATTTCACTCAAATCGAGCGTGTTTTCAATTCGCACCACTCGACCGTTTTCAGCTGTGATCATCGGGCAACCACGCATCGCGATGTACAGCGCCTCTTCGTCGGTGTTGGCAACCAGCGGCAAGCCCGCGCCCTGCGGCACGCCGGCGGTAACCACATTCACGTAGCTCTTGCTCCAGTTCATCTTGCCTACCAGACGCTGGGTGGTGACGTTGGCTACACCGACGCCGGTACCATTGCCCTTGGTGCCATCGGTCAGATCCGTGATGATGATCTGGCGAATCTCCGGACCATCAAAATCGTTCATGCGACAGTTGTTGCGGCCAGTGACATTGGGATCCATGCCGGCACCGGATATATCCTTGCCGATCTGATCGACGATCAGCACATCCATTTCATCGAGATGGATCTTCGGAATGCTGGCTTTGGCGATTTCGAGCAGTTCCTGGTCACGTACAACGATGTCCTGCGGTGCAACAAACTCCACGTGCTTGAGTTTCTCGTAGCCGTTTTCGATGATTGCCACGCCAAACAGCACGTTGGTTTTTTCGATAAACGCATCTGCGACAATCGGCAACAGCTCGCCGAACCGCTCCATGCCACGACGATGCATCTCGACCGCGCCGGTGTGCTTGCCAAGGCCAATGGCGATCATTTTGGCCAGACCGCTCTCGTTCTTGCCGCGGAAGCTGGTGTGCGGCTTGACTCGATTAAGCGGCACGATGTAGTCGGCCTCGTAGGCGTTTTTATCGCAGTAGACGGCAAGATCATCGGCGACGCGAGCAAGCTCGACCACTTCCATTGAGGAGTGCAGCGGCACGCCGAGATCATCAGCACCCATGCCGTATTCCTCAACGATCTTTTGCTGTCCTTCGGCCGTGCCGCCACCATGGCTGCCCATTGCCGGGACGATAAACGGGTCTGCGCCAGCGGCTTTCAGCCCTTCGACCACGGCGACGACAACGGGCTTCTGGCTGCGAATGCCGCGACTGCCAACGGTCACGGCGACCCGCTTGCCTTTTAGGTCAATGTGTGAAAATTTGGCGAATTCCTTGGCCACAGCGGCCGGAACGTCGGTTACCTCATCGCCGTCGAAGCTCTGCCGCACGCGTACAAACTTCGGCACCGGAACGGCGAGCCCTTCGGGCAGCGGAATCGGAATGCTGGCAGGTAACATGGATCGTTTCTCCGGACGGGTTGCGTGGGTAGTTTAGCGCGAAAACAGGGTTTCCGACCGGCTTCGGTATTGGTATCGAGAAGAGAAGCGCGTAGCGCGCGCACCGAGTGCGGCTGAAGGCATGCTGACGACCGTGGACCGATCAGTCGGGGGAGTGTTGGCATACTCTGGGTTATAACGAAATCGAATAGCGCACGCGCGCACAATTTTGCCACGTTTGCGTGGGGCCTTTGCGCGGGCCAGCAGAAAAGCTGGTTTCCTCCTCCATCCGCGATGAAGTAACTTCATAAGACCTGAGCGTATCTCACCAAAGTCTGTCATTGGTGTCAACGACTTAGCAGCCATAAAATTTTTGCATACCTTTGGTGCATCCGTGCGATCAACAAGAACGAAAAGCTGCATTGGACTAAGCGAGAGCCCCTGAGCCGCCAGTGGCTCGGTGACAGCAGTCCACCTGCAGCGATCGAACGGTTGACCCCGCCACCACTGACTCGAGGCAATCCGCAAACCGCGATGTAGACCTGACCGCCCCCCCACGCCAGGTTGCGGTCGAGAAACCGGTGACGCCGCTAGGCACGGCGGCTGATTTTGGCAAATTTGTTACAGTAGCGCGACGATCAGCCACAGGCACAGAACCGATGAAAATTGACAAAATCGAGTCACTTCACTGCGATGCCGGCTGGCGAGTATTCTCGTTCCTGAAAATTTCCACCAGCGACGGCGTGGTCGGCTACAGCGAATACAATCAATCCTACGGCAGCAAGGGCGTTGCCGAGGTCATCAGTCAACTGAGCCCTTACGTGCTGGGACGCAACCCGCTCGATCACGAACCGATCTTCGCGCGTCTGTACGCCATCACCCGCCAGGCGCCAAACGGTATCAACGCGCAGGCCATCGCGGCGATCGAAAACGCGCTGCTGGACATCAAGGGCAAGGTCCTGGGCGTGCCGGTCTACGATTTGCTGGGCGGCGCGATGCGCGATCGGCTGCGCCTATACTGGTCGCACTGCGGCACCTATCGAATGACGGCAGAGAACGCGGCTCATCTGGGCAAAAAACAGATGACCGGGCTCGACGATGTGGTCGCGCTGGGGGCCGAGGTGGCGGCCTCGGGGCTGACAGCGCTGAAGTGCAATATCTATCTGTTCGAGCAGGGTGCAGAATTGCACATGCCGGGTTTTTACCCGGCCGACAACACCTGGCAGGCGCCTGAACTCAACGCTGAGCGGCGCGTCATCCAGGCGCTGATCCGGCAACTGGCAGCGTTGCGCGAAGGGGCCGGCAGCGATGTCGACATTCTGCTCGACCTGAATTTCAACTTCAAAACCGAGGGCTACATAAAAATTGCCCGGGCGCTGGAACCCTTTGATCTCTTCTGGCTGGAGCTCGATGTATTCAACCCGGAGGCGCTGGCATCAATCAGACAACGCGCCCCGATGCCGATCGCATCGTGCGAATCTCTCTACGGCATTCGCGAGTTCCGGTCATTTTTCGAAAGACAGTCAATGGATGTAGCGATCATCGATGTGCCATGGAACGGCATCTGGCAATCGTGGAAAATCGCCGCGATGGCAGATGCCCACGAACTGAACGTCGCACCGCACAACTTCTATGGCCATTTATGCACCATGATGAGCGCGCACCTGTGCGCGGCAGTGCCGAATTTTCGCATCATGGAAATCGATATCGACGATGTGCCCTGGAAAGATGATCTGGTCACCCGCCCGCCGCAAATAGTCGATGGCCACCTGGTGTTGTCGGATCGACCGGGATGGGGTACGGACATCAACGAAGCCGAGGTAAAAAAACACCCGCCACGCTGGTGACGGCGACCAACGCTTTTTCCCACCGCAATTCCCACGCTGGCGTCGCGCCGCCAGGCAGACGCAGCCATCGCGACAGACCGATAGCAGGATACACATGAGCAAGCCACCCTTCGATCCGGCCGATGATGGCGCGCAGATGTCTATGCAGCGCGACATGTCATACGGTGACTATCTGGCGCTGGACAACATACTCAGTGCGCAGCGCCCGCTGTCCGATGCGCACGATGAAATGCTGTTTATCATTCAGCACCAGACCAGTGAACTGTGGATGCGGCTGGCTATCCATGAGCTCGCTGCAGCGCGTGAGTCTATTCGGCGTGACAATCTCTCTCCGGCCTTCAAGATGCTCGCCCGCGTATCGCGAATCTTCGAGCAACTAAACAACGCATGGGACGTGCTGCGAACCATGACACCAAGTGAATACACGCACTTTCGCGAATCGCTTGGGGTATCGTCCGGTTTGCAATCACATCAGTACCGCCAGATCGAATTCATACTCGGTAACCGCAATCGTGCAATGATGAAAATGCATCGGCACAATCACAGCGTCAATCAATTGCTGGAGCAGGAGTTGCAACAGCCCAGTTTGTATCACGAGGCGATAGCCTACCTGTTGCGCCACGATCTGAAACCCGACAGCGAGATCGCACAGACCGACAGCACCACCCCGCATACACTGTGCGAGGGCATCGAATCGCTTTGGCGCAAAGTCTATGAAGACCCTGAGCGCTACTGGTCTGAATACGAACTGGCGGAAAAGCTTGTCGATCTGGAAGACTATTTTCGCCGCTGGCGCTTTAACCACGTGACCACGGTAGAGCGCGTCATTGGCTTCAAGCGCGGCAGTGGCGGCACCTCTGGCGTGTCTTATCTGCGCAAGATGCTGGGCGTAGAATTGTTTCCGGAACTGTGGCATCTGCGCGGCGCCCTCTAAACCCAACAGCAAAAAAGACGAACAACAATATGCTGAAACTCCCATCCGCCGATCTGTTTGAGCTACCGGATGACACCATCTATCTCGATGGCAATTCGCTCGGTCCCCTGCCATCGAGTGTGCCCACACGACTCGCCGCAATGTTGACCCGCGAATGGGGAGACATGCTGATCACTGGCTGGAATCAGGCGCAGTGGATGGATCAGCCGGCGCGGGTGGGCAACCTGCTTGCGCCCATCATCGGTGCACCGGCCAATAGCGTCATGATGGGTGACACGCTGTCGCTGAAAGTCTATCAGGCGCTGGCGGCGGCCCTGAAAATGCGTCCCGAGCGCCGCGTGGTATTGTCCGATAGCGGCAATTTCCCCACCGATCTGTACATGGCAGATGGCCTGCTGAAGCTCGTGGGCGATAACTACGAACTCAGAGTCGTCGATCCATCCGAGATCACCGATTCGATTAATGCAGATGTCGCCGCCTTGCTACTTACCCAGGTGGATTATCGCACCGGCAAAATGTATGACATGCAGCAACTGACCGAACGCGCCCACGCCGCAGGTGCCGTGACCATTTGGGATCTGGCCCATAGCGCCGGTGCCGTGCCAGTGGAACTTGCCGCCTGTCAGACAGAGTTCGCCGTCGGCTGTACCTATAAATATCTGAACGGCGGGCCCGGCGCTCCGGCATTCATCTATGTCCGCCCCGATCTAATCGACACCGTACAACCCGCGCTGGCAGGATGGCTGGGCCACGAGGCGCCGTTTGCATTCGACCTCGACTATCGACCGGGCACCGGCATCGAACGCATGCGAGTGGGCACGCCACCGGTTATGCAAATGACCGCGCTGGAGGAGTCACTGCAGATGTGGCGCAACATCGACATGACGCAACTGCGGCAACGCTCGATCGAACTGTCAGAGCTTTTTATCAACGAAGTGGAAAAGCGCTGTCCATCACTGCAACTGGTCAGCCCTCGCGATCCGCAAGAGCGCGGATCACAGGTGTCATTTCGATTTGAACAGGGCTACGCGGCGATGCAGGCCCTCATTGATCACGCAGTCATTGGCGATTTTCGCGCGCCGGATATTATGCGATTTGGCATCACGCCACTGTACATCGGCGAACGCGAGATCAAGCGTGCGGCAGATAAACTTCAGTACATCATCGACAATGAAATCTGGCGCGACGAAAAGTACCAGATTCGAGGACGTGTAACCTGATCGTCAGCACAGCCGCACTAAACTTCACAGGCTGACGCTGCCGGCCCGACGACGGCGATGAATCATCACACTGCATCAGTCAGGCAATGCGGCTCTTCAAGCGTTTTTCCAATTGCCGGAATCTGACCGGATCGGTGATGCGATTGTTGTTTCTGATGGTTGGAATCGCAGCGGTGTCTTCATCAGAGGCCGGGCTCTGGCCCAATATCTCGTGCCGGATTCGGTTGGCGAGCGCCGAAGGGTCTGCGCAGAAGTCTTCGTAGCGGACAATCCAGAATCGCTCAGCACCAATTTTACGCTGCTGCTCTACCGCCAGATTGTCCAGGTACTCTACCTGCCGGACTACCTCGTCGACCGGATCAACACTGTCACGCGTGACGCCTTCATCTGTCACACCATAGTTTTGATCGATGTCGCCGTTGATCTCTTCTCTCGCCCGCACGAGTGACTGCGCCAGATAGCGATTATCCCGCCGCAGACAGATAAACCACGCGTTGTCGAGGCGATCGGCAATCACATCCGCAAACGCATTGATATTGTTATTTTTTGTCAACGTAGGCAATCCGGATTGCGCTGATAATTGCTGAAAATACGTGGCCATCTCATCGGCCCCGCGCGGTTCGAGAATGGTACGAAAACCCGATTGATCTGAATCGACCCACTGATTCCAAAGATGGTTGGCTTCGCTAGGCGCCTGCATACCTGCCGTCTTGCCATAGTAATTCTCGTAATTCTCGCGTCGCCTGTCCGGCCGGTTTCGGGTAAACAGTCGAGACGCCAGCAGCGCCGAGCGTGAAAATAGCGCGGTAAAGTTCCGTGGGTAGGCAACCGGAAGTGCACTGGCAAGCACCTGGTACACCAGCGTTGTTCCACTTCTGGCAGGACCACAGACAAACACGTGTGGCCCCACTGGTCCAGCTGGTTTACCCGGGCTCAATCGCCGCTGGACACGCTGCAATATCCAATCGAGCGGGCTCATTGCAATGCTCAATACGGTCAGCCACAGGGTAAACAATGCCGCACGATTCCGGGTCGTCAACATTCGACGAACGAGGCCTACCGGGTCATTGATGTGAACCGGCACAAACCGGTACAACCCGGACTTGACGGCAGCCCAAATACGCATAAATGATTGCACTCGCTGAACGTTGAGTTAGTCTTTACTTCCGGACATAACAGTTAAACTGCCAAATCGGTTGACAGCCTAAAGCGTTCACCGTTCAGCTTCACGGAATTAAGCAGCAAAAATGAGAAGTCTGTCGCACTGTGCCGAGGATAGATTCACACTTGTGCGAGATTGAATGATCAAGCAGGCGGAGGCGCGCGCGCATCCAGTGGGTAAGATACCGACTGACTGCTAGCCGGTTTGACACGGCGTGCTTTATCGCTGACGGATCAACCGGAAATCACATCGTAACCCGATGTAGTGTCGCACCTTGACTATCGTTGAACTTGCAACTGACTCACGCTAGCTCAATTAATTGAAACGCGCCATGCCTGTATCGCTGGCGAGATAGCCCGGTTGCTCATACCGCCAGATTCAGGCTGGCATGGCCTGCTGAATCGGCACAGCCAACAGCGCGGTAAAAAAGTTGTCGTAGAGTGCGTTGTCGGCTTCAATCAAGTCGGTGATGCCGAGCGGTGCACCTTGCCCCCTGAAAGCCTGAAGCAGCGCATCGGCCATCGTGACACGATCGATTTTGCAGTACTCGTGACACACAAACGGCGGTGCAGGCGCCACAACACTGCGATCGATAATCTGCAGCCCGTCGCGTTCGATAAACTGCCAGGTTTGCGCATCAATAGCCGCGACATCGGCTGCCCCGGCACGCACTAAATCCGCGCTGCGCTGGTGCGAACCACTCACCTCAAATCGATCACATTGCCTGCCGGTTCGTTGCAGCCAGTGCAGCAATGCGGTGCAGCCGGAAAACGATGTGGCATTGTTAACGACAATATCCACATTCTCATCCAGCTGCTGTGAGCGCGTGACGATGTAACTGAAGTAGCAACCAGCCGGACAATCCAGCGCGGCGAAGACCGGCCGTGAAATCACCCGCAGCGATTGACCATTGCGGGTCAGCAAATCCGGCCCACAGCACTGACTCAGGCACAGTGATTCGTCAGACCACTGCTCGCTCAACACGGTACATCGGTCGAGCTGATCGGCCACCTGTGTGCGCGCAACGCCCCGCTGCAACAGGCTTTGCCGACAGCAGCGGTAGACTCGATCGAGTGAATCACGGGTTGACGGGTGATCGTACCAGGGGAGACTTGCAAGAGGCATGGATTAAAACAGAGCGCTATCTATCAATCAGATTCAGTGAAGTGCAGCCCCGGAGTTTCGTTTAGTTCCACAGCCGAGTGGGTCAGCCCTTACCCCCGGCCGCAGCTTTTGCCGGAAAGTACTTTGCAGATGACTCTCAAGGGTGCACGGTGCTGATGCATTGACCGCCACACTGACGAGAGGTTCGCCGACTGCGCGAAATTGTACTGCATTGTTGACTTAGATCGATACCACCGCGGCAGGAAAGCGTCGGCCCCGGGCACTGCGCTCGACAACGACTCGCCCGCTCAACAATTCTCGACAAGCCGGCTGCGATACTTCGCGCAACCGGCGCGCCAGAAGACGGTAATCGCCTGCCCTGACTCAGGGTGTAGCGGATGCACTACCTGTTTGCCCGACAGCCAGAGACTCGATGTTCACGACAGTCGTACCCGCCACCGAATCACGCAAGTCGCTGCGAAGAAACGTGCGATAACGTCGCAACGAGTTCATTGGGGTATCGATGGACAGTGAGACTTCCTCATCACCGAGACGGTAGACAACCCGACGATTATCCCTGTCCAGCGATATCGCCGCCTCGTAGCTGGTGTCCGCAAGCGGCTGCAGCGCAAACGCCTGGCAACTGATGTCTTGCCAATCCTGGACTCCATTGCGTGTATCCCAGAGACCACGGCAATAACGCGCCGATGAGCTACCGTCAACCTGGAATCTCATGTCGATGTAGGAGATGACATCGCCGTCGCCTCGATTGACCGGATTGGCGATGGAGCCATCGTTGTAGAGAGAGGTTATCAATCGCACACGTGCCTCATCCTCGGGATTGCCGCTGAGTACACTGTCGCTGGAGTACCGGAACTGCGTAGAGACATTATCGTTCGGATCACGCATCAGTTCTACCTGATTGCGAACGGTACCAGACTGCCCGTCAGAGGTGGTTGTCATTTGCAATTCACCGTCGTTGACGACAACATTCGAGCCGACTGGTACGGCGGTGGTGTAGTACGGCAGCACATCACTGGAGAAGTTCTCGCTGAATGCGTCTACCGTGAGTTCATCGAATATCGCAACCGCCGTACCGGTTCCGGGTCCGCTGTCACTCACCACCCAGGCCCGCACGCCCTTGCCCTGCTCCGCGGGACTGTATACCTCACCTGGTGGTGTGTAATTCTGTACCACGCCGTCAAAGTCGAAAGTGAATACACCCGCCTCCAGCGTAATCGCCACGTCATAGAAAGTATCCAGCACCGGATCAAATTCGAATTGCTGACAGGATGACGCACCCTCATTAAAGAACACGGAAAATTCGCTGTAGTCCGTATTGTCAGAACGAACCAGACAGTATTCGGCTGACAGCACACCATCCGATGTGCGTCGAATACCCGACCAGACAAAGACATCACCCTGCGACCCGTCGATGCCTCCATCCTGAATGTCGTTGTAAAACACGCCGGTTACGGACGCCAGTACTTGCGCATCACCCTCGTAAGAACTTTCGCTGCTAAGCATGAGCCTGGCTCGCACGGTGTTGCTGTCTGGTTGTGTTTCCAGCGCCGCAGACTGCCGGGCGACGGACGACGTCTTCGTGGTACTGAGCCTTAAGTGCCCATCGCTGATACTGTATGAATTCCGGCTTTCACGCTGATCATTCGCGACCAGGCGATTGGCAGTGACATTGTCTTGCGCGAAATCATCAACAAACGAGACACGTTGATCGTCACTGCCGGGCACCGGATCCGGGTCACTGTCTGACCCACCGCCACAAGCGCAGAGCAATCCTGACAGCGCAAGCGACCAATAAATTCTGGAAATTAACATAGGACTCTGAAACTCCAATTAGTGGTTTGGCGCCCGATTAACCGGACCTGTCCGGTTTTAGCGCCTTTTCAGAGTCAACACAATGGGGGAAAAACACCCAAAATATCTACCGTTCGATAGTGCCTGTTACAGCATTGTTCGATGGACCCAGCCGTATTTCTGGCCGTAGTTTTTGGTACTGAACTAATGAAAGATCGCAAACAAAGCTGCCATCCGCTGCCGCATTGATGACTGCACTGCAAATCGGATCAAAGTCAGCACGATAGTGCACGGTGCTTTTCACCACAATGATTCGCTTTGACGAAAGTTCAACACCAAAGTGACGGAACAGGGCCTGATCCAGACACTGGGTCCGGCAACTGCTGACCACTACCTGCAGGTCTATATCAGACTCATGCAGCGACAACAGACAGGATGCACCGATCTCCGCTGTCACTCCGCCATACATCTGGCCGGTATAGGCAATGTTGCCATCACTCAACACCTGTACCTGCCAACTCGCGATGACCGGCAGATGACCAGGCAGTCCGGATTTTGCGCCCAGCGGTGCACGAACGATGCTGCCTTTGCCACCCGCGTGCGCCAGTTGGGCAACTGGCGAATCACACAAAACGCCAACTACCGCCCCGGTGGCGCGTGCATCGATCAGCGCTTGCAAGAGCCCGGTGGTGTCAGCCGTACCACCGGCACCGGCGTTGTCCTGCACATCGGCAATGACCACGGGCTTTTCCACCTGCTGCCCGCTAATCTGCATTGCCTGCCTCACGGCCCGATCCGGACGGTACAAACGGGTATCGAAGACAGGCTCCGCCTGTTCAAATCTCTCTATCATGGTATCCGCCAACACAGCTGCACGCTCTGCGGTCGGTGCACTGGCTACGACTGAGGGCCCGCAATCAGCAATATCGGCTGCGGTAAAACCCATAGCCAATTCCAGATACTCATGACGGTTTTCATCGGCCAGTTGCCGCACTTGTTCATAGAGCATCTGACACGGCTCAGCCCCGGTGAACTGTGCATGCAGCGGCACCAGATACGACGATTGTCTGAATGCGTGGTGTAGCTTTTCGCCATTCAGACAACGCAGCAAGCGCTGCATGCAACGCGTACCAGTGAGTGCCATATCCAGATGAGGGTAGGTGCGATAAATCGTTATCACGTCGCAGCGTTCGACGAAGCGGGCCGACAGATTGGCGTGTAGATCAAGACTGACTGCTATCGGAATATCGCTTGCCGGCCCGGCGCGCAGGCGACGCAACAACTCGGCTTCCCCGTCGTCGTGCTGTTGCGTCACCATCGCGCCGTGCAGATCCAGATAGATAGCGTCGAGTTCGTGCGCCTGATCGACTGCGGATATTATCTCGCCGGTAATGGCTTCGAACGCTTCGGTGGTTACCGGGCCACTGGGCTCGGCCGCACACCAGAGAATCGGCACGACTGTGATCTGATGGCTATCGGCGCACTCAATGGCACCGCTAATGGGCAGGTTCAGTCCGCGTGTAGCGTCTATCACCCGCTGACCGCGCAGCAATGGCGGCCAGCTATCGGCCACGTTAAATTCAGCCAGACCCGCTACAACTGGCGCGAATGTATTGGTCTCGTGCTGAAAACCGACAACCGCAATACGCAATGGCTTCACGAGAACTGACCGCCGACAATCACGCGTTTATCGCTGTCCATGCAGACGACAAACCCTGCGACTCGGCACACCTGTGTTGTACCCGTTGTTAACGGCTACTTCCCGGTGAATTCGGGCGAGCGCTTCTCTACAAACGCCACTGCGGCCCCTTTGTGATCCTCGGTGTCGAAGGTGCGAATCATGTGGATCGCTTCTGAATCCAGCACATCGGACAATGAACCGGCCAGTGCCTTGTTCAGGTTCTTTTTCATATAGCCGACGGCGACGGTCGGAAGCGTTGCCAGTTCACGCGCAAATTGCGAGGCTGCCTCGGGCAAATCTTCTGCTGTCGCCACGCGATTCACCATACCTAAGGCCAGCGCCTCCTCTGCTGTCAGCACGCGCCCGGTAAAATACAGCTCGCGCGCTTTGGCTGTGCCAATCATGTGGCTCAAAAAATAGCTGCCGCCAAAATCGCCTGACAACCCGACCTTCGCAAACGCTGTGGTCATCTTGGCGCCAGCCGCGGCGATGCGCATATCGCAAGCCAGCGCCATCGACAACCCGGCGCCGGCCGCCGGGCCGGGAATCACCGCGAGCGTGGGCTTTGGCATCTCGTGCAGTACACGGCTGACTTCCATGCGCTCGCGCAAGTCGTGGGATTTCTGATCAAACGACATCGGATTGCCTTCCGCCGCTGCCTTCGCGAAGTTTTTCACATCACCACCAGCGCAGAACGCACCGCCTGCACCGGTCAGCACCACCACTCGCACCTGCGAATCGGCCGCCAGTCGCGGCAGCGCTTCACGCAGGCCGTACATCATCTCGCGCGTGAGTGCGTTGCGTGCCTCAGGCCGATTCATGGTGATCGTGGCGATGCCATCGTCGATCGTCTCCAGCAGATCCTGGCTCATGTTTCTCTCTCGCGGATGGGTTGTACGGATCCAGTGCCCGGCTTGCAGAAAAGACCGATCAGGCGCTGAACGGCTGCCGCCCTGAGGATAACATCGCATCCAGATAGTCGAGCCGGTCCTGCCCCCAGAACACCTCGCCGGCGTAGACATAAGTGGGCGCACCAATCGCATCGGCGGCTACCGCATCCTGTGAGTTGGCTGTGCGCCGCGCCGCTGCCTCCGGGCCGTCCGCAGCCTGCATCACCGCATCGGCATCGTGACCACAATCAGACAACAGCTGCCGCAAAACCGCATCGTCTGCGATTTGCTGTTCGTTCTCCCACAGCGCCTGGCCAACCGCCTGCAGGAAGCTGGCAGGGCTTTGCCCCGCCAGTACCAGCGCGGTACAACACAGGTCGGCGCGAGTCGGATCGGTTGGAAAGTGTGCAGGGTGAATGTTGATACCCAGGCCACGGATATGCGCAATTCGCTGCAGTTCGATCAGGCGATAGCGCTGGCGCACCGCTGAACGTTGAGGGATAGGCACAGAGCCAGACTCGGCCCAGACATCAGCGATGTTGAAGGGTTTGAAGTTCACCTTTTTGCCATGTTTGTCTGCCAATTCCAGCAGGGCACGATGACCCAGGTAGACAAACGGGGAGGCACAAGAGAAGTAGTAATCGATAGCGTCAGACACAGGGCGTTGCTCGCGGGGTTGATACGTTTATCAGGTATCATCAACCGCACGCCGCTGTAATTCAAGCCGCAATTGCTCGCGCGTCTGCGGTGCGCAAGCACGCCCTGCCCCACCGACTGTTGACGTCAGGACGAGCCGCGTACCGCAAACCACAGCCCACACCGGAGGATAGGCAATGCCACAGCACACACGAGTACTGATCGCGAACCGCGGTGAGATCGCCGTGCGCATCGCATCGGCTGCGGCGGCGCTGGGCATGGAGTCGGTGGCGGTTTACGCCGAGGCGGACAGCGAGTCACTCCACATTCGCAAGGCAGACGCCAATGCCATGCTGCCGCCAGGTGGCGGTGATCCGGTTGCCGATTACCTGAATATTGATGCCATCGTACAGCTGGCCGTAGAGTACAACTGCGACTGCGTGCATCCTGGCTACGGTTTCTTGAGTGAAAACGCAGATTTTGCCCGCGCATGCAGTAATGCCGGCGTCACCTTTATTGGCCCGACAGCTGAGTCACTCGAGCTTTTTGGCGACAAGGTCGCCGCCCGCCAGCTCGCCCAATCGCTTGACATCCCGGTGATCCCGGGCAGTGACAGTGCACTGAAAGATGCCGAAACGGCTGCCGCAAAGGCATCGATGATCGGCTATCCGGTGATGTTAAAGGCCACCGGTGGCGGTGGCGGACGCGGCATGCGGCGCGTCGATGACGCCGATCAGATGCCCGATGCCTTCGAACGTTGCGCAAGCGAGGCCGCTGCCTCTTTCGGCAACGCCGATGTGTTCATCGAAAAACTGATTCAACGCCCGCGCCACATCGAAGTGCAGATTCTTGCAGACAGCCACGGCAACTGTGTGCACATTCACGAGCGCGACTGTTCGGTGCAGCTGCGCAACCAAAAAGTCATTGAAATCGCACCGGCACCCAAGCTTGATGACACACTTCGCGAATCACTGTATCGGGATGCACTCAAGCTTGCTGAAAGCACCGGTTACATCAATGCCGGCACCGTCGAATTTCTCGTGCTGCCAAACAGTGGCGATTATTTTTTTATCGAGTGCAATCCACGTATTCAGGTAGAACACACCGTTACCGAAGTGGTCAGCGGTATTGACCTGGTGGAAGCGCAGTTTCACATCGCCGCCGGTGCCACACTGGCTGACATTGGCCTGGCGAATCAACAGCAGGTCGGCTCACCGCGCGGCTATGCGGTGCAGGCGCGAGTCGTCGCCAACGGCGCCGGTACATTGACTGCCTACAAAGAGCCGTCCGGTGCCGGCATTCGCGTTGACGCGGCAGGCTACGTGGGTTACACGCCCGCACCACAGTTCGACCCGCTGTTGGCCAAGGTCATCGGCAGCACCAGTGCGGCATCGTCCTACCGCGCCGCAGTTGAACGCACCAGTCGTGCGCTGGCTGACTTTCATATTGCGGGGCTGGGCACCAATCTGCGACAGCTGATTGCGGTGCTTGCACATCCACAGGTCAGAGACGGTGATGCACGCACCACCCTGCTGACCGACAACCACGAACTCACCCACAGTACCGCACCTGCAACTGCCGCATTGCAGGACACACTCACCTTTTTACAACGCCAGGCCACACTGGCCGGTGCCAGCGCGGTCCTGAGCGATGGTGCGAATATTCCCGTAACCGCAGTCGCACACGAGGTCTCGTTCGACCTGACTGAAGGTCAGCGTCTGATTGAATCGGGCATGGCGGGCAGTGTTGTTGAAGTCAGCATCGTCGCAGGCGACACCGTCAGTGCCGGCGATACTTTGTTTGTCGTCAGCGCGATGAAAATGGAGTCTCAGATTAGCGCACCGTGCACTGGCACCATTTCGGCGGTACTGCCAATCGCCGCGGGCGACACGGTAGCAGCTGGTCAGGCGCTCGCCGTCATCAGTCCCTCTACAGAGACCGGCGATCACACACAGCACTACGGCGATGACAGCTGGGAGCCCACCCTGAACGATATCGATACACTGCGACGTTTGGCCTCACAGAGACTTTCGATCGAATCTACCGATCCAGGGGTCGTGCGTCAGCGCAATCGTGGCAAGCTGACCTGTCGCGAACGCATCGACCTGCTGCTCGACCCTGGCTCGTTTAGAGAAGTAGGCAGTGTGGCAGGCTTTGCATCGTATGATGCCGACGGTGAAATCAGCGCGTTTACCCCGGCCAACAGCGTTGGTGGACACGGGCGGATAGACGGACGTGCAGCGGTTGTCTGCGCCGACGACTTCACCTCCCGTGGCGGCCACGCCGACGGTGCCATCGCCGCTAAAAGCACCTACCTGGATAAATTATCGATTGAACTGAAGGTTGCGTCGATCCGCCTGCTGGACGGCTCCTCGGGCGGCGGCAGTGTCGCCACCATGGTGCCGGAGCAAAAGAAAGATGGTGACAGCACTGCCAAAGAGAGCAGCGGCGCGATCGCTGCCGGCAAGCCGCGCGTGGCCGGTGGTGGTGGCTCTTTTTTACCAGGCCATCTCGGCAGCACCATGTACGCCGAGCAGTTATCGATCGTACCGGTGGTCAATGTACTGCTTGGCAGCGTTGTCGGTCTCGGCGCGGCAAAGGCAGTACTGGGTCACTTCTCGGTGATGGTAAAGGATATCTCGCAGTTGTTTGTGGCCGGTCCGCCGGTGGTGCAGCACGCGATGGGTTATGAGATCAGCAAAGAAGATCTCGGCGGCTGGCACATCCACTGCCGCAATGGATCAGTAGACAACCTGGCCGAGTCTGAAGCCGAGGCAATGCAGATGACGCGACGGTTTTTATCGTACCTGCCGAACAGTGTCTACGAGGCGCCCGCCATTTTGCCTGCCGATAGCAACGACCCACCCGATCGCCGCGAAGAGGCATTGTTCACACTGGTACCACGCAAACGTACCATGGCGTTCGACATGCGCAAGGCGCTTGAACTGATGGCCGATCATGACTCCTTTTTCGAGATTGGCCGATGGTGGGGATGCGATCAAATCACAGGCTTTGCGAGATTTAACGGCCACACGCTGGGCATCATCGCCTCAGACAGCCAGCACATCAACGGCGGTGCACTCACCGCAGACGGCTGCGACAAGCTGCGCCGCCATCTGGATTTGTGCGATCTTTTCCACGTGCCGGTACTGAACCTGATCGACAACCCCGGTTTCGCCGTTGGGCTTGAGCACGAAATAGCCGGCACCATCAGAAAGGGCGGCGAATGGATGATTGCGTTCGCGCAAGTATCCATTCCGATCTTCACCGTCATTATGCGTCGCAGTTTCGGCGTTGCCGGCAATAACTTCGCTACACCGCGCGCAGCCCCCTCCATGCGCGTGGTATGGCCCGCAGCAGACGCCGGCGGTATCCCGCCGGAAGGTGGCATTGAGGCCGCTTACAAACGCCAGTTGGCAGAGGCCGCCGATCCCGCCGCATTGCGTGCCGAACTTGAGGCGAGGATCGAAAGTGCGCGTGGCCCGATGGGGCCGCTAAACCGATTTCAGATGGAAGAAATGATCGACCCGCGAGATACCCGCAGCCATATCTGCAACTGGGTGGAAATTGCCTATCGAATTGTTACGCAGCCGGCACGACTGGTACCGAGGTCATTGCAGTTCAGGCCGTGAAATGCCACACAGAAACTTCTCTACTCACTGCACAAACGTTGTGAAAAGCCTGCGCAGTACGCTCTCTGTCTTAACAGTTCACACATAAAGTGACGCACGCCACCAACGTCACAAAACAACGCCCGTCTGGGTAGCCCGACACGTAAGCGAGGCAACGCTCCCACGCACCCGTGACCCATGCATGTCAACGGACAACAAACGCGTTGCACGTGCAATCACAACCCCGTTTGTGGGGGATATTCTAACGAATGCAGGCACTAATTCATCACGCTGTTTCATAATCCAAAACAAAACGACGACTGCACTGCCTTATAACGCTTTCATAAACCTAAAGCGACTCGTAACGAGTAAAATACCCAGGATAATAAATACCTACCCCCGATGTAATTGACTTAGCGTGGTAACAGCTGTGTTTCAAAGCAATAACCTGACAAGATTGGTTTTCTCGTTGTTTCTTCTTTTTTCAGCAGATGCGTTTTCGCAAAATGTGAATCAGCATCGTCACGATCTTATTAGTACACACCCTGAATGCGTTGATCCGGATGGCGACGGATGGGGATGGAACGGTGTATCGTCCTGTAGGATTGACGCCATCCGCACCCCCGATGTTCAGGAACCTGTAGAGACCATCGCCATTGATCCTGAACCTGATTCATCCTGTGTTGATCCAGATGGCGACGGATGGGGCTGGAATGGCATCTCGTCATGTAGAGTCAGCGCTAAGCAGACTTCCACTGAAGAGGGTGATCTAAAAATACCCGAACACACTGCAGATCCGGTTACTTCCTGCCATAGTCAGGATAGTGCATCAACATGCGTCGCGACTGAATCGCCTGCCAGCACTCAACCACAGATTTCTGACAATAACACCACACCCGTCATCACTGAGGCATCCTGCCTGGACCCGGACGGTGATGGGTGGGGTTGGAATGGCGTCGCGTCTTGCAGGGTTACTTCAATCGTAAGCCGGGATCCAGTCGCGATCACGGATAGCATAGAAACCACCGCGCATACCGATCTACTCTGTGTGGATAGCGATGGCGACGGCTGGGGCTGGAACGGCGTCGCGTCGTGTAACACCAATGATTCCAGTAACACTAGCAACGCCAACACAGCAGTACCCGTGGAAGACGCAGAATCCGTCGTTTCTTCAGACAACACCACTGCCTGCATCGATCCAGACGGCGATGGCTGGGGATGGGATGGCTATCAGAGTTGCGTGGTTGAGAGTGCCGAACAGACGGTTGCTATTGAGCCTCACATAATCGATTCCACAGCTACAGCGGTTGAGGACATACCGGTTGACACAGAATCAGTCACTATTGAAGAAGTAGCCCTGGTTGAACCGGTAACAACCATTGATCAACTACCTGTCTCTGAGGAAACGATAGAAGACCAGGATGCGACACAAACGGAACCGCTGAATCCTCAAGCTACGCCGGAACATACCGAACCAGCGGCAATCAACGAAACGCCCCCGGTGGAAGAAGTACTTCCGGAAGAGCCTGAGACTGAGGCCACCGCCGATACCGAGACCCTGCCTGCAGTAGACGAAAGTACATCAGTTGAGGAAACACCAGCGGTTGGCGCTGCCATAGAGAGTCAGCTGACGCCAACTATTGATGACACAGCGGATGCCGCACAACTACCAGAGGCTGATCTTGAAACGGAGATTGCAGACGATCCCGGAACAGAGATTGTAGAAGAAACCGAAGCTGAGATTGCGGAAGAATCCGAAGCTGAGATTGTAGAAGAAACCGGAGCT